>CALQLA020000035.1 GCA_943331295.2 Bordetella parapertussis | reverse complement strand
TAACCTGCCCCTGATACCCCATAATCCCTACCGGGATGGTTGCTCCCATATCGTGTGCCCGCCTGTGTCCTCGAAGAACCCAGGTGGATACAGAGTTTCCGGGATGTCAGCCATCCCTTTCTACCGTAGACAAGCGTCGAAGAGCCCAATCCGGAAGGCACGCTGCGCGCGCAGCGCAACCTCTGGTGGCACACCGGCGACGGCATGCGCCGCGATGCCGCGGGCTGGTACTACTTCGTCGACCGCGTGAACGACGCGCTGCGCGTGCGCGGCGAGAACGTGTCGTCGTACGAGGTCGAGCAGGTCGTGCTGTCGCATCCCGACGTCGCCGAATGCGCGGCCGTGTCGGTGCGCTCGGACGTCGAGGCCGGCGAGCACGAGATCAAGGTCAGCGTCGTGCTCCGGCCCGGATGCGCCCCCGACCCCGTGGCGCTGATCGCCCATTGCGATGCCCGGGCACCCTACTTCGCGGTGCCGCGCTACGTCGAGTACGTTTCCGGCCTGCCGCGCACGCCGAACGAAAAAATCCAGAAGCACCTGCTCCGCAAGGCGGGCGTGACCGCCGCGACCTGGGATCGCGTCGCGGCCGGCGTCACGCTCGCGCGGGAGGGTGCCCGCCGGACCCATCCCGTCCGCAGCCGCGGGGCAGGCCCGCCATGAACCATTGCAAGCACGCACGCATCCGCCCGGTCGCGCCAGCCGGTCGAAATGCGGCACCACCCGTGAAACGTCGCGCAGCCGCATCCGTTCACGACCGACAACATTCCCCAGGAGGAAGACCATGACCGTACTGCACACGCTTTCACGCCGCAAGCTGCTGAAGACCGCCGGCATCGCCTCGCTCGCCGGCCTGTTTGCGCCCCGCGCGCTGCTGGCGCAGGCGCGCCCGCCCATCGTCATCGGCGCGCTGACGCCGCTCACCGGCGCGGGCTCCATCTACGGTCCCGGGATGCGCGACGCGATGACCGCCGTCGTCAAGGAGGTGAACGCCGCCGGCGGCGTGATCGGCCGCCAGATCACCCTCGTCAGCGAGGACGACCAGACCAACCCGGAGGCGACGGTCCGCGCCGCGCGGAAGCTGATCGACGTCGACAAGGCGGTCGCGATCCTCGGGCCCTGGGCGTCGTCGGTCGCCGCGGCGGTCGCCCCGGTGTGCTGGGAAAGCCAGACCATGTGCGCGATCGTCGGCTCGGCCGACAGCATCACGCGGCTGCCGCACCAGGGCTTCCTGATCCGCACGCAGCCCAACATCACGGCGCAGGCCGCGCGCTTCGGCAAGCTGGCGATCGACAAGGGCACGAAGAACCTCTATTTCCTCGGGCCGCAGACGCCGTTCACCCAGATCTACATCGACACCGTCGCGGCGATGTGCAAGGCGAAGAACATTCCCTTCGCATCCGAGATCTACGACGGCTCCAAGACGAGCTTCCGCACGGAGGTCGAGAAGGCGCTGAAGGCGAAGCCCGACACGATCCTGCTGGGCGGCTTCGTCGCCGACAATGCCGTCGTGCTGCGCGAGATCTACCGCTCGAACTTCAAGGGCACGCTGATCGGCTTCGGCACCGGCGTCAACACCAAGCTCCTGGAGAGCGTCCCGGCCGAGGCGGTCGAGGGCGTCTACGCGGTAACGCCGTCGCCGGCGCTCAACGGCACCGCCTACGCCCGGTTCGCGAAGCTGATCGGCGTGGCGCAGCCCGGCCCGTTCGAGTCGCAGGCCTACGACATGATCAACGTCACGATCCTCGCGATCGCGCAGGCGAAGCAGGCGACCGGCCCGGCGATCCGCGACGCGATCCGGCAGGTGAGCCAGGGCGGCGGCACGGTGGTCGACAACGCGCTCGACGGCATCAGGCTGATCGGCGAGGGCAAGAAGGTCAACTACGACGGCGCCAGCGGCTCCCTCGACTTCGACCAGTACGGCGACATTCTCGACGCCAAGTTCAAGATCGAGCAGGCCAAGGGCGGCAAGCTCGTGACGATCGAGATTTCCTGACCCCTCGTGCGCACGGCCCCCGCGCGGCAGCGACGCCGCGCGGGCGCCGCGTGCCGCCGACCCCATGAACCTCCTCGCCATCGACGGCATCGAACGCGCCTTCTACGGCCTGCACGCGCTGTCCGGCGTGTCGTTCGGCGTCGCGGCGGGAACGATAACCGGCCTCATCGGGCCGAACGGCGCCGGCAAGACCACGCTGTTCAACGTCGTCTCCGGCATGATCCGCGCCGATCGCGGACGCGTCACGTTCGACGGCCGCGACATCACGCGCTGGCCGTCGCACGCGCGTGCCGGCGCCGGGCTCGTCCGCAGCTTCCAGGTGGCGCGCGGCTTCCCGCGGCTCACGGTGCTGGAGAACCTGATGCTGTACGCGCCGGGCAATCCCGGCGAGACCGTCCGCGGCGCGATCCTCCCCGGCCATGCCGCGCGCGACGTCGAGGCGCGCGTGCGCGCCGACGCGCTGCGCGTTGCCGAGCGCCTGCGCCTCACCGACGTCGCGGACAAGCTTGCCGCGGAGCTCTCGGGAGGACAGAAGAAGCTGCTCGAGATCGGCCGCGCGATCATGGCCCGGCCGAAGATGATCCTGCTGGACGAACCGGCCGCGGGCGTCAATCCGAGCCTGACCAGGGTGATCGCCGGGCACATCCGCGATCTCGCCGCCGAGGGCATGACGGTGCTGATCATCGAGCACGACATGGAGCTCGTCCGCGACCTGTGCGATCCGGTGATCGTGATGGCCGAGGGCCGCACGCTGGTCGAAGGCACGTTCGCCGCGGTCACCGCGGATGCCCGGGTGCAGGAAGCCTATCTCGGGAAGCGCGCGTGGCACTGATCAGCGTCGACGGCATCGTGGCCGGCTACGGGGCGAGCGAGGAGATCCTGAAGGGCATCTCGCTGCATGCCGATGCCGGGGAGATCGTGTCGATCATCGGTCCGAACGGCGCCGGCAAGTCGACGCTGCTCAAGGTCATCGCAGGCATCCTCAAGGCACGGCGCGGCAGCGTGACGTTCGCGGGGACCCGGATCGACACCCTGCCCACGCGCCGGATCACGCAGCGCGGCGTGGCGTTCGTCCCGCAGGAGCAGAACACGTTCCCTTCGCTCAGCGTCCGCGAGAACCTCGCGATCGGCGGCTATCTCCTGCCGGCGCGCCGCGCCGAGCGAATCGAGGAGATCATGGACCGCTTCCCGGTGCTGCGGGCCAAGCAGGGGGCGGCGGCGCGGACGCTGTCGGGCGGCCAGCGGCAGACGCTCGCCGTGGCGGCCGCGATGATGGCGCAGCCGAAGCTGCTGCTGCTCGACGAACCGTCCGCGGGCCTTTCGCCGAAGGCCGCCGAGGACCTCTTCGCCACGCTCGTCGCGATCCGTGCCTCGGGCGTCTCGATCCTGATGGTGGAGCAGAACGCGCTCGCGGCGCTCGACATCTCCGATCGTGCCTACATCCTGGTGCTGGGCAGAAACGCGCGCGAGGGCGCCGCCGGCGAGCTCGCCGCCGACCCCGACATCCGTCGGCTGTTCCTCGGCGGCTAGCGCGCGAACCCGATGCCCCGTCCATGACCCTCCTCCTCGAACTCGCGCAACTCGTCGTCAACGGCATCCTGTCGGGCGCCGTGCTGGCGATGCCGGCGATCGGCTTCACGCTGATGTTCGCCGTGCTTGGCTTCCCCAACTTCGGCGTCTCCGGTCACCTCGCGGTTGGCGCGTTCGCCGGGTGGTCGCTCAATGTCCTCGCCGGGTGGCCGGTCTGGGCGGTGATCCCGGCCGGCTTCCTCGCCGCGGGACTTGCCGGCATCGCGGCCGACGCGCTGGTGTTTCGCCGGATCAAGGGCGCCGCGCCGATCACGCTCGCGATCGTCTCGGTGGCGGTGACGCTGTTCCTCGAGAACGCGCTGCGCTTCGGCTTCGGCAACGCGCTGCGCACGTTCAAGGTGCCGCTGCTGCGCGACTGGGAATTCGCGGGCCTGCGCTTCGGGACGCAGCAGATCGAGACCGCCGCCTGGTCGCTCGCGGTGATGGCAGTGCTGTTCGCGGCGCTGCGCTGGACGCAGTTGGGACGCGCCGTCCGCGCCACGGCCGACAACGCGGCGCTCGCCGGCGTCAAGGGCATCGACACGCAGGCGATCTCGCGGCTCGTCGTGTTCATCGGCATGGGCCTCGCCGGCGCCTCGGGCATCCTGCTCGGCATCGACACGTCGATCGACCCGCTGATCGGATTCCGGATCATGCTGTCGGTGTTCGCCGCCGCGGTCGTCGGCGGCCTTGGCAGCATTCCCGGCGCGGTGCTGGGCGCGTTCGTCATCGGGATCGCCGAGGAGTTGTCGCAGGTCGCGCTGCCGGCGACGTACAAGTCGGCGGTCGGGTTCGCGCTGATCCTGGTGTTCCTGACGTTCCGGCCGCGCGGACTCCTGGGCGAGCGCCGCTGACCGGCAAGGACAGGCAACCATGGACCAATACCTGATCGCGATGGCCACCTTCGCCTGCATCTACGGGCTGATGACGGTGAGCCTCAACCTGTCGTGGGGGCTCACCGGCATGGTGAACCTCGGCATCGCCGGCTTCTTCGGCATCGGCGCCTACACGTCGGCGCTGGTGACGACCGGGCTGCACTGGCCCGTCGCCGCGGGCATCGTCTGCGCGATGGCGGCCGGCGCGGCGGCCGGCGCCGGGCTCACGTTCGCGACGCTGCGCCTGCGCGACGACTACCTCGCGATCGTCACGCTCGGCTTCGCCGAGATCGTGCGGCTGGTGATCATGAACGAGATCTGGCTCACCAAGGGATCGGACGGCATCTCCGGCATCCCGGCGCCGTTCGCGCGGACCTACGGCTACAGCTTCGCGCTGCCGTTCCTCGCGCTGATGATCGTGCTGCTCGGGGTGGCCTACCTGCTGGCGTCGCGGCTCGCGCAATCGCCCTACGGGCGCGTGCTGCGCGCGATCCGCGACGACGCCGAGGTCGCCGCGGTCGCCGGCAAGGGCGTCGTGCGCTTCAAGCTGAAGACGTTCGCGCTGAGCACCGCGCTGGCGGGGCTTGCCGGCGCGCTGTATGGCCACTACACGTCGTTCGTCGCTCCCGACGTGTTCGCGCCGCTGTTCACGATCTACATCTTCCTCGCGCTCACCATCGGCGGCACCGGCAACATGCGCGGCGCGGTGCTGGGGGCGTTCACGCTGATCGGCATCCTCGAGTCGTCGCGCTTCTTCGGCCATCTGCTGCCGGCGTTCACCGCGGTCCAGCACGCGGCCCTGCGCGAGATGCTGATCGCCGTGGTGTTCATCCTTTGCCTGATGTTCCGGCCGAGCGGGCTCGTGCCGGAACGGCGCACGGGCCGTAGCCCGGGTTGAGCGAACGCGAAACCCGGGCTACGGGTCCACGGATCGGCCGCTGGCGCGCAGCATCCGCAACGCCGCGTGCGCCGCGCCGAAGCCGTTGTCGATGTTGACGACGACGAGCCCCGATGCGCAGCTCGCGAGCGCCGCGCGAAGCGCGACCCTGCCGCGCGCGCCGACGCCGTAGCCGACGGCGCGCGGGACGGCGATCACCGGGCAGGCGACCAGTCCCGCCAGCACGCTGAACAGCGCGCCCTCCATCCCGGCGATCGCGATCGCCACGCGATGGCGGCGGATCTCGTCGATCCGGTCCGTGAGGCGCCACAGTCCCGCCACGCCGACGTCGACGAAGAGTGTCGCGTCCTCGCCCTCGAAGGCGAGCGTGCGGCGGGCCTCGTGCGCCACCGGGCTGTCCGACGTGCCGCCGCAGACGATCGCGATGCGCGCCGGCTGCGCGACCGGCACCGGCGCGCCCAGCACGGCAGTGCGCGAGACCGGGTCGTAGTCAAGGGACGCGCGAACGTCGGACGCCAGCCGTCCGTGCCTGCGCGGCCCGAGCCGCGTGAACAGCACGCTGCGGCCGAGCCCGGCCGCATGGCGCGCGATCGCGTCGATCTGCGCCGGCGATTTCGGCGCGCACAGCACCGCCTCGCTGGTGCCGGTGCGCTCCGCGCGCGCCCAGTCGTGGACGTGCTCAGTCACCGGCGGCGACCCGCAGGAACGCTGCCCCGCGACGATAGGCGCGCACGCCGGCGAAGCGGCGCCCCTGGGCGTCGCACGCCGCGGCCGCGATGGCCCGGGCGGTCGCCGCCGTCGCCGCATCCGCCGCCGCATCCAGCTCGACGACGACGCCCGCGTGCGTCAGCCGGCAGCGCAGCGTGGCCGCCGCGCCGAGCGCCGCGGCAAGCGCGCTCTCGACGCCGTCGATGAACGCTAGGTCGGGGGCCGCGATCGGAATGCCCGTCTCGACCCGGCTCGACAGGCAGGGCTGCGCCGGCAGGTCCTGCAGGTCGGCGAGGCCCAGCCGCCGCGCCAGCGCGTAGACGTCGGCCTTGGCGATGCCGGCGTCGACGTACGGATGCACGACCCGCTGCTCCGCCGCCGCGCGCAGGCCCGGCCGGTAATCGGCGAGGTCGTCCCGGTTGGTGCCCGACGCGATCGTGTCGGCGGTCGCCTCGCCGATCCGCGCGTAGAGGTTCGACTTGCAGTAGTAGCAGCGGTCGACCGGATTGGCGCGGTAGCGTTCGTCGGCGAGCTCGCCGGCGTCGAGCAGCACCAGCCGCCAGCCGTGGCGCGCCGCATGCGCCTCGACGCGTCCGCGCGCGGCGGCCGGCACCGCGGGCCCGGTTGCGTGGTACATCGTCGCCGGCACGCGCGCGAAGCGATGCACGACGTGCGCCAGCGTCATCGAATCGACGCCGCCGCTGACCGCGACGGCGAGCGCGGCATGGCAGTCCACCGCCGCGACGAGGCGCAGCAGCACGGGATCGGCGGCGACGACGGCGTTCACTTGCCCTCCTCCGGCACCGCCTGCCGCTCGGCGGCGGCGCGCGCGGCGCGCCGCGCCGCGAGGCCGGGTGCGGCCGCCACGTCGTCGTGCGCCGCCTTGGCGGTCCGCGCCCCGCCGGGGCGCTCGGCCACCTTTACCTGCAGCACCGCGCCCGCGACGGGCAGCGCCATGTCGGCACGCGCGAGCGTCCGGCGCCGCTCGTCGCGCAGGCGCAATCCCAGCGTGGAAGTCTCGGTAAAGCAGGCGCACGCGACGTCGTGCTGCGCGTCGGGTCGCGCCAGCAGCCGGAAATCCGCGACCGGGCGGCCCTTCTTCCCCTGCCGCATGCCGACCGACACGTCGATCGTCCCGGGAACGGCGCGCAGGCGGTCGGCTGCCAGCGCGATTTCCTCGCCGCTCATGTCGTCGATGTCGAATTCGATCACCGTCACGGCATCCGCCGCCGATGTCGCTGCGTCCGCGGCGGCAGCGCGCTCGACGACGAAGGCGCGGACGAGGTTGGGCGCGCCGGCGAGCTCGCGGGTCCCGGCGCCGGTGCCGACCGCACGCAGGCGGCCTTCGCCGCGCCGCGCGCCGCAGGCGGCCGCCGGCACGAGGTGGCGCAGGATCGCGGCGCCCGTCGGCGTCACGCGCTCGCCGCCGATGCCGTCGTCGCGCCACGGGTAGCCGACCAGCAGCCCGCTGGTGGCCGGCGTGGGCACGGGCAGCAGGCCGTGGCGCGTGCGTACCGTGCCACCGCCCAGCGGCAGCGCCGACGCGGTCCACGCCGCGCCGTCGAGCGCGTCGGCGATGCAGCCGGCGGCGACCACGTCGAGCAGCGAATCCCAGTCGGCCAGTTCGTGGAAGTGCACGGCGTCGATACCGATGCCGTGCACGTCGGCTTCGGCGTGGGCGAGAAGGTCGAGCAGCGCCAGCGCGTGCGCCCGCGTCCCCGCCGGCAGCCGCGAGTCGGCGATCCGGCCGCGCAGCGTGGTGTAGGCGGTGCCGTGGTCATGGTCCGGCGCATCCTCATCGTGGGCGCCGTGATCGTGGGCGCCGTGATCGTGCGGGACGGAAGCGCCCCCCGCCGTGGAACGCGGCTGCAGCGCGAAGCGGCGCGCACGCAGGCCGCCGCTGGAGCCAACCGGGAACGCCGGCATGCCGAGGTCAGCGGGCTGGATCAATGCAAGTTCGGCCAGCATCCGCGTCGCGAGTGCCGGCAGCGCATCGGCCATCGCCGCGACGAACATGTCGCCGGCAATGCCGCCGACGAGATCGAGATGGATCGCGAGCGACGCCGGCAATGGCATCGCCGCGACGTCAGGCGACGACCGGGACGACATAGGGGCCCTCGGGGATCACGGCGACCGCCGTATCAGCGCCGCGCGCGAGCGACGCCGCGATCGCCTCCCCGATCGAATCGATCGACTCCACGCCCGTGAGGCGACGCTCCTCCGCGTCGAGCCCCGTGGTGTAGAGCTGGACGCGGCCGACGCGCATCGACTTCAGCTGCATCTCGGTCTGCCACTCGTCGACGTCGGCGAGGCGCTTGGCGAGCAGCGTCTGCAGGAAGCGGTCGGGGCCGAGCGCCGTCATCCGCCCCTGCGCGGCGCGAAACTCCTCGGAGCCGAAGCCTTCGGAGCACGCCGACGCGACGATCAGCGTGCCGCCCGGCGCCAGGATGTCGAGCGGCGTGACCATGCCCTTGACCGTCTGGTAGTAAGTCTTGTCGAGCGGGTCGCCGGCGGCGGAGGTGACCACCGTCGAGAAACGGCGCCCCACGGGCAGCCGCGTGCTCGCGGCGACGAAGTCGACCGCCGCGAGGTGGCTCGCGATCACCTCGCCGAAATTGACGTGGACGAGGTCGCGCGCCTCGTCGATCACCGTGTTCAGCGCGTAGACCTCGCCCAGCATCCTGACGATCGCGAGCTGCTCGTCGTGCAGCGGATTGCCGGCCAGGTTGCACTGGATCGCGGCCGGGTCCTCCATGAAGCGCGCGCTGTGGAACGTGCGGATCGTGTCGGCGTGCGCGATGCCGGGGGCGATCACCTTGCGCCCGCCCGAATAGCCCGCCATGAAGTGCGGCTCGACGAGGCCGGTCGCGATGCGCAGGTCCGCCTCGACGAACCTGCGGTCGAGCTTGACGGGGGTCGCCCGCCCCGGCGTGGCGCCGAGGTCGACGTGCGCCGCGTCGTCGCGCGCGAAATGGTTCTCGACGCGCGCGTGCTCGAACACCCACGGATCGCCGACGACCTCGGCGAGTTCCGCGCCCTCGTTGGGCCGATGCAGGCCCGTGGCGACGAGCACGGTGATCCGCTCCTGCGGTATGCCGGCGGCCAGCATGCCCTCGATCAGCGGCCGCAGGAACAGCCGGTTGGGCACCGGCCGCGTGATGTCGCAGATCAGGATGCATGCGCTCTTCCGCCCGCGCACCAGTTCGGCATAGGGGCGCGCGCCGACCGGCTGCAGCAGCGCCGCGCGCACCGCCGCCGGCGCGTCGGGCAGCTTCGGCAGCGTGGGCTTCCTGATCACCGTCGCCCGGGCTGCGCTCGGCAGCGGAACGTGCAGTCCCGTGCGGCCGTACAGGACTTCCACGGTGTGGCCGGTCATGGATTCGCTCATGGGATTCCTCGCTTCGCGTTGGCTGGCGCCGGCCCGCCGTCGCGGGGGCACTCGTCGTGCCGGCGAGTTTACCCCGTGCCGCCGCCAGCGTCGCGTGCGCCGGGCGAGGCGACGCGCGGCGAGCCCACGGCTATCGGACGCCGCCCGCGGGATGTACGATTCGGGTCATGATCGGAACCGGATACGCCGACCGCTTTCTCACCGCCGACGAAACGCGGGACATCGTCCGCGCCGGCCTCGGATCGCTCGCGCTCGACGGCAAGCGCGTGCTGTTCCTCATTCCCGACGGCACGCGGACGATGCCGATGCCGCTGCTGTTCGGCCTGTTCCAGGAGGTCCTGGGCGGCAAGGTCGCGGCGCTCGACTTCCTGGTGGCGCTCGGCACCCACCAGCCGATGTCCGACGCGCAGCTCTCCGCGCTGGTCGGACATCCGGTGGTCGACGGCCAAGTCGGCGCGTCCCGGGTCTTCAATCACGAGTGGGCCGATCCGGCGACGTTCGCGCGGATCGGCGAGATCCCGGCCGCCGAGATCGCGACGCTCACCGGCGGCCGCCTGGCGCAGCCGGTGCCGGTGTCGCTCAACCGGCGGATCTTCGACTACGACCAGATCATCATCTGCGGACCGGTGTTTCCGCACGAGGTCGTCGGGTTCTCCGGCGGCAACAAGTATTTCTTTCCCGGCATCGCCGGCGCCGAGATCATCGACTTCACCCATTGGCTGGGTGCGCTGATCACCAACTTCGAGGTCATCGGCTCGGGCTACACGCCGGTGCGCGCCGTGATCGACCGCGCGGCGTCGATGGTCGGCGTGCCGACGTCGTGCCTTGCCCTCGTGGTCACGCACGCGGGTCTTGCCGGCCTCTATTTCGGCAGCGCGACGGAGGCCTGGCAGCGCGCGTCCGAACTCTCCGCGCAGAGGCACATCGTCTGGCTCGACGCGCCGGTCCGGCAGGTGCTCTCGGTGATGCCCGCGATGTACGAGGACGTCTGGACCGCCGGCAAGGGCATGTACAAGATGGAGCCGGTGGTCGCCGACAGTGGCGAGGTGATCATCTACGCGCCGCACATCGACGAAGTGAGCTACACGCACGGCCGCATCCTGGACGAGGTCGGGTACCACTGCCGCGACTACTTCACGGCGCAGCCCGACCGCTTCGCGGGCTACCCCGGTGGCGTGCTCGCCCACTCGACGCACGTGAAGGGCCTCGGCACCTACGACAAGGCCACCGGCGTCGAGACGCCGCGCATCCAGGTGACGCTCGCAACGGCGATCCCGCCCGAGCGGTGCCGCCGGATCAACCTCGGCTATCGCGACCCGGCGACGATCGACGTCGCCGCGTGGATGGGGCGCGAGCGCGAAGGCGTCCTCGTCGTGCCGCGTGCCGGCGAGATGCTCTACAAGCTGAAGCCGCGCTGAGCGCTGCCGGGCGCGGTGTCGTAGCCCGGCGTTGAGCGCCAGCGAAACCCGGGGGGTTGCGCGAGAGGGCACGGTCGACCCGGGTTTCGCGTGCGCTCAACCCGGGCAACGTCGCGGAAACCGCGCGCCGGCTCACGTCAATGGCTGCATCACCGCCTTGCGGTACGCCGGTCGCTGCGCCAGCGCGTCGAACCAGCGCTGCAGGTGCCGCAGCGCCGGCCGCTCGATCGGCAGCGCCATCCAGCGCCAGACGCCGGCGCCCAGCGCGATGTCGGCCACGGAGAACGCGCCGCCCGCCGCGTACTCGCTCGTCGCCAGGTGCGCGTCGAGCCGCGCCAGCGCGTCGGCGGCCTGCTGCCGCGACGCTTCCTCGGCCGCCTTGTCGCGCTGTTCGGGCGGCAGGCGGACGAGGCCGAAGAACAGCGGCCGGATCGCCGGCCAGAACGTCGTGTCGTGCCAGGTCATCCACTGGTCGGCGCGCGCGCGCGCGCGCGGGTCGGCGGGCCAGAGGCCGCCGGCGGCGTGCTTCGCCGCCAGGTAGCGCAGGATCGCATTCGATTCCCACAGCACGAACCCGTCGTCGTCGATCGTCGGCACCAGTCCGTTGGGATTGAGCGCGCGATAGTGCGCGCCGTTCACCACGCCAAACGCGCCGCCGGCGTCGATGCGCTCGTAGGCGAGCCCCGCCTCCTCGCAGAAGCAGAGCACCTTCTGCACGTTGACCGAATTGCCTCGCCCCCAGATCACAAGCATGAAACCCTCCTCGTTGTGGCGTCCGCGCGCCGTGGTCGGGGCGGTCTCGCCCCTCGTGTTCAATCTGGCCGGTCGCGCAGCGCGCGCTCGGTGATCCGCCGCACCAGGATCCGCTCGCAGCCGGCGAACAGCAGGTAGAAGAGCACCGAGAGCAGCAGCAGCCCGATGATCTCGGCCAGTTGTCGCAGCGCACCGTCCTCGATCACCATGAACCCGTAGTCGATGAAGAGCCGGATGTTGGCCGCGAGCAGCACGTACAGGTTGACCGACGTGAAGCCGAACGCGATGAACGCCGCGCCCATCAGCAGGAACGCGAGCCACGGGTGGCGCGACAGGAAATCGGCGCAGGGGCGCGGCAGCGGCAGCATCCGGGCGGTTCGGGTCTGGGCGACGGGGACGGTCGGCGCGAACGCCGGGATGGCGGCCGCGATCGGGAGTGTAGCGCCCCGGGCCGGCATGCGGGCGCCGCGGGCGCAGGCGACTAGCCGCCGCCCGCCCCCTGCCCGCTCACTGCGCCGCGGCGAATACCTCCGGGCTCCAGCCGCCGCCCAGGGCCTTCGCGAACCCGACGATCGACAGCCGGGCGTCGCGCGCGGCGGCGATCCGCTGGGTGTCGGCGACGAGCAGCGTGCGCTGCGCGTCGAGCACTTCGAGGTACGACGTGCGGCCGGCGCTGTAGCGGAGGTTCGCGACGTCGAGCGCCGCGGCGATCTGGTCGCGGCGCGCCGACTCGGCGGCCAGGATCTCGCGCGACGTGCGGTTGACGACCAGCGCGTCGTGGACGTCGCGGAACGCGCCCTGCACCGTCTGCTGGTAGTCGACGAGCGCCGCGTCGCGTCGCGCCGTCGCGGCGTCGACGGCGGCGTCGACGCGCTTGATGCCGATGATCGGCTGCACCAGCGCGAGCCCGAAGCGCCAGATCGCCGCTGGCGGGTTGAACAGGTCGGCGAGCGCCGCCGACTCCGAGCCGTACAGGCCGGTCAGCGTCAGCGCCGGGAAATAGTCGGCGCGCGCCTCGGTGATGCGCAAGTCCGACGCGGCCAACAGCGCCTCGCTGCGCCGGATGTCGGGGCGACGCTCGAGCACGCCCGACGGCAGGCCCTCGGGCAGGAACGGCACCCCGGCGGCCAGCTCGATCGGCTTGCCGCGGCCGACCTCCGGCGTGAACACGGCGCGCGGCGAACGGCCCACCAGGACGGCCAGCGCCGACTCGAGCAGCCCGATCGCCTGCTGCGAGCGCGCGATGTTGCCGACGACCGACGACACCTCGGCCTCGGCCTGGCGCAGGTCGTAGTCGCCGATCAGGCCCGCGTCCCAGCGGTCGCGCTGCAGCTGCACGGTGTCCTTGCGCGAAGCCAGCGTGTCGCGCAGCAGGGCGAGCTCCGCGTCCGCCGCGCGCAGCCGGAAGTACGCGGCGGCGACGTCGGCGGCCACCGTGATGCGCACCACCTCGCGGTAGTAGCGGGAGGCGACGAGGTCGTTCTGCGCGGCCAGCGCGCCGCTCCTGTACTTGCCCCAGATGTCCAGCTCGTACGACATGTCGATGCCGAGCAGGTAGTCGTTGCTGACGAGCTGCACGCCCGGCTGCGAGTTGCCCGGCGTGGCGCCCGAAATCCGCGAGCGGCCCGCGTTCGCGTTCAGGTTGACCGTCGGGTACAGGTTGGCCTGCGCCAGCAGGATCTGCGCGCGGGCGAGCTCGATCCGCGACAGCGCGGCCTTGAGGTCGAGGTTGTTCGCGAGCGCTTCGTCGACCAGCGCCGTGAGCGCGGAATCGTCGAACGCGACCCACCAGCGCGCGAGCAGCGCGTTGTCCGCGGCGGTGGCGGTCGGCGCCGGCAGGTCCGACACGGGCGGCGCGGGCTGGTTGACGGCGCAGCCGGCCAGCACGAGTGCCGCGACCAGCGCGGGGAACAGTCCACGCAGCGGCCTACGCACGGCTGCCTCCCTCGCCCGGCAGGGGCGGCAATGCGGGCGGAGTGTCCGGCGGCTCGTCGGGCGGCGACCCGGCGAGCGGGAACGGCCGCGGCATCCCCTCCTGCACCGGCGGATGCGCGGGCGTGGTCGCCGCCGGCCGCACGCGGAGCTCGCGCGCGTGCTCGATCTCGGCGTGCAGCTCGTCGGGCGTGCGCGGCTCCGACAGCTTGCGGTCGAAGATCAGCCGGAAGAAGAGCGGCACGAAGAAGATCGCGAGGAAGGTCGCGGCCATCATCCCGCCCATCACGCCGGTGCCTACGCTGCGGCGGGCGCCGGCGCCGGCGCCGGTCGAGATCGCCAGCGGCAGCACGCCGAGGATGAACGCGAGCGAGGTCATCAGGATCGGCCGGAACCGCAGCCGCGCCGCCTCGATCGCCGCGGCCGTCGTCGACATCCCCTCCTCGCGCCGCATCACCGCGAACTCGACGATCAGGATCGCGTTCTTGGCGGCAAGGCCCAGCAGCGTGACGAGGCCGATCTGGAAGTAGACGTCGTTGGTGAGTCCGCGCAGCCAGACGGCCGCCAGCGCGCCGAAGGTGCCGAACGGCATCGCCAGCAGCACCGAGAACGGCAGCGACCACTTCTCGTACTGCGCGGCGAGGATCAGGAACACCATGATCACCGCGAGGCCGAGCGCGAAGCCCGAAGCGCCGCTCGACTTCTTCTCCTGGAACGACGTGCCGCCCCAGTCGTAGCTGAAGTCGTTGGGCAGCACCTCGCGCGCGATCGCCTCGACCCGCGCGATCGCCTGGCCCGAGCTGATCCCCGGCGCGCCCTGCCCGAAGATCTTCACCGCCGGCAGGTTGTTGAAGCGCTCGAGCGAGTCCGGCCCCGACGAGTAGCGCACGTTGACGAGCGACGCGAGCGGAATCATCTCGCCCTTGGCCGAGCGGACGTAGATGCCGCCGACGTCGCCGGGCCGCCCGCGGTACGCGGGATCGGCCGACATCAGCACCTGCCAGGTGCGGCCGTACTTGTTGAAGTCGTTGACGTAGTAGGTGCCGAGCGTGCCGGCGAGCGCGTTGTAGACGTCGTCGATCGGCACGCCGAGCTTCTTCGCCTTGTCGCGGTCGACCTCGACGTCGAGCTGCGGCGTGTTGGCGCGCCACAGCGTCTGCGCGCCGGAGAGCTGCGGGTCGCTGTTGGCGCGGGCGAGGAACGCCGTCACCACCTCGGACATCCGCTTCGGGCCGCCGTCGCCGCGGTTCTGGATGTAGAACTCGAAGCCGCCCGTGGTGCCGAGGCCGAAGATCGCCGGCGGATTCACGGCGAAGACCATCGCCTCCTTAATGCCCGCGGTCTTGCCGTAGAACTCGCCGACCAGCTGCCCTGCGGTCACCTCGCGCTTGTCCCAGGGCACCTGCGTCACGAACAGCGTCGCCACGTTGTTGCGGAACCCGCCGCCCAGGAAGTCGAAGCCGCTGAACGCGATGTCGTCCTGGTTGGCGGGGTTCGAGTGGATTGCCTTGCCGACCTCGGCCACGACCTTGTCGGTGCGCTGCAGCGACGCGCCGTCGGGCAGGATCACCGCGCCGATGTAGAAGCCCTGGTCCTCGTCGGGCACGAGGCTGCCGGGCGTCGTCTTCCACAGCCACCCGGTCAGCGCGACCATGCCGGCGAACAGCACCAGCCCGACGCCGGCGCGGCGGATCATCCACATCACGCCGTCCGAGTAGTGCTGCGTGAGCCGCGCGAACGCCGCGTTGAACCAGGTGAAGAACCGGCCCGGCGGCCGGTGCCCCTTCGACAGCATCAGCACGCACAGTGCCGGCGAAAGCGTCAGCGCGACGAAGCCCGAGATCACCACCGAGATGGCGATCGTCACCGCGAACTGTCGATACAGCTCGCCGGTCAGGCCGCCCAGGAACGCGATCGGCACGAACACCGCGCACAGCGTCAGCACGATGGCGATGATCGGTCCCGTGACCTCGTTCATCGCTCGGATCGCGGCGTCGCGCGGCTCCAGGTGGTCCTCGCGCATGATCCGCTCGACGTTCTCGAGCACGACGATCGCGTCGTCGACGACGATGCCGATCGCGAGCACCATGCCGAACAGCGTCAGCGTGTTGATCGAGTAGCCGAGCAGGTAGAGCCCGGTGAAGGTGCCGATCAGCGACACGGGCACCGCCAGGAACGGGATGATCGCCGCGCGCCAGCTCTGCAGGAACAGGAACACGACGAGGAACACCAGCAGCATCGCCTCGGCCAGCGTCTTCACTACCTCCCGGATCGACACCTCGACGAAGCGCGTGGTGTCGTAGGGAATCGCGTACGAGAGGCCCTCGGGGAAGCGCGTCGCGAGCGAGGCCGCCTTCGCCTGCACCGTCTTGGCCACGTCGAGCGCATTGGCGCCGGGCGCGAGGAAGATGCCGACGAGCGTGGCCGCCTTGCCGTTGTAGCGGCCGTTGAAGTCGTAGTCCTTCGAGCCCAGCTCGACGCGCGCGACGTCGCCGAGTCGCACCTGCGAGCCGTCGGGGTTGGCGCGCACGATGATCTCCTCGAACTGCTTCGCCTCGGCGAGGCGGCCGCGCGCGGTGATCGTGTAGACGAGGTCCTGGCCGCGGCCGATCGGCGCCTGCCCGATCTTGCCCGGCGTGAACTGCGCGTTCTGCTCGGTGATCGCGGCCGCCACGTCGCCGGGCGTGAGCTTCAGCTGCGCGAGCCGGTCGGGCTTCAGCCACACCCGCATCGCATAGTCCTTGGCGCCGAAGATCTGGACGTTGGTGGTGCCGGGGATGCGCTTCAGCTCGTCGATCACGTTGAGCGTCACGTAGTTCGACGTGAAGAGGTCGTCGAACTTGCCGTCCGGCGAGTAGAACGCGAACACCTGCAGGAACGACGAACTGCCGCGCTCGACCGTGACCCCCTGCCGTCGCACCTCGAGCGGCAGCCGCGGCTCCACCTGCTTGACGCGGTTGTTGACGTTGATCGTCGCCTCGTCGACGTTGGTGCCGATCTCGAACGTGACCTGGATCTGCACCGAGCCCGCCGACGTCGAGTTCGAGTCCATGTACAGCATGCCCTGCACGCCGTTGATCGCATTCTCGAGCGGCGCCGCGACGGTCTGCTCGATCGTCGCGGCCGACGCGCCGGGATAGACGGCCGTCACGGTGACCACCGGCGGCGCGATCTCCGGGTATTGGGCGATCGGCAGGTTGCGCATCGACGCGAGGCCGGTGAGCACGAGGACGACCGACAGTACCGCCGCGAAGATCGGGCGGTCGATGAAGAAACGCGAGAACATGGTCGGCTGGCCCGGTCAGGACTTGGCGGCGGGCGCAGCGGCACCGGCCGCCGGGGCTCCCGGTGCGACCGGCACGCCGGGACGCAGCCGCGCGACACCGTCGACGATTACGCGGTCGCCGGGCTTGAGTCCCGTTTCGACGATCCACAGGTTGCCGGTCGCGGCGTCGACCCACTCGCCGAGCGTCACCGGGCGCACCTCCGCGATCTCCTTGCCGTCCTTGTCGCGGCCGACGACATAGACGTACTTGCCCTGCGTGCCGTCGAGCACGGCGACCTGCGGGACCGCCAGCGCGTTGTTGCGCACCGCGCCGGCGAGGTTCACGCGGACGAACTGGCCGGGCTTCAGCACGCTGTCGGCGTTGGCGATCTCGGCGCGCATCTCGTAGGTGCCGGTGGTCGGGTTGACCCGCGAGTCACTGAAGTTGATCCGGCCCTTGCGCGGGAACGTCGAGCCGTCGGACAGCTTGACGGTGACCGCGAACGCATTGCCCTTCGGCAGCGTGAGCCGGCCCGCGGCGACCGCGCGATCGAGCAGCAGCCGGTCGTTCTCGGAGACGTTGAACGGCACCCAGATCGGGTCGACCTGCGAGATCGTCGTCAGCAGCGTGTCGTTGGCGTTGACGAGGCTGCCCTCCGACTTGTTGGCCCGGCTGGAAAGGCCCGAGATCGGGGCGAGCGCGCGCGTGTAGCCGAGGTTCAGGTTCGCCTCGGTCAGCTTCGCCTGCGCCGCCTTCAGCGCCGCCTGCGCGAGTTCGGCGTTGGACATCGCGTCGTCGGCTTCCTTTTGCCCGACCGCGCGCTTCTCGGCCAGCGGCTTCAAGCGCGCCGCCTCGCGTTGCGCCTGCGCGAGCTGCGCCTGCGCGCGCGCCACCTCGGCGTCGGCGGCCGCGGCCTGCGCGGCGAACGGCCGCGGATCGATCACGAACAGCGTCTGCCCGGCGGCGACCCGCGCGCCCTCCTGGTAGAGCCGCTGCTCGAGGATTCCCGTCACCCGGGCGCGGACCTCGACCTCCTTCGAGCCGACGGTCTGGCCGACGTATTCGTAGGCGACCGGGAGCGTCTGCGGCGCAAGCACCGCGACGGTCACCGCGGCCGGAGGCATCGCCTTGGGACTGCCCCCCTGGGTCGGCTGGCCGCAACCCGCCACCACCGCCACGGCGCCCAGCGCCGACAGGACGCGGAAAAGGAGGGAAAATGACTGACGCATGGGGAGTTCCTGGCAGGAGGTGGGCAGGAGCGCTGGGCGCGCTTGACGCCGGGGAGCACATTACATACATTCATGCATGTTTACAACCCTGATTTCGTCTGGGTTGCGCAATCGGGACCCATAAAAATGGCAAGACGCACGAAGGAGGAAGCGGCCGCGACCCGCGAAGCGCTGCTGGAATCGGCCGAGCGCCTGTTCCGCGACAAGGGTGTCGCTCACACCTCGCTGGCGGAGGTCGCCCAGGCCGCAGGGCTCACGCGCGGTGCCGTGTACTGGCACTTCCGCGACAAGGCGGCCCTGTTCGAAGCGCTGTGCGACCGCGTGACGCTGCCGATGGAGGCGCTCCGGGCCGAGGCCGGCGACGCCGAGCAGACCGACCCGCTGGGCGCGCTGCGGACGCTGATGATCGACGGCCTGCGCCAGCTTGCGACGGACGCCCGCGCGCAGGCGGTGTTCGACGTCATCTTCAACAAGTGCGAATTCACCGCCGAGCTCGCGTCGGTCGCCGAGCGCCAGCGCTCGACCGACTGCGGCTGCCTGACGCACATCGAGCGCCTCCTGCAGCAGGCCGCGACACTGGGCCAGCTGCCACCGGATACCGACGTGCCGATCGCCGCCAAGTGCACCAACGCGTTCATGGTCGGCGCGATGCACCAGTGGGTCCGCAATCCGGCCGCCTACGACCTGGCGCGCGCCGCACCGGCGATGGTCGACACGATCATTGCCGGACTCGCCGCGCGCCCGCCGCTGGCGCCGGCGCGGACCCCGGCCGTGCGCGCCGCGCACCGTCCGCGCGCCCGCGTCGCCGGCTGACGCGCCCCTGCCCTCACCCGACGCCGGAAGAGCGGCAGGAACTGCTCGCGGTCGCGATGAAGTGTCCCGTGCACAAGCTGCTGACGCAGGTCGCCACCGAAATCACGACCGAGCTCGCCGAATCGTAGCCCGTGCCGGCTGCGCAATCCGTCGACAGGACGTGCGATGGAGTGCCTCGACGGCCGTCACCCCCACTCGGCGCGGATCTTCGCGGCGAGGTCGACGGACGGCGCGTGCTCGCGCGCGACGAGTGGCGCGCCATCCGGCGCCGCGGCGGCCAGCGGCCACGCGCCGCACTCGAACAGCGACGTGAGCTTGCCGGGAATGAAGCGGCTGCGCGCGGCATAGACGTGACGGTCGCCGTGCGCGCCCTGCTGCGTGACGTGGAACCGCTGCGGCACGACGAGGTGCAGCGCGTCCTTCGCCCGCGTCATCGCGACGTACAGCAGCCGGCGCTCCTCCTCGAGTTCCTCGGGCGTGCCGGTGCCGAGGTCCGACGGGATGCAGCCGTCGACCACGTTGAGGATGTGCACCGACTTCCACTCCTGGCCCTTGGCCGAGTGGATCGTCGACAGGATCAGGTAGTCGTCGTCGCGGCCCGGCACCCCCGCCTCGTCGCTCGTCGCCGACGGCGGGTCGAGCGTCACCTCGGTGAGGAAGCGCTCGCGCGACGGATACGTCGACGCGACATGCTGCAACTGGTCGAGGTCGCCCTGGCGCACCGCCGCGTCGTCGTGGATGCGCGCGAGGTGCGGCGCATACCACGCGACCACGGCGCCCATCGCGGCCGGCCATGCGGCGCCGGGCGCCTGCAGCGCGCGCATCAGCGCGACGAAATCCTGCCAGTCGGGACGCGCCGCGGCCGGCGCGTCGAACGCGACCAGCGCGGCGACCGGATCGGCGGCCGCTGCCATGGCGTCCTGCAAGCGCGCCGCCGTGGCGGGCCCGATGCCGGGAAGGAGCTGGACGACACGGAACCCGGACATCCGGTTCTTCGGATTCTCCGCCCAGCGCAGCACGCACAGGACGTCCTTGACATGCGCCGCCTCCAGGAAGCGCAGGCCGCCGTACTTGACGAACGGGATGTTGCGGCGGGCGAGCTCCAGTTCGAGCTGCGCGCTGTGGCTGCCGGTGCGGAACAGCACGGCCTGCGCCTTCAGCGCCACCCCCGTTTCGCGCGTCTCGAGCACGTGCTCGGCCACGCACCGCGCCTGGTCGGCCTCGTCGCGCACGGTGACGAGCCGCGGCTTCACCGCCGAGGCGCGCTCCGTCCACATCGCCTTCTCGTGGCGCTCCGGCGACAGGCCGATCACGGCGTTCGACGCGTCGAGTATCGGCTGCGTCGAACGGTAGTTGCGCTCCAGCGTGACCACCCTCGCCGCCGGCGTGAACTGCGCAGGGAAATCGAGGATGTTGCGCACGGCCGCCGCGCGGAACGAGTAGATCGACTGCGCGTCGTCGCCCACGACCGTGAGGCCGCGGCCGTCGGGCTTCAGCGCGAGCAGGATCGACGCCTGGAGCCGGTTGGTGTCCTGGTACTCGTCGACCAGGACGTGATCGAAGCGGCAGCCGATCTCCTGCGCAAATGCGGGCTCGGCGACGAGGTGCGCCCAGTAGAGCAGCAGGTCGTCGTAGTCCAGCACGTTCTGCGCCTGCTTGGCACCCACGTAGGCGGCGAACAGCGATTTCAGCTCGGCCTCCCATTGCGCGCACCACGGGAACGACCCGGCGAGCACCACCGGCAACGGCGCCATGCTGTTGACGGCGCGCGAATAGATCGCGAGGCACGTGGCCTTGGTCGGGAACCGGCTCTTGCCGGTGCCGAGGCCCAGCGCGTGGCGCGAGATGGCGAGCAGGTCCTCGGAATCGGTGCGGTCGTGCACGGTGAACGACGGCGAGAGGCCGATCCGCCCGGCGTACTCGCGCAGCAGGCGCGCGCCGATGCCGTGGAAGGTGCCGGCCCACGGCAGCGCCGGCGGGCGATCGGTCGACGGCGCACCGCGGACGCGGTTGAGGATCTGCCCCGACCGGCGCTCCAGTTCGGCGGCGGCGCGGCGCGAGAACGTCAGCAGCAGGATCCGCGCCGGATCGGCGCCTTGTCCGACCAGATGCGCGACGCGGTAGGCGAGCGTGTTGGTCTTGCCGGAACCGGCACCGGCGATGACGAGCAGCGGCCCTCCGACGCCGGCCTGCCCGTCTTCGGTGCCGTGCAGGACGGCCATCCGCTGCCCGGCGTTGAGCGCGGCCAGCGGGTCGCGCGCCGGGTCGGGCGAGACGACGGGAGGCACGCGCGGAGGCGATGCGGCAACGGCGGCGGCGGGCATGGCGGGCGACGGGAATCCGGCAGGTTCGTGAAAAGAACGTTCGTTCGACGCGAGGATAGCACGGCGCAACGCGCGGCCGTAGCCCGGTGTTGAGCGCCAGCGAAACCCGGGGGATTGCGCGAGAGGGCACGGTCCACCCGGGTTTCGCGTTGCTCAACCCGTATGCTGCGGGGAGCGTGGGCGCAGGCCGCGGCTGCGTCAGGCGCCGGACCACCGTCGCCTCGGGCCCGGCATTGCGCGTAAAATCGCTGCGATGCCCGGATGGCGAAACTGGTAGACGCACGGGACTTAAAATCCCTCGGCCGCAAGGCCATGCCGGTTCGATTCCGGCTCCGGGTACCACGCCCGATTCCGGCAAGAGCGCAACAGTATCTCCCCTCCCCCGTTTCTTTCCAGGCGAACCCTGCATTCCGGTTCCAGTGAGGGCGATTGTGGGCGATTGACAGCCGGGGGCAACAGGGGGCAACAGCGGGCTACATTTGGGGCATAAGAGTTGCAACGCGCCGAGTTGCCCCATGCCCCTAACCGACAGCGCCATCCGGAATGCAAAGCCTGGGGCGAATCCGATCCGCATGTTTGATGGCGGCGGACTCGATGTAGCAATTGCGCCGAGCGGAAGCAAAATCTTGGCGGCTTAAGTACCGCTTCAAGGGCAGGGAAAAGCGGCTCTCACTCGGCGTGTACCCGGACGTGCCGCTGGCATCCGGCTCATTCGCGGACGACGGGGCAACCATGCCGGTCCCGCGCCATGGCACACGGTCGGTGCCGGATGCACGGCGGCAACGCGGGACCGCCGCCAATTCACGGCCGGTACACGAAGGCGGCGACCGAAAGCCGGCGCGAGGTGCGGACGATCCTGCGGGCTGTCCGCGCCCTCATCGACATCACTGAATAGGACAGATACACCAAATGGCAAATCCACGCGGCAACTCCAAAAACCTGCGGCCGGCATGGCGCAGAGGTCAAAGCGGCAACCCCGGCGGCAACCCCGGCGGCAAGCCCGTTGCGTCCCGCAACCCCGGCTACAGGGCGACTTCCTGTGCGCGCTGGCGGACGACTTCGCGGAGCATGGCAAGGCAGCAATCGCGCGGATGCGGGAGCAATCCTCGGCACATCTTGGACGACAACGACATTACGGACGTCACCGCCGAAGAAATAGTCTGCCTCATTGCCACCGGCAAAGGGTCGGCTCGCGATATTGCGGACATCGCGTTCACCGTTGTGTCTCGGCGTCTGCATCCGGAAGTTATTTACTAACTGTCGTTTGAAAAGACAAACGAAGAGCCCACCGAAGTCCGGTGAGCTTCTTGGGTTGCGACTAACCGAGGTATGAAACGTACGGGGAGTTATCGGCAGACGCTTGCTGGCGTATCGAATGCCCGCTCAAGGGTACACTTCGCTTCGACCGCAGTCGTGGCTTTCGCGAGTCCTGCTCTGTGCAACCAGCGCCGAATTCATCCCTGGTTCAATCGCGGTTGTGCATCAAACTGCGACTGGCGGAGGCGCGATGATTCTTGAAAATATGGTAATACACAGCAATAAAAGCCTGAACGATAAACTCCTCGGACGTTTCTGGCGATATAGTAAATGAGGCACACTTTTTTTAGGCTCGTTACCAAATGACCCTGTCTAGGTCAGTAACACGGCTGATCGAGGCAAGAGAAATCCTGCACCTTGTGTTCGCCACGATGCGCGGACACGCAGCGGCGGAACGTCGAAAGCGGCAGATGGGCCATGACCTGCGCAAACACGAGCATGCCTTGATGCATGGGAGCCTTGGGCGGAAGTCCGCCAAAGGCTCCGAGTCTGCGCCTCGACGTTCAAATCGAGGCCAGACTCAATTGCCCGCTTCACCCGATCGATCATTAGCTTACAGCCACTTGTCCTAAGAACGTTGGGACACTACTGCCGCTACATGAGTCTGGAATCGCTGGCGACAATGAGCGAGAATCCGGCGATCAGGCTACCGGCAGCGCCGGCCTTGGCCTGATCACAGGAAGCAAGCTGAGCGGAAGAACCAACCTCGTCCTCGGACGCTTTCTACACCACGCCCCGGGACACGACCGCTCGCACCGCAGGCTGGGTCATGCTCAAGCCGCTCGATAACTCGCCCCCGATACCCCATAATCCCCACCGGATGGCGGCTTCCATATCCTGTGCCCGCCTGTGTCCTCGAGGAACCCGGTGCCATCCGCTCGCCCTTTCGTCGGCCTTCGGTTCCCTCTTCGGTTTGGCCGGAGCCTTGCAACTCCAACCTTGACGGGGGAGCCGATGCCGCCCGCGAGGGATCGCTCCACCTCAAATTTCTACGCCACGCCCCCGGGACACCACCTTGCCACGTATGAACGCTCATCCGAACAGCCTCGCCCAAACCGGGCGCCGGGTATTTCTGCTCGCCTGCCTGTTGACGGGTGTTTGCGGCCAGCCGCTGGCCGCAGGGACCGCAACGGCGGCAGCCTCTTCCCCGGGGGTGACCGACCAGGGAATTGTCGTGGGCATGTCGGCGCCTTTTTCGGGCGCGTCCCGCGACCTGGGCCACGATCTTTACCGCGGCACGATGGCCTATCTGATGGAGGTGAATGCTTCCGGCGGCGTGCACGGCCGCAAGATCACGGTGCTCGCCTACGACGATGGCTACGACCCGGAAATCGCCGTTCAGAACACGTTGCGCTTGATTGAACGGGACCGGGTCTTCGTGTTGTTCAACTACGTGGGGACGGCTTCGATCACACGGCAACTGCCGCTCCTGAAGAAGTATGCGGCTCAGCATTTCCTGCTGTTGTTTCCGTTCAGCGGCGGCGAGGCCTCGCGCCTGCCGCCCTACGATCAGCAGGCGTTCAATCTGCGCGCGTCGTATCGGCAGGAGACTTCGCGACTCGTCGAGCAGTTGCTCGCCGTGCGGCGTTCGCGGATCGCCGTCCTATACCAATCCGACGCGTATGGCCGCAGCGGCTGGGTGGGCGTGCGTGACGCCTTGGCCGAGCGACAGTTGGACATAGTGGCCGAGGCCACCTACGCACGGGGGGCGAAATCCGCGCAAAGTTTTCAGCGCCAGGTGGCAATCCTGCAGAAAGCCAGCCCCGACGCGATCGTGTGCATCTGCACTTCTGCCGCAGGGGCAGGCTTCATTCGAGACGCCAGGAAGGCGCGGGTGGACGTTCCCATTGCCAATGTCTCGTTCGCGGGGAGCAGAACGCTGCTCACTCTGCTAACTCAGGACGGCGCCCGCGATGGCACGGACTACACGGGCAACCTCATCAATTCGGAGGTTGTGCCCAGTTACCAAAGCCTGGACCTCGCTGCCGTGCGCGAATACCGGACCCTGATCGACAAGCACCACCCGAGCTATCCCGGTGAACTGCCCGGCCAGGACTACCAGTCGAGCCCGTACAGCAGCGTGGCCCTCGAGGGCTTCCTCAACGCCAAACTGCTGGTGGAGTCCTTGCGGAGACTGGGGCCGCGCCCGGCACGTGCCGATATGGCCAGCGCCATCAGGGGCATCGATGGCTTCGATATCGGGCTTGGCTCGCCGGTTTCCTTCTCGCCCGCTCGCAACCAAGGGTCTGATGTCGTCTATTTCAGCACGGTGGTCAAGGGCAGCATCGTGCCCCTGGATAACTGGAGTCAGTGGTCAAAATGAAATCCTTAAGACTTTTTCGGGGCGCCCTGTTCGGCATCTCAGTGCTGTTCGGATTGATGGCCGTTTTGACTTCTGCATTGTGCATTCATACTGTCGACAAGCAGTTGTCCAACGAGTACAGGGAAAACAACATAGCGATCGCAACCTCCATCGCCAACGCTGCTGAAGACATCATCCTCACCCGCGATCTTTCGGTACTCCAGTCGCTGTTGGAGCAGTTCCGAAAAATAAGTGGTGTCGAGTATATTTATGTCGCGGACGAGAACGGAAAAATCATCGCACACACATTCATCCCGGGGATACCGGAAGAGATTCTGGCGCTTGATAACAATATCGTCGGGTCATCCCGCAGAAGCATTCCCGAATTCGGCAATTTCATCGAATCATCCAGACCCATTCTCATGGGTCGTTCCGGCACCGTGCACGTGGGCATGGAAGAAAGCCTGATTGCATTCAAGATTCAAACGGCCGTTGGTCGGCAGGTCTACCTTGTTTCGATCCTTTTTGTTTTCAGCATCATGATTTCTTTCGCGCTGCTAAGCCGTGCAGCCAGGCCTCTCGTGCAACTGGCGAACTACGCGCGTGGAATTTCGGAGTTGAGGGATCAAACCGAGCCCGACCGTCAAGAACTGGCACTCCTGACGTCACGCCTGGATGAGGTCGGCGAGATCGCCCGTCTGCTGTCCCGCTACCCGACCGGAACCCATCCAGAGCCGCATAAATAATGGAGACGCCCGAGGGGAGCTATTGCAACCGGTGGGTGATACTCACGGCGGCTGTCGTGGTGCAGATGTGCCTTGGCACGGTATACGCATGGAGTTACTTCCAGTCATTGCTGGTCACGGACTACAGATGGTCCCATACAGAAACCGCATGGGCGTTTGGTCTTGTCATATTCAGCATCGGCACTTCGGCGCCCCTGGCGGGGTTCAATCTGGCGCGAATCGGGCCCAGAAAACTCGCGGTGGCTGGCGGCATTCTGTTCAGCCTGAGCTATCTGCTGGGCGGGGTGGCGCTGAATATGAAAAGCATGCCCTTGTTTTATGTTGGTTACAGCATCGTCGGCGGAATAGGTATCGGGCTGGGGTACGTGACTCCGGTCGTGACCGTTGCAAAGTGGTTCCCCCACAAAACAGGTCTCGCGACCGGCGTCGTGACCATGGGCTTTGGCCTGGGTGCCTTCGTCATGAGCAAGCTGCTCGCCCCTGGGCTGCTGGCCGGCCCTGTCCCCAACCTGCCGGACGCGTTCTTGTGGATGAGCGTGATTTTTGCCGCGGTGCTGCTGCCGGCCGCCCTCGTGCTTCGCAACCCGCCGGTTGATGCCCCACGCGCCGCCCCTGCCGCCGCCGCGGCGTCGGGTTCCGTAAGGCCTTGCCTTCTGTCGGCGCAGTTCGCGTTCATGTGGATCGCCTTCTTTTTCAACATCGGGGCAGGCATTGCCGTCATCAGTTTTCAGTCCTCGCTCTTGCAGGGCATCTGGGCGCGCGAGCACCCGCAACTCGAACCGGTGGTCATCGCCGGCTACGGCGCCACCCTGATCGCGGTGAGTTCGCTTTTTAACGGCGTCGGCCGGTTGGCGTGGGGGATGGCTTCGGATCGCTTCGGTCGCGCGGAAAGTTTCCGGTTCCTGCTGGCCAGCCAGATGGTTGTCTTCGGGGTGCTGATGACGGTGCACAACCCATGGGTCTTTTGCGCACTCGTTTGCTACGTCCTGCTGTGCTTTGGCGGCGGATTCGGCATCATGCCGGCCTTCGTGCTTGACGCTTTTGGCGAGCGAAGGTCCGCCGCCGTCTACGGGACGATTCTTACCGCCTGGGCTTGCGCAGGCATTGCCGGCCCTTTGATCATGGCGTCGTGGGAGGACAACTACCCCGACCGGGCGGTGATCTACTGCTTTCTCACCGGTGTGATTTTCCTGGGCAGCGGGTTCGTGTTTTCTTTCCTGCTGTCGAACGACAAGGTCACGGTTCTCGATGAGCCGGCCCGATTGACGACGTAACGACCGGCGGCGCAAGCGTCGCGGCAGCAGGGCTGGCGGGGCGCAGCCGAGTTCATGGCGGAGATAGCCAGGGACATTTGCCGACGGGCAATTGGGCGCGAGCCCGGGCTCGACGGCGCCGTGATCGCCCCGTGTAGCGCCCGCGATCCCCGGGAGCGGTCGCGTCCCGGGAGTATGCCGCCCGGGCCCGCGAGACGTTCGCACGCTGTTCCATTCGCTTGCGACATCGGAATGCGGGCGCATCGCATGCACGAAGATCGTGCACGCGACACCGCTGCCGGAAGGGCGCGTTGCCGCGGGCTACGCCGAAATCGACAAGGAAATCCTGATCGTCTCCGAGGATGGCCGCTGGGCGGCGCCGGGAGAAAGCGGCGAGATTGCCGTCCGCACGCGCTACACGATGAACGGCTATTGGCGCAAGCCGAAGCTCACTGCGGCCGTGCTGCGGCCCGATCCGGATGGCAGCGACAGGCGAATCTACTTCACCGGCGATGTCGGACGCATCGGGCACGACGGGCAGCTGGAGGTGTTTGGCCGCCGCGACTTCCAGGCGAAGGTGCGCGGCTTTCGCGTGCAGCCCGCCGAAGTCGAGATGCACCTGCTGAACCTGAGCGCGATCAGCGAAGCGGTGGTCGTGGCACTGGGCGAGCCGGCTGGCGACACGCGGCTGGTGGCCTATCTCGTCGCGCAGGGCGAGACCGCGCCGTCCTCGGCCGAACTGCGGGCGGCATTGGCGCAAACCCTTCCCGGCCACATGATTCCGACCTGGGTGGCGACTCGTTGCAGGCGTTCTCCGTGATCTCGCGGGTGCTGAGGGACTTCGACGCAAGGCTTTCACCGGGGGACATGTTTGCCTGCAACAGCGTGGGCGCAATGGCAGCGCTCATCGCCGAGCGACAGCGGGCGACCGACGGCGACGCCGACGTCGGGATCGGCGAAGGATAGCAGGGGCTCGCCTTCAGGGGCTTCGTCGACGGCAGCCGCTCGCCGGCGACGGTCGGGCCGGATCGAGCCATTCGTGGCGGTGGCCCCGCCCATCCTGCCGCGGCCGCGAACCCTTGCTCCCCGAAGGTCACTCTTATCCACTACAATCTCGAAAGCACGCGGGCAATGCCCGCGATACGAATACTCCTGAAGAAAGCCAGAAGACATGCCCCGCAAGGAACCCGGTTTCATGGAACGCCTCCAGACGGCGGCCAAGGCGAAGCAGGCACAGCTGGAGAACTTGCGCGCAGCGGCACAGGCGAGCAGCCCGCAGTCGGACGAACGGCAGGCCGCGCGAATCGAATTGGCGGAAACGCGCCGGATACGTGCCGCCGAGCGCAGGGAGGCGAGCGTGGCCGCCGCCAAGCTGAGGGACGCCCAGCAGGCCGCCCGGAAAGCCGAGCAAGCGCAGGCTCTCGTCGAAGAAAGGGCGCGCAAGGAAGCCGGCAGAGTCGCTCGAGAGATCGCTCAGGCGGCGCTCGAGCAGGATCAGAAGGCGGCGCGCGACGCAAAATACGCGGCGCGGAAAGCGCGTCAGAAGTAGACGACGACGCAACGACGCGACAGACTGCTTCGCGTCGGTTCCGTTGCAATGCGCATTGTCGGGCCGAGCATTTCGGGCCGGGGGTGCAACTGCGTCGTACCGCGTCGCGCGATCCCGACCGGAGGGTCCGGGCGCGGCCCGATGCGGACCGGCCCGTTCCCGGCAGGAATGTTCAGCCGGCCGCAGGCAGCGTGATCCCCGGGAAGATCTTGATCACTGCCGAGTCGTCCTCGCGGCCGTGCCCAGCGCTGGAGGCCTGCATGAACATCTGGTGGGCGGTGGCCGACAGCGGCAGCGGAAACCTGGTGGCGCGCGCCGTGTCCAGCACCAGCCCGAGGTCCTTGACGAAGATATCGACGGCCGACAGCGGCGTGTAGTCGCCTGCCAGCACGTGGGCCATCCGGTTCTCGAACATCCAGCTGTTGCCGGCGCTGTGGGTGATGACCTCGTACAGCGCCGCGGCGTCCACGCCCTCGCGCAGGCCCAGCGCCATCGCCTCGGCCGCCGCGGCGATGTGCACGCCGGCCAGCAACTGGTTGATGATCTTGACCTTGCTGCCGTTGCCGGCACGGTCGCCCAGCCGGTAGACGTTGGCGGCCATCGCCCCCAACGCGTCGCCCGCCTTGGCGTAGGCCTCGGGGCGGCCGGCGGTCATCATCGTCATCTCGCCCGACGCCGCCTTCGCGGCACCGCCGGAGATCGGCGCATCGAGGTACAGCAGGCCGCGCTCGGCGAGCCGGGACTCGAGCGCGACGGACCAGTTCGGATCCACGGTCGAGCACATCACGAACACGCCGCCGGGTTTCATCGTCGCGGCGACACCGTTGTCGCCGAAGACCACCGCCTCCGTTTGCGCGGCGTTGACGACCACGCTCACCACCACCTCGCAGTGCACGGCCACCTCGGCCGGGTGGGCGCAGGCCACGCCGCCGCCGGCGGCAAAGGCGCGAGCGGCCTCGAGCCGCACGTCGCAAACGTGCACGTTGTAGCCCGTGCGGCGCAGCGACGCGGCCATGCCGCCCCCCATCGCCCCGAGTCCGATCACGCCGATGTTCATGCTCATGGAGGCTGCCTCCGTGAAGTTCGCCGCGTGGCCGGGCACGCGCGATGCCGGGGCGCCCGGGGTCGACGTGAAGGCCAACGATTCATGTCATGCGATAAGGCAGGGGATCGACGTCCGGTTGCCGGCCGAGTTGCCGCCGGCATCACTTGGCGCGCACGAAATAAATGTCGTAGCTTTGCCTGGCGACCGCCTGGTAATAGACGCCCCTGAGCTGGTCGCTGGCGCGGTCGTAGGTCAGCGTGTACGTGGACCCGTTGTAGCCGCCGGCACGCAGTTCCAGGAAGACCTTGATCGCATCCCCGTCCCGCGCCGCCTCGGCGCGAGCGAACGGCAGCGGGTTCGGGTTGGCGTAGCCGGCGTCCAGCTTGCCCGCGGCGTCTACCGCCTTGATCGTGATCACGTAGCCGCCGTCGGGGCGCACCCACCGCCCCTGAAGGATCCCGAACTCCGATAGCGACGCAGCGGCTGCGGTCGTCGGCCCCCCCGGCGAACCGGATGCGGTCTGGGCGTGCGACGGCGGCACGCTGCTTCCGGATCCGAGCGCCAGCATTGCCAGCGCGCATGCGACGAAACTCTTGCCTGTGTTCAATTCGGTTCTCCCCTGTACGTCCTGCGGTCTTTGCCGGCTCCGCGCACTGTGCTTGCGGCCGCCGATCCTGGCAAGCGGTGCGGGGCCGGCCGCCGCGTCCGGCTAGCGTTCCGGCCCCGTGGCCGGCGTTGGCGCAGGGGCTTCCGGCGCCCGCGGCCCGTCGCCGCCGGAAATCGCGGCGGCGTCGGCATCGAGCGCGTCGACGGAGGCGTCACCATCCTCGCCGCCCGGCTCGCCATCGGCGTCGCGGCCCTCCCATTCGTAGCGCTTGCGCGGCGGCACGTCGACCTGGCGATAGACGAACGCCATCGCCAGCCCGATCAGCGCGGCCGCCAGGTGCGTTTCCCACGACATGCCGCGGCGGATCGGAAACATTCCCCACGTCAGCGCGCCGTACATGAAGGCGACCAGCAGCGACGCGGCCACCGCGCGCCGGTCGCGACGCATCAGGCCGGCGACGAAGATGTAGCTGACGAGGCCGTAGACGAGGCCGCTGGCGCCGACGTGGGTGCCGCCTTCGCCGAACAGCCAGACCAGCAGCCCGGGACCGAAATAGACCGCAGGCAGCACCCGCCGCGCGGCAGTCGGATAGAGGTAGAGCATCGCGGTGCCGAGCACCAGCAACGGCGGCGAATTGGCGATCAGGTGCTCGAAGCCGGCGTGGAGCAACGGCGCGACGAGGATCCCGGGCAGCCCGACCCATTCGCGCGGGCGCACGCCGAAACGCTCGAGTTCGAGGCCCCACCCCATCAGCGCGATCAGGCACAGGAACGCGACGAAGCCGGCGGCGAGGCGAAACGCCAGCCGGAAGTTCGCGCGCGCGAGCGCCGAACGGGTGAAGGCGGGATCGGGGGAGTGGATCTCCACGGGAGTGTGCACCTGGCTCTGGAATCGTGCCGCGGGCGGCGTCGTCGCCGCTCGACCCGCATTGTCCCCCAAATCGAAAATCCCTCGCCGCGCGGGTCGAGCGCGAGCCGGTACCCGCTTCGCCACCGTCGTGGCCGATGGCCGCGGCACCGACGGACGGCCGCGAGTCCGGCGCCGGACGTGGCGACAGGACTTCCGGCCCGGAGATCCGTTCAGGCCGCTTTCAGCTTCGTTATGTACAAAGGATTCGTGGGTGGCGCGTCGGGCGGAGGAATTGCTGCGGCGCGTGGCTCATGGTCGACAAGGGTTCCGTCACGGAACCACCGGCCGGGCGCAACGGCGTGAAAGGCGATGCGGGCGGGTCCCGCGTGCCGCGCCGGTTGCCCGGCCTGTCCCGCAACAGACACAGGAGTACGCATCAGATGATGAATCGAATCGCAGCAGCATGGATCGTGGCAGTCCTTTCCCTCCTCTTCGGATCTGCACCGGCCATGGCCGTCGGCGCCTACCTCACCGGCAACGGCGGCTTCAATTCAACCTATCCGGCCTCGACGACCGGCACCAAGGCGTCGTGCAACCTGTGCCACTCCTCGGGCGGCGGCACCAACCTCAACGCGTACGGCAAGGACTGGGCGGCGCAGCACAACAACGGCCTCGCCGTCAAAGCCGCATACCAGGCCATCGAGACCATGAATTCCGATGCCGATCCGGGCGGCGCGACCAACCTCGCGGAGATCACCGCGAGCGCGCAGCCGGGCTGGACCGCAGGCGCGCACAACACGCTCTACGACATGTTCACGCTCGCGCCGGCCGCCTCCAATCAGAGCCCGCCCGCCATCACCGGCAACCTGCTCGATCCCGCGACCGCCGCGGCGAACCAGCCGCCGGTGCTGGCCGCGATCGGCGCGAAGTCGGTGAGCGAAGGACAGTCGCTTGGCTTCACCGCGACCGCGACCGACCCCGACGGCAACGCACTCGCGTTCTCGGCAGGCGGGCTGCCCGCCGGCGCCACGCTGTCGTCCGGCGGCGTGTTCGCCTGGACGCCGACGTTCGCGCAGGCCGGCAACTACAACGTGACCGTCACCGTCACCGACAACGGCACGCCGCCGCAGAGCGACTTCGAGATCGTCACGATAACCGTCGGCAACGTCAACCGGCCGCCGGTCCTCGGCGCGCTGGCGGCCTCGCAGTCGGCGGCCAAGGGCGTGGCGAAGACCCTCCCGATCACCGCGACCGATCCTGACGGCGACGCTCTCGTCATCGCCGGCTCGAACCTGCCGACGGGGGCCACGGTCACCGACAACAACAACGGAACGGCGACGTTCGCGTGGACGCCGGGGCCGACCCAGGCCGGCGCCTATCCCGACGTGACGATCACCGTGACCGACAAGGGCACGCCGCCGCAGGGCGCGACGGCGAAATTCACGATCACGGTCGCCGACGGCAACCAGCCGCCGGTGCTCGCCCCGATCGGCGCCCGCACCGCCAGCGTCGGCAGCATGTTCGCGCTCCAGGCGACGGCGACCGATCCGGAAGGCAACGTGCTGGCGTTCTCCGCCGGCAACCTGCCCGCCGGTGCCGCGCTGACACCGGCCGGCGCGTTGAGCTGGACGCCGACGGCGGGCCAGACCGGCCCGTCCAGCATGACGATCACGGTCACCGACAACGGCGTTCCGCCGCAGTCGGCATCCGAGACGTTCACGATCACCGTCGGCGGCGTCAACCAGCCGCCGGTGCTGGCACCGATCGGAGCCCGCACCGTCGACGAAGGGCAGCTGCTCGAGTTCACCGCGACGGCAAGCGATCCCGACGGCAACGCGCTGGCGTTCTCGTCGGCCACGCTGCCCACCGGTGCCACGCTGTCGCCCGGCGGTGCGTTCAAGTGGAAGCCCGGCTACACGCAGGCCGGCACGTATCCCGTCACGATCTCCGTCAGCGACGGGACTGCGACCGCCTCGGAAACGTTCACGATCACCGTCGGCAACACCAACCGGCCGCCAGTGCTCGCGCCGAGCCCGATCGGCAACCGGACCGCCGTCGTCGGCCAGGCGCTGACCATCGCGCTGACCGCCAGCGATCCCGATGGCGATCCGCTGTCGTTCGGCAGCACCACGCTGCCCGCGGGCGCGACACTTGTCCCCAACGGCAGCGGCGCCGCCACGTTCAGCTTCACGCCGACGGCGGCGCAGGTCGGCAGCTTCCCGAACGTGTCGATCGCGGTGAGCGACGGTGACCTGTCCGACGTCGAGGTGTTCACGATCACGGTGAGCGCGACCGGTACCACCCCGCCTCCCGCGTCCGGATCGCTGCGCATCGGCGAAGCCCGCTGGAGCGAGTCGCGGCTGCGCATCAAGGGCCAGGCGAAGCTTCCCGCCGGAACGACGGTGACGGTGATCGACGCCGATACCGCCAGGACGCTGGGCACGACCACGGTCGGCAGCAAGGCCGACGCGGCGCCGGCACCGGCATCGAGCGCCGCCGATGACGCCGAGGGTGGCGATGACGACGACGACGATGGCGAGTCCGAGGGTGGCAGCAAGGGCACGCCGTCCCTCCAGTGGCAGCTCAACGCGACGCTCGACTCGGTCCCGTGCCGCGTGCAGGCGACGGCGGCCGGCCAGGCGTCGGCGATCATCGTGGTAGGCAACGCCCGCCGCCTCTGCCGCAGCACCGAGAAGCCGCGGCACCGCGACTAGTGCCGAGCGCAGGAAGCGGGGAACCGCCGCCCGCGAAACGCGCCGAGCGGGCGCGCGGTCCACGCAGCACACGAAGGGATTCGCCGGGCGACCGCGCGGATCCCTTCGTCCATTGCCCGTCGTCGAAGCTCGCCTCGTCGAAGGGGGCCGCAGTCACCGCTTCACGCCGAGCCGTCGGCAGCACCCCGTCCATCCTCTGCGCGCCGGCAATGGCGGCTCCGGTCCCCTGCCAGCCGCAGACGACGATGCTCCCCGGAGGCGCCGACAAATGGCGACGGGCTGCCGGGCCGCGGACGGTAAACTGTGCGGCGACGACGCAGGACACGCGACGACCGGCAACCAGGGACGGCCAAGGATGACAGATGCGTACTCGGATGCAGTGGCAGCCTACGGGCGCGGCAACTTCGCGGCTGCGCTGGAGATGTTCCGGACGGCCGCCGAGGGCGGCGACGCCAGCGCCCAGTACAACCTGGGCTTCCTCTACGACACCGGCCGCGGCGTGGCGCAGGACGACGCGGCGGCGCTGCGCTGGTACGAGGCGGCGGCGCTGCAGGGATATGCCGGCGCGCAGCACGCGCTCGGCGTGATGTACGGCAGCGGGCGCGGGGTGACGCAGGACTACGCCGAGGCCCATCGCTGGTTCTATCTGGCCGCGCTGCAGAACAACAGCGGCGCGCAATACAACCTCGGCCTGCTCTACGACGCGGGCCAGGGGGTCGCCCGGGATTCGGTCACGGCGGTGAAGTGGTACCGCAAGGCTGCGTTGCAGGACAACGCCGGCGCGCAGTATGCGCTGGCAGCGCGCTGCGCGACCGGGCAGGGCGCGCCGCGCGACGACGCCGAAGCGGTGACCTGGTATCGCAAGGCGGCCGAGCGGGGCCACGCCGGCGCCCAGTACGCCCTCGGGGTGATGCACGGCGCGGGGCGCGGCGTCCCGCAGGACCTGGCCGAAGCGGCGAAATGGTTCCGCAAGGCGGCCGAGCAGGGCAACGCCGGTGCCCAGTACAACCTCGGCGTCATGTACGGCGCCGGGCGCGGCGTGCCGCAGAACGACGCCGAGGCCGCGCGCTGGTACCGGATGGCGGCAATGCAGGGCAACGCGAGCGCCCAGTACAACCTCGGCGTCATGTGCGAGGGAGGGATCGGCACGCCGCAGAACTACGTCGAGGCGTACAAGTGGCTGGAGGTGGCCGCGGCGGGGTTCCCCGAGGAGAAGGCGGACGCGCGCGCGATGGCGCTGCGCATGCGCGACGACATCGCGGCGGAGATGACGGTCGGCGAACGCCGCGAAGCCGAGCGCCTCGCGCGCGCGTGGGAGCCGCGCAGCCCGGAGCCGTAGCCCGGTTTTCGCTGGCGCTCGACCCGGGCTGGTATCCACGGAAATGCGCCGCGCCCGCCGAGCAGCGCGTCCCGGTGCGGTGGCCTTCATCCACCGCTTCGGTTCCAGCCTCAATGCGCATCCAGATTTTCACCGTGCCGGCATCGACGCGGACGGCGTGTTCGCCGCCGCCACCACGACCGGGGGCGTCTTCCATGCCGCCACCGGACTCGATGCCACCGCTGCTGCGCGCGCGGCGAATGATGTTGGGTGTGCCTGGCGTGGGACTTGAAGCGAATGAACGCCCCCGGCGCGCCAAGCGCAGGCGCCTTCGCTCGCCGAAACCAGCCTGGACAGCATCACAACGACCTCCTCCGCTTCTTCGGAACGCACTTTCTTCCGCTGCATCCCAACGCAGCAGCAAGATGAGCCGTCACCGGCCAATCAACCGAAACAGCGCGGACCTCACGTCCGACCGGCGCCTAGAAGCGGTAGCCCAGGGTGAACTGCGCCACGCTGCGGTCGGAGCCGTTGTTGTAGGTGCCGCCCCAGGTCGGGACCCAGGCGAGATCGGCCGACCAGCCCTCGCCGAACAGCGCCCGCAGCGAAGCGGCGGCGAGCATGCGGCCCGCTGAGATGGCACCGTCGGCCGACCACCCCGCCACGTCGTGGGCAAAGCTCAGCGACGGGACGAAGTCGATGCCGGGCAGCGCCCCGGGGTAGCGCAGCGTCGCACGCAGGCGGTAGCCCCAGGCGTTGGGGGTGACGTACCCGGCAATGGTGCACTGGACCGGCGCCTGCGGCGGCGGGCAGACGCCACCGACCGGGCCCTGGCCGAAAACGTCCGGGCGCCCGAAGCGGGTGACCGCCAGGTCCGGAAGGTCGGGCACGCGCTTGTACACTACCTCGCCGGAAACGTTGAGGTTGGCCGCCCCCAGCGCGCCGGGAAAGTTCTGCAGCGCGCCCAACTCGAGCTGCAGCAGGCGGTGCCGCTCCCAGCCGTGGAACACGCCGCCCGGCGGCAGGGCGTCGACCTGCGCCCGCAGCGGGCTCGGCGCGGTCAGCGACGTGGCGGCGAGCGCCAGGTCGGCAAGGTTGTACTGCATGGGCTGGTTGGGGCGCCAGGAGAATTCGCCGTAGGCCGCACCGCCGCCCCAGCGCGACTCGAAGCTCGCGGCGAACATGCGGATGTTCTCCGGATACTCGGTGAAGTAGGTCGGGTTGAGACCGCCCGGGTCGCCGGGAATGTACGGGGCGCCGGCCCGCAGCGAGTTGTACCCGCTGAAGAAGCTCGAGCGCGAATGGAAGTTCGCGGCGTAGAGGCCGAACTCGGTCGCCCAGGGCTCGTGGTTGAGCTTCAGCGCGATCGCTCCCTGCCCGGCGTTGGCAACCCTGGGCGTGGCCACGCGCTTGACGTACTGCCCTTGGGCGAGCGACTCGCGGTCGGAGCCCGCTCCGAGCATGCCCTTGTCGCAGCCGTCGGCGAGGGTGTCGGCGGCGGAGTAGAAGCTGCCGCACCCGGTGGGCACGTTGCGCTGGAAGCGCAGCTGGTAGAAACCCTCGACGCGCAGCTGCGGCGAGAGTTCGATCCGGCCGGATGCCGCGGGAAAAGCGATGCGCGTCTCCTCGAAGCGCAGCGCACCGGGCCGGGCGGCGGCCGCGACGTCGAGCGGGCTCAGGTCGCGCAGGCCGCCAAGGACGACGTAGCGGTTGCCCCAGTCGATCTTCTGGTACCCGAGCTTCCACTCCAACGGCGCGCCGGCAACCTCGGCCCACCCGTACACGTTGGCCAGGTCGCTGGCGAACCCGTAGTACCGGCCCCGGGGGTTCGTGCCCGCGTCGCTCAGGCGCGCGTCCGGGGCGAGGCCGTTGGGAATGTTGCCCCAGGGGTGGGTCATGTCGGCGAGCGCGCGGTCATACCAGCCCTGGCCGCTCAGCTGCGCACCCCAGCCGGGCCCCCGCCAGTCGAGGTCCAGGTGGCCCTTCAGCACGTTCGCGACCAGGTCGCCGCGGCTGAAGTTGAGGTTGCCGTCGTCCTGGTTCTTGCCGATGTAGGGGGCGATGGAGCAGCCGGCGATGCCAACCGCGGCGCCGTTGGGGGCCGGGATGAACTCGCAGTTCTGCTTCGACGTGCGCAGCGCGATGCCGTAGGCGACGAAGCCGGTCACCTGCAACCGGCCTTCGCCGAGATCGAACTGCGCGGCCCCGGCCGGCCCGGCCGCAAGCAGTAGCGCAAGCACCGCGGGGCGCGGGAACGCGAGGCAACGCCGGCCGGCGCACGACAGCTTCCACGCCAGAGGGCAGCCCCCGCGGGCGCCGGCGAAGCGGCGCCTCCGACGGTCCGCCGCTCGTGCACTTCTCCCTTCCCTGCGGTCAGGCCGGCACCGACGGCACGGGATCATGCCCCGCCGCCGCGGCTTCCGGAACCGGCGCCCCTCCCGGCCTGCATCGCCCGGGCGCGGAGCAAGCCGGCGGCGAGGCAGGCGGCGAAGACGTAGGGGAAATAGCGGACGGGGGCTGCGGGGAGCGGAACGAAGAAGCCCACGGCCGGGATCAGCAGCAGCGCCAATGCCGCGACGCTCATGCCGACGTGCATGGCCGCGAGCTCACCCCGCTGCCGGAGGTACCCCGGCACGGCGAGCGATACCAGGCAGTAGGCGCTGATGAATCCCATGGCGCCCATCGTGCCGGCGTAGTCGAACTCCTCCCGCACCTGCCAGCCGAAGGCGAACCGGGACAGCGTCGCCACGGCGAACATCAGGAGCGCCATCACCGCGAGCGCAACATGAGGCGTGCGGTGCCTGGGATGGACGCGGCTCGTCGATTGCGGGAAAAGCCCGTCCCGGCCCATCGCGAACATCACCCGGGCCCCGGCGTTCATGCACGACAGCGCCAGCGCGAAGAAGCTGACCATCGCGCCCGCCGCGATCACCGGCGAGAGAAACGGAACGCCGTAGAGCTCCGCGAGCAGATTCAGCGGTTCCTCCACCTTGTCGAGCGAGTCCTTGTAGCCCTGGATGCCCTGGACCTCGACGTAGCTGACGAAGACGAAGAAGAGTCCGGTGAGGATCAGGCTCCAGTTGACCGACCGCGGTATCGCGTCAAGGGGCTTGACGGCCTCGTCGCCGAAGGCGGTCGAGCTCTCGAAACCGACCAGGCTCCAGACCGCGACCACGATGCCCATCCCCAGCGAGGAAAGCGTAACGCCCTTGAATGTGAACTGATCCGCGCTGAATGCAGGATCGTGTTGGGCGAGGATGATCACGCAGAGCAGCAGGATGAAGAACAGGGAGGCGCCTTCGGCGCAGAGCATGACGAGCGTCGAGACCTTGACGTCGAAATAGGCGATCAGGAAGGAGGCCCCGATGCAGGCGGCAAACAGGAGCAGCGGCGGTGCCGCAATGCCGATCATGGGCAGCAACTTGCCGGCGAAGATGGTGAACCCGGTGGTGCCCGCCAGACCGATGAAGAGGTAGGACCACACCAGGCAACACCCGCACAGCGCGCCACCGGCAAAGCCCAGGCCCGCGCCCGCGTAGGAATACATCGAGCCGGTGCCGGTCGTTCGCGTGGCGAATTGATTGAGGTTGAAGGCGACGAACAGGAGCATGAGCGTGCCCAGGACGTAGGACAGCCAGCTCATGTTGCCACTGATGCCGAACATGAACGGGATGATCAGCACCGCCGTCATGGTGGCCGAAATCAGCGCGATATTCTGCGCCAGCAGCTCGATGAAGCTGAGAACGTTCGGCTTCAGATTGCCCATCCGTCGTGTCCGCGGTGTACCGATTTGCGATCGCGCCGGGGAGGCCCCGATGCTTCGTTCCCAATCGCCCGGGCCATGCTGCCGCCGAACGGGGCCGGCGGCGAAAACAGGCGGCTCGGCGCCTTGCCTGCCGGGAAACGCAGGCGCGGGAGTATGGAGCAGGCAGGGTGGGTGGGTCAAGGTGCCGTGACAGCGTGCCGTGACAGGACGGCCGGCATGTCGGGTAACGTCGGCTCCGACCCCGGGAGAAACCACGACAAGGGGCAAGCCATCGATGTCCCCGACCCCACCGGACAGTCATTGCAATCGTGCTCTTCGCACGATCGCAATGACTGTCCGCCGTTGACTCAGTCTGGCGCGACCTTGACGGGACCGGTGCAACGGTTCAGCCTCACGGACTCCGTCGCCGCCATTACGGCAAAGAGCGGCTTAGCCCGAGGTGTCCCATGACCCGTTTGCTTCGTACCCTCGCGTTGATTCTGCTTTGCGCCTGCATTGCGCGCCCGGCGTTCGCCCAGCAGGACCTGTATCCCTCGAAACCGATTCGCATGGTGGTGTGCTGCACGGGATTCCCCGAAGCCGTGGCGCGCCTGCTCGCCGAGCGCATGAGCGAAGAAGCGAAGCAGTCCGTCGTGGTCGACCCGCGGCCGGGCGCCAACGGCATTCTCGGCGCGGAGATCGTGGCCAAGTCGGCGCCCGACGGTTACACGATGTTCATCGGCACCAATTCGACCCACGCAGCCAACCAGAGCCTCTACAGGACGCTGCCCTACGACTACATCAAGGACTTCACACCGGTGTCCGCCGTCTCGCAGGGCGCGCTCCTCGCGGCGGTAAAGCCCTCGCTGGCCGTGCACAGCATCGCCGAGCTGACGGCCCTGGCGAAGAAAGAGCCCGGCAAGCTGAGCTATGGCTGGGCGAGCTCCTCGACCCGCGTCGCAGTGGAGCTGTACAAGCAAATCGTCGGCCTCCAGTTCGTCGACGTGCCTTACAAGACACTGCCGCAAGCCACCACGGACCTCGTCGGCGGCCGGCTCGACTTCATGGTCGGGGACATGGTGTCGCTGCCGCCGCTCGTCGCAGCCGGCAAGCTGCGCGCGCTCGCCGTCACCGGCACGAAGCGCATGCCGAGTCTGCCGGACATCCCGACCATGCAGGAGGCCGGCGTGCCGGATTACTCGCTGACGTTCTGGGTCGCCGCTTACCTGCCCGCCGGTGCGTCGCCCGCGATCACCCAGAAGCTCAACGCGCTGCTCACCTCCGCGCTCAACAGTCCGCGAGTGAAGGAGTTCCTGCTCAAGGCAGGCAGCGAGCCTTTCCCGACCACGCCGGAAGAGCTCATGCGCTTTCAGGTTGCCGAGCACGACAAATGGCGCAAGGTCATCACCGGCGCAGGCATCCAGCCGGAGTGACATGAGCATGTCAGCTCCGCTGGCCAACCGCATTGCCCTCGTGACCGGCGCCTCGCGCGGCATCGGTGCCGCCGTTGCGCGTGCCCTTGCCCGAGAGGGCGCGCACGTCGTCGCGACGGCGCGCAGCGCCGATGCCCTGCGCGAACTCGAGCAGCAGATTCGTGCGGCCGGTGGCGCGGCCACGCTCGTACCGCTCGATCTCAACGACGGCGCCGCAATCACCCGTCTGGCGTCGCTCCTGCGGGACCGCTTCGGGCGCCTCGACGTGCTCGTCGGCAATGCCGGCATCATCGGGCCGATCGGCCCGCTGCCGCAGGTCGAGCCCGCGGCATGGCACGAAGTGATGGCCGTGAACCTCACAGCGAATTACCTCCTCATCCGCAACCTGGATGCGCTGCTGCATCGCTCGGACGCTGGACGCGCGGTATTCATGACCTCGTCGATCGTGGGTATCGCCCGGGCCGACTCGGCGGCCTACGCGGCGTCCAAGGGCGGGCTCGAGCTGATGGTGCGCACCTATGCGAACGAGACCGCATCGAGCTCTCTTCGTGTCAACCTGTTCAACCCTGGCCCCATTCGCACCTACATGCGCGCAACTCGCTTTCCGGCCGAGGACCCGATGACCCTCGATACCGCGGCGCAGGCGGCGGAGAAGGTGCTCGAGCTGTGCCTGCCGGGCTTCGTCGAAACCGGCAGGATTTACGATTACCGTTACAAGAAGCTGCAGTCATACCAGCCCCCGGCCTGAGTCGACCGCGCCGGGTCGCAGGTCCCCCGCGCGCAGTGCGCGCGCGCGACGTCGAATCAGTGCGACGCCGCAACGTCCCGAGCCGGTTGGGCCGCCGGAGGCGCAGGGCAGCCTCGTGCGCCGGTCGCGCGAGCGCATCGAGACCGGGATCGAGCGCTTCGTCGGCGCCGAGCACGACGGCGGCATCATCGGCTGCGCGGCGCTGGCCGCGCACGGCTTCTCGGCCGAGGACGCGTGGGACATTGGCGCCATCGCCGCCTTCTTCGCGCTCTCGAACCGGATGGCGGCTGTGGCCGGCATGCGGCCGAACGACGAGTTCGGCATCGCGCTGCCGTTCACGATCGGCATCGCCGCAGCGATCGGCGCGAGCCTGTTCGCCGCGCCGCCCCGGGACGGCGCGCCCCGGGGCAGCCAGCCCTAGCGCTTCATCCCCGGCATCGACTGCTGCGCCATCTTGGCGAAATCGCCCATCACGCGCTGCATCGACTCGAACGTCGAGCCGCCGCTCGTCATCATGCCCTGCATCGCCGCGACGAGGTCCTTCGCCGGCGTGAGGTCGGGCATCATCGCCATCGCGGCCTTCGCCTCCTTCACGCCGGGCACGCCCGCCATCTGCCCTTCCAGCAGCGTGAACAGCCGCTTCTGCATGTCGGCGATCAGCGCGAACATCTGGCCCCAGTACTGCATCGACTGCTGCATCGCCTCCTGTGCCGCGCTCTGCCCGGCCGCCATCAGCGACTGCGCATCACCGGCCTCGGCCGCGTTGCGCGCGACCTTCTTCTGCATCGAGCGCGCCTGCTCCTCGCCGTCGTACTGCAGCTTGCGCATCTTGGCCGTGCTCTCGATCGCCGCGTTGATGACGTCGAGCGCCAGCTTCGCGTTGGACTTGTAGAGGTCGAACGCCTGCTCGGGCGTCATCGCCTTCGCGAACTTCGCGAACTGCGCCGGATCCGGCATCGCGAACGCGGCGGCGGCCGCCTTCGGCGCAGCCTTCGGTGCCGCCTGCGCCGCCGCCTTGGGGGCAGCCTTCGGTGCGGCCTTCGCCTTGGCCGCTTTCCTGGCCGCAGGCTTCCGCGCAGCGGCGGTCTTGGACGTTCTGGTAGCCATGATCAGTGCTCCTGTGCACGTTGAAAAAGCGTAAACCGATGGGGGTGCGCCAACCGCAGGACAAGGCGCCGGCCCCGACACGCGATGCGATGCGCGGCGAAGGCCTTCATTCCACGCCTGTCCCCGCCTCCCGTCAATACCGGCGCCGCGCGGATCGCCGCCGCCGCGGGTAGAATCTCCCGGCTGCGCAGCCCTCGCGCGACGGATCGGCGGCGCCGCGCACGGGTCGCAGCCCGCGCCTTCCGGCGACGCCGCGCAACCCTTTCCCGCCACCCTCACACCGCGGACCAAAACCATGAACCGCAATCCGGCAAAGACGCGCCTCGCCGCCGGCGAGCGCGTGTTCGGCTCGATGATCTTCGAATTCTTCACGCCCGGCATCGCGCAGATCGTGAAGGTCGCCGGCGCCGAGTTCATCCTGTTCGACATGGAGCACACGGCGATCGACCTCGACACCGTCAAGCTGCAGGTCGCGCACTGCCGCGGCCTCGGCCTGCCGGCGTACGTCCGCGTTCCCGCCACCGACTACCATTTCATCGCCCACGCGCTCGACGCCGGCGTGACGGGGATCATGGTGCCGATGGTGGAGACGCGCGAGCAGGCGGAGTTCATCGTTTCCTGCACCCGCTATCCGCCGGCGGGCCGGCGCGGCGCCGCGTTCGGCTTCGCGCACGACGACTACACGGGTGGCGACGTCGCCGCCAAGATCGCCGCCGCGAACGCACAGACGCTGGTGATGGCGCTGATCGAAACGCCGCAGGGCGCCGCCAACGTCGACGCGATCGCCGCCGTCCCGGGCATCGACGTGCTCTGGCTCGGTCATTTCGACATGACCAGCTTCATGGGCATCCCGGCGCAGTTCACGCACCCCGACTACCTCGCCAACGTCGACGCGATCGTCGCTGCCGCGAACCGCCACGGCAAGACCGCCGGCATCCTCGCGACCGACATCGCCTGGGGCCGCGACTACCTCGCGAAGGGATTCCGCGCCGTCGCCTACGGCGTCGACCACCTGTTGCTGCAGAAGGCGCTCCACGACGGCATCGCCACGCTGCGCGACGGGAAGTAGTCGCTGCCGTGCCGGACGCCGGACCGGGAAGGACCGCCGGCAACGCCAGGAACGCCCCGCTGCCGCACCACGCCGCCTACCCCGCAAAGGAATCCCGATGCCCGCCTCCGCCCAACCCTTCCGCGTCGGCCTCTGCCGCGACCTGCTGACGGCCGAGGGCGAACCCTCGTTCGGCGCGGCGCCGCTCGCCGTCCTCGATGCCGCGCCGGGCCTCGAATGGGAATACCTCGCCGCCGATGCCCGCGCGATCACGGCGGCGGACGCGGCGCGGTACGACGCGATCTACGTCGCCGCGGGGAGCGTTCCTGCCGCTGCCGTCGGCGGCGCCGGCATGCGGCTGAAGCTGATCGCGCGGCACGGCGTGGGCTTCGATGCCGTCGACGTGGCGGCGATGACGGCGCAGGGCGTGCTGGTGACCAACACGCCCGACGCGGTGCGCCGGCCGGTGGCCACCGCGGCGATCACCTATGTGCTGGCGCTGGCGCAGAAGCTGATGATCAAGGACCGGCTGACGCGCGCGGGCCGCTGGAACGAGCGGACCGACCACATGGGCATGGGACTCACCGGCCGCACGCTGGGGGTGATCGGCGCCGGCAGCATCGGCCGCGAGACGCTGCGGCTGGCGCGGGTGTTCGACCTGCGCCTCGTCGCGGCCGACCCGTTCGCCGACGCGGCCGAGCTCGCGGCCCTGGGCGCCGAACTGGTGCCGCTCGACACGCTGCTCGCCACCGCCGATTTCGTCTGCGTCGCCTGCCTGCTCACGCCCGAGACGCACCACTTGATCGACGCCCGCGCGCTGGCGCTGATGCGGCCATCGGCGTACCTGGTCAACGTCGCGCGCGGTCCGATCGTCGACGAAGCCGCGCTCCACGACGCGCTGGCGGCGGGGCGGATCGCCGGCGCCGGCCTCGACGTGTTCGAGCACGAGCCCATCGGCGCCGATCATCCGCTGCTGCGCCTGCCGAACGTGATCGTCACGCCGCACGCGATCTGCTGGACCGACGAATGCTTCGCCGCGATCGCCCGGAGCGGGCTCGGCAGCGTCGCCGACGTGGCGCAGGGGCGCCGGCCGCGCAACCTCGTCAACCCGGAGGTCCTCGACCACCCGCGCGTGCGCGGGTGGTCGACCGCGTGACCCGGCCGCGGTTGACACCGGAGGGCCGCCGCCTATAATCCGATTACCGTACATCCATACGGCACAAGGACACGGCGCATGGCTCTTCCTCCCCCCCGCACTCCTCTCACCGCCCGCCAGCAGCAGATCCTCGACTGGATCCGCAGCCATCTCGAAACCACGGGGATGCCGCCCACGCGCGCCGAGATCGCCACGGGGCTGGGCTTCCGCACGGCGAGTTCCGCCGAAGACCACCTGCGTGCGCTGGCCAAAAAGGGCGTACTCGAACTCACGCCCGGCGCCTCGCGCGGGATGCGGCTGCTCGACCGCCCGGAGCTGCCGGGCACGGGGCTGCCCCTCGTGGGCCGCGTGGCCGCCGGCAGCCCGATGCTCGCCGCGGAGCACATCGAGCGGCACCTGCGGCTCGACCCCGCGCTGTTCACGCCGCGCGCCAACTACCTGCTGCGCGTGCACGGCCTCAGCATGCGCGATGCCGGCATCCTCGACGGCGACCTCCTCGCCGTGCACAAGACCGCCGACGCGCGCACGGGCCAGATCGTCGTCGCCCGTCTGGGCGACTACGTCACCGTCAAGCGGCTGGAGCGGCAGGAAGGCCGCGTGCTGCTGGTTGCCGCGAACCCCGACTTCGCGCCGATCGTCGTCGACGGCAAGGGCGAGGCGCTGACGATCGAAGGCATCGGCGTCGGCCTCATCCGGCCGCAGGTCGCCGCCGCGGGCTGACGGAATGAACCCCGCCCTTGCCGGCGTGCTCGCCAACCCCGCCATCTGGCGCGGGAACGACTGCGCGCCCGAGCCCGCCGCGCTCGCGAGCGGCTTTCCCGCGCTCGACGCCGTGCTGCCCGGTCGCGGCTGGCCGGAAGGCGGGCTCACCGAAATCGTCCTCGCCCGCGAGGGCATCGGCGAGATCCGCCTCACGCTGCCCGCGCTCGTCCGGCTGCAGGCGGGCGGCCGCGACATCGTCTGGATCGCGCCGCCGCACGTGCCGTACGCGCCGGCGCTGGCCGCCGCGGGGATCGACCCCGCGCGGCTCGTGATCGTCCGCTGCCGCACCGCCGCCGACGCGCTGTGGGCCTACGAGCAGGCGCTGCGGGCGCCCGAATGCGGCGCCTCGTTCGCGTGGCTCGGCGTGCAGGACGACCGCTCGCTGCGCCGACTGCAGGTCGCCGCGCGCGACAGCCGCACCTGGGGCGTGCTCTGGCGGCGGCCCGGCCAGCAGGCGGTTGCCGCCGCCGCGCCGCTGCGGCTCGCCCTCTCGCCGCAGGACGGCAAGCTCGCCGTGCGCGTGCTGAAGCGCCGCGGCGGGGACGTTGCCGCGCCGATCCTGGTCGATGTCGATCGGCCCTGCCCCGCGCTGCCCGATCCGCGGACCAGCGCCGGGCGTGAGTCCGACGGACCGTCCCGAGGGCGCACACCGAAGCACGGATCCGGGAAAGCCCGTAACCGGTCGTAGCCCGGGTTGAGCGCCAGCGAAACCCGGGTGGTGCTCCGGTCAATGACGGCGCCGGGTTTCGCTGGCGCTCAACACCGGGCTACGCCAACGACGCAAGCCGACGCCCCTCCAACCGCCACCCGTTGCCGGCCACGATGCTCTGGACCTGCCTGCTGCTGCCCTCGCTGGCGCACGACGTCTTCGCGCGCGCGCAGTCGCCCGAAGACGCGGCGCGGCCGTTCGCGGTGGGGAGCGGCGGCCATTACCCGCGCATCGCCGCCGTCAACGCTGCCGCCGGCCATCTGGGCCTGCGGCCGGGGCAGCTCGTCTCAGGGGCGCTGGCGCTGGCGCCGAATCTCCTGCTGCGCGACCGCGACCCCGACGCCGAAGCCGCCGCGCTCGCGGCCGTGGCCACCTGGGCCACGCAGTTCACGCCCGCCGTTAGCCTCGCCCCGCCGCAGGCGATCGTGGCCGAGGTCGGCGGCAGCCTGCGGCTCTTCGGCGGGCTGCCGCGCCTGGCCGCGCACCTGGCGCGCGGCGCGCGCGATCTCGGCTACGGCGCGCGGCTCGCCTTCGCGGCAACGCCCACCGCCGCGCTGCTGTTCGCGCGCGCGGGGCACCCCGCGGCGGATTCCCCGGCGCCGGCCGCCGCGCTCGCGCCGCTGCCGCTGGCCGACCTCGGCCTCGATGCCACCGTCACCGCGACGCTCGCCGCCGCCGGCATCACGACGTTCGGCGCCGCCTGCGCGTTGCCGCGGGCCGCGCTCGCGCGCCGGGTCGGCGCCGATTTCGTCGCGCTGCTCGACCGCGCGCGGGGCCTGGTCGCCGATCCGCAGCCGCCCTTCGTGCCGCCGCCGCGCTACACCGGCCGGCTCGAGCTGCCGGCGGCGGTGGAAAGCGTCGAGGCCCTCGCGTTCGCGGTGAACCGGCTGGTGCACGAGCTCGCCGGCTGGCTGCTGGGCCGCGGGCTGGGCCTCGCCGAGATGTCGCTCACGCTCGCGCACGAGCGCCACGTCGCGGCCCGCGGCGGCGCCGCCGAAACCCGCGTGCGGTTCGCGCTGGCGGCGCCGGCGCGCGAAGCCGCGCATCTCGTCGCCGTGCTGCGCGAGCGCCTCGCGCGCGTCGTGCTGCCGGCACCGGTCGTGACCATCACGCTGGAGAGCGAAGCCACCGCCGCGATCCGGGGCCGCAACCTGGGGCTCCTGCCCGGCGATACCCCCCCCGCGACGGTGCCGCTGCTCGACCGGCTGCGCGCCCGCCTGGGCGACGACGCCGCCACCCATGTGCTGCCGCACGCCGAGCATCGCCCCGAATGCGCCTGGCGAAGCGCAGCGGTCGGCACCGGCACCCGGCTTGCCGCCATCCCCCGGGGCCGCGCCGGCGCCGCGTCCGGCGCGGCCGATGCCGACCCCGACCTCCCGCCGCGGCCACTGTGGCTGCTGGCGGAACCGGAACCGCTGGGCACCCGTTTCGAAGTTCGACCCTGGGTGCTGCACGAGGGCCCCGAGCGCATCGAATCGGGCTGGTGGGACGGCATCGACATCCGGCGCGATTATTTCATCGCGGAGAACCCGCGCGGCGAACGCGTCTGGATCTACCGCGACCACCGCTACGCCAGCGACGACGGCGAGTGGTTCCTGCACGGCCTGTTCGCTTAAGGGCCGGGGCCCGCCGGCAGCAGCCTCCGTGCCCCGGCGCGGACGATGCCGCGTACCGTGTATATTCGGGCGGAACCGACGTCCTCCAACCGCACTCCGACATTCCCCCGATGACCGACCGACCCTGCCGATGGCTGCCTGTCGTCCGAGGTAGATTGCCCACGCCTTGAGCAACCGATGAGCGACTGGCGCGACGCCCCGGTCAACCGGCACAGCGTCGTCACCATCCCCGTAATCTGGCTGGCGCTGCTGCTGTCGCTGCATTTCCATGCCGCGGCGCTTTGGGTACTGCTGCCCCAGATCCCGAAAATGCCCAACCTCGCCGACAGCGAGAACGAGCAGGGAAAGTCGCGCCCGGCACTGGTCACGCGGCTCACGACGATCCCCACGCCGGAAGCGAGCGCCCCGCCCGCGCCGCCGCCCTCCCCGCCGTTGGCCGTGGCGCCGCCACCGCCGCCGGCCAAGGCCCGCAAGGTCCCGCCGCCGGTGCTGACGCGCCCGCCCGCGCCCGCCCCGGCCAAGCCGACGGCGCCGCCGGTCCTGGCACCCGCCCCGCGCCCCGCCGAACCGCCCCCGCCGCCGGTCGCGGCACCGCCCACGCCGGTGCCCGCGCCGCCGACGACCGACCTCGCGTCGTACATCGAGGCGCAACGCCGCGCCCGCGAGAATGCCAGCCCCAGCACCGCCCAGGGCAATACGCCGAACGCGCCGCCGGTCGAAACGGAAATCCAGCGCCGCGACCGGATCGTCGCGGGCAACCTCGCCTCCAACGCGCAGCCGGCATTCGGCTACGATCCGAAGTCCGGCGGCGGCGTGTTCCAGATCAAGCGGCTGGGCTACGACGACGCCGAGTTCTGGTTCACGGGCTGGAACAAGGACATCGCCCGGCGGACCCGCCAGGTGATCGAGGTGCGCAAGGGGCGCAACGGCGACATCCGGATCGCGATGGTCCGCAAGATGATCGAGATCATCCGCGAGCAGGTGCCCGGCGACTTCAACTGGAAATCGGACCGGGTCGGGCATGAAGTCCAGATGTCGGCGCGCCCCGCCGACAACCAGGCGCTCGAGGATTTCCTGATGCTCGAGTTCTTTTCCGATCCGCGGATGCTGCCGCGCTGACGCGTGCCCCGGGCGTCAGTCCCGCCGCAGAATCTTCTCGCGGACCTTGTCGTAGTCGCGCCGGCTGATCGCGCCCTCGTCGAGCGCGCGCTTCAGGTCGGTGAGTTCCTGGCCCCGGGATATCGTGGTGGTGCCGGTGACCGTGACGTCCGCCTTGGACGACGACCAGCTCCAGCATCCGGACAGCGACGCGCAGGCGGCGAGCGCGAGTGCGGCGACCAGGCGCTTCTGCACCACGATGGGGAAGGCGCTCATTCGACGCTTTCTATCACGCGCTTCGACTGCTGCTCGTATTCCCGCTGCGTGATCGCACCCGCATCCCGCGCCTTCTTGAGGTCGATCAGCTGCTGCCCGATCGATACGTTGACCACCGGCGGCAGCACCTTCGTCGACGCCGAGGAGCAGGCCACGACCAGTGCCGCGGCCGCGAGGCAGATGACCCGCCGGGCGTGCCTGCCCGACAGGCGGGCGCGGATCGACGGAGGCAGGTGACGGTGCGAAACCATGGGCGCCCGGATCGTAGCACGCCGGACGGCCGCTCACTTCTTCAACAGCGTCTCCTGCAGGAACGCGATCGTCGCGTAGAACAGGAAGTCGGCGTTGGCCTTGCGCGCGAAGCCGTGGCCCTCGTTATTGGCCAGCAGGTACCACACCGGCACGCTGTTCTTCTTCGCGGCCGCGACGATCTGCTCGGCCTCGGTGTACGGGACGCGCGGATCGTTCCTGCCGTGCACGATGAACAGCGGCGCCCGGATCTTCTGCGCGTTGTTGACCGGCGAGATGCGCTCGAGGAACGCGCGCATCGCGGGATCGCGCTCGTCGCCGTACTCGACGCGGCGCAGGTCGCGGCGGTAGCTCTCGGTGTTCTCGAGGAACGAGACGAAGTTGGCGATGCCCACGATGTCGATGGCGCCGGCGATCCGGTCCGGATACGTCGTCGCCACGCCCAGCACCATGTAGCCCCCGTAGCTGCCGCCATAGACGGCGACGCGCTTCGCGTCGAGGCCCGGGTCCTGCGCGATCCAGTCGAGCAGCGCGCCGACGTCCTGCACCGAGTCCTCGCGCTTCATCCCGTTGTCCAGCGCGACGAAGGTCTTGCCGTAGCCGGTGGACCCGCGGACGTTGGGCGAGACGATGGCGATGCCGAGCTCGTTGACGAGGTAGTTGAGGCGGCCGAGGAAGCCCGGGCGCGACTGGCCTTCCGGTCCGCCGTGGATCTCGACCAGCACCGGCCGCGGCCCGGTGAACGAAGGCGGCGGCCGGACGATGAAGCCGCTGACCTTCTGCCCGTCGAAGCTCGTCCAGGCGATCGGCGCCGAATCGCGGAACGCCGTCGTGTCGATCCCGTCGACCCCGCCCTGCGTCCAGCGCGTGAGCCGCGCGGCGCGCACGTCGATGACGTAGGCGTCGCCCGGGCTTTGCGCCGAGTCGATGGTGACGGCGAGGTCGCGCGAGTTCTCGTTCCAGGCGAGCCCGCTCACCTGCCCGATGGGCAGCGCCGGCAGCGGCCGGGCTTCGCGCGTCGCCGCATCGTAGAGGCGCAGCACGCCGCGCCCCGCTTCGTTGCTGATCGCGGCGAGCGTCTTCCGGTCGGGCGACAGCGCGATCGACTCGACGTCCCAGTCGCCGGGTCCGAAATAGTCGATGGCGCCGGTCGCGAGGTCGAGGTAGCCGAGACGGGCGAACTCGCCGTCGCGGTCGGTCACGACGAAGAGGCCGCGGCCGTCGGCGGAAAACGCCACGTCGCCGGTGGCGATCGGACGCGCCGGCGTCGCGCCCGCGGGCGGCAGCACGCGCCGCCTGTCACCCGTCGCGACGTCCATCACCCACAGGTACGTCTCGTTGACCGACTTGTACTCGATCATCGCGAGCCGCTTGTCGTCCGGCGAGAAGGCGAAGCTGCCCCAGCCGGTGCCGGGCAGCGTGGCGATCCGGCGGTTGCGCGCCGGGTCGAACGGGTCGACCAGGCCGACGTCCAGCACCGGGTTCTCGCGCTTGCCGGTCTTGTCGAGATCGGTCGACGTGACCACCAGCAGGTCGCGCCCGTCGCCGATCGTCTCGATCGAATGCCGGCGGTCGGGGTCGGTCAGCAACACCGGCTCCGTCGCCCCGCGCGGCAGCTTGTACACCTGCCGCTGCTCGTTGCCGCCGCGGTCGCGCATGAACACCAGCGTGTCGGGTTCGCGCGGCAGGTAGAGGCCGAAGCGCACCGGCTCCGGGAAATCGGTGCGCTGGACGAGCGACGCACCGGGCGCGGCGACCGCGTGCAGCTGGGCCGTATTGGTGGCGCGCCGCGCGACGATCAGTTCGTTGCGCGTCGGGTGCCAGCCGACGACGGAAGTCGGCTTGAATTCGGTGTACGCGGCCGTCTTCGCCGCGAGCGCCGCCGGAATGGGCGCGATGCCCTCCGTCGTCAGGTCCGCGTTCGGCGCGACCACGGCCGGCGCCACGGCGCATCCCGCCAGCAGCGCGACGGCGAGCGCAAGGGCGAGATGCGACCGCGCGACGCGGCGACGCGAGGAAGCGTCGCCGCCGCGCCCAATGCGGCAATCGGATGCATCGGCCATGGTCAGATCCCCGCGAACCATTGATACCCCTGGTCTTCCCAGTACCCGCCGTTGCCGCCCGCGATCTTCGCGAAGCTCTCCACCAGCTCGATCCGCATCACGTACTTCGCGTGCTTGTAGCCCAGCTGCCGCTCGACCCGCAGCCGGATCGGCGCGCCGTTGGCCACCGGCAGCGCGGCGTCGTTCATCTCGTAGGCGAGGATCGTCTGCGGGTGGCGGGCGTCCTCGAGGTCGATGCTCTCGTAGTACTTGTCGCTGGCGTCGGCCGACATCGGGTCGGCGCAGTGGAACACCAGGTACCGCGCGGCGGCCGTCGGCTTCGCGGCCTCGAGCAGCGCAGCGAGCTTCGCGCCTTTCCATTTCGCGATCGCGCTCCAGCCTTCGACGCAGTCGTGACGCGTGATCTGTGTCCGGGCGGGAAGCGCGCGCAGCTCGGCAAGCGACAGCGACAGCGGGCGCTCGACGAGACCGACGACCTCGAGCCGGTAGTCGGCGAATCCCGTCGACGCGAGCGCGCGGTACGCCTCCGAGTCGGGGTCGGACGTGCCGTTGGCGCGGAACGTCGGCGACCGGTCGGACTCGGCGAACTCCTGCGCCATCGACCGGCGCGGCACCGCGACGTGCGCGGCGGCGTCGCTCGCCTTCTCGCCGACGGCGAGGACCTTGGGGAACCATTCGCTCTGCGACAGCCGGTTGCAGCCGGCCAGCATCAGCGCGCCGGCGGCGCCGGCCGCGCGCAGCAGGAAATGGCGACGCGGCGCCACGGACGGCGGGCGTTTCTCAGTCATGGGATTTCTCCGGTTCGACCCGATAGCGGCCGGTGAGCATCGAGCGCAGGTTGTTCCAGGCGCCGCCGATGATCGCCTCGAACACGTGCACCAGCACGAAGCCGACGAGGAGCCACGCGGCGACGAAGTGGATCGTGCGCGCCGACTGCCGCCCGCCGAAGAGATCGATCCAGCCCGGCAGCACCGAGTTCATCCACGGGCTCATCGCGAGTCCCATCAGGATGATCAGCGGCAGCAGCACGAAGATCACGACGAGATAGGCGAGCTTCTGCAGGATGTTGTAGCGCTTCGCCGCCTCGCCCTTCGCGTGGCGCAGCCGCAGGTGATCGGCGACCGACCGGCCGATCGAACGCCAGTCGCGGCCGGTCGGCGCGAGGTCGCGCGCGAGGTGGCGGCTCGCGATGCCGTAGCCGACGTACGCGATGCCGTTGATCACGAAGATCCACGCAAAGAAGAAGTGCCACAGCCGCGCCATCGACAGCCACGGGTTGTCGGGGATCGTGAGCCACCACGGGAAGCCGCGCGCGGTCGGCTCGCCGTCGCGATCCTTCGATGCGCCGAAGACGCCGGTGGTGTCGAACGCGCGGCCGAAGATGTAGGTCTCGCCCTTCAGCGTGCCGTCCGCGTTCTGCGCCGCCTGCATCACGAGCAGCGGCGGCACGCCGTTGTACGACGACTTGCCCCAGTACAGCGCCGGGTGCGCGTTGAAGATCTGCAGCCCGCTCATCAGGAGCACCGCCAGCGCGACCGCGTTGACCCAGTGCATGATCCGCACCGGGAGCGCGTGCCGGTAGTAAAGCTCCCCGGCGGGGGGACCGGCAGCAGCGGGCACTGCGGCAGAAGTCGGCATGGGTCGGTTCTCGGCGAGGATGGACGTTGGTCGGATGGCGGTGGTCGTTGCTTGCACGGGCCGCGACGTGGCGCATGCGGGGCGGCGATTGCGGGTCACTGCCTTCCGCCGAAATCGAACGCGGCGGTGAGGTCCCCCGCGCCGGCGCGCACGCCGGGGAGCGGCTCGAGGCCAAAGCGCCGCGTGATGAATTTCAGGATCGACGTCGTGTCGTACGGCGTGTGGTCGACGTGGCCAGGCTTCGCGAACGGCGAGATGACGATCGCCGGCACCCGCGACCCCGGCCCCCAGCGGTCGCCCTTCGGCGACGTCGCGTCGCATGGGTCGCGTGCCGGCACGATGCGGGATCAGCCGAGCGTCACCGTCGCGCGCATCGTGCCCGCGCGGTCGTGGCGCGCGACGAGTTCGATCCGGTCACCCGCCTTGCCGCGGACGATCCATTCGACCTTCGCCCGGTCGTCTGTGACGTGGCGTTCGGGCCAGAACGATACGCCGGTGTGCTTGTACGCCTTGCCTTCGAGCTGCCCCATGTCCTCGCGCCGCCTGCCCTGGAGCAGTTCGCCGCCCGCGGGAACCGCGATCTCCGCGATGACGCCGCGGACGATCCCGCGCTCCTGCGCGCGCTTCGACACGTAGGAGGGCAGCCAGCCGGTGTTCTGCACGACGAGCCGCACGCGCCACGTGCCGTCGCCCAGCGCGTCGCTCTCCGCCGCGACCACCTCCAGCTTCGGCGAGCACAGCGCCTGCCACAGCATCCAGCGCGGAAAGCGGCTCACCTCGCGCTCGAGGAACGCCGGCGGCGGGTTCGAGAACGCGTGGAAACGGTTCCAGCCGCCGATCTCGACCCGGCCCAGCTGCGGATGGTCGAACGGCTTCCACGCGATGTGCCCGAGGCCCGCCAGCTTGTCGCGGCTCCACGCGTAGAGCTTCATGTCGTCCTCGACCGGATGGTCGCGGAACCAGTCGATGTACGGGTACTTCTCGATGCCCGCCTCGCGCATCGGGCTCCATATCTCGACCACCCACGTGTACATGCCGAGGTGCTCGTAGAGCCAGTCGAACGTGCCGGCGATCACCGACTTCGGGTGGTAGCGGAACTCGTGGTAGACCGAGATCGCGGGGTAGCCGGTGAGCTCGGTGCCCTTGGCACCCGCCTGCCTGAAGAACCACAGGTCCTCGGCGTGCATCTCCTCGTCGGACTGGTGCTCGAACGGCCGCAGCAGCACGCCGCTCCACGTGTGGAACGTGGTGCCGCCGGTGATGTTCGTGTGCCCGGTGACGAAGTCGACGATCGCGCGCACTTCCGGCTCGGAGACCGGATAGGGGCCGGCGCCCGGCTGCTCGAAATCCTGCCGCCAGCTGGCCGGGAAGTTGCGGTTGAGGTCCAAGCCTTCCTTCGGCGTCTTGATCTTCAGCGTGTAGCCGTCCCAGCCCTCGACGCTGCCTTCGGGCAGCACGCGGTAGTAGGTGCCGCCGGCCTCGATCGGGTCGCGGCGGATCATCAGGCCCGGCTGCTCCGGGTGGTCCTTCCACAGGCCGTTCGGGTCGGGCAGGCGCATCTGCAGGATACGGCCGTCGCCGTCGATGTCCTCGACGGTGAGGCCCTCGATCTCCTCCTCGTCGCGCGGGTAGGGCCGCGTCGACGAGCGCACCCATTTCGGCGTGTCGGCGAGCGCGAGTTCCGCGCCGTCGGGGTTGATCCGCGGGCAGATGTAGAACGCGCGGGTGTCGAGCGCGCGGGTGATATCGGGGTCTGTCCCGTATTGCGTGACCAGCGTGTGCAGGAAGTACAGGTTAGCCGTCGATGCGGCGACCTCGGTCGCGTGGATGTTGCCGTCGACCCAGAAGGCGGGCTTTTCTGCGGCGGGGCCGGTGGCGGCGTTGGTCACGGTCGCCACCCAGATGTCGCGGCCCTCGTGGCTCCGGCCGATCGATTCGAGGGCGACGAGGCCGGGGTGGTCGGCGACGAAACCGTGCAGCAGCGCGGTCAGGTCGGCGTAGCGGTAGAAGCGGTCGAAGGCGATGGCAGGCATTTCTCGGCTTTGCGAACGGGGAACGTGGGCCCCCTGTGTTGGCGATGAGGGTGGCGGTGAAGGCGGCATCTTACCGCTTCGGCCCGCCGCGGCCGGCGCGGTTCCGCGGGCGGGCCGGCGCGCCGGCCGGGCGGCGGCGGTCGCCGACGGACGGCGGGGCCGGACGGTTGCGCCAGCGGCGTCGCTGCGGTACCGTATATTCGTACGGTATCGATTCGACGACCGCCCGGCGCGGCGCCGCAGCCCCCTTCCCTTCCCTCGATGCTCCCTGCCTACGCCGAACTGCACTGCCTGACGAATTATTCGTTCCTGCGCGGGGCCTCGCACCCGGAGGAGCTGGTCGAGCGCGCGCACGCGCAGGGCTACGCCGCCCTCGCCGTCACCGACGAGTGCTCGCTGTCGGGGATCGTGCGCGCCCACCTGGCCGCCAGGGATTGCGGCCTCAAGCTGATCGTCGGCACCGAGGTCACCCTCGACGACGGCGTGAAGCTGGTGCTGCTTGCGACCGACCGGACGAGCTACGGCAACCTGTCGCAACTCATCACGCGCGGCCGGCGCAGTGCGCGCAAGGGGAGCTATGCGCTGGCGCGCGCGGATGTCGAGGCACACGCGGAGGGGTTGCTGGCGCTCTGGGTGCCGGAGGGAGTAGCCGCGGCGCCCGACGCCGGGCTGCTCGCGATGGCGCAGTGGGTCGCGGCGACGTTTCCCGCCCGCGGCTGGATCGCCGTCGAGCTCGCGGTGCGCGCCGGCGAACGCGCGCGGCAGGCGGCGCTCGCCGCGCTGTCGGAGGCGAGCGGCCTGCCGCAGGTGGCCACCGGCGACGTCCACATGCACGTCCGCGCCCGGCGCCCGCTGCAGGACACGCTGACGGCGATCCGGCTCGGCCGGCCGCTCGCCGAATGCGGCCGCGCGCTGTTCGCCAACGGCGAGCGCCACCTGCGCTCGCGCGCCCGGATCGCCACGCTGCATCCGCCGGCGCTGCTGGCCGAGACGCTGGCAATCGCGCAGCGCTGCACGTTCTCGCTGGACGAATTGCGCTACGAGTATCCCGAGGAGATCGTCCCGCCCGGGGAGACCCCGGCATCGCACCTGCGGACCCTGGTCGGGGAAGGCCTGCGGCAGCGGTATCGGCAGGGCGTTCCTGCGGAAGTGCACGCGCTGATCGAGCACGAGCTGGCCCTGATCGCCGAGCTGCGCTACGAGCCCTACTTCCTCACCGTCCACGACATCGTCGCGTTCGCGCGCGGCCGCGGCATCCTGTGCCAGGGCCGCGGGTCGGCGGCGAACTCGGCGGTGTGCTACGCGCTGGGCATCACCGAGGTCGATCCGGCGCGGATGAGCATGCTGTTCGAGCGCTTCATCTCGAAGGAGCGCAACGAGCCGCCGGACATCGACGTCGACTTCGAGCACGAGCGGCGCGAGGAGGTGATCCAGTACATCTACGGCCGCTACGGCCGCGACCGCGCGGCGCTGGCAGCGACGCTCATCACCTACCGGCCGAAGAGCGCCGTCCGCGACGTCGGCAAGGCGCTCGGCCTCGACCTCGCGCAGGTCGAGCGGCTGACCGGCGTGTTCGCGTGGTGGGACGGCCGCACCGTGAACCCGGAGCGCATCCGCGAGGCGGGCTTTGCCCCCGACAACCCGGCCATCGTCCGGCTGGTGACGCTGGCCAACGAACTGATGGGCTTCCCGCGGCACCTGTCGCAGCACGTCGGCGGCTTCGTGATCGCCCGCGGCCTGCTGGAGCGGATGGTGCCGGTCGAGAACGCCGCGATGGCAGACCGCACCGTGATCCAGTGGGACAAGGACGACCTCGACGCGCTGGGCCTCCTCAAGGTCGACTGCCTCGCGCTCGGCATGCTGTCCGCGATCCGCCGGACGCTGCAGATGGTATCGGCGCTGGCGCGCGAGCACCCCGGCGCCGGCCGGCATTTCCGCCCGCCGGCAGCGGCCGCCGGCGATGGCGCGCCGGTCGAATTCTCGATGCAGGACATCCCGGCCGAGGACCCCGCCGTCTACGCGATGTGCCAGCGCGCGGATACCGTCGGCGTGTTCCAGATCGAATCGCGCGCGCAGCAGTCGATGCTGCCGCGCTTGAAGCCCGCGACCTTCTACGACCTGGTGATCGAGGTCGCCATCGTCCGCCCCGGCCCCATCCAGGGCGGGATGGTGCATCCGTACCTGCGCCGGCGGCAGGGCAAGGAGGCGGTCACCTATCCGAGCGAGGCGGTGCGGAGCGTGCTGGAGCGCACGCTCGGCGTGCCGATCTTCCAGGAGCAGGTGATGCAGCTCGCGATCGTCGCCGCCGGCTTCTCGGCGGGCGAGGCCGACCACCTGCGGCGCTCGATGGCCGCGTGGCGGCGCAAGGGCGGCCTCGAGCATTTCGAGCAGCGGCTGATCGACGGCATGGGCGCGCGCGGCTACAGCGAGGAGTTCGCGCGGCAGATCTACCAGCAGATCCTGGGCTTCGGCGAGTACGGCTTCCCGGAATCGCACTCGGCGTCGTTCGCGCTGCTCGTCTACGTGTCGGCGTGGTTGAAGCACTACGAGCCGGCGGCCTTCTGCGCCGCGCTGGTCAACGCGCAGCCGATGGGCTTCTACGCGCCGGCGCAGCTCGTCGCCGACGCACGCCGGCACGGGGTGGCGGTGCGGCCGGTCGACGTGACGGCGAGCGATTGGGATTGCACGCTGGAGGCAAATCTCGCCAACGCAGCCCGGGTTGAGCGCACGCGAAACCCGGGCGACGAAGACCGGCTACGCGCCGCCGGTCCCGCGCTGCGGCTCGGCCTGCGCCTCGTCGCCGGGCTGTCGCAGTCCGGCGGGGAGCGCATCGTCGCGGCGCGCGCGACGGGCGCGTTCGCGAGCGTCGCCGATCTCGCGCACCGCGCGGCGCTGGAGAAGCGCGATCTCGGCCGCCTCGCCGACGCCGGCGCGCTCGCGGCGCTGGCCGGCCACCGCCACGACGCCGTGTGGAACGTCGCCGGCATCGAGCGCCTGCCGCCGCTGCTGGCCGGCGCCGGCCGCAGCGACGACCCGCCGGCGCTGCCCGCGCCCACCGAAGGGCAGGACATCATCGCCGACTACCGGACGCAGGGCCTCACGCTGGGCCGGCATCCGCTGGCGCTGCTGCGTGACTTGCTGCGAAAGCGCCGGCTGTCAACGTCGGAGGAGATCCGCGCCGCGCCCCACGGCCGCATCATGCGCACCGCCGGCATCGTCATCGGCCGCCAGCGGCCCGACACCGCGAGCGGCGTGGTGTTCGTCACGCTCGAGGACGAGACCGGCGCGACCAACGTGATCGTCTGGCGCGATCTCGGCGACCGGCAGCGGCGCGAACTGCTCGGCGCGAGGCTGCTCGCGGTCTTCGGCAAGGTCGAGCGCGAAGGCGACGTGGTGCACATGATCGCGGGGCGTCTCGCCGACCTGTCGCCGCTCCTGGGCGAGCTGCCGGCGCGCTCGCGCGATTTTCACTGACGGCGGCGGGCGCCCGGGGCGGGCTGCCCGCCGCGCCGCTCAGGGCGTGCTGCAGGCTGCCGCGGGCTCGATCCGCGCCTTGGCCGCGGCGATCTTCACGGCGTCCGGCAGCGCGACACCGTTCTTCACCGCGGTGATCTCGGCCAGGATCGAGATCGCGATCTCGGGCGGCGTGCGGCTGCCGATGTAGAGGCCGATCGGGCCGTGCAGGCG
>CALQLA020000034.1 GCA_943331295.2 Bordetella parapertussis | reverse complement strand
CGAAGGTGGTCCGGCGGGTGTTCCGCAGCGCGAGCGTGACGATGTCAGCTCGACGCTCCCGGGCTTCGATCCCGCGGGCGACGCCGCGGTCGACGACGACGTCGAACCCGGCGACGAGGCCGCACCCGAGCGCGACCAGTGGACGCAGGAACTGCCGCTGCCCGAGCCGGCGCCGGGGCTGTCGGCCGACTTCGTCAACGACATCGCGCAGATCTACCTCAACGCGATCGGCGGCCACGAGCTGCTGAAGCCCGACGAGGAGGTGTCGCTGGCGCGCGCGATGAAGGCCGGCGATTTCCCGGCCCGGCAGACGCTGATCGAGCGCAACCTGCGCCTCGTCGTCAGCATCGCCAAGCACTACACCAATCGCGGGCTCGCGCTGCCGGACCTGATCGAGGAAGGCAACCTCGGGCTCATCCACGCGCTAGAGAAGTTCGACCCGGAGCGCGGCTTCCGCTTCTCCACCTACGCGACGTGGTGGATAAGGCAGGCCGTCGAGCGCGCGATCATGAACCAGTCGCGGACGATCCGCCTGCCGGCGCACGTGGTGAAGGAGCTCAACGTGGTGCTGCGCGCGCTGCGCCACCTCGAGATGCACGCGCCTCCCGACGGCCGGGAGGCCACGCTGGACGACGTCGCGCACCTGCTCGACAAGCCGATCGACCAGGTGCGGCGCGTGATGCGCTATAACGAGCACGTCGCGTCGCTCGATGCGCCGCTCGACCGCGAATCCGGGCTGTCGCTGGGCGACGGCATCGTCGACGAGGGCGCGCTCGCGCCGGAAATGCTGCTGCACAATTCCGAGATCGAGGCGTGGGTGCGGCAGTGGCTGTCCGAGCTGTCGGCGCGGCAGCGCGCGGTGATCGAGCGGCGCTACGGGCTGAACGGCCTCGAGACGGCGACGCTCGAGGAGCTTGCCGGCGAGATCGGCGTGACGCGCGAGCGGGTGCGGCAGATCCAGGCCGAGGCGCTGGAAAAGCTGCGCAGCCGGCTGAAGCGCCGCGGCCTCGACCGCGACGCGCTGCTGTAGCCGCCGTGCCGTCGCGACCCGGGTCGCGCGAGCGAATCCCTGGGCAATCGAGGCCATGCTCGCGTCCACCCGGGTCTCGCTCCCGCTCAAACCGGGCTACGGCGCTGCGACAGCGAGCCGCTCGCCCGGTTGTGTAGCCCGGCGTTGAGCGACAGCAAAACCCGGGTGGTCCGTCCCCGTTTGCGCCTTCCCCCGGGTTTCGCTGGCGCTCAGCCCGGGCAGGTATTGGCCCCGCGCGGTGCCGGAAATGGGCCGTGGCGCGCTTAGCTCGCGCGCAGCCGCGCCGCGCCCGGTACGGTCGCGACGGCCCGCGCGAGGCGCGCCAGCGCGACGGCGCGCGCGCCGTCGCGGCCGGCCGGCCCGTAGCGCAGCAGTGCGTAGGTCTCGCCCAGCTCGGCCAGCGTGGCGGCGAGGTCCGGCCACCGCCTCGCGGCGCGCGCGGTGTAGTCCATCGGCCCCTCGTGCGGCAGGCGCGGCAGCCCTGCCCGCGCGAGGCGCGCGCAGAAGGCGACCCACAGCGTGCGCGCGCGGTCGCGCCGCATCCGGCTCCACTGCTGCCAGCCGAGCAGCGCCAGGCCCCAGGCCAGCGCGAATCCGCCCAGCATCAGCGTCAGCTGCCATGCGGCGAAGCCGTCGATGTTCCAATCGCGCCAGGCCGCTCGCTGCCGTTCGTAGTCGAAGCCGATCACGCGTCGCCGCCAGTCGTGGTTGATCGCGTCCCAGGTGAGCTGCATGCTCTTGAACCAGCCGACATCGAGCCGCGCCAGCATCGGCACGTCGTCGCTCGTCGGCAGCGCGCCGCCCAGCCCGAATTCGATTCGCGACGGCGACACCGCCGCGGTCGGGTCGAAGCGCTGCCACCGGCCGTCCAGCATCGCCTCCGCCCACGCGTGCGCGTCGGACTGGCGGACCATCATGTAGCCGCCACGTGGATTGATCTCGCCGCCCTGGTAGCCCGTCACCACGCGCGCGGGGATGCCGGCCGCGCGCAGCAGCACCACGAACGCGCTCGCGTAGTGCTCGCAGAAGCCGCGGCGCGTCTCGAACAGGAAGCGGTCTACGGGATCGTCGTCGAGGAGCGGCGGCGACAGCGTATAGAAGAACTTCTCGCGGTTGAAGAATCGCAGCACTGCGTCGATGTACTCGGCGTCGCCGGCGTGCTGCGCGCGGAGCTCGCGCGCGAAGGCGAGCGTCTTCGGGTTGGCGTAGTTCCGGCGCATCGCCAGGTTCAGGTTCTCGGCCGCGTCGCGCCCGGCGTCGGCGGGATAGTGGTCCTGCAGGATCGACGCCTGCCGGTAGCGGATCGTCCGCACGATCATGTTGCGCGCGATCAGCTGCTGGCTCGCCGTCAGCATCGCCATCTCGACGCTGCGCCCGCTGCCCTCCTGCGTGGGCTCGACATCCTGCGTCGGCAGGCTGGCGGGAAGGTCCAGCGCGAACAGCCACGGCTTGTACTGCGGCTCCAGCGTCACCGTGTACGAGATCGCGGGCACGTCCGCGCGCGCCACCGGCGCCCCCGGGCGCGCCGGCAGCATCGACCACGTGTTGCCGTCGAAGCGCGTCAGCACCGGCCCCCGCCAGTAGCGCTGCCGGGGCGGCGGCGGCGGGCCGTCGAAGTCGACGCGGAACGCGATCGTGTCCGACAGCGACAGCTCGCTGATGCCTCCGGGCGCCATCGAGTCGGACAGGCCGCTCTTCGCCCCCTGGTCCGCCGGCAGCCCCCAAAGCGGCACCGCGAGGCGCGGGAACAGCACGAACAGCGCCGTGGCCAGCGGAATGCCGTAGAGCAGGAGCCGCAGGGCGTTCCCCAGCGGGAAGCGCCAGCCGCCGTGCGGGCCGTCCGCGTGCGACGTCCGCGCCAGCACCTCGAGCGTGGCGCCGACGAGAAGCAGCGCCGGGATCGCGGCGAGCGCCGCCAGCAGCGACTGGGTGTAGAAGAACGGCGTCACGATCAGGAAGGTCGCGAGGCAGACCAGCAGCGCGCCGTCGCGCGTGTTGCGCGACTCGAGGAACTTGACGCCGACCAGGACGAACAGGAACGCGACGCACGGTTCGCGGCCCAGCAGGTAGCCGTAGGCGAGCCGGATCGTCCCGGCCGCCGCGAGCGCGGCGAGCGCCAGCAGCCACGACGGGATGCGGCGCGGCGGCGCCGGCGCGCGCGCGGCGTCGTCGTGCAGCAGCGCGAGGCGCAAGCCAACGAGCAGCAGCCCCCACGCCGCGGCCCAGGCGTTGAGCGCCGGCACCAGCGGCAGCAGCGCGGCGACGATCGTCGCGCCGAGCCAGCGGTTCTGGCGCAGCGTCAGCGGCGCCGGCGCGCCCGGCGGCGGGATCATCGGTCCTCGACGCGGCAGAGCGCCAGCGCCGCCAGCGCCGCGCGGCGATGCTCGCGTCCCTTGCCCTGCGGCACCGCGACCCCCGGCGCCTGCAGCGCGAACGGGCGCGCGGCGTGCTCGGCCGCCAGCACCCAGGCCGTCAGCCGGGAAATCCGCGCCTCGGCGGGGAGTGCCGCGGGCAGCGCGCGCCACTTCAACTCGACCGGTCCGCCGGCGCCGGCGCCTTCGAACGTCTTCGTGTGCCAGCCCGCGCCGCGGGCGACGGCCTTCCACGCGATGCGTTGCGGCGGGTCGCCCGGCCGGTACGGCCGCAGTCCCGCGAGGTCGGCGTCGTCGCCGCGGGCGGCGGCAGCCACGTCGTCGCCGTCGCCGGACTGCGGCAGCGGCGGCGCGTTCGCCTCGGGCGCCGGGTAGACGATGCCGGCGAGCGGGAAATGCACGTACGCCCAGCTGCGCCAGAGACCCAGCGGATAGTCGGACGACAGCGTCACCCGCCCGAGTGCCAGGCGGCCGCGCGCCGCCGTCGGCATGTCGATCCGGATCGCGGTCACGCCCGAGGCGGCGACGTCGACCGTGACCGGCGCGCTGCCGCCCGCAGTGATGGCGATGGCCGTGCGCGCCGCGCCGCGGCCATCCGCCGCCAGCGCGAACGGAAGGGGCGTGCCCGCGAACGTCTCGCCGGCAGCGAGCGGTCGCAACTCGAGGCCGGCCATGTTGCGAAACGCCTGCATCAGCGCCGCCGCGACGAGACCGCCCAGCAGGAACGTCACCGCGAACCCGAGCGACAGCGCGTAGTTGAGCGAGGTGACCAGCGTGACCGCCAGCGTGGCGACGAACGCCAAGCCGCGCGGGGTCGGCAGGATGTAGATCCGGCTGTGTCGCAGCACCACCGGGTCGAGGTCGGTCGGGTCGACCCGGAAAATCCGCTGCCGGAACCGCGAATACCAGCCGCGGCGGGGCGAGGGGGCGGCAGCGCGCGCGGGCGCGGTGGCCGTCGTGGACATCGGGGGCGGGTCGCTACGTGCGCGTCGGGGCCTGCGGCCGCTGCGTTGCGACCGGCCCTAGGGCAAGGGCACGGCGCGCAGCAGTGCCTGCGCCTGCAGCGCGCCGGCATGCGCGCCGCCGGCGAGGCGATGGCCGGCGACCGAGGGAAACACCGCCTGCACGTCCTCCGGCAGCACCATCGGGCGGCCGGCGAACATCGCCCAGGCGCGAGCGGCCGCCATCAGCAGCAGGCCGGCGCGCGGGGAGAGCCCGCGCCGGGAGCCGATGTCGGCGCCCGTGGCATTGCCGCCGCGCGTCGCGGCGAGCAGCGCCTGCACGTAGTCGAGCAGCGCGGGCGAGACGTGCGCCGCCGCCGCCTCGCGCTGCCAGGCGGAGAGCGTCGGGCCGTCGGCAAGCGCGGGCAGCTGCGGAATCTGCGCCCGCCGGTCGCCGCCCATCAGCAGTTCGCGCTCGGCCGCGGCGTCGGGATAGCCCAGGTCGATCGCCATCAGGAAGCGGTCGAGCTGCGACTCCGGCAGCGGGTAGGTGCCGACCTGCTCGACCGGGTTCTGCGTCGCAATGACGAAGAACGGTTCCGGCAGCCGCCGGGTCTGCCCGTCCTGCGAAACCTGCCGCTCTTCCATCGCCTCCAGCAGCGCGCTCTGCGTCTTCGGCGGCGCGCGGTTGATCTCGTCGGCCAGCACCACCGACCGGAAGATGGGGCCCGGGTGGAACCGGAACTCGTGCGTGGTGGCGTCGAAGATCGAGACGCCCAGCACGTCGGCGGGCAGGAGGTCGCTGGTGAACTGGATGCGGGTGTAGTCGAGCCCGAGCGTCGCAGCGAGCGCCTGCGACAGCGTCGACTTGCCGACGCCGGGGATGTCCTCGATCAGCAGGTGGCCGCGCGCGATCAGGCAGCACAGCGCCAGCTTCACCGGCGCCGGCTTGCCGACGATGATCCGCTCGAGTTGCGCGAGCACGGCTGCCAGCCGCTCGCGCAGCGGGACGTTGTCGTGGCCTAGGGGGCGTACGGTCATTGCGGGGCCTCGTGAGCGCCGGCGTCCGATGTCGATCGGGGCCCGGCGGGACGGTTGCGGACTAGTCTAACGTGTTGCCCGAGGCTAGTCATTTCGACCCGGGCGGGGCTACACTGCATCGGGCAGCCGGGTTCACCAGCCGGCGCACGGCCTCCGCCGCCCCGGGGCGGACGAGGCACCGCGCGTCGTGCCGACGGTCGCCGGCCGCGGATGTCGCCGCGCCGCCCGCCGTGCTGCTCCCTCGGGCCCCTCCGTCCCCTACAAAGTTCCCGCGCCGTGTCGATCGCCTACATCACCCATCCTTCGTCCCTGTTGCACGACATGGGGCCCTACCACCCGGAATGCCCGGCGCGGATCAGCGCGATCGGCGACCGCCTCATCAGCGCCGGCCTCAACGACTACCTGGTGCACCACACCGCGCCGATGGCCACCCGCGACCAGCTCGAGCGGGCGCACGGCGCCGTCTACATCGACTCGGTCGAGGCGGCGAGCCCGGCCACCGGGCTCCACTACATCGACCCGGACACCGCGATGTGCCCGCACACGCTGGAGGCGGCGCAGCATGCCGCCGGCGCCGCGGTGCTCGCCACCGACCTCGTCGTTCGCGGCGAGGCGCGCGCCGCGTTCTGCGCGGTGCGCCCGCCCGGCCACCATGCCGAGCGCAACCGCGCGATGGGCTTCTGCCTCTTCAACAACGTCGCCGTCGGCGCGATGCACGCGCTCGAGGTCCACGGCGTCGAGCGGGTCGCCATCGTCGATTTCGACGTCCACCACGGCAACGGCACCGAGGACATCTTTGGCGGTGATCCGCGGGTGCTGATGGTGTCGACGTTCCAGCATCCGCTGTATCCGTACTCGGGCACCGGCGACGTCGCGCCGAACATGGTCAACGTGCCGCTGCCCGCCGGCAGCGGCAGCGATGCCTTCCGCGGCGCCGTCGTCGACTACTGGGTGCCGGCGCTCCTGCAGCACCGTCCGGAGATCATCTACATCTCCGCCGGCTTCGACGCCCATCGCGAGGATCCCCTCGCCGGGCTCAAGCTGACCGAGGCCGACTACGCCTGGGTGACGAAGGAGCTGATGGCGGTCGCCGAACAGCACGGCCGCGGCCGCATCGTGTCCACCCTCGAGGGCGGCTACGCGCTGTCGGCGCTCGGCCGCAGCGTCGCCGTTCACCTGCGCGAGCTGATGGACATCTAGTGACATCGCCGGACGCCGCCATCCGCGTGGCCGGGCTGCGGAAATCCTACGGCGACGTCGAGGCGGTCAAGGGCATCTCGTTCGCGGTTCGCGCCGGCACCACGACGGCGCTCCTGGGCGGCAACGGCGCCGGCAAGACGACCACGCTGTGGATGCTGCTGGGCGCGCTGACGTCCACGGCCGGGCAGGTCACCGTGCTGGGCGAGGACATGCTGCGACATCGCGGCCTTGCTGAAGCGGCCCTACGGCGACCTGTCGGCCGGACAGTTCGTGATGAGCGTGCTGCGCACCCTGATCGGCGTCGTCGGCGCGCTGCCGGCCCGGTGCGGTGGCGTGGCGCCCGGCCTGCAGCCGCGGGGCGCCAGCAAGGGGGGGCGCCGCTGCGGTAACATGCGCGCATGTCCAAGCTCGCCGCCTATGCCGGGGTCGCCCGCGCGCCGTTCCTCGCCCTTCCCGTCACCCTTGTCGCTGCCGGCACCGCCGCCGCCGCCTACGACGACCGCGCCGCGGTGCTGCCGACCCTGCTCGCGCTGGTCGGCCTGGTCGCGCTGCACGCCGCCGTCAACGCGTTCAACGAGGCGAGCGACATGAAGACCGGCATCGACCTCGAGACCACCCGGACGCCGTTTTCCGGCGGCAGCGGGACGCTGCCCTCCGGCGCGCTTTCGATCGCCAACGCGGTCGGCCTGGGTATCCTGGGGTCCGCGATCGGCCTCGCGATCGGCATGTTCTTCGTCGCGCAGATCGGCTGGTGGCCGCTCGCGCCGATCCTCGCCGTGGGTGCCGTGTCGGTGCTGGCGTACACGCAGGTGTTCGCGCGAAGCGGCCTGGGGGAGATCTTCGCGGGCATCGGCCTTGGCCTCTTTCCCGTCGTCGGCGCGGCGTTGATCCAGCGCGGCGTCATCGGGCCGGCGGCATGGGCCGCGGGCATCCCGGCGTTCCTGATGACGTTCAACCTGCTGCTGCTGAACGAGTTCCCGGACGAGCAGGCGGACCGCCGCGGCGGCCGGCGCAACCTGGTGCTGCTGCTCGGGCGGCGCGGGGCGGCGTGGGTGTATGCGCTGGCGGCGATCGCGACGCCGGTGTCGATCGTCGCGGCCGTCGCCGTCGGCGCACTGCCGTCGCTGGCGCTCGCGGCCGTGCTGCCGTCGTGGTTCGCCGTGCCCGCGATCCGCTGGGCGATGCGCGAGCCGCAGCAGCCCGTGCCGATCCCGAGCATGGCCGGCAACGTCATCTGGAACCTCGCGACGAACTCCGTGCTCGCCGCGGCGCTGTTCGTCGCTGCGTGGCTGGCCGGCAGCTAGCCGCGCGCCGGGGACGCCGGGCGCGGCGTCCTGCGCGCTACGGATCGCGCGTGAACTTCCACGTCATCCGCGTGCCGTCGGCGAAGATGTCCGTGCCCTCGATCGTCGTGCCGTCCGCGCTGACGAAGCCCGTCGCCTCGGCGCCGAAATCCCCGCCGCTGCCGCCGAGGTAGAGCGCGGCCGCCGTGAGTCCCGACGCGGTCGGATTCGGCGGGCAGGTCAGGCTCATCGTCCAATACGTCGTGCCGAATCCGCGATACTTGGGCGGGGTGGTGTTGTAGTCGATGTACAGCCAGCCGGAGGGCGCGACCGGCCCGCTCGAGGGGCTCACGATGCAGTCCTCGATCGAGAGCGTCGCGACGCCGCTCGGGACGAAGACGGCAACGTTGTTGGTCCGCCCCGCCAGCGTCCACTTCAGGGTTGCCCTGGCCCCGTAGCCGGCGGCGGGATCCTGCGACTCGCCGACGCCCGACCACGTCTCGCCGCCGATGGTGATGTTCGACACGAGCAGCACCGTGCCCTTCGCGCCGATCGTCACGCGCGCGCTCACGGCGACGGTATTCGGCGAGGGTTCGACCGCCGGCGCCGTGTACATGGCGCCGCTGCCGTTACCGCTCACTGTGCCGATGGCGCCGCCGCCGCCGGGCGTGCCGTTGACGGACCATTCGCCCACCGCTGCCAGCGGCGCCAGGTCCCCCTCGGTGTCGCACGAGTAGCCCAGCGGCGCTAGGTCGGCATCGTCCTGAGGGAAGCAGAACACGACCGCGAGCGGCACCGTGCCGTTCACCTTGACGTTCTTCGACGCCGGGAGGAGTTGCAGCCCCTTCACCAGGGACCAGGCGCTGAAATGGCCGGTGGTCACGCTGACGGTCTTGGCGGTGGTGTCGACCGTGGCAGGGCCCGCCCACTGCCAGTAGCCTGCGGCCGTCTGGAACGCCGCACCGAGCGCGCCCGGCGCGGATCCGACGACATCCGCGTCGGTGTACGCGAAGGCCAGCGTGACCGGCTTCAGGAACGTCTGCCCCTCCGGCGTCAGCCGGTAGGCCGCGCCGATCCGGCCATGCGCAAGATTGGTGAGCGGCTGGATCGTGATGACAGTATCCGCGGCCAGCGCGCCGGCCGGGATCGTCAGCGCGAGCTTCCCGTCCGGCGTTGCGAGCTTGCCGCCCGCCGCGCCGAGGGTCGCGCTGCTCGCGGTGCCGGCCGGCACGCCGGTCGCCGTCGCCGCCGGTGCCGCCACCTTCACAAGCTGCGGCACGATGCCGAAGCTGCGCTTGGATTGCGCCGGTGCAAGCGCCACGGGCGGGGGCGCGTCCGACAGCGTCAGCGTGGCCGCCGCGAGCGATGTCCAGTCGATCAGGATGCCGCCGGCGGCGGCGAAGGTGGGCGCCTTGTACGGTCCGGACATCGCCTGCCCGCCGGAAAACGACAGCAGCGCGCCCTCGTAGCGCTGCGGCGAGGCCATCTTCCCGGCCGACAGGTACCACACCGGATCGCCGTTGGCGGCGTACATGAAGCCGACCATGACCAGCGTGTCGCCCTGCACCTCGATCGAGTATCCGCGCCCGCTCTCGGCGGAATTCCACCACCAGCCGGTCGGCTGGAAGCTCGCCGTGCCGGCGCCCGCGACCTGCCGCTCGATGGGGATGGTGCCGCCGGGCCAGGTCAGCGTGCCGTGCGTGGCGTCGGCGAACTGCAGCCGGACCTCGCCGGCGTCGCCGCCGGTGGGGGCCTTGTACGCGCCGAGGAGCGTCTGGCCGTCGCGCACCGAGTAGAGCCGGCCGGTGTACGCGTTGGGGTCGGTCGTGCCGCCGCCCGAGACCATCCACGTGCTGCGGCCGTCGGCCTCGTAGAAGTAGCCGGCCATGAACAGCGTGTCGCCCTGTTTCTCGATGAAGAAGCCGCGCCCGCTCTCGGCCGAATTCCACCACCAGCCGTTCTGCGGCGCCGCCAACGCCGCGCCTGCACAGAGGAAAAGCGTTGCTGCCGCCAACGACAGGTCGAGCCACTTTGTCCAGCGCATGAAATCCTCCCGGGCATCGCCATCGGCAGGCCCACGCAGCCCGTGCCGGCCGACGGATTGGTCATGCGAAAAATATCCACATGGCATATTAGGTTTCAGGCTAACACCCGGTGAGCGCACCGGTCGACAAGTTTTTTGGCCGGCGGGCCGGGGCCCAGGCATGGCGTTGCACGGACGCCCGGTTTCTTCATTGGCGCGCCAAGCCAGCGGCGGCTGCGGCGGTCCGATCCTTCGTCTATGGCGCCGGCAACCGATGTTTGTCCTGAATCATGGCTGCACCGCAACAAAACCGCTAGGCTTCACCCTCGTGCCGCCGCATCGGCGGTACCGTTGCGCCTGCCAACCGGGCGCTGCTTCCACGCGGGCCGAAAGCCATGGGCGAACACTACCTCACCTCCCTGCTTGCACCCAAGTCGATCGTGGTGTTCGCCGGCCCGCCCGACGCCGCCGGCCAGACCGCGCACGCCCGCGCGCTGCACGCCGCGCTGTCGGCCCGGCAGTTCAGCGGCACGCTGCGTTTCCTCGACGTCCACACCAGCGGCACGCTCGGCGAGCTTGCGCAGTCGCGGGCCGACCTCGCCATCATCGCGCTGCCGCCCCCCGACATCGCCGCGGCGCTGGAACTCGCGGGGCGCATGGCCTGCCGCTCGGCGCTGGTGATCGGGAGCGGCATTGGCGCCGACAAGGCCCTCGACCTGAAGCGCATGGCGCGGCGCGAAGGCATCCACCTGCTGGGACCGAACTGCCTCGGCTTCCAGCGGCCGCAGTTGAAGCTCAATGCCGGCGCGATAGGCCCGCTGGCCAAGCCGGGTCCGCTGGCGCTGGTGTCGCAATCGGGGGCGCTGACGGCGTCGATGCTCGACTGGGCGACCGGCAACGGCGTCGGCTTCTCGTGCGTCGTCTCGCTCGGGCCCAGCACGGGCGTGGACATCAGCGAGGTGCTGGACTTCCTCGCGAGCGACCCGCAGACCCAGAGCATCATCGTCTATCTCGAGGGCATCACCAGCGCCCGCCGCTTCATGAGCGCGCTGCGCTCGGCCGCCATCGCCAAGCCGGTGGTGGTGCTGAAGTCGGGCCGCAAGCCCGCCGGCAACGAAGCCGCGCAGACGCACAGCGGCACCATCGTCGGCAGCGACGAGGTGTTCGATGCCGCGCTCCGCCGCGCCGGCGCGGTGCGCGTGCGCTCGTTCGTCGGGCTGTTCTCGGCGGCCAAGTGCCTCGCCTCGCGCTACCGGCCCGTCGGCCGCCGGCTCGCGATCGTCAGCAACGGCGGCGGTCCCGGCGTGCTGGCCGCCGACTGGGTCAACGAGATCGGGCTGCAACTGGGCAAGCTCTCGCCGGAAACCGCCGCGGCGCTGCAGCCGCAGCTACCCGCGTGCGCGTCGCTGTCGGACCTGGTCGACATGTCGGAAGAGGCCACGCCCGCCCATTACCAGGCGGCCGTCGCCGCCGCCGGCAACGACGGGCAGGTCGACGGCGTGCTCGCCATCTACTCGCCGAAGGCCGAGGGGGACGCCGCCGCGGTCGCGCGCGCGCTGGTCGAGATGAAGCCCGCGCTGGGCAAGCCGCTGCTCACCTGCATGATGGGCGATGCGGCGGTCGTCGCGTCGCGCGGCATCCTCAACGACGCGGAGATTCCCACGTTCCGCACGCCCGAGGCCGCCGTCGGCGCGTTCGGCAACATCGCGTCGTTCTACCAGAACCAGCTGCTGCTGCAGCAGACGCCGCCGCCGCTCTCCGCGCTGGCCAAGCCCGACATCGAGGCGGCGCGGCTCGTCATCGAGAGCGTGCTCGCCGAGCGCCGCAAGGTGCTGACCGAGATGGAGTCGAAGACGCTGCTGGCGTCGTTCCACATCCCTGTCACCAACACCATCCTCGCGCGGAGCGCCAACGACGCGATGATGATCGCCACGCAGCTGGGGTTTCCCGTCGCGCTCAAGATCGACTCGCCGGACATCAGCCACAAGTCGGACGTGCAGGGCGTCGCGCTCAACATCCTGAACGGCACGGGCGCGCGCGACACCTACACCGACATGGTGGAGCGCGTGAAGCGCATCCACCCGGCGGCTCACATCAACGGCGTCACCGTGCAGAAGATGGCCGGCGCGCGGCGCGGCCGCGAGATCTACATCGGCCTCGTGACCGACGACCCCTTCGGGCCGGTGATCGTGTTCGGCGCGGGCGGCACCATGATCGAGCTCATGAACGACCGGGCGATGGAGCTGCCGCCGCTCAACCAGTTCCTGGCGCGGCGGCTGATCGAGCGCTCCCGCGTCGCGGAGACGCTCGGCGAATGGCGCGGCGCCTCTGCCGTCGACATGGAGGCGCTGGAGCAGGTGCTGCTGCGCATCTCGGAAATGGTGTGCGAGCTGCCGCAGCTGCGCGAGATGGACATCAACCCCGTCATCGTCGATGAATCCGGCGCGGTGGCGGTGGACGCGCGGATCGTGATCGACAACGCGCCGCAGGCCGTCAGCGGGCGCTCGAACCACTACCACCACCTCGCCATCCTGCCGTACCCGGCGCGGCACGAGCAGGTGTGGCCGCTGCGCGGCGGCGGCCAGTACACGGTGCGGCCGATCCACCCGGACGACGCGCAGATGCTGCAGGACATGATGTCGAACCTTTCCCCCGAGAGCCGCTACTTCCGCTTCGTGTCGTCGATGCGCGAGCTGCCGCCGACGATGCTGGCGCGCTTCACGCTGATCGACTACGACCGCGAGATGGCGCTGGTGGCGGTGGTCAAGGAGCGCCACGCCGGCGCCGACGGCGAGATCACCGAGACCGGGCGGATCGTCGGCGTGTCGCGCTACGTGACCAACATCGACCAGTCGAGCTGCGAGTTCTCGCTGGTGGTCGCCGACGACTTCGGCGGCCGCGGCCTGGGGTCGCGGCTGATGGAAAGCATCATGGACGTGGCGCGCGAGAAGGGGCTCGCCGAGATCGAAGGGCTGGTGCTGGCGAAGAACAGCGGGATGCTGAAGCTGATGAAGAGCCTGGGCTTCACGCAGAAGACCTTCGCCGAGGACCCCGACTTCAAGCTGGTCACGCACACGCTCTGACGCGCACGCCGGCGCCGGGACGCATCGTCCCCGGCGCCGGCGGGTCCTGCCCGCGGTGGGCCTATGACTTGAGCCGCGCGAACGCCGCGGCCATCGCACCGTCCGGCTTCGGCGCCGGAGCGGCGGAGCGCTTCGGGGCGGGCGTGCCGCCGCCGTTGCGGCCACCGCGGGGCGCCGGCGCGCCCGCCGCGGCTGGCGCCGGCACCTCGTCGGCGAGCCGCATCGTCAGCGCGATGCGCCGGCGCGCGAGGTCGACCTCCAGCACCTTCACCGTCACCACGTCGCCGGCCTTCACGACGCTGTGCGGGTCCTTCACGAACTTCGTCGCCAGCGCCGAGACGTGCACGAGCCCGTCCTGGTGGACGCCGATGTCGACGAAGGCGCCGAAATTGGTGACGTTGGTGACCACGCCCTCGAGCCGCATCCCGGGCCGCACGTCCTTCATGTCCTCGACGCCGTCGGCGAACGAGGCCGTCCGGAATTCGGGCCGCGGGTCGCGACCCGGCTTCTCGAGTTCCTTCAGGATGTCCTGGATCGTCGGCAGCCCGATGCCCGCGCCGGCGTATTTCGCGGCTGGCACCGCGCGCAGCAGCCCGGTGTTGCCGATGACCTCGCCGATGCCCTTGCCGAGGTCGGCCAGCATGCGCTCGACCACGGGGTAGGACTCCGGATGCACCGCCGACGCGTCCAGCGGGTTCTCGCCGTCGCGGATGCGCAGGAAGCCGGCAGCCTGCTCGAAGGTCTTGTCGCCCAGCCGCGGCACCGCCTTCAGCTGCGAGCGGCCGCCGAACGCGCCGTGCTGGTCGCGGTAGCCGACGATGTTCGCGGCGAGCGTGGCGTTGAGGCCCGACACGCGCGTGAGCAGCGGCACCGACGCGGTGTTGACGTCGACGCCGACGGAGTTCACGCAATCCTCGACGACGGCGTCGAGCGAGCGCGCGAGCTTGCCCTGGTTGACGTCGTGCTGGTACTGCCCGACGCCGATGCTCTTGGGGTCGATCTTGACCAGCTCGGCCAACGGATCCTGCAGCCGGCGGGCGATCGACACCGCGCCGCGCAGGCTGACGTCGATGTCGGGGAACTCGTTCGACGCGAGTTCCGATGCCGAATACACCGACGCGCCGGCCTCCGACACCACGATCCGGGCCAGGGCGAGCTCCGGGTGCCGCTTCGAGAGTTCCGCGGCCAGCTTGTCGGTCTCGCGGCTCGCCGTGCCGTTGCCGATGGCGACGAGCTCGGCGCCGTGCTTCTGCGCGAGCTGGCGCAGCGTGGCGAGCGAGCCCTCCCAGTCGCGGCGCGGCTCGTGCGGGTAGATCGTCGCGGTATCCACCAGCTTGCCGGTGCGGTCGACCACGGCTACCTTCACGCCGGTGCGGATGCCGGGGTCGAGGCCGATCGTGATCCGCGGGCCGGCCGGCGCCGCGAGCAGCAGGTCGTGCAGGTTGCGGGCGAAGACGCGGATCGCCTCGTCCTCGGCGCGCACGCGCAGCGCGGACATCAGCTCGATCTCGAAGTGCAGCGAGAGCTTGATCATCCAGGTCCAGCGCGCCGTTTCCAGCAGCCACCGGTCGGCGGCGCGGCCCTGGTCGGCGAGGCCGAAGCGCGCGAACACGATGCCCTCGCACGGCGAGGCGCGCGGCGGATCCTCGAGTTCCGGCGCGGTCGTCAGCTGCAGCCGCAGCATGCCTTCGTTGCGGCCGCGGAACATCGCGAGCGCGCGATGCGACGGCACCGTGCCGATGGGCTCGCGGAAGTCGAACCAGTCGCGGAACTTGGCGCCTTCCTCGGCCTTGCCCTCGACCACCGTCGACACCAGCAGCGCGTGGTCGACGAGATGCCCTCGCACGCGGTCGAGCAGCGTCGCGTCCTCGGCGAAGCGCTCCATCAGGATCTGGCGGGCGCCGTCCAGCGCGGCCTTCACGTCCGGCACGTGCCGTTCCGGCGGCTCGGCCTCGACGCGGACGTAGCGCTCGCCTTCCGCTTCGGGCGAGAGCGTCGGGTCGGCCAGCAGCGCGTCGGCCAGCGGCTCCAGCCCGGCCTCCCGCGCCATCTGCGCGCGGGTGCGGCGCTTCGGCTTGTACGGCAGGTAGAGGTCCTCGAGCCGCTGCTTGGTGTCGGCGGCGGCGATCTCGCCCGCAAGCGCCGGCGTGAGCTTGCCCTGCAGGCCGATGCTCGCGACGACGGCGGCGCGGCGCTCCTCGAGCTCGCGCAGGTAGACGAGGCGCTCGGCGAGTGCCCGCAACTGGATATCGTCCAGCTCGCCGGTGGCTTCCTTGCGGTAGCGGGCGATGAACGGCACGGAGGAGCCTTCGTCGAGCAACTGGACAGCGGCAGCGACCTGCGCGGGGCGGACGCCGAGTTCGACGGCAATGCGTTGTTCGATGGGAGGAAGCATGGATGCGGCGTCGGTGGCGAAGGGGTCGCACTGTACGCGGTCGCCCCTGCCGCCACAAGCGAGGACCTACAATGTCCGGCATCGACGAACGGAGGCACACGCATGCAGGGCGAATGGGAAGGCGAGACCGCCATCGGGTTGCTCGGGCGCATTGCGGACGGCGCCGTTTCCGCCACCGACGCGGTGACGGCGGCGCTCGCGCGGCTGGAAACGGTCGAGCCCCGGCTGAACGCGTTCGCCTCGGTCCGTGCCGACGACGCGTTGCGCGCGGCGATGGCCGCCGACGCGCGGCGCCTCAGCGGCGAGCCGTTGCCCCCGCTGCACGGGCTGCCGATCTCGGTGAAGGACCTCGTCGCCGTTGGCGGCATGCCGTTCACGTTCGGCTCGCGGTCGATGGCGGACAACGTCGCGGCGGCCGACGCGGCGGCGGTCGAGCGCCTGCGCGCGGCCGGTGCGATCATCCTCGGCAAGACGACGACGAGCGAATACGGCTGCAAGGCGGTCGGCGAGTCGCCGCTGTCGGGCAGCACGCGCAATCCGTGGAACACTACGCTGACGGCCGGCGGCTCGAGCGCCGGTGCCGCCGCGAGCGTCGCCGCGGGCGTGACGCCGCTGGCCGTGGGCACCGACGGCGGCGGCTCGATCCGCATTCCGGCCGCGCTGTGCGGCGTGTTCGGCGTCAAGGCGCAATTCGGACGGGTGCCGGTCTACCCGATGGCCGCCACGCCGACGCTGGCGCACGTCTGCCCGATCGGCCGCTCGGTGCGCGATGTCGCGCTGCTGCTGCGGGTGCTCGCGGGGTACGACGACCGCGATCCGGCGTCGGTGCCGCAGCCCGTGCCGGACTTTGCCGCAGCCTGCGGGCGCGACCCGCGGACGCTGCGCTACGCGTGGTCGCCGACCTACGGCTACGCGCCCGTCGCGCCTGACGTGCGTGCCGTCGCAGAAGGTGCCGCCAGGAGCTTCGCCGATGCCGGCTGCCGCGTCGACGAGATCGACGCGCCGTTCGGCGACGATTCGGCGGAGCTGTGGACCGCCGAGTTCTATGCCGGCATCGGCGCGCGACTGGGACCCGTGCTGCGCGCCGATCCGACGCTGCTCGACCCCGACGTCGCCGCCATCGTGGAGCGCGCGCTGCTCCTGCCACTCGAGGCGTACCAGCGCGCCGTCGTCGGCCGCTACGCGTTCCGCGAGCGCGTGCGGCGGTTCTTCACGCAATACGACGTGCTGCTGTCGCCGACGCTGCCGGTGGCGGGGGTCGCCGCCGGGCTCGCCATCCCGCCGGGTCTCGAAGGCCGCAATCTCGTCACGTGGGTCTGCTACACCTATCCGTTCAACCTGACCGGGCAGCCGGCGGCCTCGATTCCGGCCGGCTTCACCGCGGCCGGGCTTCCGGTGGGCCTGCAGGCCGTCGCGCGCCCCTACCGCGAAGCGGATCTCTTCACCGTGGCCGCGGCGCTCGAAGCCGCCCGGCCGTGGGCGACGGCCCGCCCGTCGCTCTAGCGCTCCCGCCGCCCGTTCCGGCGGCCCCGGCCACGATCCCCGCGGGCTGGGCATCCTTTTTGGTGCGTCGCAACATGGCGTGCGGCGCGTGGTATTTTTGTCGTCTTCATAGAACGGAGGAAGCAAGTAGCTGGTCTTCCGGATAGCCAGCGTTGCTGCGGTGCAATATGATGTGAACCGTCAGGGCAACAACATCGGCAGCAACGGCATGCATACCGGCTGGATTGGCAACGAATCGTTCGGAATCGTCGACGCGCTGACGTCGATGCGCCTTCGCTTTGTGCGGTCGCCGGGAGGCGCCTCATGAAAAGCGAACAACATCATCATGAACTTCACTCCGAGCACCGGACTCCTCGAAAACGTCACGTACGATGAGCTGAAGGTCGGGCAGAGCGCCCGCCTGCTGCGCACGCTGACGCTCGCCGACATCCAGGCCTTCGCCGCCGTCTCCGGCGACACCAATCCCGCGCACCTCGACGCCCAGTACGCCCGCGATACCCTGTTCCACGAGGTCATCGCGCACGGCATGTGGGGCGGGGCGCTGATCTCGGCCCTGCTGGGAACGCAGTTTCCCGGGCCGGGCACCATCTACCTCGACCAGGCGCTGCACTTTTCCAAGCCGGTGAAGGTCGGCGACACGCTGACGGTCACCGCGACGGTGGTGAGCAAGGACGACGCCAGGAAGGCGGTCGAGCTCGACTGCCAGGTCGTCAACCAGAAGGGCCATCGCGTGCTGCACGGCACGGCCCGGGTGCTCGCGCCGACGAAGAAAGTCAGCGTGCCGCGCGTCAACGGCCCGTCGATCCAACTGTTCGACCCCGAGGCCCGGTTCAACGAGCTTCTGGCACTGGGCGACGGGATTCCGGCCGTGCGCTGCGCCGTCGTTCACCCGTGCGACGCGGAATCGCTGGCCGGTGCGGTCGACGCGGCCCACCGCGGCCTCATCATCCCCGTGCTGATCGGCCCGGAGGCGCGCATCCGCCATCTCGCCGAGGAGTCCGGCATCGATCTCGCGGACATCGAGATCGCCTCGGTGCGCCACAGCCACGCCGCCGCCGAGCTTGGCGCGGACATGGCGGCCGCCGGCGAGGTCGACGCGCTGATGAAAGGCAGCCTGCACACCGACGAGCTGATCCACTCGGTGCTCGGCCGGCCTTCGCTGCGGACCGGCCGGCGCATGTCGCACGTGTTCCGTTTCGACGTGCCGCTCTACAGCAAGCCGCTGCTCATCACCGATGCCGCGCTCAACATCCGGCCGACGCTGATCGAGAAGGTCGACATCGTCCAGAACGCGATCCATTTCGCGCGGATCATGGGGGTGGAGACTGCGAAAGTCGCCATCCTGTCGGCGGTCGAGACGGTGAATCCGAACATTCCCTCGACGCTGGATGCCGCGGCGCTGTGCAAGATGGCCGACCGGAAGCAGATCACCGGCGGCATCCTCGACGGCCCGCTCGCCTTCGACAACGCGATCTCGCTGCGCGCCGCGCAGGCGAAGCACATCGAGTCGCCGGTGGCGGGTGACGCCGACATCATGGTCGTACCCGACCTCGAGTCCGGCAACATGCTGGCGAAGCAGCTGGAATACCTTGCCGGTGCCACCGGCGCCGGGCTGGTGCTGGGCGCGCGCGTGCCGATCGCGCTGACCAGTCGCGCCGACGGCCCGATGACCCGCGTGGCGTCGGCGCTGCTCGCCAAGCTGGTGGCTGCCAACGCGCGCCGTGATCGCCGGCGGGAGTCCTGGTAAGGCACGTTCCCGCGCGGGCCGCGGTGCCGGGGCTCCCCATCCGGCGCTGACGACGGTCCGGCCCCGCGGCCGACCGCAAAACGCCGGTGACCGCATGCGGCCACGTGCGTTCATCGCGCGGAAATGCGCCTATATTGCAAGGATTTGGTCCCGCCCACGATGACCACTGCAACCGTACTGCTCGTTTCGACAGCAACGCGCTGGATCGGGACCGCACGCGTCCCGCGCGGGCTCGCCAAGGCGGGTTTCGACGTTGCGTTGCTTACCCCGCGAAACTCCCTGGCCGAGAAGAGTCGCTTCGTGGCCAGGATCGCCTTTCTTCCCGACGTGACCACCCCTCTCCAGTGGGTGAGCGCCTTCGCCGGAACGGTCAGGGCAACTGCGCCGAGGATCGTCGTTCCGTGCGACGAGATGGCGTTCCACCTGCTGCAGACGCTGGTGCTGGCCCCCCCGGACGACCTCCAGTCCGCGCTGCACCTCGAACTGTCGTTGCTGATCCGGGCGTCGCTCGGCGAACCGGCGCATTATCGGGCGAGTGTCGACAAGACGCTGTTGCCGGCCGCTGCTGCCGCGCTGGGCGTTCGCGTCCCCGCCTGCCGCAACGTGGGCGCGATCGGGGAGGCCGAGGCATTCGCGCACGAGCACGGCTACCCGGTCGTCCTGAAGCGATCCCACGGCTTTGCGGGACATGGCGTGGCGATATGCGGCGATGCCGGCGAGCTGGATGCGGCGTGGCGCCGGTTGTGCGTGGCGGACGCGCTGGCGCCGGAGTCCGGCGCGGTGACCAGGCTGCTGGTCCAGGCTTTCGTGCACGGCGCCACCGTTTCCCGGTCGACGGTCGCCTGGCACGGCCGGCATCTCGCCGGCACCACGCGGGAACGCCTCGTGAGGAATCCGCCGGAGTCGGGGCCGGGGTCCGTCGTCCGCTACTTCCACCAACCCGAAGTCGCGCGCTTTTGTACGATGCTTATCGAAGGCTTCGGCATGACAGGCTTTTCCGGGATCGAGTTCCGCGTGGAGCAGGGCACGGGCCTCGCCTATCTCCTCGAAATCAACCGGCGCGTGACGCCGGGCGTGCCCACGAGCGATCTGGTCGGCATCGACCTGTGCGCCGCATTGCACGCCGCGGCGACCGGCACGGCGTCGACGGTGCCCTTCGACGTTCCGCCGGGAACCGATCGGATCATCGCCCGCTTTCCGCAGGAATGGCTGCGTGATCCGAACAGTCCCAATCTGAGCCAGTACCCGGTGGACGCGCCGTGGGACGACCCCGGCGTGTTCGAGGCGATGCTCGCGATGCGACACGAAGCGTGATCCGCGGGTCGAGCCGGCGCATGGCGTGCGCGTTCGCCCGCGGCGCGGCGCTGGCCCTATGGGTGTCCGCGTCTCCGGCCGTGCCCGCGGCGGAGACGGAGCGGTACCCGGCGCGCGCGGTGCGTATCGTCGTCTCGTTCCCGGCCGGCGGCGCGATGGATTCGCTCGCGAGGGCGCTGGCGCCCGAACTCGCGCGCGGCCTGGGCGAACTCGTGGTGGTCGAAAATCGTCCTGGCGCGACCGGCAGCATCGGCCTCGCAGCCGTGGCCCGCTCGGCGCCCGACGGCTACACGATCGCCTTCGCCTCCGTTGCCGCCTTGCTCCCGTCCGCCGCAGCCCCTGCGGGCGAGTTGATGGCCGACCTCACGCCGGTCACCCGTCTCGTCACTCTCCCGGTCGTGATCGCCTGCACGCCTTCGCTGCCGGTCACGACGCTCGCGGAACTCATCGCGCTTGCCCGCCGCGAGCCGGGCAAGCTGGCCTACGCGACAAACGGCGTCGGCACCACGTCGCACCTCTTGGCCGTCGCCCTGTCGCGCCGTGCCGGCATCGAGCTCGTCCACGTTCCCTACGGGGGCAACCGGCCGTTCTACCAGGACGTGCTGTCGGGCGAGGTTCCGGTGCTGCTGGCGTCGAGCGGCAGCATCGGAGGCCTGGTCCGGAGCGGCGCGGTACGCGCTCTTGCCGTCGGCAGCGCCCGGCGCAGTCCGGCGTTGGCCGAGGTTCCGACCGTGGCGGAACAGGGCTTCCCCGGGTTCGAGATGGTCTCGTGGTACGGCGCATTCGTGCCCGTCGGCACGCCGCACGAGATCGTCGACCGCTTGCACCGTGAATTCGCGCGCGCGCTGGATGCGCCGGCGGTTCGCGAACGCCTCGCCGCATTGGGCATGGATGCCGTCGGCACCGGGCCATCCGCTTTCGCCGGTGAGTTGAGAGTCGAGGCCGCGCGCTGGTCGGCGCTTGCGCGCGACGCTGCCCAGCGACCCTAGCGCCCGTCTCCCGCAGCTTGCGCCGACGGCCGGCGACGGCGCGCCGCCGGCGGCGAACATGCCCCGGAGACCGGGCGTCGGCGCGATGACGGCGATCAGGCGACCAGCAGCGCGGCGGCGACCTTCCGGCCTTCGGCCGCGAGGATGTTGTAGGTGCGGCAGGCTGCCGCGGTGTCCATCACCTCGAGGCCGATCTGCGCGGCGACGAGGCCCCGGGTCAGCGCCGGGCGGGGAAAGCGCAGCACGCGCCCGGTGCCGAGCAGCACGACGTCGGGGCGGCCGTCGGCCAGTCGCGTGAAGTCGGCCTCGGCCAGCGCGTCGAAGCCGCCCGTGGCCCAGCCGGTGGCGACCTGTTCCGGCGTCAGCACCAGGTTCTCGCGATATTCGGTCGCGCCGACGCGAATCCACCCCGGCCCGAGGCCGGTGATCACGTTGCTGGCGGTGGTGGCGAGATGGAATTTCACGGCGGGTCGACACGGGGGCGGTGCGGAATGCGCGCGGAAGCCGCCGTCCGCACAGCTATTGTGCATTGCGGCAACCCGTTGCTTCGGCTACGATTATAAGCTTTTCCTCCGATTGCGAGAGAAGCGTCGCAGGCTGTTGACGAAGATTACGCAAAGGCAAGTCCGAAAATCATGCTGAAGACGATCAGGAAGTCCGCGAAGCTCGCCAACGTCTGCTACGACATCCGCGGGCCGGTGATGGCGCGCGCCAAGGTGATGGAGGAGGAAGGCCACCGCATCATCAAGCTCAACATCGGCAACCTCGCGCCGTTCGGCTTCGACACGCCGGACGAGGTCCGCCACGACGTGATCGTCAACCTGCCACAGGCCTCCGGCTACAGCGACTCGAAGGGCCTGTTCTCGGCGCGCAAGGCGATCATGCAGTACACGCAGGAGAAGGGGATCGCCGGCGTGGGGCTCGACGACATCTTCATCGGCAACGGCGCGTCCGAGCTGATCGTGATGGCGATGCAGGGGCTCCTCAACGACGAGGACGAGGTGCTGGTGCCGGCCCCGGACTACCCGCTGTGGACCGCGGCCGTGAGCCTCGCCGGCGGCCGCGCGCGGCACTACATCTGCGACGAGGGCGCCGGCTGGCTGCCCGACCTGGCCGACATCGCCGGCAAGATCAGCGAGCGCACGCGCGCGATCGTGCTGATCAACCCCAACAACCCGACCGGCGCGCTGTACCCGACCGACCTGCTGCGGGAGATCGTCGAGCTCGCCCGGCGCCACCAGCTCATCGTCTTCGCCGACGAGATCTACGACAAGATGCTCTACGACGGCGCGACGCACACGTCGATCGCCTCGCTCGCCGACGACGTGCTGTTCGTGACGCTGAACGGGCTGTCGAAGAACTACCGCGCCTGCGGCTACCGCAGCGGGTGGATGGTGATCTCGGGCGACAAGCGCCACGCGCAGGACTACCTCGAGGGCCTCAACATCCTCGCCTCGATGCGCCTGTGCGCCAACGTGCCCGGCCAGTTCGCGATCCAGACGGCGCTGGGCGGCTACCAGAGCATCAACGACCTCGTGGCGCCGACGGGCCGGCTGTCGCGCCAGCGCGACCTCGCCTACGACCTCGTCACGTCGATTCCCGGCGTGACCTGCGTGAAGCCGAAGGCCGCGCTCTACCTGTTCCCGCGCCTCGACCCGGCGCGCTACCCGATCGCCGACGACGAGCAGTTCGTGCTCGACCTGCTCGAGGAGAAGAAGGTGCTGGTCGTCCAGGGCACCGGCTTCAACTGGCCGGAGCCCGATCACTTCCGCGTCGTGTTCCTGCCGAACACCGACGACCTCGTCGATGCGTTCGGCCGCATCGCCCAGTTCCTCGACGGCTACGCCCGCCGCACGTCAAAAAAATGAAGCCAATCAATGTCGGACTGCTGGGCCTCGGCACCGTGGGCCTCGGCACCTGGACGGTGCTGCGCCGCAACGCCGGGGAGATCGCGCGCCGCGCCGGCCGCCCGATCAGCATCACCTGGATCGCCGAGAAGGCGCAGGACCGCGCGCGCGCGGCGATCGGCGATGCGCCGGGCGTCACCCTGACCGCCGACGCCGGCGAGGTGCTGGCGAACCCCGACATCGACATCGTCATCGAGCTGATCGGCGGCGTCGACCTCGCGAAGAAGTTCGTGCTGCAGGCGATCAGTAACGGCAAGCACGTCGTGACCGCGAACAAGGCGCTGCTCGCGCACCACGGCAACGAGATCTTCGCCGCCGCGCACGCCAAGGGCGTGATGGTCGCGTTCGAGGCGGCCGTCGCCGGCGGCATCCCGATCATCAAGGCGCTGCGCGAAGGGCTCTCCGCCAACCGGATCGAATGGATCGCCGGCATCATCAACGGCACCAGCAACTTCATCCTGTCCGAGATGCGCTCGAAGGGCGCGTCGTTCGACGCCGTGCTGGCCGAGGCCCAGGCGCGCGGCTACGCCGAGGCCGACCCCACGTTCGACATCGAGGGCATCGACGCCGCGCACAAGCTGACGATCATGTCGGCGATCGCGTTCGGCGTGCCCATGCAGTTCGGCAGGGCCTACACCGAAGGCATCTCGCAGCTGACTCGCGAGGACATCCGCTACGCCGAGGAGCTGGGCTACCGGATCAAGCTGCTCGGCATCACGCGGCGCACGCCGGCCGGGATCGAACTGCGCGTGCACCCGACGCTGATCCCCGCGGGCCGGCTGATCGCCAACGTCGAGGGCGTGATGAACGCCGTGCTGGTGAAGGGCGACGCCGTCGGCGCCACGCTCTACTACGGCGCCGGCGCCGGCGCGGAGCCGACCGCGAGCGCGGTGATCGCCGACCTGGTCGACGTCACGCGGATGCACACCGCCGACCCCGAGCAGCGCGTGCCGCACCTCGCGTTCCAGCCGGACCAGCTGTCCGAGACGCCCTTCCTGCCGATGGGCGACGTGGCCACGAGCTACTACCTGCGCATGCGCGTGCAGGACCGCCCGGGCGTGCTCGCCGACATCACGCGGATCCTCGCCGACCGCGAGATCTCGATCGACGCGATGATCCAGAAGGAGCCCCCGGCCGGCGTCGAGCAGACCGACATCATCCTGCTCACGCACCTCACGGTGGAGAAGAACGCCGTCGCCGCGATCGCGGCGATCGAGGCGCTGCCCACCGTCGACGGCAAGGTCGTTCGCATCCGCCTCGAAGAGCTCAACTGATGCGCTACATCTCGACGCGCGGCGCGTGGGGCGACGACCCGCAGCCGTTTTCCGCGATCCTGCAGGAGGGCCTTGCGCCCGACGGCGGCCTCGCGATGCCCCAGTCGTACCCGTGCTTTTCGGCAACGGAGCTGGCCGGCCTGCGCGGGCTCGACTACCGCGCGCTCGCGTTCGCGATCCTGTCGCGGTACATGACCGACATCCCGGCCGCCGACCTCCGCGCGCTGATCGACCGCACGTACACGGCCGAGGTGTTCGGCAGCGACGAGATCACCCCGGTGTCGCAGCTCGAGCCCGGCGTGTTCCTGCTGCACGTGTCGAACGGCCCGACGCTCGCGTTCAAGGACATCGCGCTGCAGTTCCTCGGCAACCTGTTCGAGTACGTGCTGGCGAAGGACAGCCGCGAGCTCAACATCCTGGGCGCCACCTCCGGCGACACGGGCAGCTCGGCCGAGTACGCGATGCGCGGCAAGCGCGGCATCCGCGTGTTCATGCTGTCGCCGCAGGGACGGATGAGCCCGTTCCAGCAGGCGCAGATGTTCTCGCTCGACGACCCCAACATCCACAACCTCGCGATCGACGGCGTGTTCGACGACTGCCAGGACATCGTGAAGGCCGTGAGCGGCGATGCCGCGTTCAAGGCGCGGTGGAAGATCGGCACCGTCAACTCGATCAACTGGGCGCGCGTCGCGGCGCAGGTGGTCTACTACTTCAAGGGCTACTTCGCGGTCACGCGCTCCGACGCGGAGGTCGTCGACTTCGCGGTCCCGTCCGGCAACTTCGGCAACATCCTCGCCGGCCACGTCGCGAAGGCGATGGGGCTGCCGATCCGCCGGCTGATCCTCGCGACCAACGAGAACGACGTGCTCGACGAGTTCTTCCGCACCGGCCGCTACCGGCCGCGCGTCACCGCCGAGACGCACGCGACGTCGAGCCCGTCGATGGACATCTCCAAGGCCTCGAACTTCGAGCGCTACGTCTTCGACCTCGTCGGCCGCGACCCGGCGGTCGTTCGCGCGCTGTGGCAGCGGATCGGGACCGACGGCGGCTTCGACCTCGCCGGCACGCCCCATGCGGCGCGGATGGCCGCGTCCGGCTTCGTCTCCGGGATGAGCACGCACGCCGACCGGCTGGCGACGATCCGCGATCTCGCGGCGCGCTGCGGCGCGATCGTCGACCCGCACACCGCCGACGGCATCAAGGTGGGCCGCGCGCACCGCGACCCCGCCGTGCCGCTCGTCTGCATCGAGACGGCGCTGCCGGCCAAGTTCGGCGCCACGCTGCGCGAGGCGCTGGGCAGCGACCCGGCGCGCCCGGCCGCCTATGCCGACCTCGAAGCCCGCCCGCAGCACTGCGAGCGCCTCCCGAACGACGTGGCCGCGGTCAAGGCCTACGTCGCGGCGCACGCCGCCACGGCGGCCGCCTGAGCGCGCGTGCGCGGGCGGTCCCCGCCGGGGGCCGGCGGCGCCGGCGCATGACATCCGATGCGTAGCCAGCTCGCGACACTCGGGCGCAACCTGCGCGCGGGACTGCGTCTCGTCCTGCTGCTGCGGGTGACGCGGCTCGACTTCCGCATCGGCGTCGCGCAGCTGCTGCTGCTGTTCGCGTTCTCGGCGCTGCTCGACATCGGCGCCGACTGGGTGCGCTACGGCCCCGACGCCTATTTCACTACGCTGGGCGCGGGCAGCGAGCTGTTCGCCGCCGGCCTGATGCTGCTGACCTCGGCGCTGATCGCGCTAGCGCTGCGGCAGCCCGCGCTGACGGTTGCGATTCCCGTGCTGGCGCTCGCCGGGTATCCGCCGCTGCAGCTGGCGTTGACGCTGCCGTCGGCGCTGGTGCGCTGGGCGGGGCTGCCGGCCTCCCTCGGGCTGTGGTTCGAGTGGCTGGTGCTCGCGTGGGCCGTCGTGCTGTTCATCCGCGCGGTCGCGGTCGCATTGGCGCCCGCGAATCCGCATCGCTGGCGTCGTGCCGTCGTGGCCGGCCTGTTCCTCGCCGCGCCGATCTGGATTTCGCCGCTGCTGACGCCCACCGAGCCGTGGTGGCAGCAGCCGCGTGCGGGCGAGGGCGCCGACCCGCGCTTCCCGAACCCCGCCTCCGAGGCCGTGCTCGCCGCGCAGCAGCAGCTGCTCGACGGCGCGCTGACGGACCTCGAGGACGAGCGCGCGGGCACGACCGACCTGTACTTCGTCGGTTTCGCCGGCGACGGCCAGCAGGACGTGTTCCGCAAGGACGTGCAGACGGCGAAGCGGGTGATGGACGAGCGCTGGAACACCGGGGGCCGCTCCGTGGCGCTCATCAACAACCCGCGCACGCTGCTCGACACGCCGATCGCGACCGTCACCAACCTGCGCGCGACGCTCGCCGAGATCGGCGCGGCGATCAACCCCGACGAGGACGTCGTGATGGTCTACCTCGCGAGCCATGCGGGTGCCGACCACGTGCTGGAGGTAGCGCTGCCGCCGCTCGAGCTGGCGCAGATCACGCCGGCGATTCTGCGCACGCTGCTCGACGAATCCGGGATCAAGTGGCGCATCGTCGTCGTGTCGGCCTGCTACGCGGGCGGATTCATCCAGGCGCTGGAGGACGAGCAGACGGTCGTGATCGCCGCGTCGCAGGCCGACCGCCCGTCGTTCGGCTGCAGCGACCGGAGCGACGCCACGTACTTCGGCGAGGCCTTCTTCGAGCAGGGTCTCGCGAGGAGCGATTCGCTGCCCGCCGCGTTCGAGCTGGCGAAGAAGCGCGTCGCGGAGCGCGAGGCGGCGGCAGGCTACAAGGCGTCGAACCCGCAGATCAGCATCGGTGCCGCGATGGCCGCGAAGCTGAAGGAACTCGAGCGCGGCAGCGTCGCGCGGCGGGTCGGCCGCTCGGTTTGACGCTCCGCCCCGTTTGTCACCACAATAGCCGTCACCCAAAAAAAGCCCTAAACCGATGAGGAGGATTTCGATGCGCCGCGCCCTGGTCTCGCTGTTCGCAATGTTCTGGAGTGCCGCGGCACTCTCGCTGTTCGCGCTGCCCGCCGCCGCGCAGGCGCCCGAAAAGACGAAGCTCGCCATCGGCGTCGGCGGCAAGCCGCTGTTCTACTACCTGCCGCTGACGATCGCCGAGCGGCAGGGCTACTTCAAGGCCGAGGGCCTCGACGTCGAGATCCTCGACTTCCCGGGCGGCGCGAAGGCGCTGCAGGCGCTGCTGGGCGGGAGCGTCGACGTCGTCTCCGGCGCCTACGAGCACACGATCTCGCAGCAGGCGAAGGGCCAGAACATCGAGGCGCTGGTGCTGCAGGGGCGCTATTCCGGCATCGTGCTCGCGATGAACAAGGCGAAGGCCGCCGCCTACAAGTCGCCGGCCGACCTGAAGGGCATGAAGATCGGCGTCACCGCGCCGGGCTCGTCGACCAACATGTTCGTCAACATCCTGCTGGCGAAGGCCAGCCTGAAGCCCGATGCGGTGTCGATCATCGGCGTGGGCGCCACGGCCGGCGCCATCGCGATCATGAAGCGCGGCGAGATCGACGCGATGTCGAACCTCGACCCCGTGATCGCGCAGCTCGAGGCCAACGGCGACGCGGTGCCGGTCATCGACACGCGGACGGCCAAGGGAATGCAGGAGGTCTACGGCGGCGCCTACGCCGCGGGCTGCATCTACGTCCCGGTCGAGTTCGCGAAGAAGTACCCGAACACGGCGCAGGCCGTGGTCAACGCGATGGTGCGCGCGCTGCGCTTCATCCAGACCTCGACCCCGGACCAGATCGTCGCCGCGGTGCCGCCCGAGTACTACGCGGACCGCGCGCTGTACAAGGCCGCGCTGGAGAAGAACCTCGAGACGTTCAAGCACGACGGCATCATCTCGGTCGAGGCCGGCCAGAACGTGCTGCGCGACCTGAAGACCTTCGATCCGACGGTGCAGGCCGCGACGATCGACATCCCGAAGACGCTCAACATGAGCTTCGCGCAGAAGGCGGGGCAGAAGTTCCGCTGATGGCGGTGCCCGCCGCCGACGCCGCCGTGCCCGCGCTGGCGTTCGAGCGCGTCACCTGCACGTTCGCCGCGCGCGGCGACAGCGACGGCGGGCTGTACACCGCGGTCCGCGACACCTCGCTGTCGATCGCCCCCGGCGAGTTCGTGTCGGTGGTGGGCCCCACGGGCTGCGGCAAGTCGACGCTGCTGAACGTCGCGGCGGGCCTGCTCGAACCCTCGTCGGGCACGGTGCGCGTGTTCGGCGCGCCGCTTGCCGGCATCAACACCCACGCCGGCTACATGTTCCAGGCCGACGCGCTGATGCCCTGGCGCAGCGCGCTCGACAACGTCACCGCCGGCCTCGAGTTCCACGGCATGGCGCGCGAGGCCGCGCAGCCGCAGGCCCGCGAATGGCTGGAGCGCGTCGGCCTCGCCGGCTTCGGCAACCGCTACCCGCACCAGCTGTCCGGCGGGATGAGGAAGCGCGTGGCGCTGGCGCAGATGCTGATCCTCGATCCGCAGATCCTGCTGATGGACGAGCCGTTCTCGGCGCTCGACGTGCAGACACGGCAGCTGATGGAGAACGAGCTGCTCGACCTGTGGCAGGCGAACCGCAAGTCGGTGCTGTTCATCACCCACGATCTCGAGGAGGCGATCTCGCTGTCGGACCGCGTGATCGTGCTGGCCGCCGGGCCGGGCACGCATCCGATCGGCGACTACGTCATCGACCTGCCGCGCCCGCGCGACGTGGCCGATATCCGGATGACCCCGCGCTTCGTCGAGCTGTACGAGGCGATCTGGGGCGCCATGAAGTCCGAGGTGATAAAAGGGTATGCGCAAAGCAGGCAGGGGTAAGTCGACGCGCTGGCTCGCGCTCTATCACGCGCTGCTGCTCGCCGCGATCTTCGCGGCGTGGTACGCGCTGACCACGCCCGGCATCGTCTCGGAGGCGTTCGCGAAGAACAGCGCGTTCTTCTTCGGCAAGCCGGTCGAGGTGATGAAGGTGATCTGGGTCTGGTTCGCCGAGGGCAAGATCTACAGCCACCTCGCGATCACGCTGACCGAGACGATGCTCGCGTTCGTCTCGGGCAGCGTGCTGGGCCTCGTCGCGGGGCTGTGGCTCGCGCTGTCGCCCACCGCGGCCGCGCTGGCCGACCCGTACATCAAGGCGCTGAACGCGATGCCGCGCGTCATCCTCGCGCCGATCTTCGCGGTGTGGTTCGGCCTCGGCATCACGTCGAAGGTGGCGCTGGGCGTCACGCTCGTGTTCTTCGTCGTGTTCTTCAACGTCTACCAGGGCGTCAAGGAGGTGAGCCCCGTCGTGCTCGCCAACGCGCGGATGCTGGGCGCGTCGCGGCGCAACCTGCTGCGCCACATCTACCTGCCGTCGGCCACGTCGTGGGTGTTCTCGAGCCTGCACACGTCGGTCGGCATGGCGTTCGTCGGCGCGGTCGTCGGCGAGTACCTCGGTTCCGCCAAGGGCGTCGGCTACCTGATCCTGCAGGCGGAAGGGGTATTCGACATCAACACCGTGTTCGCCGGCATCCTGGTGCTGACCGCCTGCGCGCTGGTGCTGGACCACGTGGTCACGCGCGTCGAGGCGCGGCTCCTTGTCTGGCGCCCCTCGCACGCGGAGACGGAGCGGGCGTAGCCGGGGCGCCGGCCGCGCTCTCCGCCGGCGGGACCCCGCTGCGCCGGGCTTACAGGGAGGCTCGCATGATCATCGTCACCGGAGGCACCCACGGCATCGGGCGCGCCTGCGTGGAACAACTCGCGCGGGATGGCGTCGGGGTCGTGTTCGCAGGCCGCGACCGCGACGCGGGCCGGCAACTGGAGCGCAACGTCGCAGGAACCACCTACGTGGAGTGCGATGTCGCGGTGGAAGCCGACTGCCGGCGGGTCGTCGACACTGCGCTGGCGCTGGGGGATGGACGCGTCGACGGGCTCGTCAACAACGCCGGGATGTCGCTGCGCGTCGGGTTCTCCGAATCGACGGCCGCCGACTGGGATCGGATCATGGCGGTGAACGCGCGCAGCGCGTTCCTGTTCACGCGGTTTGCACTGCCCGGCCTGCTCGCCGCCCGGGGCGCAGTCGTCAATGTCTCGTCGATCGCCGGCAAGGCCGGCGAGGAAGGCCTTGCGCTGTATTGCGCGTCCAAGGCGGCGATGATCGGCTTCACGCAGGCACTCGCGCTGGAATTCGGCGAGCGCGTGCGCTTCAACGCGGTGTGCCCCGGGCAGATCGACACGCGGATGATGAGTCGTGTCAATGCCGACGCCGAAGCGAGGCGGAGGCTGGAACTGCGCATTCCCGCGGGACGCTTTGGCGCGGCGGCGGAAGTGGCGCAGGCGGTCGCGTGGCTCTTGTCGCCGGCGGCCGGCTATGTCAACGGCACGGTCATTGCCGTCGACGGCGGCGAGACGGCGGGGCTGCGCACGCCGCGGGCGTGAGCCGGGCGGAGCGCGCCTGATCAGCAGTGCGCCGTTGCGGCCCTGCCGTTCTGGTATCCCAGCGGCGCCTCGCCGCCGCGCAGGATGTCCCGGGTGATCGCAGCGCGTGCCTTCGCGCCGTCCTTCGCGCGCAGAGCCCGGATCAGGGGCGCATGCTCCTCTGCGCCGGCTCCAGGAATCGGCGCTGCGGCCTCGGCGCGCCAGGCCGCACGTCCGCGCAGTCAGTCGCGCACTTCCGGGAAGGCATCGCGGTTGGGCGCGGATTCACGCTTCCATACCATCACGCTGCGTGCGTACTCGATGACGACCCGCCCGTCCTGGTTGATACCGCGCGTCATGACCTTGACGATCCCCTGCTCGGGGCGCGATCTGGATTCGCGCTTCTCGATAACGTGCGACTCGGAGTACAGCGTGTCGCCCGCAAACACCGGATTCAGGAGCCTGATGTAGTCCCAACCCAGGGCGAAGCCGTTCTCGCTGACGTCGGCGACGCCGAGGCCCGCCACCACCGCGAGCGTCACGATGCTGTTCACCAGGGGCTTGTCGAACCCGGTCTGGCGCGCGTACTCGGCATTGAAATGAATCTGGTTGGTGTTGTTGCTCATGAGCGTGAACAGCACGTTGTCGGCGTCGTTCACGGTGCGCCCAATGCGCGCGCGGTAGATGTCGCCCACCTCGAAGTCCTCGAAGAACCTGCCGACCCATCCTTGCTTCACTGCCATGGTGCACCTCCCCGGTGATTACGCGTCCGCCGCCGCCCGGCCAAGTTGCAGCGTCGCTCGAGCGCGCTCGTAGATCGGCCGGTCAACCAGCATCCCGCGAAAGCTGATGCTTCCCTGCCCGTTGGCAAGCGCCTGCTCGAACTCGGTGGCGAGCTGCCTCGCGTACTCCAGCTCCTCGGGCTTGGGGAGGAACGCGCAATTGATCGCGGCGGCCTGCGACGGATGGATCATCGACTTGCCGGTGAACCCCAGTGCGCGCGCCAGTGCGCAGTCCGCTTCGAGGCCCGCCTGGTCCTTCATGTCGGGCCACACGCCGTCCACGCTGAACACCTTGGCCGCCGCAGCCGCGATGACGATCGCCGAGCGAGCGTACGTGAACTCGCGAGCGACACCCATGCGCACCGTCGGCAGCCCGAGATCCTTGCTGAAGTCCTCGGCGCCGAACATGAGGCCGCTCACCCGCGGCGAGGCGGCCGCAAGTGCCGGGGCTGCGATGACCGCCTTCGCGCTCTCGATCGCCAGCATCAGCTTCACCTGACCGGCGAAGGCGCCCGCTGCGCGCTCCAGGAGCAGGAGCTGCGCATCGAGCTCCCGCACCTGTTCCACCGTTTCGACTTTAGGCACCACCAGCCCGCTCAGCGCCGGGCCGACGACGGCCCGGACATCCTGGTCGAGCTCCGGTGTTCCGAAGCTGTTGACGCGCACGTAGCGCACCGGGCGCTTCACGGCACCGCTGCGCTGAAGCACGGCCGCCACCAGTCCGCGGGCCTGCGCCTTGAGCGCCGGAACGACGCCGTCCTCGAGATCGAGCATCACTACGTCGACGTCGAGGCCAAGCGACTTCTCGAGCATCCTGGGCGAGTGACCGGGTACGAAAATCCACGACCGCATGGGGTTCTCCTGCAGCGAGAGCGAATGGCGGAGGGGCCCGGTTCCCGCACGGGATCGGGCTCCACCGCGACCTTGGTCCTGATTGCCATAGGCACGACCACGACGTGGTCGCGCGCACATCCGGCCCGCGTGCCCGCGGGCCTCGACCCGCGCGCCCCGGGGTCGCCGGACAGGCAACCGAACGCGCGAATCGCCGCTTGACAAGGTGCGCGCGGCCGGCCGACAATCGGCGTCCTGTACTAGGAATATAACAGGTCACATCGGGAATATAACAACTTCCGGAACGTGCGTCATGCTGATGCGGGAATATCGCGGCAAGGCTCTCTTCGAAGCCGCCGGACTGAAAGTGCCGCCGGCGCGCCTGGTCCGCTCCGCCGGAGAGTTCGAAGCCCCGGAGCAGGGCCTGCCATTCGCCTACCCCGTCGCCGTCAAGGCGCAGGTGCGCTCCGGCGGCCGCGGCAAGGCCGGGGGCGTGGTGCGCTGCGAAAACGCCCATGCGGCCGAGCGAGCGGTGCGCGCGCTCTTCGCGACCGATTTTTCGGGTGAGCGTCCCGAAGCAATCCTGATCGAGCCTTGGCTTGCGATCGAGCGTGAGCTCTACCTCGCGGTGACGATCGATGCCAGCGCCGACGGGTTCACGGTGCTGTACGCGCCACGCGGTGGCGTGGACATCGAGAGCGGACCGCCACCATTGCGGTATCCGATCGGGGCGGCGCATCGGTTTCGCACCCACGCGTTGCGGGCGCTGCTGTCGAGCGTGGAATCCGAGGTCGACGTCCGCGAGCGCGTGCTTGGCATCGCGGAGCGCCTCGTGCGCATTGCAGCCATGCACGATTGCAAGACGGTCGAGATCAACCCGCTGGCGAAGCTCGCTGACGGAACGCTGCTGGCCATGGATGCCAAGGTGCTGCGCGATGAATGGGCGGCGTATCGCCATGCCGACATCGCGGAAGGCATCGCGGAAGAGAAGCTCGCCGAGACGGCCGAAGTGCAGCGGTGCATCGACGTCGGACACATGTATGTGCGTCTCGACGGAGACATCGGGCTCATTTCCGGGGGCGCCGGGATGACCATGGCGGCAATGGACATGATCGCCCAATACGGCGGGCGCGCGGCGTGCTTCCTCGATTGCAGTCCCGGGCCGATCTCCGCCAAAGGCTATGCGCCGGCGTTCGACATGCTCGATGCGGACCCGCAGGTGAGCGCCATCCTGGTCAGCGTGTTCGGCGGCGGCACGCAGATGCAATACGTTGCCGGCGCCATGCGCTCGATACTCTCAGGCAGGAAGATCCGCAAGCCCGTCGTCTTCCGCCTCGACGGCACCAACGTCGCCGAGGCCGAAAGAATTCTTGCCGAGATGGGCGTGCCCAACTCCCCCACGCTCGAGCACGCGGTCGAGGCGGTGGTCAGGCTCGCAAAGGAATCGCGATGAGCGTGCTGCTCGACAAGTCCAACCGCGTGCTGGTGCAGGGCATCACAGGGCAGATGGCGCGGTTTTCGGTGACGGACATGCGTGCGTACGGCACCAACGTCGTGGCCGGCGTGGTCCCCGGACGTTCGGGAGACGTCGAAGGCGTCCCGATCTTTCCCGACGTGGCCACCGCCATGCGCGAGACGGGCGCCGACACGTCGATCGCCTACATCCCCGGGCACGCTTCGCGCGGGGGCATCCTCGAGGCCATCGAGGTCGGCTGCCGGCTCGTCGTGTATCCCGGTGACCAGATCCCGATCCAGGATGCGATCGAGATGCGCGCCGCCGCGGTCGCCAATGGATGCGCGCTGGTCGGCCCGAACACCGCCGGATTGATTTCCCCCGGCAAGGCCAAGCTCGGGTTCATGCCTTCGTTCTGCTACACCCCGGGCAATCTCGGCGTGGTGTCGAAGAGCGGCTCGCTCTCGTACGAGGTCGCGCAACGCCTCACTCGCGCGGGCATCGGTCAATCGACCGTCATCGGAATCGGCGGCGATCCGGTCAAGGGATTGCGCGCCATAGAGGCGATCGAACTCCTGCACGCCGATCGCGAGACGCACGCCATCCTGGTGATGGGCGAGATCGGCGGCAACGACGAATATGCCGTGGCCGGCTACGCGAGCCGCGGCGACGCGAAGCCGGTGGCGGCGCTGATGGTGGGGCGCACCGCGCCCGCCGGCAAGCGCATGGGGCACGCCGGCGCGCTGATCGGCAACGAGACCGAAAGCTACGAGGCGAAGTGGCGGGCGCTCGCGAACGCGGGCGTCGACATGGCCGAGTCGCTGTCGCACGTCGTGCAGGCGGTGACGCGCGCGATGAGCCGTGCACACCGCGCCTCCGGACCCGATCGCCCCGCCGCGCAAACCGTTTGATCCGATCGCCAGACAGAGAAGGAGCATCGATGTCGACCACCGCTGAAACCGCGACAAGCGGCACCGGAGAGAAGGCGCAGGGCCTCAACATCGGCACGGAAGCGGTCGAAGCCCGCATCACCGACGAGAGCATGGCGGAGGCGCGCGCGCTCATCGGCGCGAAGCTTCGCCCGGAGCAGTTTCTCCGCGATGCGACGGTCGACACCATCACCAACTTCTCGAACGGCATCGGCGAGCTCAATCCGCTCTTCCGCGATGTCGAGTACGCGCGTTGGACGCGCTTCGGCGGCTTGATCGCCCATCCCTGCTATCCGTGGGTCCATCACTGGCCCGCGCGGTCGAACTGGGGCTTTCCCGGGGTGCATGGCTTTGGCGTGGGCACCGACGTGGAATTCTTCCGTCACGTCCGCGCCGGGGACCGCATCAACTGCTGGAACCGCGTGGTCGACGTCAAGGAAAAGCAATCCCGGTTTTCCGGCCGCATGGCCATGCAGTACGTCGAATCGAATTTCACCAACCAGCGCGACGAGGTGCTCTGCAAAGTGCTCGGCTGGACCGCCCGCCACGAGCGCCGCGCATCGCGCGAGGCCGGCAAGTACAACGAAGTGAAGACGCATCACTACACCGACGCCGAGATGCGCCGGATCGACGACATCGTCCTGAACGAGCAGGAGCACATTCGCGGCAGCAGGACGCGCTACTGGGACGACGTCAGCGAAGGCGACGAATTGAGCGAAATCGCTCGCGGTCCGCTGTCGCTCTCCGATACGATGGCGTGGCTCGTCGCCTGCGGCCGCGCGCGCGCGCACGGCGTGTTGCTGCGCGAAGCCGCGAAGCATCCGAACCACTACATCCGCAACGCGGAGTCCGGTGGCGGGCTCGAGTACACCGGCATCGGGCATCATCGCGAAGACTTCGCCAAGCAGGTGGGCGTACCGGGCCTTTACGACTACCTGCCCCAGCGCGTAGCCTGGCTTTGCACGCTGGTGACCAACTGGATGGGCGACGACGCCGTTCTCAAGCGCTTGCGCATGGAAGCGCGGCTGTTCAACATCCAGGGCGACACCCAGTTCTGCCGCGGCAAGGTGATCCGCAAGTACGTGAAGGACGGCTGTGCGCTGGTCGATCTCGAGGTGAAGTGCGTGAATCAGCGCGAGGAGGTGACCACGCCGGGCATGGCCACCGTCATGCTGCCGTCGCGTGACGTGAACACCAAGCTGCCGTTCGACGGCACTGCCGTGGACCTCGAACTGCCGATCATGCGGTAACAGTCTTAGCCCCCGGGAGGGATGCCATGGCCTCAACGTCGATGCTGCTGGTGATGGACATGATCAACGATCTCGTCCACGAAGACGGGCCGAGCGCGTACAAGCATGAGCTCGCGCGCCGCGAGACGCTCGGGCGAACCGCCGCGCTCATCGACAACGCGCGCTCGCGCCGGATCCGCATCGGCTACGTCCGCATCGGGTTCTCTCCGGGGTACCTCGAATGTCCCCCGAATTCGCCCATCTTTTCCGGGGCTCGCAAGGCCGGCATGTTCCAGCTCGGAGAGTGGGGCACCGAAGTGCATCCCCTTCTGGCACCCCGGCCCGAGGACGCCGACATCGTGAAGCACCGGGTGAGCCCGTTCTACGGCACCAGGCTCGAGCCGCTGTTGCGGGCGCACGACATCCGCCGCCTGTACCTGTGCGGCATCTCGACCATCGGCGTGGTCGCGTCGGGCACGCGCGAGGGCGCTGACCGCGACTACGAGATTGTCGTGGTCGAGGACTGCTGCTGCGCCATTTCGCAGGCGGAGCACGAAGCCGGGATGACGTCCATCAAGCGCTTCGGGCGGTTCGCTCAATCGAAGGAACTCGAATTCGACGCGTGAGCGCCGGAGCGGCGCCGCTCGCCGGCATGACCCCTCGGCAAGGATGGACAGCGTGACGGTTCACACGTCGGCCGATTCGATCGAGCTGGTCGCAAACGCATCGACGCGGCCGGGCCGCGCCCGGCTGGTCGCGGTGCTTTGCTTCGCATTCGGCGCGTTCCACCTCTACACCGCCACGTTCGGGCTGCTGCCGGATCTCGCGCAGCGGGCGGTGCACGTCATGTTCGCCGTCACCATCAGCATCCTGCTGGTGGGCGCCACCAAGCGCCGCGGCAACCGCTGGCCGCTGGTCGATTACCTCGTCGTGGCGGGCGTGGTCGTTGCCACCGGGTACGTCGCGATCTTCAACGACCGCATCCTGATGAATGTCGGGTTCTCGACGCCGCTGGATCGCGGGCTCGGCATGATGCTCTCGGCGCTGGTGCTCTGGTGTGCATACCGAACCGTGGGTCTTGCGATCGCGCTCATTCCCGCGCTCCTGCTCGGCTATGCACTCTACGACGGCAATCTGGGCTACTGGTCGCACCCGCCGCTCGACCTGGAGTTCCTCGTCGAGGTGCTCTATCTGAGCACGCGCGGCGTGTTCGGATCGATCGTCGGCGTGAGCGCCACGATCGTGGCGGCCTTCATCCTCTTCGGCGCGATCCTCGAACGCGCGAGCGTCACCCGGACCTTCATGGACCTGGCCATGCTGATCGCCGGGCGGCGCACGGCCGGCCCGGCGAAGGTGGCGGTCGTGGCAAGCAGCCTTTTCGGCACGATCTCGGGCAGCGGCGCAGGCAATGCGGCAGTGACGGGGTCGTTCACCATTCCGCTGATGATGCGGCTGGGGTGCTCGGCGAAGCTCGCCGCGGCGGTGGAAGCCACAGCAGCGACTGGGGGACAGATCCTGCCGCCGATCATGGGCGTCGGTGCCTTCCTCATGGCCGAACTCCTCGGCGTGACGTACTGGCAGATCGCCATCGCCGCGACGCTGCCTGCACTGCTCTACGTCGTCTGCATATTCGCCGGCGTTCACTTCGAAGGCCGGCGCGTCGGGCTGCAGCCCGTGCCCAGGGAGCTGATCCCGCGAGTCGCGGACGTGGTCAACTTTCGCCGGCTCGGGCGCTTCCTGCTGCCGATGGCGATGCTGCTCTACATGATCGCGAGCGGCCGTTCGGTGATGCTGGCCGCCATCTATGCGTCGGCCATCGTGCTCGTGCTCTATGTATGCGAGGACTTCCGTTTCCCGGGCATGCGCAAGCGGCTGTTGAATGCCGGAGCGTCTCTGCACGACGCCGGACGCGCCCTTGCCTACATCGGGGTCCTGATCGCGGCGGCGAACATCGCCGTTGCACTGGTCGGCGTGACGGGCATCGGCATCAAGCTGTCGCAGCTGATCCTGTCGCTCAGCAACGGCGCTCTCTTTCCGGCGCTGCTGGTCGCGGCGCTGGTCGCGCTCGTCCTCGGCACCGGGCTGCCCACCACCCCGTCGTACGTGCTGGCTGCGGCGGTGCTCGCGGCGCCGCTCACCCAGGCAGGGGTGGCTCCGATCGGCGCACATCTGTTCCTGTTCTATTTCGCGTGCATCTCGGACATCACGCCCCCGATTTGCGCCGCCGTCTACATCACCGCCGGCATCGCCAAGACGCCGTGGCTGCCCGTGTCGTTCGTCTCGGTGCGGCTTGGCCTTGCGAAATACATGGTGCCGTTCGTCTTCGTCTACAGCCCCGCCCTTCTCCTGGTCGGTCCCGTTTCGGCCTCCGTCACCGTGTTCGTGCTGTGTGCGATCGCCGTCATCGCGCTCTCGGGCGCGGCGAGCGGCTACTTCCTGCACGGCCCGCTGCGCTGGCCCGAGACGATACTGCTGGGCGCCGGGGGCGTCGGCTTGATGATGCCGGGCACCGGGGCGCGGGCGGCGGGCGCGGCCCTGCTGGCCATCGGTTACGGGATGCACTACCTGCACTGTCGAAAGCAGCGGCTGCAACCGCTGCACAACGCGAAGGAGGAGCGGACATGAATCTGATACGCGACAAGATGCGCCGGCAGCTGCTGGCGCTGGCGTGGGGCAGCCTGCTGGCCGGTGCGGTTGCGTTGCCGGGCGGCGTGGCCGCGCAGGGCAACACCCAGATCAGCATCGGAAGCACGGCAAGCGGATCCTCCGCGTACACGTATTACGCGTCGGTGGCCGCCATCCTGAATCGGGACCTTGCCGGAAAGGTCCAGGCGACGGTGATCGAGACGGGTGCCTCCGTCGAGAACGTGCGGCGCCTCGCGCGGAAGCAGTTGACGATGGGCCTTGTCACGTCGGATATCGCGTATCGCACCTATGCCGGCGAGGGAACCGAGCCCAACAAGAACCTTCGGGTCCTGTGGACGTACTTCATCGCGCCGCAGTTCTACGTCGTGCGGCAGGACAGCGCAGTCAGCAGCGTCCAGGGGCTGACGGGCAAGAAGTTCAATCCAGGCTTCCGCGGCTCGGCGACGGAATCGACAACGCAGATCATCTTCGAGGAGCTGCAGATCAAGCCGGAGTATTTCCGGGCAACGCTCGACGACAGCATCGCCGCGGTCAAGGACAACCGCATCGTCGGCTATGCCAAGGGGGGCAGCCCGGCGAGCCTCGACTCGACGACCATGGAAATCGCGTCGCTGACGCCGATCCGGGTGCTTTCTTTCACGGACGAGCAGATCGCGAAAGTGCGCGCGAGGCACTCGTACATCACGTGGCTGACGCTCAAGCCCGGCGACGTGTCCGGGCTGGGCTCCGAGGTGAAGACCTGGGCTCCCATGACCCACGTCGCGACCTCCAGTGAAGCGCTGTCCGAGCAGCTCGGATACGAGATCGTCAAGGCGGTTTTCAACTCGCAGAAGGAGCAGGCCCAGACCACGCCTTCGATCGCCCAGATCGACTTCACCAGGACGCTGCTGCTGTCCAGCGTGCCGCTGCATGCGGGGACCGTGAAATATCTGCGTGAAATCGGCGTCGGCATCCCGAATCAGCTCATTCCGCCGGAAGCCAGGTGACCTGCCGATGAGCAAGGCCGGGCGGCGGGCGCCGGCCGTGTCCGCCTCGGGGCCCTCGAGGGTGCCCGTCAGCCGCTATCACCGGCTGTATCTCGTGTTGCGCGAGAAGATCATGCACGGCGAGTATCCGTCGGGGGCCGCGTTGCCCTCGGAGCAGGAACTCGTCGCGGCGTACGGCATGTCGCGCATCACGGTGCGCCGCGCGCTGCGCGAGCTCGCCATCGACGGCCTCGTGCAGAGCGTGCGCGGGAGCGGAACGTACACCAAGCCGCCGCCCCTGCGGCAACCCATCGGTGGCGATGTCGCCGAGCATCTGCGCTTCGCCGAGGCGCTCAGCGTGAAGACCACCGTGCGGGTGATCGAATATGCGCGTGTCGCGCCGCCCCAGGCCGTGCTCCAGATGATGCGGCGGCCGCCCACGGACATGATGCACAAGGTGGTGCGCGTCCGGCTGTACGAGAAGATCCCGCTGTCGTACGTCGTGAGCTACGTGCCGCTCGAACTCGCCCGGCACTACACCCGAAAGGCGATCGCAGCCGGGCGCCCGATCGTGTCGTTGCTCGAAGACAAGGGTGTCGAGATCAGAAGCGCGCAGCAGACGATCTGGGCCAGCCTCGCAGACCCCCTCGTCGCGCCCGTGCTCGAGATCGAAGTGGGCTCGGCGCTGCTGAACATCACCAGGGTGATGTGCGACGCCGAGAACGTCGGCATTTCCTATCTGAACGTGCTCTATCGCTCGGACCGGTTCCAGTACCAGCTGCCGCTGGGACGGTAGCCGCGCAAGCCCCGGTCTTCGGCAGCGCCTTCCGGCTGGCGCTTGTACAACCAATGACGCCGCGCCGGCACGTCTAAGTGGCGGGGGACGCATGGTGGCGGGACGGGCGGGAATCCCATCGGATCGCAGCAGTTCCGGTCCGCGCCGCGTGCCTGATCAGCAGTGCGCCGTTGCGGCCCGGCCGTTCAGGTATCCCAGCAGCGCTTCGCCGCCGCGCAGGATGTCCCGGGTGATCGCAGCGCGGGCCTTCGCGCCGTCCTTCGCGCGCAGAGCCCGGATCAGGTGCGTGTGCTCCTCTGCGCCGACGTAGTCGGTGGCGACCTCGTTGTAGAACACGTTCAGGATCGGCCCCATCGAGATCCACAGGCTCTCGATGTGCGAGGTCAGCATCTGCATCCGCGACAGCCGATAGACCATGAAGTGGAATTCTCGGTTGAGGCGTATCGATTCGTCCGATGCTCGCGCGCGGTCGGCCGCCTCGAAGCGGGACTGGACGTCGGCGATGGCTTTCAACTCGTCGCGCGTGATGCTGACCGCGGCAAGCTCGGCGGCAAGTCCCTCGAGCTCCATCCGTATCGTCCGGAGCTCCATGTAACGCGCCACCGTAAGGTCCGGCACCGTGATGAACCGCCCCGACCGGACCTCCAGTCCGCGTTCGCTGACGAGGCGCATGCAGGCTTCCCGCACCGGGGTGACACTGGTGCCGAGCTGCGCCGCGAGGTCCTGCATCAGCAGGCGCTGGCCCGGCCGGAAGCTGCCGGCGATCAGCGCATCCTTCAGTGCGACGTAGGTGCGCAGGGACAGGCTTCCCTGCACCAGCGGTTCGATGCGCATGTGCCCGCTGCCGGTCGTGGGCGCACCCTGCGCCGGCGGCGCGGCGACGGCGCCGGCGATTCCGCTCCCGGTGCGCATCCGCGTCAGGTCGCGACCTGCGCGACGGCTGCGCGGGCGCTTCCGGGACGGGTGCGCGACGCGGCAAGCGTCCGGAGCACCGACTCGATGACATCGAGCGCGCGGTCGATGATCGCCCGATCGTGGCTGGCGCCGAAGTAGAGCCGCTTCAGCGGGAGCGGCTGGAAGACATAGCCATGCGCCAGCATCTGGCGCCGGAATTCGCCGTCGAGCGCATCGTCGTTGCGCAACAGGTCCTCGTAGCGCGAATAGGGTCCGGCGAAGAAATACGGAAGCCAGACCGACCCGAAGCCGGCGCTCTGCGCCGGCAGCCCGACGCGACCGATGATGGCGTCGAGCTCGCGCCGCAGGTAATCGCCCAGTTCGAACAGCTTCGGGTAGAAGCCCGGCTTGCCGAGTTCGTCGATGGTCGCGAGGATCGCCGCCAGCGTCGACGGCGTCCCGTTGAACGTTCCGCCCATGAATACGGCGTCGCCGCCCGTCCGGCCCACGCGCTCCAGCAGGTCAGCGCGCCCGGCGACCAACCCGACCGGATAGCCGGCGGCCGCGGCCTTGCCGAACGTCGCTAGGTCCGGCGTCACGCCGCAGATCGACTGGTAGCCACCGAGCGCGTGCCGGAATCCGGTGATGACCTCGTCGAACACCAGGATCACACCGTGCTCGGTGGCGATCCGGCGCAGTCCTCGCAGGAAGTCGTCGGTGGCATGCAGCGAGCCGACGTTGTGCGCGATCGGCTCGACAATGATCGCGGCGACCCTGCCCGGGTGCCGCCGGATGTGATCTTCGACGGCATCGGCGTCGTTATAGGGCAGGACGATGGTTTCCTGCGCGGCATCGCGCAGGATGCCGGCAGAGATCGGGTCGTAGCGGCCGATGGCCTCGCGCGCGGACTGGCAGTTCATCGCCACGTAGTCGTGCCAGCCGTGGTAGCCGCCCTGGAACTTGATGATCTGCGTCGCGCCGGTGACGGCGCGGGCCAGCCGCAATGCGTGGTACGTGGCCTCGGATCCGCTGGAGCAGAATGCGACCTGCTCGGCGCAGGGAATGGCGCGGACCAGGGCTTCGGCTGCCTCGACCTCGAGGTCGAGCGCGCCGGCACCGACGAGGTCGAGCCGCTGCGCGACGCTTGCGACGCGGCTCTGTATTGCCGGATGGCAGTGGCCGAGGATGTTGGCGCCGAAGCCGCAGTGGAAATCGACATGCCGGACGCCGTCCGCATCGTGGAGATACGGGCCCTCCGCGCGAACGAAAACGCAGGGAAAGCCGAGCTTGCGGCTGGGGCTCATGTGCCCGCCGGGCAGCACGCGCCGGGCGCGTTCGGTCAATCTCGCGTTGTTACCGGTGGTGTTCATCGGTGGCTCCCTGGCCGATGGTCTCGCGCGCCACGGCTGCGATCCCGTCGGCGTCGAGGCGGTAATGCCGGTAGAGGTGCGTCGGCGGCGCGATCAGGCTGTACTCGTCGGCAATGCCGTGGCGCACCAGCCGGGCGGGGACGCCGGCATCGGCCAGCACTTCGGCAACGGCGCCGCCGAGTCCCCCGATCACGTTGTGTTCCTCGACCGTGAGCAGCCGCCGCGAGCGCACGGCGGCCGTGAGTATGGCGTCGCGATCGATCGGCTTGATCGTGTGCATGTCGATCAGGCCGACCGACAGGCCGCTCTCGCGCAGCGCGGCGACCGCCACCAGCGCAGGATGCACCATCGTGCCGCAGGCGATCACGGTCAGCGCGTCGCCTTCGTGGTGGACGATGCCCTTGCCCAGCGCAAAGGAGCAGCCCTGCGGGTAGGCGAGAGGCTCCTGGCCCCGGCCGATGCGAAAGTAGATCGGTTGCGGATGCAGGACGGTGGCCTTGATCGCCGCGGCGAGTTGCACGCCGTCGGCGGGTGCGACGACGGCGAGGTCGGCGATGCTGCGCATGATCGCGAGGTCTTCGGTCGCATGGTGCGATGTTCCGTAGAAGCCGAGCGAGATGCCGGCATGATGTCCGATCAGGCGCACCGGCAGCGCCGAGTAGGCGACGTCGGTGCGGATCTGCTCGCACGCCAGCAGTGCCAGGAACGACGCGAATGTCGCGACGTAGGGCAGGAGCCCGGTCGTCGCGAGGCCCGCCGCGGCGGTGACCATGTTCTGCTCGGAGATTCCGAACTGCAGGAAGCGCTCCGGGAAGGCACGCGCGAAGCGGACGAGGCCGTTGGAGAACTGCAGGTCCGCGGTGCCGGCGACGACCGGGTGCCCTTCCTGGACGAGTTCGATCAGCGCATTCGACAGGTAGCTCAATCCCGGCGCGCGGGCGTTGATCTGCCGGTAGTGCCATGAATCCGGGCTGACGGGGCCGTTCATGCGGCACCCCCGCGCGACTTCAACTCGGCGATCGCGCGCGCCTCGTCTTCCGGCGCGAGGTAGCCCAGGTGCCACCCCGGCTCCGTCTCCATGTAGGAGATGCCCTTGCCCTTCACGGTGCGGGCGATGATGCACACCGGTGCGGTGCGCGCAGCATCGTCCCGGATCGCGCGCAGCAGGCCGGCGAGCGCCGCGACGTCGTGGCCGTCGACCTCGTGCACCTCCCAGTTGAACGCGCGCCACTTGGCGGCAAGCGGCTCGATGCCCATCGTTTCGTCGACGCGGCCATCGAGCTGGAAGCCGTTGCGATCGACGATCGCCACCAGGTTGCGCGCGCCGTGATGCGCGGCCGAGATCGCGGCCTCCCACACCTGGCCTTCCTGCATCTCGCCGTCCCCCAGCATCACGTAGACGTTGAATGTCCGGCCCTGGATGCGCGCGCCGAGTGCCATGCCCAGTCCACCCGAAAGCGCGTGGCCGATCGAGCCGGAGCTGAAATCGACGCCGGGCACCTTGCGCATGTCGGGGTGATCGCCCAGCGGAGAGCCGAGCCGCGTGTAGCCGTCGAGAAGGTCCTTCGGGAAGAAGCCCCAGTCGGCGAGTATGGGAAAAAGACCCACCGCCGCGTGACCCTTGCCCATCAGGAAACGATCCCGGTCCGGCCACTTCGGCTCGCCGCGCCGGAGTCGCATCGTGTCGTAGTAGAGCGTCGCGAAGATCTCCGCGGCCGAGAAGGCCGACGCGTAGTGGCCGACCTTGGCGATGCCGATGAGACGCACGGACTCCAGGCGGACGAACAGCGCGCGTTCCGCGAGGCGTGCGGCGTCCGGCGGCTCGACGGGCGCGGCGATGGGGTGCGGGGATGTTGGCATCGGCGGTGTGTAGCTTCTGGCCTGCGGGCTTGCTGAACTCCCTTCGTGCTTCGCACTCCGGCATTCGCCCTCGGGGCGGCCCTTCGGGCTCATGCCGCCGGCCTGCGGGCAGGGCACACGGGAACGTGATGTTGACGACTTATAAGATATAAGTTATTTTTTGACTTGGCAAGCATCGATTGACGACGGAGGTCCACGTGGATCGCAATGGCATCGACTGGGAAGGCCCGTTTACCGCGATGATCACGCCCTTCCACGCGGACGGCGCCATCGACGAGCGCGGCCTGCGGGATCACGTCGAGTTCCTGATCGGCAACGGCGTGCGCGGGATCGTCCCCAATGGTTGCACCGGTGAGTTCTGGGCGCAGTCGCTGCCGGAGCGCAAGCGCGTCGTGGAAATTGTGCAGGACGCCGCCGGGCGCCGGGTGCCGGTGCTGGCCGGCGTCGGCGCCGCCGCCACGCGCGATGTCGTCGAACTGACCGAGCACGCGCACGCCATCGGCTGCGCCGGCGTGATGCTGATGGCGCCGTTCATGGTCCACCCGAAGAAGGACGACCTCTTCCATCATTTCAAGGCGGTATCGGACCGCGTGCCCATTCCGATCATGCTCTACAACAACCCGCAGGATGTCGGCAACGACCTCCCATTCGACCTCGTCGAGCGGCTTTGCGACCTAGAATGGGTCGTCGCCATCAAGGACAGCACGTTCGACTACAACGTGTTCTGGAAGACCCAATGCGCGCTCGGTGATCGCATCCGCGTGTTCATCGGCCCATCGACGATGTTCGGCGCGCCGGCCGTGCAGATGGGCGCCGACGGCTGGGTCGACACGTACTCGAACCTGTGGCCGGAACTCACCGTGGCGCTGTACCACGCGGCGCGTTCCGGCGACATGCTGCGCGCGCGCCGGCTGCAGAAGACCGGTGCGGAATTGCGCAGTTTCCTGCTGCACCCCGAGTGGAACATGTATTGCGCCATCAAGGCGGCAATGAACGAGGTCGGACTGCCGGGCGGCTATCCGCGCCTGCCGCTGCGGCCTCTCGCCGGCGCCCACCTCGAAAGAATGCAGCGTGGCATGGCCGCGTTCGCGGTCCCGCGCGCGGCGCGCGACGTTTGTCCCACCCCCTGATCGACAAGGAGAACGCGTTGAGAAGCCAATCGAAACCAGCCGGCATGACATCGCCGGTGACGGCGTGTGCAGGACGCATCGCGGCGGCGCTTGCGGTGGTCGGGTTCGGTCTCGCCGCCGCCGGCGTGGCGAGCGCGCAAAGCCCGACGCTCGACGCCATCACCAAGCGCGGGGAACTCCTCTGCAGCGGCGCAACGGTCAATTCCCCGGGTTTCGCGGTCGTCGACGCGAAGGGGGTGTGGAGCGGGCTCGACGTCGACATCTGCAAGGCGCTGACCATCGCGATCCTCGGCGACGAGTCGAAGCTCAAGCTCGTGCCCGTGAGCTTCGTCCAGCGCTTTCCGGCGCTCCAGGGCAGCACCATCGACGTGATCGTCAAGAACACGGCCTGGAACCTGACGCGCAACACCGAACTCGGCTTCATGTTCTCGACGCCCTACCTGTTCACCGGGAACGGCATCATGGTCTACAAGTCGCTGGGCGTGACCAAGGGCACCGACCTCGACGGCGCGACCGTCTGCACCAGCGCCGGCACGACGCTCGAGAAGGCCACCGCCGACTTCTTCGCCAAGAACAACAAGAAGTACAAGCTGCTGACGTTCGAGAACGGCAACGAGCGGAACCAGGCCTACCTCGCCCGCCGCTGCGACGCATTGGTCAACGGCTTCGAGCAGCTTGCCGCGGTGCGTGCGTTCGATGCGCCGAACCCGAACGATCATGTGATCCTTCCCGATGCGCTCGGGAAGGAAATCCAGGGCGCCGTGGTCCGGCAGGGCGATGACCGTTTCCTCAACGTCGTCAACTGGACCATCTTCGCGCTGATCGAGGCCGAGGAACTCGGCATCACGCAGGCCAACGTCGACGCGCGCAAGGCCGACAACGACCCGCGCACGCAGAAGCTGCTGGGGATCGTCCCGGGCGTCGGCAAGAAGCTTGGCCTGCGCGAGACCTGGGCGTACGACGTCATCAAGCACCTCGGCAACTACGGCGAGATCTATGCGCGCAACCTCGGCAGCGGCTCGGCGCTGAAGCTCGAGCGACGCTACAACAAGCCCTGGAACCAGGGCGGGGTGATGTACTCGCCGCCGTTCGATTGATCGGCTTCGACGCCACGCGCGGCCGAGCCCCCGGGCCCGGCCCCGCCGCGCTGTTCGCCGACGCCGATCGCCGCATGGTCCGGCGATGACCGCGAAACGATCGGTCGCATTGCAGCTCGCCTTCGTCGCCGCGCTGGGCGCGCTGCTCGCGGGCATGGCGGTCACGGCGCACGACAACCTGCTGCGGCAAGGCATCGCCACCGGCTTCGGATTCCTGTTCGCGCGAACCGGCTGGGACGTCAGTGCGTCGTTCCTGCCGCATTCCCCGGCCGACCCGTACTGGTGGACCTTCGTCGTCGGGCTCTGCAATACGCTGGCGCTGTCGATCGTGTGCATCGTGCTCGCGACCGGCGCGGGCCTCTGCCTTGCCCTGCTGGGCGTCGGCCGAAGCCGCGTTCCCCGGGGCTTTGCGCGGCTGTATGTGTGGACCTTCCGCAACATCCCGCTCATCGTCCAGGTGTTCTTCTGGTATCACGTCACCCGCCAATTGCCGCCGGTGCGGCAGGCGCTGGAGTTCTTCGGCTGCTGCTATGCGTCGAACCGCGGCATCTACCTGCCGCGCGTGGCGTTCGAGTCGGGTCGGCTGGAACTTTCGATGCCGACGCTGCAGGGTTTCAATTTCGCGGGCGGAACGCACGTATCGCCTGAATTCATGGCGCTGGTCGCGGCGATCGTCGCGTACAACATCGCTTTCGTCGCCGAGATCATCAACTCGGGCATACGGTCGGTGCCGGCCAACCAGGTCGAGGCGGCGCGCATCATCGGGCTCTCCGACGCGCGTACGTTCTGGAAGATCACCGTCCCGCAGGCGATCCGCGTCGCGATCCCGCCGCTCGTCAGCCAGTACATCTCGCTGACCAAGAGCACTTCGCTGGCGATCGCGATCGGCTATACGGACCTGTTCTCCGTCGGCGTGATCGCGATCAACCATACCGGGCAGTCGCTCGACGTGATCGCGGTTCTGATGCTGGTCTATCTTGTCGTCAGCCTCGGCATCTCGGCGCTCGGAAACGCCTGCAACCGGGCTGTCGCCGCGCGGGGCGCGCGATGACCGCGCCGCCCGCCGCGCGCCTGGCGCCGCGGGTTGGGCTGGCCGGCTGGCTGCGCAGCCGCGTCTTCGCGACGCGACTCGACGTCGCGCTGGTGGCGCTCCTTGCCGCGCTTGCCGTCTACGCGCTGCCCGCGCTTTTCCGTTGGGCGATCACCGATAGCGTCGTGCAGGCCGACATGCCGCGGACCTGCGCCGCGGCGACCGGTGCGTGCTGGGCGGTGGTCCACAGCCATGCGCGCATCATCCTGTTCGGCCTGTATCCGTACGCCGAGCAGTGGCGCGCCGGCCTCGCGCTGGCCGCCGTGGCGCTGGCGCTGGCAACGACTTTTGCGCTGGACCGGAACCGGCTGCACCGCGTCGCGCTCCTCTGGCTCGCGACCGCCGCGGTGTTCGTCGTGCTGATGGGCGGCGGGATGTTCGGGTTGCCACGCGTGGCAACCGATGCGTGGGGTGGGCTGCCGCTGTCCATCTTCGTGTTCCTCGCCACCGTCATGCTCGGATTCCCCTTCGCGATCATCCTTGCGCTGGGCCGCGCTTCGTCGCTGCCCGCGGTGCGCATCGTGTGCACCGGCGCGATCGAGATCGTGCGCGCGATGCCGATCCTGACGATCCTCTTCTGCGCCGCGATCGTGGTTCCGCTGGCGATCCCGCAATGGCTCGACCCGGGCAAGATCTGGCGCGTGATCGTGGCGATGGCTTTCTTCTACGCATGCTTCCAGGCGGAGATCGTCCGCGGCGGCATGCAGGGCGTGCCCGAAGGCCAGGTCCTGGCCGCGCTGAGCCTCGGGATGACGCCGCTGCAGTCCAGGCTGATGGTGGAACTGCCGCAGGCGCTTCGGTATACGATTCCGGCGACCATCAACCAGATCGTCGTCGCGCTCAAGGACACGTCCATGCTCCTGGTCGTCGGGCTGTTCGACTTCATGGCTTCCGCCAACACCGCGATCTCGAAGGACGAGTGGGCGCGTTACTTTGCCGAGCTCTACCTGTTCGTGGCCGCCGTGTTCCTCGTGCTGACGAGCGTGCTCGCCGGACTTCGCCGCCGCTTCGTCGGAGACCGGCGCCTTGACTAGCCACGCTGATGCCGCGCCGCAGGTTGCCGACGACGCCGATGCCGCCGTCCGGCTCGCCGGCGTGAACAAGTGGTACGGCGACTTCCATGTGCTCCGTGACATCGACTTTCTCGTGCGCCGTGGCGAGCGGGTCGTCTGCTGGGGTCCCTCGGGATCGGGCAAGACGACCCTGCTGCGCTGCCTCGCGGGGCTGGAGCCCGTACAGACGGGAACGATGCGGATCGCCGGCGTCGACAAGGCCGTGGGTCCTCAGGTACGGCCGACGCCGACGGCCGGCGTCGGCATGGTGTTCCAGCGCTCCGCGCTCTTCCTGAACCTGCGGGTCATCGACAACCTGACGATCGGGCTGCGCGACGTGCGCGGGATGCCGCGGAAGGAGGCCGAGGCGCTGGCGATGCACAATCTCGACCGGATGCAGCTGGGCGCATTCGCGTCGCGCTATCCCGACCAGCTTTCCGGCGGCCAGCAGCAGCGGGCGGAGATTGCACGCGCGCTGTGCATGGATCCGCAGATCATGCTTTTCGACGAGCCGACCGCAGCGCTGGATCCGGAGCTGAAGCACGAGGTCGGCGAGGCAATCCTGCAGCTGGTTGCGGACGGCCGCACGATCATCGTTGCCACCCACGAGGAACAACTCGTGCGTACGCTGGCGCCCCGGATGGTGCTGATGGCCGGCGGTGCCATCGTCGGCGAGACTGCCGCCGAGCGTCACTTCGCGACGAGTACCCAATGACGGGTGCGGGGCCCGGAGCTGCGCGGGCCGAACTGCGATCACCGTCGCCCGAAGCCGCGGGCCGCGACCGGCGCGTGACCGATCCCGCATTGCAGCCGGCACCGGCGCTCACCTTCACGTTCGACGGGAATCCGGTACGCGCCTACCGCGGCGAGACGATCGCTGCCGCGCTCGCCGCTTCCGGCATCGTCACGTTCGGACGTCGCCGGGACGGCACGCCGCGCGGCCTGTGGTGCGGCATGGGCGTGTGCCAGGAGTGCATCGTCGAGGTCGACGGCGTCCCCGGCGTCCGCGCGTGCATGGCCGAGGTCCTGCCGGACGCCGTCGTCAAGGCGCAAGGGTATGCGTCGACGCTGCCCGCCGAACCCGCGGCCGCTGGTTCGGCGTCGGCCTCCCCGGCGGCGCCTCCGACGCATCGCCCGCAGGTGCTGGTCGTGGGCGCCGGTCCCGGCGGGCTTGCCGCCGCGCGCGCCGCGGCGCTTTGCGGCGCCACCGTGACGGTCCTCGACGAGCGCGCCACGCCGGGTGGACAGTTCTTCAAGCAGGTCGCGAAAAGCCATTCGGTCGTCGCCCCCGAGCATCTCGACGCGCAGGCCCGCGCCGGCCGCAGCCTCGTCGCCGAAGTGAAAGCGCTAGGCGTCGACGTCGCCAGCAATGCGGCAGTCTGGGGTGCCTTCGGACCCCAGGAACTCGCCGCATGCATCGACGGCACGCAGCATGTCTTCGCAGCCGAGCGCGTGGTGATAGCGACCGGCGTATTTGAACGCGCGGTTCCGCTGCCGGGGTGGCTGCTGCCGGGTTGCATGACGACCGGGGCGGCCCAGACGCTGTTGCGTGCCTACCGCGTAGTGCCGGGGCAGCGCGTACTGGTGGCCGGCAACGGCCCGCTGAACCTGCAACTGGCTGCCGAGTTGGTTGCTGCGGGCGTCGAGGTCGTGGCCGTCGTCGAAGCCGCGGCGCGACCCGGCCTGCGCACTCTCTCCGCCCTGGCGCGGGCCGTCCGCAACTCGCCCGCGCTGATCCGCGATGGATTGCGCTACCGCATGCGGCTGTGGCGCGCCGGCGTGCCACTTCACTTCGGCAGCGCGGTGGTCTCGGTGCATGGCGACGGGCGCGTCGGGTCATGCACGATTGCCCGCATCGACGCCGAGGGGCGACCGATTGCCGGCTCGTCGCGCCGCATCGAGGTCGACGCCGTCTGCATGGGCCATGGCTTCCTGCCGTCGAACGAGATACCGCGCGCGCTGGGGTGCCGCCATGCGGTTCGCGGGCCCGCCGAAACGCTGTCGACCGTCGTCGACGCAGAGGGGATGACGTCGGTGCCTGGCGTGTACGTCGTGGGCGATGTCGTTGAACTCGCCGGCGCGCATGCCGCACGCTGCCAGGGATTCATCGCCGGCTGCGCCGTGGCGCGATCGCTCGACCTGGCGATGCCGGTCGCAGTCGTACGCGAGCGGGCGGCGGCGGCGCGCGCACTGCGCCGGCACCGCGCATTCCAGCAGGCGTTGTGGCGGCTCTTTGCGGCGCCGGTGCTGCGGCTCCAGTTCGCCGCGCCCGGCACGATCGCCTGCCGCTGCGAGGGCGTCAGCTGCGCGGAAATCCGCGCCGCAATCGACGCCGGTGCCGCGACACTCGGCGCCGTCAAGCGGCGCACGCGTGCCGGGATGGGACGCTGCCAGGGCCGGGGCTGCGAGTCGCTGGTGGCGGCGATGATGCCCGGTGCGGCGCGCGACGAGTTGTCGGGGCTCGCGCCGCGCGCGCCGGTGAAGCCGGTCCGCATCGCGGATCTCCTGCGATGACGCGCGATGTCGTGCCTGCAAGGAGAGCGGATGGCTAGCGATCCGGCATTCGCGCCGACCGACGTGCTGGTCATCGGTGCCGGCATCTACGGCTGCGCGACCGCGTGCTTTCTCGCCCGCTTCGGCATCGACGTGACGGTGGTGGATGCCGGCGACATCGGCGCGGGGGCGTCCGGCGCGAACGCCGGCAACCTGCACCTGCAGCTTTCGCCGTTCAGCCATGCCAGCAAGACGCCGGAATGGATCGCCGAATTCGCGCAGACGCTTCCGTTCTTCATCGCGGCACTCGAACTGTGGAAGCGGCTCGACGAGGAATCCGGCGGCGTCATCGAGCGGCGTTGTCCGGGGGGCATCATGGTCGCCGAGACCGATGCGCAGCTTGCGGTTCTCCGCGACAAGGTGGCGCTGGAGCGCGCGCACGGGCTGCCGGTGGAGATGATCGGGCCCGCCGAGCTGCGGCGGCTCGCGCCGTACATCGTGCCCCACGCGCTGGGCGCCAGTTTCTGTCCGGACGAGGGCATGGCGAATGCATTGCTGGCCGTCGTCGAACTGGCCGACCGCGCGCGCCGGGGCGGCGCCTGCTTCGTGCTCAACGCGCCGGTGGAGCGCATCGCCCGGGACGCCGGCGGATGGCGGGTCGACACGCGCCGCGGACCCCTCAGTTGCCGCCGCGTGGTGATCGCGGCCGGCGCCGCGTCAGGCGCCATTGCCGCGCTCGCGGGCGGCCAGTTGCCGGTCACCCACAGGATGATCCAGATGATCGCGACGGAGCCGTGCGCCCCGTTCATCGGGCATCTCGTCTATCACGCCGAATCGCGGCTGACGCTGAAGCAGGTGGCGAACGGCAATGTGCTGATCGGTGGCGGCTGGAGCGCGGCGCGGGATCCCGTGTTCGACCGGCCCGCGGTGCTTGGGGACAGCGTGCGCGGGTCGCTCGCGGTAGCACAGGCGATCGTGCCGCGCCTCGCTTCGGCCGCGGTCATCCGGACATGGGCGGGTCCCAACATGTACACGCCCGACGGCCGGCCGATCCTGGGACCGATGCCCGGCCTGCCCGGGATGCATGCGGCCGTCTGCAACACCTACGGCTTCACGCTGGGGCCGTTGTGCGGCCTGCTGGTCGCGGAAATGCTCGCGGGGCAGCCCGCTTCGTTCGACACGAGCGCGTTTTCGCCGCAGCGATTCGCGGGCGGCAGCGTGCCGTCCGCCTGATCGTCGCCCGCGCGGCGAGGCAGTCGGCCGGTCTTCGCCATCAGAGCGACGATCTGCAGGGTCCGCGTTCCATTCGACGTCGTCGGGACTTCGGGTTTGCGCTATCCTCGACCTGACGGGCACGAACGCAATGACGCGGTGCACCGCCGCCATCCAAGGAGAGTCGAAGTGGAAATCCGCACTGGAGGCCCCGTAACGCTCGCACCGAACGGGATGGTGTCCTGCCCCAATGCGCTCGCCTCGCAGGCCGGTGTCGACGTGCCGCGCGCGCTGCTGCGCCGCATCTACCTGCCGTCGGCCACGTCGTGGGTGTTCTCGAGCCTGCACATGCCGGTCGGCATGGCGTTCGTCGGCGCGTTCGTCGGCGGGTACCTCGACTCGGCCAAGGGCGTGGGCTAGCTGATCCTGCAGGCGGAGACCGAGGCGCTGTAGCGCCACGCGCGACCCCGGACTCCTTTCATGACCTTCGACATCCTCGACCGGTTCGCGGAATGCGTGCGGCGCCATCCGTCGGCCGCTGCCGTCGAGTCGGAGGCGGGCAGGGTCAGCTACCGCACGCTTGCCCGGCACGCCGCGACGGTTGCCCGCACGCTGCACGATGCCGGCTGCCGGCCGGGCGATCGGGTTGCGGTCTGCACCGACGATCGTGTCGCGCTGGTCGGCGTGATGCTCGGCGTGCTGTACGCGGGTGCTGTCTTCGTCCCGCTGGAGCCCGACGCGCCGGACGAGCGCCAGCGGCAGCGCCTCCGGCGCCTGCAGCCACGCGTGCTGGTGCATGACGCGCAGGATGCGCAGGTCGCCAGGCAACACGTCGCGGAAGCCGGTGCGGCCGGATGCGCCTGCATGGCGCTCGGCACTGAAGACGGGTCCGCCGCCGACGGGAGCATGCACCCCGCGCATCCGGCCGGCGCACCGGCCTACGTGTACTTCACGTCCGGCTCGACCGGGGAACCCAAGGGTGTCGTCGGATCGCTCGCGGCGCTCGCCGATCGCATCGCCTGGGAAATCGACGCCTTCCGCATCGGTCCCGGAACGCGCGTGAGCCAACTCGTCGCGCCGACATTCGACCCGTGGTTTCGCGACGTCTTCGGGCCCCTGTGCGCCGGTGGCACGATCGTCGTCCCGCCGGCGCCGCCGGCACGGCTCGGTCCCGAGCGGCTGGCCCAGTGGCTGCGCGACGCGCGCATCGAGCTGATGCATTGCGGACCCTCGCTGATGAACGCGCTGGTGAGCACCCCGGCCCGCGTCCGGCGCCTCCCCGCGCTGCGCGCGGTGCTGTCGTCGGGCGAGACGATGCATCCGTCGCTCGTCAGGCGCTGGCGGCGGCGGTTCGGCGGCGCGATGGAAGTCGCCAATCTCTACGGGCCGACCGAAGCCACGATGATGCAGTTCTGTCATCGCGTGGAGGCGACCGATGCCACGCGCGCGTTCATCCCGGTCGGCAGCCCGCTTCCCGGCGTGGCGGTTCGCATCGTCGATTCCGCCGGCGGCCCCTGTGTTCCGGGCGAGACCGGTGAATTACTCATCGGAGGCCGCGCGCTCAGCCTCGGCTATCTCGACGACGCGGCGGAAACGGAGCGCAGTTTCGTGCGCGACGCCGACGGCGGCGACGCCCGCTGGTACCGGTCCGGGGACCTCGGCGTCGAATACGAGCCCGGCCGCTACCGGTTGCTGGGCCGGATCGACGACCAGGTCAAGATTCGCGGCGTGCGCGTGGAGCCGCGCGCAGTCGAGGATGCGCTGATCGGTTACCCGATGATCGCGGCGTGCGCGGTGGCGGTGCGCACCGATCGCGACGGCGAGCCCTCGCTCGTCGCCTATGTCGTAGCCGAGACCGAATATCCGCCGGCGATACCCGAGATGCGCGCCTACCTGCGCGAACGGTTTCCGCCGCAGCATCACCCGGCCGCGTTCGTCTTCCTGGCCGCGCTGCCGTTGTCGTCCAACGGCAAGGTCGACCGGAGCCGGCTCCCGGATCCCGCCGTTGCCGCGCCGGCCCGCGCCAAGGTGCTGCCCCGCAACGCGCTTGAAGTGGCGGTGGCCTCGCACTGGGCCGACATCCTGAGTCTCGTCGAGGTCGACGTCGAGACCAGTTTCTTCGACGTCGGCGGACATTCGCTGTCGGCGATGCGTCTCCAGGCCGCGCTCGAAGCCGCGGGCCTCGGAAGGTTGTCGCTGCGCGAGCTTTTCGATCATGCCACGGTCGCGGCGCAGGCAGCGCTGCTGGAGGCGCGGCGGGCGGGCGGGCCACGCACAGGCGGCGACGCGGAGGAGACCGCCAGCGCGCCGATCACGCGTCGCGCGCGCACGGCAGCGGCCGGGTTCGGCTGTCCGCGCCAGCCCTCGGCGCTGGTCGGCCGGCGCGCGTGCAATTTGGTCGTCGTGCTCGGCGCCGACGACGACCGCGACAGTTTCGAGCGCGTTGCACGCATCGTGGCCGAACTCGACCCTGCGATCGACACGCGCGTGGTGAAAGATGTCCCGGGCTGGGACGAAGGGCTGGCGCCGCGACCGACGCTGGTGGTCTCGTCAGGGCTGCTGCGCCACCGGCCTGCGCTGCCGGCGCGCGTGTGCTGCGGCTATCCGCTTGCGAAGAGCGAGGAGTACCGGATCCTCGAACGCGCTGGCCTGCCGGTGCCCCGCTGGGTCGCGCTGGAGGAGGGCAGGGTGCCCGACCTCGCGGGCTTCGGCCGCTACGTCGTGCGCAAACCCGATCACGGCGCGAAGGGCGCGGAGGTTCGGATCGTCCGCCGCGACCGGGTCCGGTGGAAGCACGTCGTCACGTCCGCCGCCGGCCCCAGCCCGCGCCTCCTCGTGCAGGAGTTCGTGTATACCGGGCCGTGGCCCGTCAGCTACCGCGTCAACACGCTGTTCGGCCGGGTCCTCTACAGCATGGTGATCACCGGCAACCGCGCGCGCCATGCGCTCGACGGCCCGGACGACTTCGACCGGCGCGGTGATGCGCGCGGGTCGGTGTCGATCGTCTCCAATGCGCGTGACTCGACCGCGGTCCTGTGCACGGACGAGGCGATCCTCGCGTTCGGCGAACGCGCCGCCGCAGCTTTCCCCGACATGCCGCTGCTCGGTGTCGACATCCTCCGCAACGCCGCCACCGGCGAACTCGCCGTGGCCGAGGTGAATTCGCTGGGCCACAACTGGAATTTCGGGCCGGCCTTCGCCGCGAGCTTCGGTATCGACATCGAAGGGCAGTTCGACGGCATCCGCAAGGCGGCGTACGTGCTGGCGGAGGAAACGCAGCGGCGCGCGGCCATGCCGGCCGATGCCGCCGGCGTCGCGCCGCCCCAGCATTGAGTCATACTCGCGGGATCAGTGGCGAACACCGTGCCGCGGCGACATGCCGCTTGGCCAACCCAGGAGAACAGAAGTGGAAATCCGCACCGGACGCCCGGTAACGCTCGCCCCCAACGGCATGGTTTCTTGCCCCAATGCACTCGCGTCGCAGGCCGGCGTCGACGTTCTGCGCGCGGGTGGCTCCGCCGTCGACGCAGCGATCGCCACCAGTGCCGCGCTGGCCGTGCTGTACCCGCACATGACGGGCGTCGGCGGCGACGCGTTCTGGCTGATCTACGACGCGAAAAAGAACGCCGTGCGCTACCTCGACGGTGGCGGTCGCGCCGCGGCGTCCGCGACCTGCGACTGGTTCGCCGGGCGCGGGCACAAGGAGATCCCGTTCCGCGGCATCCTGCCGGCAACGGTCACCACGCCGGGATCGGTCGCGAGCTGGGTCGAGGCGCACGCCGCCTACGGCCGCCTGCCGCTCGCCCGTTCGCTGGAGACGGCCATCGGCTACGCGCGCGACGGCTTCCCGGTCACGGCGCGGGTCGCCGGATGGATCGAGGCGGTGGCGGCCGATCTCGCGCCCAACGCCGCGACGACGGCGCTCTTCCTCAAGGACGGCAAGCCGCCGCGGGCCGGCTCGAAGCTCGTCAATGCCGGCCTCGCGCGCACGCTGCAGGCGATCGCCGACGGCGGCCGCGCCGGCTTCTACGAGGGCGAAGTCGGCAGCGCGCTGGCGCGCTTCTCGCAGGAGAACGGCGGCTTCTTCACGGCCGCCGACCTCGCGCGGCAGCCGGCGAAATGGGGCGAGCCGGTCTCGGGCACCTACCGTGGCGTGACGATCTACGAGACGCCGGCGCCGACGCAGGGCTTCACCGTGCTGCAGATGCTGGGCCTGCTGGAGCCGTTCGAGCTGCACCGGAAGGCGTACCTCGGCCCCGAGCACGTGCACCTGCTCGTGCAGGCGAAGCAGGTCTCCTATCACGATCGCGACCGCTGGCTCGCGGACCCCGCGTTCGTTCCCGTGCCGATGCAGCGGCTGCTGTCGAAGGCGTACCTCGACGAGCGGCGCGCGCTGATGGATCCCGCGCGCGCGCTGCCCTGGGACAAGGTCCCGTCGTACGGCAGCCTCGCCGGCGACACCGTCTACATTTCCGTCGTCGACGCCGAGGGCAACGCGGTGTCGATGATCCACAGCCTCTACGGCGTGTTCGGCTCGGGCGTGGTGGCGGGCGACACCGGCATCGTGCTGCAGAACCGCGGCGCGTACTTCTCGCTCGATCCCGCGCACCCGAACCGGCTCGAGCCCGGCAAGGTGCCGCTGCACACGCTGATCGCGTCGCTCGCGTTCCGCAACGACAAGCTGTGGGCGGCGGTGGGCTGCATGGGCGCGGACGGTCAGCCGCAGATCCACCTGCAGACGTACGTCGCGATGATCGACTACGGGCAGGACATCCAGGAGGCGCTCGAGTCGCCGCGCTGGCTGTCGGGCCGCTTCGCGCTGGGCGAGGCGCGCGACACGCTCAACATCGAGCGCCGCTTCGCGCCCGAGACGATCGACGAGCTCGCGCGGCGCGGCCACATCGTCAACCGCTGGGGCGACTGGAACGAACTTGCCGGCCACGCGCACGGCATCACGATCGATCCGCTGTCCGGCATTCGCGCCGGCGGCTCCGATCCGCGCAGCGACGGGGCGGCGATCGGGTATTGACGAGGGGCGGCACAAAGGCCGGAGCGACATCGTCATTGACCGGATGCGACGTACTGCGCTATAGTTCGATTCCTGACGCGGGGTGGAGCAGTCTGGCAGCTCGTCGGGCTCATAACCCGAAGGTCGCAGGTTCAAATCCTGCCCCCGCAACCAAGAACATCAACGGCTTACCTTCGGGTAGGCCGTTTTTTTCGGCCGGGGTAACGCAGGGGTAACTGGCGCATCCGGCAACCGCCACAGAAATATTGTTCTGCGCGCGGTGGATTGCGCAAACCCTGAGTGCCAGCGCATTCGGTTTCGGCGTCGGGGGTATGTACGCCGGCCCACGCACTTGAGCTAGATGTGCGCGAAACCCTCCTGAAGTTGTGCGGGCGTTGGGTCGGCGCACTCACCGTCGACTAGGTCGAGGCGCTTCAGACCGATCTCGCGGGCGAATTCCAGAAGTGGAAGTTGCCTTCGTTTCTTGTATTAGAAGTGGCTGCGGAAATTTTGACAGCGGGATAAGTGGAGTTTCGAGGCAAGATGCTGGACCCAGAGCGGTCTGGCGAGGATCTCTTCATGGTCAAGAAGTCGGCGAGACGAACCCGGCGCACGCATAACCCTGCATTGAAGGGGCAGGTAGCGCTGGCGGTGATTCGGGGCGAGAAGACGGTTGAATCAGGTCGCGCTGTGGTTCGCCAGGATCGAACGCGACGTGATCGCCCGTGGCGTGTTCACTTCGGTGCCCGACCTGAAGAGTAAACTCATGCGTTACCTCCGCCATTACAACAAGCTGGCCAAACCCGTGAAGTGGAAGTACTTCGATGCGTCACGTCGAATTACTCCCGATTCAATCGTTACAGTCCACTAGTGAGGCCGGCCAATGATCAAGAGCCTGCTGTTCGCGAGCGACCTCCAGATCATTACGGCGCTGTCGCTTGGCTATGCGGCAACCGGCGTGGTCCTCTACTGGGTCTTCTATGGGCCGACCTGGCGCCTGAGAATTGAGGCCTTCGAAGGGGTCGTGGCACCCTTCGCCCTGCAGGCCTCCTCGATTTTCGCCCTGACCGCTGGCCTGCTCGGATTCTCCGTCTGGGGCAATTTCCAGGCCAATGCCGACTCCGTTGGGCGCGAAGCGGCAGCGGCATCCGCCTATATCCACCTCGTAGACGCGGTGCCCACCCTGCGCGAGCAGGGGTTGCTGGCGTTGGCCGGGAATTACCTGGACCTCGCGACAGGCGAGGAGTGGGCCGCGCGGATGACCCGGAAGCAATCGCCGCGGGCCAAGCAGGCTTTCTCCGTCCTGCTGACGCGATCGGTGGAAATCGCTGCCAGGGGAGACCAGCCGATCGCGGTGTCGGGGCTGTTGGCGCGCGCCATCGAAAGTTGGGAAACGGCACGCTTGTCCCGCCTGAGTTTCATCGGCGCCACCGCCGAGGAAACGCGCTGGATTTGCGTCCTGCTGCTGGGGGTGTTCATGCAGGGGGGGTGGTTGATGGTGCACATCGGCAAGCCGAAGCCGGCGGCGCTCTCCCTTACGGCCACCACCTTGGTCATCCTGGTCCTGCTCAGCCTGATCGCGCTGACGGTCGATCCGTACAAGGGGTTGATCTCGATCTCCAAGGCCCCGCTCGAGGCGGTGCTCGCGGACTTGCGCACGCACTGAGCGCCGCGCGGCCCCTGCGCCGCGGCCGGCGGGGAGGCCCGGTCCCGCGCGCCGGCCGGTACTCGCGGCCCATTCACCCATCGTGGCGGCACTCGTCCGGCGCGTAGGACCCCTTTCACCGCCTCCGAATGCGGCGGCCAGTTGGCGGCCACGCTGCACTCGCTAGTCGGTACCCGCAGGCTAAATCGTGAATTGATCGGCTCGATGAGGATGGTCACCACCGAAACGGTGACTCAGCTTCAACGCCAATCCGGAATCCAGGAGAGCTACGGAGCGATCCCGAGCGCTTCCCAGAGGAAGACGTACGGGATCGCACGCCGTCCTTGCTCTTGGGCCTGCTGCTGCTCACTCGCTGCGTAACCGCGCAGCAACCCCTTCACCCGCTCCAGCCCGGCGGGCGTCTTGATCGTTTGCCTTGGTGTCTTGCCGTCGAGCGAGGGGATCGGCTCGTCGGCCCAGTTGGCGTAGGAACGACGGATTGCCTGCTCGATAGCCTGGGCCATGACTTCCGGAGGCAACTCCGTCCCGGCAGCCTTAGCCTTACGCTCGCGACCGACTGGCAGGCTAGCGAACATTCCCTTGGGGTCAGATAGTTCACGTGACACAAAGTGGACCGCGCTGCCTGCCAGAGCCTCGAACCAGGGACGACCCCGGTCGGCATAGCCCTGCGTCCTGTAGAACACAGAGAGTCGGTCCGCGCTCTTGCCGGGATTGACAGCCACTGCAGAGCGCGTCTGCCCGTCCTTGTCGTCGATGAGGCGATTCCAGCCGGATTCGCGGTCCCCTTTGACATCGCGCTGTGTGGATAACCTGAAGTTCCAGCGCTATGAATGCCTGGATTTCGAGTCCTTCGAGAGGGAGAATACTGGAGATGGGGCGGGATTTGATGTGCAATATGTAGCCATGTAATGGGTTGCTTTTCTGCGATGGGTGATCTATAGTGCACCCATGCACATCGACATCGTCCCCAATCGCGAAGCTCGCCCCACGTTCTTGTTGCGCGAGTCGTACCGCGAAGGCTCGCGTGTACGCAAGCGAACGT
>CALQLA020000033.1 GCA_943331295.2 Bordetella parapertussis | reverse complement strand
GATCGTGGTGCGGTTGAATCCGTAGGCAGCGATCACATCCGCCGCGCGCTCGCCTTCGCGCACCCGCTCCACCGCCATGAACCGGATTTCTTCCAGCGTCTTATGATCAAACGTTCTGCCGTCTCGTTTCACAAACAATCAGATCACCACCGTCGTGGAAAGTTCCCGCATTGTCGCCTTAATTATCGACTGCTGAGTAATATAGAGCTTCTTCTGGGCGCTGAGCCCCGCCGCGTGGGCGCGTTCCTCGGCGAACCGTTTGGTATATCGGCGCGGAGAGTTGCTGTTATCGCTCCAACCACCCAGTCGTCGCAACGTGGAGAGGATTTCGTTGTCGTCCTCCCCATTGTTGTGCAGTTCCTCCGCAAGGTTCTCACAATATGTGTGGCGTAGGACGTGCGGCGTAATGCCGGCGAGACCGGGTATGACATCTAGTGCCCGAAAGACATTGTTCGTTTCTGACGCACTCAATGGATCGCCGGAGTTGGAGACGATATGGAAAGGCGTTGTCTTGCGGTTCTTTCGCACAACGGCGTGGCGTAGGAGGTTGTAGCTCTTCATCATTTGGTACAGCTCTGCCGTCACAGGCAACACGCGGTCATACGTCTTCGTGTTCGGCTCGTCGGGTCGCGGATACTCCTTGTCGTCGGGCCGTCGCAGCACATATAGTTCATCCGATCTCCAATCGGAGATGCGCACCCCAAGAAGTTCACCGCGCCGAACTCCGAGGGCAAGAAACGCGTTAACAATGAGTTCATTTCGGGCTCGGACAAACTCATCAGTCCACGGATTCTCTGGATGGCTCGGGCGCAGAACATCAAGAAGCAGAGCCTGTGTCGTCCCGTTGATCCCCATCCGATTACCGAGCGTCGTGCGCTCAGTGTGCGAGGGAGTCTTGTCCTTGAGCCAATCGTCTACGAGATCACGAAGGGAGATCAGCGTTGCTCTCTTCTCGGAGTTCGCACGAAGAATTTCTTGGTCAACGCGCCACTTCAGGAATTTGCGGATGTAGTAGAGGCGAATTGAGATCGTTTCAGGCGCCACGTCGGTGTTCTGCGCTCGGGGAGTCTGCGACATGCGCAGCGTTTCTAGTGAGACCACCTTTCGTGGTAGCACTTGTTCGTCGAGCGTGTCTGAGACAATTTCTCCTGCGGTGGACTCGCTTGTCACGCTGACAATGCTGAAGATAGCTTCAAGGTCGGCGGGGTCGAGGAGGTGGCCTTCACGCAGTCGTTTGGCGAGGTCAATTTCATTCGAGCGCAGGGCAACATAGAGGACCGCAAGGCTTCGGAGCGCTTGCGCAATGGTGGCGCTCGCGTAGCCGCTGTTTCGCAGCGAGCTAACGGCCCATAAGACGGCGTCGAAGTCGGGAACGCCCGTCGTGCGATCCACGAGGGTGGGCAGCCGCTCTCCATCCGCGCACAGCACCGTCCGAAGGAAAAATGGTAGCATTGTTTACATTTTTGTCGGCGCGCCAATAATAACAATACTCCCATGCTCATGGAAAAACGTCAAGAAGTATTAATTACAAATGAAAACGGGTGCTTATACCTACATCTTGTCGATAGAAAAGGAGGGGGACATAACGGCTCGCACTGGACGCAGGGCGCTATGCGGATCGCCCGGCCGTTCGCGCTCGAACTCGAATACACGCGCGAGATGATGCTCGCGCTGCTGCTGCGCGCCGGCGCGCGCTGGCCGCGCCACGTGCTGCAGATCGGCCTCGGTGCCGCGTCGCTGACCAAGTTCCTGTATCGCCACCGGCCGCGGGCGACGCTGACGGTGGTCGAGATCGAGTGGGGCGTGGTCAGCGCGGCGCGCCAGTTCTTCAAGCTGCCGGACGACCCGAAGCGCATGGTGCTGGAAATCGGCGACGGCCACGACTTCATGGCCCGGTCCGGGCGGCAGTTCGACCTGATCCTGGTCGACGGCTTCGACGCCAAAGGTCGCGCCGGCATGCTGGAGATGGTGCCTTTCTACTGCAATGCACGGGCGCGCCTCGCGGAAGACGGCATCCTGGTGGCCAACATGCTGACGCGGAGCCGGGGCGTCACGACGGGGCTCGCGCGGCTCGCCACGGCGTTCGACGGCCGGGCCCGATCGCTGCCGCCGTGCAGCAGCGGCAACACGATCGTCGTCGCGGCGACCGGCGAAGCCATCGCCCTGCCGCTCGCGGACCTGCGCGCCAGGGCCCGCGAGCTGAAGCGGGAGACAGGCCTCAACCTGCTGCCGCTCGTCGGCCGGCTCGCCGACGCGCACGGCGACGACGGCCAGTTCACGCTGTAGGCCGCGCGGGCGCAGCCAGGGGGCCGCGACGCCGCGCTGGCGGCGGCCTCAGAGAATCCGGTTGAACCAGAGCAGCGAGAGGAGCGCCGACAGCAGCGCCAGCGCGGCCGCCGCCGCCGCGAACAGCGCCGTGACCTCGGTCTCCTTCTGCTCGAAGAACAGCCTGGTGTTGAGGCTCTGGTAGATCTTCTGCAGGTCGGGGGCGGTGCCGGCGTAGAAATAGTCGCCCCGCGTCAGCGTCGCGATCGTCTTCAGCGCCTCCTCGTCGAGGCGCACGCGCATCGACCAGCCCTCGACGCCGATCAGCTCGCCGCCCTTGGTGCCGATGCCCACCGTGTACACGCGCACGCCGCGGTCGGCGGCCATCCGGGCCGCCTCGATCGGGTCGGGGCCGGTGGTGGTCTGGCCGTCGGTCAGCAGGATGATCGCCGCCGACGCGTACGATCCGGGCGCGACGGGCTTCGGCGCCGCCTTGTCGTCGCCCTTGGCCTTGTCGATCGGCGCCGCCTTCTTTTCGTCGCGCCGCGGATTCGATGCGCGCAGGTCGAAGTCGGCGTCGGGGAAGATCATCTTCAGCGCCACGAGAATGCCGCTGCCCACCGCGGTGCCGCGCTGCAGCTGGAAGCGGTCGATCGCCGCGAGCGTGTCCTCCTTGCTGTGCGTTGGCGACTGCACGACCGACGCCGTCGCGGCGAAGGAAACGATGCCGATGCGCGTGGTCGCGGGCTGCAGCCCGATGAACGCGCGCGCCGCCTCCTGCGCGGCGACGATGCGGGTGGGCTTCACGTCGGCCGCGCGCATGCTGCCCGAGACGTCCATCGCCAGGATCACGGTCTCGTGCTGCGACGGCAGCGTGAGGACCGCCGCGGGACGAGCGATCGCGACCAGCATCAGCGCCAGCGACGCCGCGAACAGCGCCGGCGGCACGTGCCGGCGCCAGCGTCCGCCGCTGCCGATCGCGTCCTTCATCACGGCGAGGCTCGCGTAGCGCAACGCGGCCTTCCGCTTCCTGCGCAGCAGCCACAGGTACGCCGCGGCGGCCGCTGGCAGCAGCAGCAGCAGCCAGAGCATCTGCGGCCAGAGGAAGGTCATCGGGTGACGCCCAGGTGCGCCGGCATGCCGCCGACGGCGAGCTGGCTGCGGCGCTTCCGGAGGTCGGCGAAGCGCAGGATCGAGTCGACGAGGTCGTCGTCGGTGGCGAGCTCCAGCGCGTCGACGCCGGCGACGCGGAACGCCCGGCGCAGGTCCGCCTCGCGCGCGGCGGCGGCCTCGGCGAAGCGGCGGCGGAACGCTCCGTCGTGGGTGTCGACGAACATCTGCTCGCCGGTCTCGGCATCCTGGACCACGAGCAGGCCGAGATCCGGCAGGTCCATCTCCATCGGGTCGTAGAGCCTGACGGCGACCACGTCGTGCCGCTGCGCGAGTTGCGCCAGCGGCTTTTCCCAGCCGGGCGTGCTGATGAAATCCGACACGACGAACATCAGCGACCGCCGCGGCGCCACGCGCTGCGCCATGTGCAGCAGCGCCGCGAGGTCCGTGGCCGTCGCCGCCCGGGGCGCGGGGCGGCTCGTCATCCGCTCGATCAGGTGGAGCACCTGCCGCCGGCTGCTCTTCGGCGGGATCACGGCGTCGACGTCGCTGCCGTAGCAGACCGCGCCGACGCGGTTGCCGTGCCGGGTGAGTATTCGCGCCACCACGGCGACGAAGTCCGACGACACCGTGCCCTTCTGCGCGCCGGTCGAGCCGAACGCGACCGAGGGGGAGAGGTCGAGCAGGAACCACGCGGCGACCTCGCGCTCCTCGTTGAACTCGCGGACGTAGGGCGTGGCCTGGCGCGCGGTCACGTTCCAGTCGATGTGCCGGACGTCGTCGCCGTAGACGTATTCGCGCAGGTCGGCGAGGTCGAGCCCGTAGCCCCGGAACAGCGTCCGGTAGTCGCCGTGCAGCACGCCGTCGAGCCGACGGATCACCGTCCACTCGAGCCGGCGCAGCACCGCCTCAGGCGTTTGCCGGCGGGGCGTCGAATCGGACATGGGCTTCCAGCGGCTTGTCCGGCGCGCGCACGCCGCGCATGATCCGCAGCACGATCTCGTCGGCGGTCAGCGCGTCGGACAGCGCCTCGTACGACAGCGACAGCCGGTGGCGCAGCACGTCGGGGGCGAGGTCGGACACGTCCTCCGGCAGCGCATACGGCCGGCCGCGCAGGAAGGCCAGCGCGCGCGCGCCCTCGATCAGGTGGATCGTCGCGCGCGGGCTGGCGCCGTAGGTGATGTAGCGGGCGAGGTCCTTGATGCCGTAGCGCTCGGGATCGCGGGTGGCGGCGACGAGGCGCACGGCGTACTGCACCAGCGACGGGTCGACGTAGCCCTTGCGGCACTCGCGCTGCAGCGCCGCGAGCTCGTCGGTGGTGGCGACCGCCGCCACTTCCTGCGCGGCGCCCGTCACCCGCTGCACGATGACGAACTCCTGCTCCTCGGTCGGGTAGCCCACCAGCACCTTCATCATGAAGCGGTCGATCTGCGCCTCGGGCAGCGGGTAGGTGCCCTCGGTCTCGATCGGGTTCTGCGTGGCCATCACCAGGAACGGCTCGGGCACGAAGTGCGTCTCGCCGGCGATCGTCACCTGGTATTCCTGCATCACCTCGAGCAGCGCGCTCTGCACCTTGGCCGGCGCGCGGTTGATCTCGTCGGCGAGCAGCAGGTTGGTGAACACCGGGCCCAGCGACGTGTTGAACTCGCCCGTCTTCTGGTTGTAGATCCGCGTGCCGACGAGGTCCGCCGGGACGAGGTCGGGCGTGAACTGGATGCGCCGGAAGGTGCCGCGGATGGTGCGCGCGAGCGTCTTGACCGTCAGCGTCTTGGCGAGGCCCGGCACGCCCTCCACCAGCAGGTGCCCCTGCGCGAGGATGGCGACCAGCACGCGCTCGAGGAAGTGGTCCTGGCCCACGACCACGCGCTTCACTTCGTACAGGATGCGCTCCATCACCGGCAGCACCTCGTTGCGGCTCGATCCCGGGTCGTTCATGCGTGGCTGCCTCGCGTGATGTCGTGTCAGAACGGCGAAAGGCCGGCCGCGGCGGCGGCGTTCTCGATCGGCACGGCGAAGCCGATGCCGATGAACACGCGCTGCTCGGTCGGGTTGAGGATGCCCGTGACGATGCCGACGACTTCACCGTCGGTCGTGACCAGCGGGCCGCCCGAATTGCCGGGGTTGGCCGCGGCATCGAACTGGATGAGGTTGGTGAGAAGCCGCTTGCCCTGCGTCGAGAAGTAGTCGCGGCGCAGGCCCGAGATCACGCCGCTCGAGACCGACGGGCCGATGGCGAACGGGAAGCCCACCGCGATCACCTCGTCGCCGGGGTTGAGGTCTGCCGTCGAGCGCAGCGTCGCCGCGGGCAGGTCGTCGGGCAGCTTCAGCGCCTGCAGCACGGCGAGGTCGTGCTCCGGGCGCACGCCGATCACCGTGGCTTCGGACTCCATGCCGTCCTCGAACTCGACCGTCACGCGATCGGCGCCGGCCACCACGTGCATGTTGGTCAGGATGATGCCGGTGTCCACGATCACCACGCCGCTGCCGACGCCCTCGGCCGGCTTGCCGTCCTTGCCCTTGTCGTGGCTCGTGCCGCGGACGCGGACGACCGAGCGGCGAACCGCCTCGTAGGCCTTCGAGGCCGCCGAGGGCATCCGGTTGGTTTCGAGCGAGTGGAGCACGGCGGCGTCGATGTCCTCCTGCGTCAGCTGCCGCGCGCCGGGTGCGAGCAGCGCGTGGAGGGCGACCGCGGCGAGGACCGCGATGCCGCCCGCGGCGACGAGCAGCGGCCGCTGCCAGCGCGACCCGAAGCGGCGGGCGCGGGACGCGAGGCGGGGGGAGTCCGGCGGGGGCGTATCGGGGCCGGCAGGCGTGGCGCCCCCGGCACCCGCCACGCCGGGCGGCGCGACCGCCTTGCGGGTGCGGCCGGACTGGCTGTACAGCGCGGCTTTGCTCATCGGTCGGCAGGCCCGGGGTTGGGGGAACGATGCGCAAACGTACCAGATTCCGCCGCGCGGGGCACCATCAGCGTTCGGCGCGCGGCGCCGCGCCAGGGTTGCCGATGTCCGTGGTGACGCGCAGGCCCGCGGCAGCGAACGGCGACGCGTCGTCGGCGCCGACGGGGGAACGACCGCGATGTCGCCGTCCGGCCGCAGCTGGCAGGCGAGCCGCACGCCGTCCGCCGCGCCGATCCGCGCGAGCGTGGCGCGCTCGGCGGCGGCGATCGAGACGAGCCCCAGCGCGTGGTTGGCGAGGTGGAGCGCGATGTAGGCAAACAGCACGAGCCCCGAGGCGAGCCGCAGGTCCCGCCGGGTGACTCGGGACGAATTTGGCCCGTAGGTGGTGGCAGGCGGCGTCGTCGTCACCGCCCCGTTTTCGCATGGGCCGCGACCCGGGCGGCCGCCGGAAACTTGACTTTGCTTTGGCGGGAGGTGCGTAATGATGCCCTGACCACCTTTGCAACATGGAGATTGGCATGCCGATACGATCCGTACGTTCCGTCGTGGCCGGGCAGATGCTCACCACCATCGTCCGGACGGCGACGGTGCTGGAGGCCGCGTCGCTGATGAAGGCCCAGGGCAAGGGCGCGGTGCTCGTGATCGAGGGGTCGAAACTGGTCGGCATCTTCACCGAGCGCGATGCGCTGGTGAGCGTGGTAGCCGCCTGCCGCGATCCTGCAACCACGCGGATCTCGGACGTGATGACACCGCAGCCGCAGACGATCCATCCCGACGAACCCTTCGTGCGGGCGCTGCGCGTCATGCACCAGGGCGGCTTCCGCCACCTGCCCGTCGTCGAGCACGGGCGGCCGCTCGGCATGGTTTCGGCGCGCGATGCGCTGGATGGCGACTTCTATGAACTCGGCATGGATCTCGAGCAGCGGGAAGAGGTGCGCGAGTAGCGAACGCGCGTATCCTTTGCTGCCTGCGCAAACCCGCGCGCGCCGCCGTGCCGCCGGTGAACTGCGCGCGATGACCACTGCCGGCGCCAATCGATGAAATTCAAGGACTACTACGCGATCCTGGGGATTGCGCGCGACGCGTCCGCCGACGACATCAAGCAGGCCTATCGCAAGCTCGCGCGGAAGTACCACCCCGACGTCTCGAAGGAAAAGGACGCCGAGCAGCGCTTCAAGGAGATGGGCGAGGCCTACGCGACGCTCAAGGATCCCGAGAAGCGCGCGGCCTACGACCAGCTCGGCAGCCGGGCGTCCGGCGAGGACTTCCGCCCGCCGCCCGAATGGGCATCGCGGTTCGGCGACGGCGCCGCATCGTTCGACGAAATGGACCTGTCCGATCTGTTCGCCGGATTCGCCGGGCCCGCCGGGCGCGCGCCCGGCGGCGGCCGGCGCGGTCCGGCCGGCGCGAGGCGCGGGCAGGACTACGAGGTCACGGTGCCGGTGACGCTCGAGGAGGCCTACCTCGGGACCGAGGTGAGCCTCGATCTCTCGACCACCGACGTCGATGCGGAAGGCCGCGTGCGGCGCGTGCCGAAGCGCGTGAAGGCGCGCATCCCCAAGGGGCCGACCGACGGCCAGGTGCTGCGGCTTCCCGGGCAGGGCGGCAAGGGGCGCAACGGCGGTCCCGACGGCGATGTCTACCTCAACATTGCGCTGCGACCGCACCGCCTGTTCCGGGTGAGCGGCCGCGACCTCTTCATCGACTTGCCGCTGGCGCCGTGGGAAGCGGCACTGGGTGCCGCGGTGGAAGTGCCGACGCTCGCCGGGCCGGTCAGCCTCAAGGTGCCCCCCGGCACCAACGCCGGACAGAAGCTGCGCCTTGCCGGCCGCGGCCTGCCGGCACCCGCCGGCGCACCGGGCGACCTGTTCGCGCTGGTGCAGATCGCGGTGCCGGACGCGCCGACGGACCGGGAGCGCGCGCTCTTCGCCGAGCTGGCGGCCGCATCCACGTTCAATCCGCGCCGGCATTTTGCGTGAGGACCTCGGCGATGACCACCGAACCCTGCGATGCCCTGTGGCCCGACGAGCGGCCGCACCTGACGTTATCCGAACTCGCCGACCGCGCCGGGCTCTCCGAGGCCGAGGTCGTCGAACTGGTCGAGTACGGAGCGTTCGCGCCGGCCGACGCCAGCGCCTCGCAGTGGCACTTCAGCGTGCGCTCGGTGACGATCGCGCGCACCGCGCACCGGCTGGGCGAGGAGCACGCGCTGGAGCCGCACGGCGTGGCGCTGGTGCTCGCGTATCTCGAGCGCATCCACGACCTCGAGGCCGAGCTGCGCGCCCTGCGCGCGCTGCTGCCGCGGTGACCGGACCGGCTCGCGCCGCGGACGATGGGCGGGATTTTCTGGAACGAGCGGATCCGGCTGCTGGACAGCGGCGAGCAGGTGGGCGTCCTTGCGATCGGCGACTCGTGGTTCCACTATCCGTTCAACAACCTCGTCACGCCGCTCCACGCCGCGCTCTCGCGGCCGACGATCTACGTGATCGGCGAGAACGGCGCGCGCGCCGACGCGCTCGCCGACGGCGCGTGGCGGGCGCAGTTCCGCGCGATGCTGGCGGACTATCCGTCGATCCGCGTCGTCGCGATCAGCGCCGGCGGCAACGATTTCGCGGGGCTGGGCGACCTCGATGCGAAGATCCTGCAGCCCGACTGCAGCGGCGCCGCGGATGCCGATTCGTGCTACCGGCCGCAGCAGCCGGACGGGGTGTTCGCCGCGGTGGGCGCCGCCTATCGCTCGCTGCTCGCCGACGTGGCCTCGCTGCGGCCGGCAGCGACGGTGCTCGTCCACAACTACGACTACGCGATTCCCGACGGGCGCACGCTGCCGGGCCTGCGCAGCTGGCTCAAGCTGCCGATGGACAACTGCCGCGTGCCGGTCGCGGGCGCACCCCAGGGCGGCGTGCGCCGCGAGATCGTGCGCGGGCTGATCGACCACTTCACGCTGTGCCTCGACGAACTGGCGGCTCCGGCGCCCGGCGCGCCTGCCGTGGAACTCGTCTGGTCGGCGGGGACGCTTCCCGACAGCGCCTGGGCCAACGAACTGCACCCGCGCGCGGGCGCTTTCGCGCGGATCGTCGACGAATGCTGGCGCGGCCCGGCACGGCGCGCGCTGGGGCTGCCCGCTTGACCGGTACCGGCGGGGTAGCCGCTGCCACGGCATCGCGTAGCCCGGGTTGAGCGCCGGCGAAACCCGGGGGGAGGCGCGAACGGGGACGGCCTACCCAATGCAATGGACTCCTCCCACCTAACGGTTTCGCTGGCGCTCAACCCGGGCTACGGGCATGCAGCGACGCCACGGGTCAGCGCCGCACGATCTCCGTGACCTCGTCGTCGACGCGCCAGGCGTCGCCTTCCCGGACCAGCACGACGTCGCCGACCACCCGGCCGCCGATCGATTCGCCGGCAATCGCGAGCACCGCCTTGTCGGCGCCCGCAAAGCCACGGGAGATCTGCACGGACTTCACGGGATGCTGGAGCGTCATCTCGCGGACCCACGCCGCGAGCTGCCCGGATTTCTCGACCTGGTCCCAGTAGGCCTGCTGGTCCTTCGCGAGCTGTTCGCGGATGGCGGCGCGATCGCCTTTCACCATCGCCGCGTGATAGGCGAGGTAAGCCTTGCCGGGCGCGCCGCCGTCGGCGGGCAGCGCGGCGCCGTGGTCCTCGGTGAGCACCGGCACATCGAGAGTGATGGCGACGGCGCGCTCCTTCGCCGGCTCCTCGCCGGAAAGCTTGCCGCGCAGCGCGCCGTCGGTCAGCTTCACCGTCGAGGCGAGGCCCGTCGCGCAGAACGCGCACTCGTTGTCGAACGCCAGCGTGTAGCTCATGCCGCGATAGGTACCGGCGGGCGTGAACTCGAGGTAGATGATCACGGCCTCCGGGTTGCGTATGCGGGCTTCGATCAGGCGCCGGCGATCGATGTAGTCTGCGATCGCGCGCGGATTCAGCACGACGTTCGACACGGCGACGATCAGCACGTCGCTCTTGTCCTGCGCCGACTTGGCGCGGAACGCGACGCCGCTGTTCACCTCGAGCGAGATGTTCTGGCTCTGGAACATGCCGGTCGCGGTGGCGCCCAAGGCGGGGGCGGCGGCAACAACGAGCAACAACAGCGACAGCGTCAGCTTGAGCATGGATTCTCGGGACGGGGCGATTGGGGAGGGAAGGTCAGTTCGCCTTGAACCTCACGCGCATGACCTTCTTGTCGTACTCGGCCTCGGTCTGCATCGTGATCTCGGCGCCGCCCGCAGCATACACGCGACCGCCGCTCTTCCGGCAGATCTCGCGCTCGTACTGGCAGGGTCCCATCTCGGGATGCTTGCGGCACATCGTGTCGACCTTCGGCGCGTACTCGATCACGGTCTCCTTCCGGCCGGCGCCGGCGCCCGAAACGCAAACGTAGAGGGCGTCGGCGGGGACCACCACCGCGGATGCCGGGGGCGTCGTGGCCGCGACGGCCGGCGGCGCCTCGGCCGGCCGCCGGCTCACCGCCGCGCTGGCGGCGTCCCCGGCCGGCGTGATCGGGATGGGCTCGCGCGGCGAATTGCTGCACGCCGCGACGAGGAGAATGGGCGCGACCCACGGCGCGATGCGTCGCAGTGCGGCGGCTCCGTCACGGCGTCGCGGCGGCGGCGACAGGTGGCTGCTGGCAGGCTGCGCTGGAGCCATTGAAGACCTCGCGGAGGAACGGGTGTGGGTGGCTGAAGTGTACCTCGCGGCGCCGGCCCGGACGCACCCGGCGCCCGGGGGTAGGGCGCGGCGGAAAACCCGGGTCTGGCAGAATGCAGGGATGCTTCGCCTCCGCTCGCTTCTCGCAACGCCGGCCCTGACGCTGAGGCTGGCGTTGGCGCTGACGTTGGCGCTGGGCAGCGCGCCGCGCGCGGCCGATGCCGCGGTCTGGGGCTACATCGACGCGGACGGCGCGCCGCACGTCGCGACGGAACGGCTGGACGACCGCTACCGGATCTTCTACAAGGGTCGGACCAACGCCGACCTGCCGCCGCCGCCGGCAGCGGTGGCCGTGCCCGACGACGCGCTGCGCGAGACCGCCATCTTCAAGCGGATGGCCGGCCATCCGAACATCGCGCGCTACCAGCCGTTGATCGAGCGCAACGCGCGTCTTCACGGCCTCGACGTGGCGCTCGTCAAGGCGGTCATCGCCGTGGAGTCCGCCTACGATCCCGCGGCAGTGTCGGCGAAGGGGGCGCTCGGCCTCATGCAGGTGATCCCGGACACCGGCGCGCGCTACGGCGTGGCGGCCGATTCGAAGCGCACGCTGGAGCAGAAGTTGCTCGACCCCGAGATCAACGTGCGGATCGGGACCGCCTACCTCTCCGACCTGCTCGTGCTGTTCGCCGACGACGCCTCGCTGGCGCTGGCTGCATACAACGCCGGCGAGCAGACCGTGCTGCGCTACGCCAACCGCATCCCGCCATACCCGGAAACGCGCGGCTACGTGACGCTGGTCCGGCAGTTCCAGGCGTTCTATGCGCCGCCGCCGCCGCCGCCGGCTCCGGCCAAGCCGTCGCGCCTGCGGGTGACGCCGTCGCGCGACCCGTCATGAGAATGCGTGTGCGGGAGCGCACGGTCGATGCCCCGCCGAGCCGCTATGCTCGGTTCGTTCGCGGGCGAAGGGGCCGAGGCAATGACCGCGGCAGTCACAGGGGTTTCGCCGGATGCTGCGGCCGGTGCCGCAATGCCCCGGCAGTGGCGTGACCGCGTGCGCATCGGGTAAACTCGGGCAAGCGCATGGAGGACCCGCGGGCGCGATCCGCCACCGGAATCCGCCGCCGTTGAACCCTGTCCCACGAGCACGCCGTCGCGATTCGCGCGGGCGCCGACTCCGGCGCGTCACCCGCGCTGGACGGCGAATTTCGACACGGCCACCGCCCGCGTCCGGGCATGCCCGATCGAGCAATGCGGTCCGAACTCCGCGCCGACGGCACGGACCGATACCAACCACCGAACCACCAAGGAGCTTCCGATGGCCGACCAGTTCTCCCTCCCGCCGCTTCCGTACGCCGACAACGCGCTCGCGCCGCTGATTTCCGCGCAGACGATCGGCTTTCACTACGGCAAGCACCACAAGACCTACGTCGACAACCTGAACAAGCTGGTGCCCGGCACCGAGTTCGAGGGCAAGACGCTGGAGCAGATCGTCAACGCCACCGCCGGCAAGCCGGACAAGGCGGGCGTGTTCAACAACGCCGCGCAGGTTTGGAACCACACGTTCTACTGGAACTGCCTGAAGCCCAAGGGCGGCGGGCTGCCGAAGGGCGACCTCGCGGCGAAGATCGACGCGGCATTCGGCAGCTACGACAACTTCAAGAAGGAATTCGCCAATGCCGGGCTGACGCAGTTCGGGTCGGGCTGGGCGTGGCTGGTGGCCGACGCCGGCGCGTTGAAGATCGTCAAGACGGGCAATGCCGAGGTGCCGTTCACCAAGGGCCAGACGCCGCTCTTGACGATCGACGTCTGGGAGCACGCGTATTACCTCGACTACCAGAATCGCCGCGCCGACTACATCAACGCGCTGATCGCGGACCTGATCAACTGGGATTTCGCGGCCGAGAACCTCGCCAAGGCGTAGACCGCCGGTAGCCCGGGTTTCGCTTGCGCTCAACCCGGGCTGCGCATTTATACCGCCGGGCGACGCTTACGCGATCGTGACCTCCGGCGAGAGGTAGACGTCCTGGATGGCGTTCAACAGCGCGACGCCGTCGGCCATCGGCTTCTGGAACGCCTTCCGTCCCGAGATGAGCCCGGTGCCGCCGGCGCGCTTGTTGATCACGGCCGTGCGCACCGCCTCGTGCAGGTCGTTGCTGCCCGATGCGCCGCCCGAGTTGATGAGACCCGCGCGCCCCATGTAGCAGTTGGCCACCTGATAGCGCGCGAGATCGATCGGGTGGTCCGTCGCAAGTTCCGAATACATCCGGGGGTCGGACTTGCCGTACGGGTTTTCCTTCGAGTTGAGCGCGAGGTAGCCGCCGTTGTTCTCGGGCAGCTTCTGCTTGATGATGTCCGCCTCGATGGTGACGCCGAGGTGGTTGGCCTGGCCCGTCAGGTCGGCGGACACGTGGTAGTCGCGGTCGGTCTTGAACGCCGGATTGCGCAGGTAGCACCACAGCACGGTCGCCATCCCCATGCCGTGCGCGATCTCGAACTGCCGGCTCACCTCGACGATTTGCCGTCCCGATTCGGCCGAGCCGAAGTAGATCGTCGCGCCGACGGCGACCGCGCCCATGTCCTTCGCCTGCGCGATGCTGGCGAACAGGATCTGGTCGTAGCGGTTGGGGTAGGTCAGGAACTCGTTGTGGTTGATCTTCAGCAGGAACGGGATCCGATGCGCGTACTTGCGCGAGCAGGCGCCCAGCACGCCCAGCGTCGACGCCACCGCATTGCAGCCGCCCTCGATGGCGAGCCGCACGATGTTCTCGGGGTCGAAGTACATCGGGTTCTTCGCGAACGATGCGCCCGCGCTGTGCTCGATGCCCTGGTCCACCGGCAGGATCGACAGGTAGCCGGTGCCGGCCAGGCGTCCGTGGTCGAACATCTGCTGCAGGCTGCGCATCACGCCCGGCGACCGGTCGCTGCCCGCGACCACGCGGTCGACGAAATCCGGTCCCGGCAGGTGCAGCGACGACTTCGGGATGGATTTGCAGGCGTGCAGGAGAAGATCGTCGGCGTCCTTGCCCAGCACTGCGGTGATGTCGGTCATGGCGTGGCTCCTTCGTTGCGGGTTTGTGCGGCGCGGCGGGGAGGCGACGCGCGACGGCTTGATGGTACGCCGGCACCGGGCCTCCGGCACGGCGGCAGTCGCCGCGATGGCCTCCGCGCCCGGCGATTCACGTAACATTGCGGCTCGCCGGACGCGGCTATGCGTCGCCCGTCCACCGTTGCGCTTCCTTTTTGCTGGAGTGAACCGTGCAAGTTCGTGCCGCCGTAGCCCATAGTGCAGGTGCCCCGCTCGTCATCGAAACCGTCGACCTCGCCGGCCCGAAGGCGGGCGAGGTGCTGGTCGAGATCAAGGCCACCGGCATCTGCCACACCGATGAATTCACGCGCTCGGGCGCCGATCCCGAGGGGCTGTTCCCGGCGATCCTCGGGCACGAGGGCGCCGGCGTCGTCGTCGACGTCGGCCCGGGCGTGACCAGCGTGAAGAAGGGCGACCACGTGATCCCGCTCTACACGCCGGAATGCCGGCAGTGCAAGTCGTGCCTGTCGCGCAAGACCAACCTCTGCACGGCGATCCGCGCGACGCAGGGCAAGGGAATGATGCCCGACGGCACCAGCCGGTTCTCGCTGAACGGCCAGCCGCTCCATCACTACATGGGCTGCTCGACGTTCTCCAACTTCACGGTGCTGCCCGAGATCGCCGTCGCGAAGATCCGCGACGACGCGCCGTTCGACAAGGTCTGCTACATCGGCTGCGGCGTGACCACCGGCATCGGCGCCGTGATAAACACGGCGAAGGTGGAGCCGGGCGCCAACGTCGTCGTGTTCGGCCTGGGCGGCATCGGCCTCAACGTCGTCCAGGGCGCGCGGATGGCGGGCGCCAACATGATCGTCGGCGTCGACCTGAACCCCGGGCGCGAGGCACTGGCGCGCAAGTTCGGCCTCACGCACTTCGTCAACCCGCGCGACGTCGGCGGCGATCTCGTCGCTCACCTCGTCGAGCTCACCGGCGGCGGCGCCGACTACAGCTTCGAGTGCATCGGCAACGTCGACGTGATGCGGCAGGCGCTCGAGTGCTGCCACCGCGGCTGGGGCGTGTCGGTGATCATCGGCGTGGCGGGCTCCGGGCAGGAGATCAAGACGCGGCCGTTCCAGCTCGTCACCGGCCGCACGTGGAAGGGCACGGCGTTCGGCGGCGCGCGCGGGCGCACCGACGTCCCGAAGATCGTCGACTGGTACATGGACGGCAAGATCAACATCGACGACCTCATCACCCACGTGCTGCCGCTCGACCGCATCAACGAGGGCTTCGACCTGATGCACGCCGGCACGTCGATCCGCGCGGTCGTCACGTTTTGAGCGGGCCGGCTCCGATGGCGGGCAGCGGCGCCGCGGCGCTAGAAACCGTCGCCACCAGCCGGTCCTTCGGCGGCGTGCAGGGCGTCTACCGGCACCCGTCGGTGGAAACCCGGTGCGCGATGCGGTTCGGCGTCTACCTGCCGCCGCAGGCCGCCGCGGGCCCGGTTCCGGCGCTCTACTGGCTGTCGGGACTCACCTGCACCGAGGAGAACTTCATCGTCAAGGCCGGCGCGCAGCGCGTGGCGGCCGAGTTGGGGCTCGCGCTGGTCGTCCCCGACACGAGCCCGCGCGACGTCGCGATCCCCGGCGACCGCGACGCCTGGGACTTCGGCGTCGGCGCCGGGTTCTACGTCGACGCGACGCGCGCGCCGTGGGCGGCGAACTACCGGATGCACGCGTACGTCGCGACGGAACTGCCGGCGGTGGTGGCGGCCCATTTTCCCGTCGACGCCGGCCGCGCCGGCATCTGCGGGCACTCGATGGGGGGCCACGGCGCGCTGACGATCGCGCTGAAGCACCCGGCGCGTTTCCGCTCGGTGTCCGCGTTCGCGCCGATCGTGTCGCCGATGCGCTGCCCCTGGGGCGAGAAGGCGCTGTCGGGCTACCTCGGCGACGATCGTGCCGCGTGGCGCGCGTACGACGCGACGGCGCTGGTCGGTGACCGCGGCTGGGCCGGCCCGCCGATCCTGGTCGACCAGGGCACCGCGGATCCGTTTCTCGAACGGGAACTGAAGCCCGCGCTGCTCGCCGACGCCTGCCGCGCTGCCGGCGTCCCGCTGACGCTGCGGCTGCAGGACGGCTACGACCACGGCTATCACTTCATCGCCACCTTCATCGAGGATCACCTGCGCCACCACGCCGCGGCGCTGGCGCGCCCCGGGTAGCGGGCGTGCCGCAACGCCCCGCGGTCGGGGTACCATGGCAGCGCCCGCAGGCGTCCTTCTTCCACGAACCGGTCGATACGCGCACGCATGTCGTTTCTCTGGCCCCAGGCGTTGTGGCTTCTGCTGGCCGTGCCGGCACTGGCCTGGCTCTACGTGCTGCTGCTGCGGCGCAGGACGCGAGCCGCCGTGCGCCTGCCGAGCCTCGCGCTGCTGCGTTCCGCGCAGGGCGGCAACGCGCGGCTGCGCCGCCACGTTCCGCCGCTCCTGCTCCTCCTCGCGCTGGTCGCGCTGATCGTCGCGGCGGCACGCCCGCGCGCTTCGGTGACGCTGCCTTCCGACCAGCGGACGATCATCCTGGCGATCGACACGTCGCGCTCGATGCGCGCCAACGACATCCTGCCCAGCCGGATCGCGGCCGCCAGCGCGGCGGCCAAGGAGTTCGTCAACGCCCAGCCGCCCGACGTGCGCGTCGGGATCGTATCCTTCGCGGGCTCGGCCGCCGTCGTCGCCCGGCCGACGCACGACCGCGAGGAACTGGTCGCCGCGATCGAACGCCTCGAACTGCAGGTCCACACGGCGATCGGCAGCGGACTCATCATGGCGCTGGCGACGCTGTTCCCGGACGAGGGGCTGGAGGTCGAAGCGGAGCCGTGGTCCCGCGGGCCCGCGCGCGACAAGGCGCGCGGCGCGGCGATCGACGCGGCAAAGGGCGCGGAAAAAAAGCCGCCGAAGGCGGTTCCGCCGGGGTCGTACCGGTCCGGCGCGATCATCCTGCTGACCGACGGCAGGCGCACGATTGGCCCCGATCCGGTCGAGGCGGCGCGGATGGCGGCCGACCACGGCGTGAAGGTCTACACGGTGGGCTTCGGCAGCGTCGAGGGCGGCGCGACCAACGTCGACGGCATGTCGGTCTACATGCGCTTCGATCCCGAGCCGCTGCAGGCGATCGCGCAGCTGACCGGCGGCGAGTACTTCCACGCCAAGAGCGGCGCCGACCTGCAGAAGATCTACGAGGGCCTCAACGCCCGCTACGTGCTGGAGAAGAAGGAGACCGAGATCGCGGCGCTGTGGACCGCGCTCGCCGCGCTGCTCGCGGTCGTCGCGGGCAGCCTTTCCATCCTCTGGTTCAGCCGGATCGCATAGGGAGCCTTGCGCCCCCGCCAACGTCAACCGGATACCCCAAGCGATGATCGTCGTCCACCACCTCAACAACTCCCGTTCGCAGCGCGTGCTCTGGCTGCTCGAGGAACTCGGCGTGCCCTACGAGATCAAGCGCTACCAGCGCGATCCGGTGACGATGCTGGCGCCGGCGTCGCTGCGCAAGGTCCATCCGCTGGGCAAGTCGCCGGTGATCACCGACGGCGCGCTGACGCTCGCGGAATCGGGCGCGATCATCGAATACCTGGTCGACCGCTACGGCGAAGGGCGCCTTGCCCCCGCGGCCGGGACGCCGCTGCACATCCGCTACCTCTACTGGCTGCACTACGCGGAAGGGTCGCTGATGCCGCCGCTGCTGCTGAAGCTGGTGTTCGACAAGGTCCGGACCGCGCCGATGCCGTTTTTCGTGCGCCCGATCGCGAGCCGGATCGCCGACGCCGCCACCACGACCTTCATCGGGCCGCAGCTGAAGCTGCACCTCGACTACCTCGAGGGCGAGCTGGCCGAAGGCACGTGGTTCGTCGGCAGCCGGTTCACCGCCGCCGACGTCCAGATGAGCTTTCCGCTCGAGGCCGCCGCCGCCCGCGGCGGGCTCGACGCCGGCCGGCCGCGGCTGATGGCGTTCCTCGCGCGCATCCACGAGCGGCCCGCGTACCGGCGCGCGCTCGAGGCGGGCGGCGAGTTCGACCTGCAGTTCTGAGCCGATGGCGAGTACCGCAGGCGTTACGCCCGCTTCCGCACATTGCGTAGCCCGGGTTGAGCGCAAGCGAAACCCGGGGAGATGCGCATGCGGGCACGGCCCACCCGGGTTTCGCTTGCGCTCAACCCGGGCCGTTCGCCGTCCGCACGATCGAGTTCGGGACCTTCCTCGGCATCCGCGAAGAGGGCCGCCTGGTGGCGATGGCCGGCGAGCGGATGTGGATCGGAGACTGGCGCGAAGTGAGCGGGGTCTGCACGCACCCGGACGCGGCGGGCAGGGGCCATGCGGCGCTGCTGATGCGCTGCGTGATGGCCGGGATGGCGCGGCGCGGGCAGGTGCCGTTCCTGCACGTCGAGGCGGAGAACGCGCGCGCGATCGCGCTGTACCGGCGCCTGGGTTTCGTGGTGCGCGCGGAGCTGTCGCTGTGCGTCGCGCGGCGCAGGGAGGGCGCACAGTGAAGCGCAGCACCGACCGCTTCCTGGCCACGCACACCGGGGACACGTTCTTCTACCAGGATCGCGAAGGCTTTCCCGCGCTCGCGCAGCGCGCGTTCTGGAAATAGCGCGCGTGGCCGACGCCTTCCTTCGCCGCGTCGCCGCCGCCATGCTCGCGCTGGCGGCGACACTCGCGACGCCCTTCGCGGCCGCCGACGGCTATCCCGAACGCGCGCTGCGCATCGTCGTCGCCTACCCGACGGGCGGGGTCAGCGACGTCGTGGCGCGCGCGCTGGCGCAGCAGCTCTCGCTGCAGCTCGCGGTGCCCGTGATGGTCGAGAACCGTGCGGGGGCGGGCGGCAGCGTCGGCATCGATGCGGTCGCCAAGAGCCCGCCCGACGGCTACACGCTGGGGTTCTCGGCGGTGAGCCCGCTGACGCTCAATCCGCTGCTCGGCAAGACCGCCTACGACCCGTTCGCGGACCTCGTCCCCGTCGCCAGCGTGATGTTCTCGCCGGTCGTCGTGCTGGCGACCGCGGCCTTCGACGGCTGCGACTTCGCCGCGCTCGTCGCGCGGGCGAAGGCGCAGCCCGGCGCCGTGCGCTGGGCGACCTCGGGCCAGGCGACGGTGGGCCACCTCATGCTGGAGCAGGTCCGCGCGCAGGCGGGCGTCGACATCACGCACATCCCCTACAAGGGCGGCGGCGCGCAGCTCACCGATGCGCTCGGTGCGCAATTCGAAGTGGTGAGCGCGAACCTGTCGCCGATGGTGCTGCAGCACGTCAGGGCGGGCCGCCTGCGGCCGCTCGCCGTCGGCGCGCCGCGGCGCATCGACGCGCTGCCCGAGGTGCCCACGCTCGCCGAACTGGGCTACGCGAAGGCCAACCTCGGCTCGACGTTCGGCGTGTTCGCGCCCGCGCGGACGCCGGCGGCGGTCGTGGCCCGGCTGAATGCAGGGATCAACAAGGCACTCGCGGTGCCGGCGCTGCGCGAGCGGCTGGTCGCGAGCGACAACGTGCCCACCGGCGGCACGTCCGCCGAGTTCGCCGCGTGGATCCGGAGCGAGTACGACGCCAATGCGCGGATCGTCCGCGAGGCGGGCATCCGCGCCGAATAGCCTCGGCGATCGGCCCCGGTCGCTAGGGTTTGACGAAGCGCAGCGCGAACCGGTCGGTCGGGATCTTGCCGTCGCCCGAGGACAGGTCGCGCGTGTCGGCGGGATTGCGCAGGAAATCGCCCTGCGCCTCGAGCACGAAGCCCGCGGCGCGCACCTCGGCGATCACCGCCGCCTCGTCGATCCGGTGCAGCGTCTTGCCCACGCTCATCCCCGTGCCGGCCTGCGCCGAGTGGTCGACGATCACGTAGCGGCCACCTGCCGTCAGCGCGGCGAAGATCCGCGCGTTCATCTTCGACCGGTCGACGGGAAGGTAGCTGATGTCGTGATAGTTGAGGACCAGGGTGACGAGGTCGAGCGGCGGCGCATCGGGCGGCACCGGATCCTCGAACGGACGATAGACGGGAATCAGGTTCGCCTGCGGCGTGTCGGCCAGCCGCTTGGTGAGCGCCGCGCCGGGTTGCTCGCGCTGCGCCCACAGCTTGCCGCCGGGCAGCACGGACAGCGCGAGGATCTGCGACGTGAAGCCGCCGCCGGCGGCGACGTCCAGCACCATCATCCCGGGCTTGACCTGCGTGAAGGGCAGGAACAGCAGCGGCTTGCGGGACGCGTCGAGCTTGCGGTCGGCATCGGTCCGGATCGGGCTCGCGACGACCTGCTCCGCGCGACGGGTCGCGGCGCCGGGGTCTTCGCCGGCGATGGTCGCGCAGCCGCCCGCGCCGCAGACAAGGCCGACCGCGGCCAGTCCGTGGACGAGGCGGGCGGTGAAACTGCGACGGGATACGAAAGTCATCGTGGGCTCCGCGGTGGGTGGAAGTCGGGGCCGGCGGGCCTTGCCGGCGGTGGACGCACAGTCTAAGCGATCCGCGGCGGTCACGCGAAACGCGTGACCGCCGACACGTCGGGAAGCCACCCGCCACACCCCTTCCGCTCGCGCGGCGGCGCGCCTATGATCCACCGGCGACGAGATGCCCGCTGCCCCGTCGGCACGCGGACGCATCCGATCAAAGGGGGAGAACGTCGATGAAGTTCCTGCTTGCCGTCCTGGCCGCATCCGCACTGGGCGCCGCGTGCGCCGTTGAGGCGCGCGTCACCGAACTCGATTACACGGTCCGCCCGTTTGCGGCCGGCGCCAGCTTCGGCGCCGCAGGCGCCTATGAGCGCGTGACCGGGACCGCGCGCGGCGAGCTCGACCCGCTCGATGCGCGCAACCGCGGCATCGTCAACCTCGACCGGGCGCCGAAGAACGCCGCCGGCCGCGTCGAGTACCAGGTCGAGTTCGACCTGCTGCGCCCCGCCGACCCGGCGAAGGGCAACCACAAGCTGCTGTTCGACGTGACCAATCGCGGCCGCAAGTTCCTGCTGCAATGGATCATGGACGGCAGCGCGCAGGATTCGAACAACCCGCTCACCGCCGAGCAGGCGGGCAATGCGCTGTTCTTCCGCCAGGGCTGGACGATGGTGTGGGCGGGCTGGGATCCCGACGCGCCAAAGGCCAACGGCGGCATGGCGATCAAGGTGCCGGTGGCCGTGCAGGCCGACGGCAGCCCGATTCAGCGCGTGATCCGCGAGGAGCTCGTGTCGGGCACGCGGGGTCCGGTGCTGCGCGAGTTCACGCTGTCGCACGAGGCCGCGAGCCTCGACCAGGACAAGGCGACGCTGACCGTGCGCCGGCGCGAGAGCGATCCGCGCGTGCCGGTACCGGCGGCGGAATGGCGCTTCAAGGACGCCCGCACGCTCGAGATCCTGACGCCGGGCAACGCCGGCGCCGGGCCGGCCGTGGGCTCGCTGTACGAGCTGCACTATCCGGCGCGGAATCCGAAGGTCCTGGGGATCGGCTACGCGGCGACGCGCGACCTCGTGTCGTACCTGCGCAACGCGGAGAAGGACGACAAGGGCCGCGTGAACCCGGCCGGCACCGGCACGAAGGCGGTGCTCGCGGTCGGCATCTCGCAGAGCGGACGGTACCTGCGCGACTACATCGGCTCGGGCTTCAACCAGGACGAGGACCGGCGCAAGGTTTTCGACGGCGTGCTGTCGCACATCGGCGGCGCCGGGCGCGTGTTCCTCGACTACGACTTCGGCGAGCCGGCGCGGACCAATACCCAGCACGAGGATCACACCTATCCCGAGAACGAATTCCCGTTCTCCGCAGCGACGATGAAGGACCCCGTCACCGGCCGCACCGGCGCGCTGCTGCGCGGCGACGGCTTCGATCCGCTGCTGATCGACGTCAACACGTCGACCGAGTACTGGCAGAAGGGCGCGTCGCTGCTGCACACCGATCCGGCGGGCACGCGCGACGTCGTATTGCCCGCAGGCGCGCGCGCCTACCTCGTCGCGGGAACGCAGCACGGCGGACGGGCCGGGCTCAAGGCGGATTTCGGCCCCTGCGTCAACGAGCGCAATCCGCACAGCCCGGCACCGGCGCTGCGCGCGCTGCTCGTGGCGCTGGACGACTGGGTGAGCCGCGGCGTGGCGCCGCCCGACAGTCGCGTGCCGACGCTGGCGGCGGGCACGCTCGTGCCCCCCGACAACAAGGGTTTTCCGGCGATCCCCGATTTCGCCGTCGCGCGCTTCGGCAACGAACTGATGCTGTTCGGCGACTGGGTGCGGCCGAAGCCCGATCCCGGATCGCGCTACGTGCCTCTGGTGGCGAAGACCGATGCCGACGGCAACGAGACCTCCGGCATCCTGCTGCCCGACGTGGCGGCGCCGCTCGCCACGTACACGGGCTGGAACCTGTACAAGCGACCCTTCCCCGAGAACGAGCTCTGCGACCGCGACGGCAGCTACCGCGAGTTCGCGGCGACGAAGGCGGAGCGCGAGGCGAAGAACGACCCGCGCCGGTCGCTGGAGGAACGCTACGGCACGCATGCGAACTACGTCGCCCAGGTGCGCGCCGCGGCGACGGCGCTGGTCGCCGCCCGCCTGCTGCTGCCCGAGGATGCCGAGGCCTATGCGCGGTGGGCGGCCAGCGACGTCGTCGCGAAGCGGTTCCGCTAGGCCCGGGGAGGGGCTCCCGGCAACGGTGGCGCGCGCCGGTCGACGGCGCGCCGCCGGCGCGCGCTGCGCGTTAGCCGTCGATCGCGCCGAGCTTGCCCTTCAGCATCAGCCACGACACCAGGGCCATCAGGCCGCTGACCGCGCCGAGGAAGTACCAGAACATCGCGAAGCCGTGCGCGTCGCCGACTTCGACGGGAGTCATGTCCGGGTGGATCTGCGACAGCCCCCAGGTGGCGTAGCTGAACGCGATCACCATGAACAAGAGGCCGGCCCAGAACGAGAATTGCGCGGAGATCTTCACAGGCGCCTCAGCAGTTGAGCCGGCCGGAGGGCGCGGCGAGGTCGTCGGCGTCCGCGTGACGGGCGAGGGTCGCGGGGCCGCGGCGTCGGATCGGGGCCTGTTGCGCCGGACAGGAATCCGGCGTGCACGGGAGGCCGGGGACGATAAGCGTGGGGAGCGGGGTGGCCATGGGCGCACAGCATAATCAATTTTCGCGCCGGCCACATGGAAGCGCGCGGCGCCCCGGTCCGGTGGCGGCGGCATCGAAGGCCCGCCGGGGCGCCTCGGGACGGCGCCTTGGATCGGCGGCGCGGCGTCGTGTAAAGTAGCGTCAGCTTTTCCTGGCTTGCCCTTGCGGGCGGGCCCCGCCCGACGGTTTCCCTGCGCCCCTTGGCTTCCACCGTTGCCCCGGTCGTTCCTTTCGTCGCCCGCCGCGTCGCGGTGCTCGGCGCGGGCGCCGTCGGCTGCTACTACGGCGCGTTGCTCGCGCGCGCCGGCGTCGCGGTGACGCTGATCGGCCGGGCGCCGCACGTCGCGGCCATCGCCCGAGACGGCGTCGTCGTCGTCGAGCACGAAGGCCAGTGGCAGCAGCGCATGGCTGCCGCGACCGCGGTCGCGGCGGCGCGCGATGCCGATCTCGTCATCGTCGCCGTCAAGACGCCCGACACCGTCGACGCCGTCCGCCTGCTGGCCCCGCACTTGTCGCACGAGGCGCGGCTCGTGAGCCTGCAGAACGGCGTCGACAACGCGGCGCGGATCGCGACGGTCGTCGCGCAGCCGGTCTACGCCGCGGTCGTCTACGTCGGCGCGACCATGGACGGCCCGGGCCGGGTGCGGCACACCGGCGGCGGCGATCTCGTGCTCGGTGTCCCGCGCGAGCTCGCGGCGCGGGGCGACGCCCCCGGCGACCTTGCCGCGATCGCCGCGATGTTCGAGTCCACGGGCATCCGCTGCCCCGTGTCGGCCGACATCGAGGCGGCGCTGTGGACCAAGCTCACGATCAACTGCGCATTCAACGCGGTGTCGGCGCTGGGGCACGCGCGCTACGGCCGGATGGCCGCCCAGCCCGACGTGCGCGCGGTGATGGAGGCGGCGGTTGGCGAGACCGTCGCGGTCGCGCGCGCGGGTGGCGTGGTGCTCGATCTATCCGAGCAGGTCGCCGGGATCTGGCGGATCGCCGATGCGCTGGGCCAGCAGTTCTCGTCCACCGCCCAGGACGTGCAGCGGAAGAAGCCCACCGAGATCGACGCGCTCAACGGCCTCGTCGTCCGACTCGGCGAGGCGCGCGGCATCCCCACGCCGGTCAACCGGACGCTGCTCGCACTCGTCAGGCTGCGCGAGCTGGACAACGCGGCGGAGCCCGGCGCGTGATGGACCAGGACCTGCGGCAGTTCGCCGCCGTGTTCCTGATGATCGTCGGCGCGCTGCTGCCGATCGTCAATCCGGTCGGCAGCGCGCCGATGTTCCTGGCGATGACCCGCGTCGCGGACCCGGCGACGCGGGCGCAGCTCGCGCGGCAGATCGCGGTCAATTCCTTCCTGCTGCTGATGGGCTCGCTGCTCCTCGGCAATTTCGTGCTGCGGATGTTCGGGCTGTCGGTGCCGGTCGTCCAACTCGCGGGGGGACTGGTGCTGTGCTGGCTCGGCGCGAAGCTCCTGACCGACGACGCGCCCGCGGCGCCGACCGAGGCGCAGGCGAGCGACGACGACGCCATCGCGCGCGCGTTCTATCCGCTGACGCTGCCGCTGACCGTCGATCCGGGCGCGATCTCGGTCGCCGTCACGCTTGGCGCGAACCACACGCACACCATCGAGCTGGCGCTGGTGGCGACCATCGCCGCGATTGCGGGCGTGCTGGCCATCGCGCTGACGGTCTGGCTTGCCTACCGCTATGCCGACCGCGTGTCGCGCTGGCTCGGGCACTCGCGGATGATGGCGGTGCTGAGGCTGTCGGCGTTCATCGTGCTGTGCATCGGCGTGCAGATTGCGTGGAACGGCGTCCGCGGGCTGATCGCGGAGCTGCCGAAGTGAAACCCGAATGAGGAGTCGCCGGCAATGATCGAGCTGTACTACCACCCGGGCAACGCCAGCATGGCGCCTCACATCCTGCTGGAGGAACTCGGCGTGCCGTTCGCGCTGAGGCTGGTGGACCGCGCCGCGGGCGCGCACAAGGCGCCGGCGTACCTGAAGCGCAATCCGAACGGCCTGATCCCGGTGCTGGTCGACGGCGACCTCGTCGTTTACGAGACGGCCGCGATCTGCCTGCATCTCGTCGACACGCATCCGGGCAAGGGCCTCGCGCCGCTCCCCGGCACGCGCGAGCGCGCGCTGTTCTACCAGTGGCTCGTCTGGTCGACGAACACGCTGCAGGCGACGCTGCTCCACTACTTCTACCCGGAGCGGATGGTCGACGACGGCAACGCGGCCGGTGCGAACGAGGTGAGGGCGCATGCGGAAGCGCGGATCGGCGGCCTCGTCGACCAGCTCGACCGGCAGCTGGCGGCACACGGCGGGCCGTGGCTGCTCGGCGCGCAGTACGGCGCGGTCGATCCCTACGTGCTGATGCTGTGCCGCTGGACGCGGGGCATGGCGCGGCCCGCGCGCTCGCGCCCCCATCTCGGGCCCTGGCTCGAGCGGGTGCTGGCGCGGCCCGCGGTGCAGCGCGCGTTCGCCACCGAGCAGCTGTCGCCGCCGCTCGTCTGACGGCGGGCGCCGAAATCCGCGCCGTCGCACCGTAGCCCCGTAGGCCCTTAGCCCCGTGGGCCCTTAGCCCCGTAGCCCGGATTGAGCGACCCGGCGTCATTGGCGGTTCGGCACCACGCGCACGACCCCGGCACAGCGGGCCTCGTACTGCGCCGTCAGCGCGTGCCGCTTCTTCGCGGCGGCCGCGCTCTCGGCGCGCCCGCGGGCGGCGTTGTGCTCGGCCTCGTCCGCGAGCCGCCGTGTCTCGTCCTTGAGTCGCGCGCACATGTTGGGGCCCGGGAGGCGGGCAGCGCGCGGTTGCCGCGCAGGGCCGCCGTGCCCCCGAGTTTGCGCCAGTGTGCCATGCGGGCGAGTCGGTGCGAAGGCACGGCCCAATGCAGCGAACTATGCAACGCGTGAATAGTTGATCCCGGCCGCATCAATTTGACAAATAGTTACGGCGTCCGTAACGTTGCCCCTCACGCGCCGGTGCGCCGTCAGGCGCACGGGCGCATTCGCGCATCGTTCCCGGGAACGGCAATGGCTACACCGGAAGGCAGCAGGGGCTTGCAGCGGCTCGCCGGCCGCAACGCGCTCATCACCGGCGCCGGCGGCGACATCGGCCGGGCGATGGCAGCGCGCTTCATCGCCGAGGGCGCGCGCGTGGCATGCGCGGACATCGATCCCGACGCCGCGCAGCGAACGGTCGACAGCGTCGGCGCCGCGGCGGCGGTCGTCATCCGCTGCGATGTCGCGGACGGCGAGTCTGCGCGGGCCGCCGTCGCGGCGACCGTCGCGCGCTTCGGCACCCTGCACGTCCTCGTCAACAACGCCGCCGTCGTCTCCCCGTACCAGAGCGTCGACCTGCTCGACGAGGACGCCTGGCGCCGCGCGCTCGACGTCAACCTGACGGGCGCCTTCCTGATGAGCAAGCACGCCGTGCCTGCGATCGTCGCCGCCGGCGGCGGAGCCATCATCCACGTCGCGTCGCAGATGGGGCACGCCGGCAAGGCGGGCAGGGCGGCCTACGGCGCGTCGAAGGCGGCGCTGATCCACCTGGCCCGGATCATGGCGATCGACCACGCCGCGCAGGGCATCCGCGTCAACAGCCTGTCGCCCGGCGCGGTGCTGACGAGCCGCGTGATCGCCCGCTACGGCAGCGCCGACGCCGCCCGCGCCGCGCTGCAGTCCGCGTATCCGCTGGGACGCATCGCGCTGCCCGGCGAGGTCGCGGCAGCAGCTGCTTTCCTGGCGAGCGACGATGCCTCGTTCGTGACCGGTACCGACCTGCTCGTCGACGGCGGCTACCTGGCGCAATGACTTTCCCGACAACGTATCGACGGAGACCCCCGCCATGACCCATGCTGCCGCAGCCGCCGCGCTGCCCGAGAATTCGCTCGCCACGACGCCGCCGGTGCGCCTCATCAACCTGCCGCGCGCGCACGCGGTGATGCACGACGAGGGCCTGGCCGCGCTGGTCGCCACCACGCATCGCAACCTGTACTACGCGTCGGGGCACATGCCCGATTCGGTGCTGGGCGACTTCCAGGACCTCACGGCGGCGGCGATCGTCCCCGCGGGAGAAGCGTTCGCGCCGAAGCTCGTCGCCTCCGACTACGACCTCGCCTATCTCGTCACGCGCCCGACGTGGATGCCGGACCTGCGGATGTACGGCGCCAAGGAGCGCTCCAGCGCGGGCTTCCTGCTCGAGGTGCTGTCGCGCGGCATCGGCATCGAGACGGCGCTGCGCGAGCCGCTGCGCGCGCTCTACCGGTCGACGCGCGCAAGCCTCGAGCCCGACATCTACGGCGCGCTGACGCGCGCGCTCGCCGACAGCATGCCCGGCGGCAAGGTACGGGTCGGCTTCGATGACCTTCGCGTCGGGGCCGAGGTCCGCCGGCGCCTGGGCGACCGGATCGAAGTCGTCGACGCGCTGCACCACTTCCGCAAGATCCGGATGGTCAAGACGGAGGGCGAGCTCGCGCTGCTCCGCAAGGCGGCCGCGATCAACGACGTCGCCGTCCTCGAGGCGGCCGCGGCGGCCACCGCCGGGCGGCCGCTGTCGGCGATGGTCGACGCCTACCGGCTGGCGATGGTCCGGCAGGGCGGCACGTTCCTCGGGCAGCGCGGGATGATGTTCGGCGCCGGCCCCGACGGCGGCTTCGTGCTCGACAACCGCTGGGCCGAGGCGAAGATCCTGGCCGACGGCGACGTCGTCGTGTTCGACTGCTGCGGCAAGTACGAGCTCTACCACTGCGATACCGCGCGCACGGGCATCGTCGGCCGTCCGTCGGCCCGGCTCTCCGAACTGCACGCGGTCGTCCGCGAGGCGCTCGCGGCAGCCGAGGCCAGGCTGCGGCCGGGCGTGAACACCGAGGAGCTGAAGGCGATCGCCGCCGACATCCTGAGCCGCAACGGCCTCAACCTCGGACTCACCACGCTCGCATGGCACAACGTCGGGCTCGACGTCGTCGAGTACGCGCATCCGTCCGAGCGCAGCAAGGGCTGGATCGTCGAGCCTTCGATGGTGATGAATTTCGAGTTGTTCCACCGCGATCCCGACATCGGCGGCGTGCATCTCGAGGACAGCGTGAACGTCACTGCCGGCGGGCTCGAGTACCTGTCCGCGCTTCCGCGCGAGGTGCTGGTGACCGGCGGCGCGCGGGCGTGAGCGCGGCCTTGCGCCGCGCGGCGATCGCAAAGGGGAACGCATGAGGATCTGGCACCAGAGCCTGACGGTCCTGCAGGACCTGCCCGGCTACACCGCACGGATGCAGGAGCACATCCGGCGCGTTGTTCGCGCGGATACCGTCGTCGACCTGCACGGCCTTCTGCCCGGCACCTATCCCGGCGACTACCCGGGCGACGACATCGCCTACCGTTTCTTCTTCGCGATGCACGCGACGCAGTGGCCGCGCCACGCGCTCGCGGCGGAGAAGGCAGGCTACGATGCGTTCGCGCTGTGCTCGCTGCCCGATCCGATGCTCGCCGAGATCCGCACCATCGTCGACATTCCCGTCGTCGGCGCGGGCGAGACGTGCTTCCATCTCGCGTGCACGCTCGGCCACCGCTTCGGGATGCTGGTGTTCATCGACCGGATGGCGCCGCGCTACCTCGACCAGATCGAGGCGGCGGGACTCGCCCGCCGGTGCGTCGGCGTGCGTCCGGTCGGCTTCACCTTTCGCGACGTGCTGCCCGCGTTCGACCAGCCGGGCCCGATCATCGACCGCTTCCGCGCTGCCGCGCGGCAGATGATCGCCGACGGTGCCGACGTGATCATCCCCGGCGAGATCCCGCTCAACGTGCTGCTCGCGTCGGAGGGCATCAGCCGGATCGACGACGTGCCGCTGCTCGACAGCCTCGGCGTGACGCTCAAGATGACCGAGATGATGGTCGACCTGCGCGGGTCGATCGGACTCGCGCCGTCGCGGCGCGGCTGGCGCCATGCGGCGCCGGATCGCGCGCGGGTCGAGGAAGTGCTGGCGTTCTACGGGGGGCTGGCGCCGCCGGCATGAGCGCCGCCGCGCCTTCCCAGGCGCGAATGCCGGAGCGGGCAGCGCGAAGGCAGCCCGAGCGCGCCTGGCGGCGCGCACCGCCGGCGGGTCAGGGCGAGATCTTCTGTGGCGCGTACCGCTGCGTGGTCGGCACGTAGCGGACCGCCTTCGCATCGAGGTCGAAGTCGGACAGGTTCACGTAGCGCAACGCCTGGTTGTCGTAGGTCTTGAAGTACAGCCGGCGATTGGTCATGTCCGAGATCGTCGTCCAGTACGTGAGTTCGAACGCGCCCTGGCCCTTGATCCCCGAATACTCCCCGGTGGAGCCGTTGGCGATGTCGAAATGGTTGAGCACGTGCTCGGCGTTGCGCACGTTCGCGTCGGCATCGGCCCCGGGCACGAGCGTGGCGACGAGCGCCACCGCCTGCACGAAGCGCGCCGGGGAGCTCTGGTCGCCCGGGAGCCCGCGCATGCCCTCGCCGGTGGAGAACGGGACGAGGGGTTGCCCCATCACCTTCATCGGCTTGGGGAAGCCGGGATCGATGGTCGCGTAGTTGCGCAGGTTCGTCGCCTGCCAGGTGTAGTCGGGCGCGTTGGTGAACACGGTGTAGGGATTGTCCTGCACCACCAGCTTGCCGCCGATCGGCTCGACGACGATCGAGGCGCCGGTGACGTCGTGCAGCGTGTAGTGCAGCGGCGGCGCGACGCCCAGGTCCGGCTGCACGGTGTCGACGACGCTGAGGTCGCCCGCGGCGATCGCGGCACGTACCTCGGCGACGGTCGCGAAGTTCGTGAGCGCCCAGCCGATGAACTCCCAGGTCGCGAGCGCCTTGCCCGCCGGCGCGTCCTTCGCGGCGGTGAGTTGCGCGGAGCCGGGGAAGAACAGCGCGCCGCCGGCCAGCCCTTTCTCGTTGAAGCCGTCGATGATGACGGGCAGGCCGAAACCGTTCATGCCGATCGCCGCGTACTTCGAAGTCCACTGCTTGCCCTTCGCCGCGTTCGGCAGCGAGCCGGCCAGGGCCAGTCCGCGCGGGATGACCGTCACCTGCGCCTTCATGTCGACGCCGAACTCCATCGTGCGGCCGTAGAGGCGGCTGCCGTCCTTCGCGGTGATCGCGAAGCTGGTGCAGGCGGGCGCCGCGGTGGACCAGAGGAACGCGCAGGACGTCAATGCGGCGACGAGGCGGGCGGACAACGACATCGGGCGGAGGGGAAGCGGCATGGCGGGCGGGCTCGACAGTAAGCGGAGAAGTGGCGGACACCAGGGCCGCGTGGGGACCCGGAGCGTTAGGGAGAGGTGCTAGTTTAACATTTTAGCCGAATTTATCGTTTTCGGCGAGAGCGCATCGCGTCCATGCCATCTCGCCAAAGCGGAACGTCGACGGTGGCCGCCATCCCGCGGCCGATGCAGGCCCGGCGATGCGGCGGGCCGGGTCAGTGCTGCAATACGTAGGTCCCCGGCGCGTCGCAAAGCGGCCGCAGGCCCGCCGCCGGCGCACCCATTCGCGGCGCTGCGACCGGCGGTCCCGAACGGCGATCGAGCCAACGCGCCCACTCCGGCCACCACGAGCCGTCGCTCGAACGCACCGCCGCCGACCAGTTGTCGGGGTCGAGATAGTGGTCGTCGGGCGTCCTGGTCGCCACGCGGTAGTGGCGGTGCGCGTGACCGGGCTCGGAGACGATGCCCGCGTTGTGCCCGCCGCTGGCAAGCAGGAAGGTGACGTCCGTGTCGAGCATCAGGTGCAGTTTGTACACCGACCGCCACGGCGCGACGTGGTCCTGCTCGGTGCCCACCGCGAACACGGGGACGCGGATGTCGGACAGCGCGATCGGCCGCCCGTCCACCACGTAACGGCCCTCGGCAAGGTTGTTCTCGAGGAACAGCGAATGCAGGTACTCGACGTGCATCCGGTAGGGCATCCGCGTCCCGTCGGCGTTCCACGCGAGCAGGTCGGTCATCGGCTCGCGTTCGCCCATCAGGTAGTTGCGCACCATCCGGGACCAGACGAGGTCCGTGGAGCGCAGCAGCCGGAACGCGCCCGCCATCTGCCGGCTGTCGAGGAAGCCCTGTTCCCACATCACGTCCTCGAGGAACGCAAGCTGGCTGTCGTTGGTGAACAGCATCAGTTCGCCCGCCTCCCGGAAATCGGTCTGCGCCGCGAACAGCGTGAGCGAGTGCAGCCGTGCATCGCCGTCGCGGGCCATCGCGGCCGCGGCGGTCGCGAGCAGCGTTCCGCCGATGCAGTAGCCGACCGCATGCACGGCGCGCTTCGGCACGACGGCGCCGATCGCGTCGAGCGCCGCCATCGGGCCCAGCTTCCGGTAATCGTCGAGCGACAGGTCGCGGTCCTCGGGGCCCGGGTTGCGCCAGGAGATCATGAACACCGTGTAGCCCTGCGCGACGAGGTAGCGGACGAGCGAGTTCTCGGGGCCGAGGTCGAGAATGTAGTACTTCATGATCCAGGCCGGCACGATCAGGATCGGCTCGGGCCGCACCGACTTGGTGGCGGGGGCATACTGGATCAGTTCGATCAGCCGGTTGCGGTAGATCACCTTGCCGTGCGTCGCCGCGACATCGCGTCCGACCTTGAACCGCTCGGCACCCGCCGGCTTGCGGCCGCTCGCCGCGCGCTCGCAGTCCTCCAGCCAGTTCTGGAAGCCCCGCTCCAGGTTGAGGCCCCCTTCGTCGACGGTCTTCGCCAGCACCTCGGGGTTGGTCAGCAGGAAGTTCGACGGCGACAGCACGTCGAGGAACTGCCGGGTCGCGAACGCGACGATCTCCTCGTTGCGGCCGCGCACGCCGCGCACGCCCGTCATCGCGTTGTGCCACCACTGCTGCCCCAGCAGAAACGACTGGTAGTACAGGTCGTAGGGCGCGCGACTCCAGTCCTGGCCGCTGAACCGGCGGTCCTGCGGCAGCGGCCGGATGCAGGGCTCGATGGTGTCGCCCTGTGCCATCCGCTGCCCGGCATAGGTCGCGAGCCGCATCCACTTCCGGACCGCCTTCTCGACCAGCGCGTAGCGCTTGCCGGGGCAGAAGGCGAGATGGCCGGCCCAGTCGGCGAAGGCGCCGGCGAGCACCATCGGCGAGAAGTCGCCGGTGAAGCGCGCGGTGGCCGCGTGGACCGAGCGGTCGATGATCTCGGCCAGTGCCGTCGTCGCGTAGGAATCGCGCGCGAACGAGGGTTCGTCAGGCACCGGCGGCGCGGGCGGAAACGCCTTGGTCGGCGCAGTCCGGACGACGCCAGCGCGCCGGCGAGTGGTCGGCGGCCGCGGCCCAAGCGCCGCCGGTCGCGCCGGCATCCGGCGGCTGTTCGCCGGGACCTTCATCGAATCAGTCTTGATGGCGGCCTCCCTCGGGGAAGCGCCGGCCACGCCGTCGCAGCCGGCCCTTTTCATTGTGAACCGGCGCCGCGGTCCCGGCCTTGATCGCGGTCAGGGTTGGCCGCGCCGGCGCGGCGATTACCTGGCGGAACTTGCCGCTCGCGGGGTCCATGGCGAGCGGCCGAACTTCCTGCGTGAGCGCGACGTTCGAGAGCGCATGCCGCCGCAGGAACGTGCGCAGGGCGGCGATCGTCGCGTGGCGCCGGGTGGCGGTGCAGCCCGGTTCGGAGTCGTCGAAGCGCAGCGAGATGGCGTCGCGCGCGCGCTGCAGGACCTGGAACCGGTGCAGCCCGCCCGCTTCCTCGACCACGGTGGTCAGTGCCAGCGGCAGCAGCGGCACGCTCCTGCCCGCGGCGTCGGCGAGCACGAGCACGTCGTCGCAGCGGCCCTCGACACGGACCGCGGGCAGCGGGTTCCCGCACTGGCAGGGGCCGGATCGAACCGTGACGCGATCGCCGATGTCGTAGCGGATCAGCGGCTGCACGGTATTGGCGAGGTTGGTAAGCAGCGTCGTGTGCGACGTCGCGCCGGCCGGGGTCGGGCGGTACCGCGCGTCGACGGGTTCCAGCACCACCCAGTCGGCGTTGACGTGCAGCCAGCCGGCCTCGCAGCCGTGCGCGATGCTCATGCACTCCGACGCGCCGTACTCGTTCACCACCGGGCACCCGAAGGCGGAGGCGATCGCCGCGCGCGTGGCCGGCGCCATCCGCTCGCCGCCGGACCAGGCCATGTCCGGCGCGATCCGCAATCGCCCGGCGACCTGCTCGCCGGCGAGCAGCGCCAGCACCGTCGGGTAGCTCGCGAGGAAACCGGGCTGGAACCGGTTCAGCGCGGCGACCCACTCGTGCACCGGGTCCAGCACCGACAGCGCGCACGCCGCCGGCCACGCGTTGTCGCGCGCCTGCCGCACCCAGGACGAGATGCTCGCGAAGTGCTCGCCGGTGGCGGCGATCAGCGCGCTGCGGCCCGAATGCAGCCACCATCCGCAGGCGAAGCCTCCAGCGAGCGGCGGCGAGCGCAGCTGCGCCAGGAGCAGCGCGTCGTAGACCGACAGCGCGTCGTCGCCCTGCACGAAGATCCCGGGCTCGCCGGTGGTGCCGGAACTCTTCCAGACGAGATACCGGTCGAGGAAGCGCTCGCCGATGCGGCTCCGGTCGGCGAGGAAGGCGTCGACGCCGGCGCGGGTGACGGCGGGGTCGGTGACCCAGTCGTCGAAGCGCGCCATCAACTCCCGCTTGGTGACGACGGGCAGCTGCGCGAGCCGGAGGCGGCCCGGCGGCAGGTCGCGATAGCGGTCGCGGTAGAAGGGCGAGTCGGCGCGGGCCGCGGCGACCAGGGCGTCGAGGCGCTCCGCCTGCGCCCCGGCGACGCCGATCGTGCCGCTACCGCGGACCGACCAGATCTCGGTCATCCGGGCCGCGCAGCGCAGGCCCGCCTGCGCACCGCGCAGCAAGGCGAACGGCGCGTCGGGGGCATCCGTCGCGATGCGCTGCTGCTGCGATGTGTCGCTGCGGTTCACGGCCGGCTGCGCCTCCATCGAAGCCCTAGCCTACGCCGCAGCCCGGACCGGAGCTTGAGCAATGTCAAGGCGCCGACCGCCTTGTGCCCGGTTGCCCCTTCTTGCGTCGGCGATCGTCTTCGCCTTCGACAAGTCGGTGAATTGCGGCGGAACGACCGGAGGTGACGCCTGCGCTTGCCCGGCTACTTGTAGAGCACCTGCGGCAGCCAGAGCCCGATGCCCGGGAAGATGTACAGCAGCGCCAGCGCGACCAGCTGGATGCCCATGAACGGCATCATCCCGGCGAAGATCTGGTTCAGCGTGACGTGCTTCGGCGCGACACCCTTCAGGTAGAACGCCGCCATGGCCACCGGCGGCGACAGGAACGCCGTCTGCAGGTTGAGCGCGACCAGCAGCCCGAAGAACAGCGGGTCGATGTTGAACTTCGCCAGAAGCGGGATGAAGATCGGCATGAAGATCACGATGATCTCGGTCCATTCCAGCGGCCAGCCGAGCAGGAAGATGATCGCCTGCGCGAGGATCATGAACTGCACCGGCGTGAGGCCGAGCGACAGCACCCAGTGCTCGACGACCTCCTGGCCGCCCAGCAGCGCGAACGCGGCGGAGAAGATCGACGAGCCGACGAACAGCCAGCAGACCATCGCCGACGTCTTGGCGGTCAGGTACACCGACTCCCTGACCGTCGACTGGATCCGGACCTGGAACACGGCGAGCACGCACCACAGCGCCGTGGCGGCGATCGACACCCAGCCCACCCACGCCGGCGGCCCCGATTCCAGCACCTCGAACTTGAGCAGCAGGAACCAGCCGACCGAGATGCCCAGCAGCACCCACAGCGGAATCCAGATTCGCAGGATCGGCCGGATCTTGTCGCCCGGCAGCTTGAGCAGCGCGTAGATCGCGGCAAGCACGAACCCGCCGAACGAGCCGACGGCAGCGGCTTCGGTCGGCGTGGCGAGGCCGAACACGATCGAGCCCAGCACCGCAAGGATCATCACCGCGAGCGGGAAGAACGAGGCCATCAGCAGCTTGTAGATCTCGAGCCGCGGAAACGTGAACACGGCGTAGAAGAGGAGCAGCCCGGCGGCGCCGATCGCGAGGACGATCCAGAACGCCGTCGGCGCCGGGATGCGCTGCCAGTCGGCAGCCGGCGCAGGTGCCGTCGCCGCGGCCGCTTTCGGGGCCGGCGCGGCCGCCGCGGGCGGCGGTGGCGCCGCCGCGGCGTCTGCCTTCGGCGGCTCGCCGAGGGGAGCAGGGGCGGTCTCTGCCGGCGGTTCCTTGAGGCCGTCCGCGGCTCCCGGCTCGGCCAGTCCCGTCGATCCGGCCGTGGGCTCGGCGAGGCCGGTGGCCGGCTCGGCAAGCCCGCCCGACTGCGCCGCGTCGGACATCGCGCTGCCGCCCATCTGCTGCAGCGCCGACGTGTCGTTGACGAGGTCGGGCTTCGTCAGCGCGTGCCAGACGAGGCCCATCAGCACCACGAAGACGATCGCCGGCATCAGCGCGAGGCCGAGCTGCCGGCGGGCCGACTGCCGCTCGGCTGCGGCCGCGCTGCGGTTGCGCAGCGCGCCGACGAGGCCGGGGATCACCTTGTTCGAGATGGTCGCGGCGATGGTCGCGTTGAGCGGCGGGATGTCGACGTTGCGCTCGCTCTCGGGCAGCGGCGGCATCAGCTCCGGCCGCAGCTTGGCCAGCACCATCACGTAGCCGATGTAGAGCCCGGCCAGCATCAGCCCCGGGAAGAACGCGCCGGCATAGAGCTGGACGACCGACACGCCGGCGGTCGCGCCGTAGACGATCAGCATCACCGACGGCGGGATCAGGATGCCGAGGCAGCCGCCGGCCGTGATCACGCCGGCGGACACCTTGATGTTATAGCCGGCGCGCAGCATCGCCGGCAGCGCGAGCAGTCCCATCAGCGTGACGACGGCGCCGACGATGCCGGTGGCGGTTGCGAACACGGCGCAGGTGACGAGCGTCGCCACCGCCAGCGAGCCCGGGATCCGCGCCAGCGCGAGGTGCAGGCTCTTGAACAGCTTCTCGATCAGGTTCGCGCGCTCGACCAGGTAGCCCATGAACACGAACAGCGGGATCGAGATCAGCACGTCGTTGGACATCACCGCGTACGCGCGCTGCACCATCAGGTCGAGCGTCTGCTGCGTCGCCAGCGCCGGATTCTGGTGCGCGTACGCGAACCACGCGAACATCACGCCCATGCCCATCAGCGTGAACGCCGTGGGAAAGCCCAGCATGATCGCCACGACGATCAGCGCGAGCATCAGCAGGCCGAGGTGCCCGTTCGTCATCTGCGACGGCGCCGGCATCAGGGTGAACACCATGATCACGACGCCGATCATGATCGACAGGCCGAACCACACTTCCTTCCTCATTGCGCCGCCTTCTCGTTCGCGACCACGATCTTGTCGAGGCTCTCGATGTCCTCGTCCTTGACGTGCACCATCGCCTTCAGCTTGTCGACGTCGACCTCCTCGACGTCCTCCTCGCGCGACGGCCAGTCGCCTTCCTTGAGGCAGATCACGCAGCGGATGATCTCGACGACCCCCTGTACCAGCAGGAAGATGCCGGCGACCGGGATGATCGTCTTGAACGGGTAGATCGGCGGCCCGTCAGCGGTGATGTTCGAGTGCTCGGCGATCGCCCAGGATTCGCCGGCGTAGCGGTAGCCCGCCCAGCAGAAGGCGATGACGCCCGGCACGAAGAAAACGAGGTAGAGCGCGAGGTCCAGCGCCGCCTGCAGCCGCGGCGGAAAGAAGCCGTAGAGGACGTCGCCGCGCACGTGGCCGTTCTTCGACAGCGTGTAGGCGCCGGCCATCATGAACAGCGTCCCGTACATCATGATCATCACGTCGAACATCCAGGCGTGCGGGCTGGCGAGCACGTAGCGGGAGAAGACTTCCCAGCAGATGAGCAGCGTCAGCGACACGATCAGCCAGGCGAAGGTCTGGCCGACCCAGGTGCTCAGCTTGTCGACGAACAGGAGAATCTTCTGCATGGTTTTCCATCCGCAGTCGGCCGCCGGTCTAGGCACCGGCCGCAGCAGTTCGATCGGGAACGCCGGGGCGCCGAAAAAAAGACACCACCCGGGTGCGCCGGATGGTGTCCTTCGTCGATGGCCCCGGTATCAGCCCTTCTTCGGCGCGGCCTTCTGCCCGAAGTAGTGGTTGTAGGCCATCCGCCGGTTGACGTAGGTGTCGAGGTCCCAGCGCACCGTGCGTTCCGCGAATTTCTTCTGCGACTCGACGATCTCCTTGAACAGCGGATTCTCCGCCGACTTCTTGTCGGCGACCGTGTCGTAGATCTCGATCTGCTTCTGCAGGATGGAGTCCGGCGTCTTGTAGAACTTCACGTTCTGCTTCGTCTGCAGTTCGATGTAGTCCTGCGAGTAGCGGTCGATCGCCTTCCACGACATGTCGGCGGACGCGGCCTCCACGGCGTTCGAGATGATCGCCTTCATCTTGTCCGGCAGCGCGTCGAACCTGGTCTTGTTGAACATGATCTCGAACTGCTCGGCGTTCTGGTGGAAGCTCTGCAGCATGCACACCTTGGAGACGTCGGGGAAGCCCAGCAGCCGGTCCGAGCTTGCGTTGTTGAACTCGGCGGCGTCGAGCAGGCCGCGGTCCATCGCCGGGATGATCTCGCCGCCGGGCAGCGCGTTGACCGCGGCGCCCATGCCGGTGAACACGTCGATCGAGATGCCGACGGTGCGGTACTTGAGGCCCTTGAAGTCCTCGACCTTGGTGATCGGCTTCTTGAACCAGCCGAGCGGCTGCGTCGGGTGCGGGCCGTACGGGAACGACACGACGTTGGCGCCGATCGACGCGTACAGCTTCTGCAGCAGCTCGCGGCCGCCGCCGTACTTGTGCCACGACAGCAGCATGTTGCCGTCCATGCCGAACGCGGGGCCCGAACCCCACAGCGCCAGCGCGGTCTGCTTGCCGTAGTGGTAGACCAGCACGCCGTGGCCGCCGTCGAGCGTGCCCTTCGACACGGCGTCGAGCAGGCCGAACGCCGGCACCACCGCGCCTGCGGGCAGGACCTCGATCTTGAGGTCGCCGCCGGTCATGTCGTTGACCTTCTTCGCGTAGTCGAGCGCGTACTCGTGGAAGATGTCCTTCGCGGGCCAGGTGCTCTGCCAGCGCATCGTGATCGGGCCGGCCTGGCCCTTCGCGATCATCGGGAAGCCGAGCGTCGCGCCGGCGGCGGCGACGCCGGTGGCGGCTCTCAGGAATTTCCGGCGGGCGGCGGGTGCCGGGGTGGGCTGGGGGCTTGCCGGAGCATCGGATCTGCGGGTCATGCTACCTCCTTCGATTGGGCGTCGTAGCGCCTTGCCCGGGATCGCCGATCTGGTCGTCCCGGTGTGAACGGGCGTCGCCTCCCGGCACCTGCTGCCGGGACCCGACGCAACAACTCCAAGAGGCAGTCTATACCGGCGCCTTCGGCGGCGTCCATCGATTCCCCGCTCCGTGCCGCCGCCGGTGCCTGCGACCCGGCGTCGCGCCACCCGGCAGGGGGCGCTATACTGGGCCGTCCGATGACGGAGTCATATTCCCATGCCGAATCTCCCGGTCCTTCCCTCGCTCGCCAGGATCGCGCCCTGGGTCTTTGCTCTCGCAGCCTGCCTCGCGCCGCTGCCGGCCGGCGCCGGCCGGATCGGGGACATCCCCGCCGACGGCCCCGTCGAACAGAAGGTCGCGGGCGGCGTGATCGACGTCGTCGAGTACCACAACGCGTCGCTCGACCAGTACTTCATCGCCTCCGACCCGGCGGAGATCGCGATCCTCGACCGCGGCGCCTTCGGCAGCGCCTGGAAGCGCACGGGAGGCACGTTCCCCGCGTGGGACGGCACCGGGGCGCCCGCGGGCACGGTCGAAGTCTGCCGGTACTTCGGTAACGAGCGGCAGCGCCATCCCCGCCCGCGCGTCGGCCCCGCAAACGCGTTCTTCACGGCGGACGCGGCGCAGTGCGCGGCGTTGCAGAGCGCATTTCGGCCGGTGGCGATCGACGGGCGCAACCTGCCGGACTGGGCCTTCGACCCCGACGCGTTCGCGGTCAGGCTGCCCGCCGGCGGCGCCTGCCCGGCGGGAACGCAGCCGCTGTACCGCAGCTACAACAACGGCGCGCGGGGCAGCCCGAACTACCGCCACTCCACCCGTGCCGATACGCTGCAGGCGATGGCGGGCTGGGTCTACGAGGGCGTGGTGATGTGCCTGCCGCAGGGCGCCTCGCCGCCCGCGCCAGGCCAGCTCGCTGCGTGCGGCGAGGCCGATTGTCCCCCCGCCACGCCGATCGGCAGCGGGGTGGGACTCGTCAACGTGATCGTCGACGTCGTCAACAATACCGCGGCCCCCCTGGTGTACGTGGTGCCCGCCGGAACGATCTTCCTCTCGACCGGCGGCAAGTACCAGGACGGCCTCGCCGCCGAGCGGTTGCAGGCGACGGTCGCGCCGGGCGCATCCGCCCGCTTCCTGCTGCGCCTGTTCTGCCTGCAGCAGTCGCGCCACGCGTCGAAGTCCGACGGGACCTACGCCGCCGGACCCGTCACCACCAGCGCGCCGCTGCTGGAGATCGTGTCGATCGCCGAAGGCCGGCTGGGTGCAGCCGACGGGCAGCTGAATCTCAAGGCGGAGGTCGTCCAGGCCGCGATCTGGGAAATCACCGACGGCAACGGCGTGCTGTCCGCCGAGCAGCGCGGGCTGCTGGTGGCGCTGATGGCCACCGCCCCCGACGACCTGCTGGGACAGGCAGACCTGGCCGAGAAGTTCTTCGCGACGCTGTCGTTCTCGCCGGGCTGACCCGTACGCCGCGTCAGGTGACCGGCGCCGGGTTGAACAGCACCAGCGCGTTGTGCAGCTTCCAGTGCTCGGCCCAGGTCTTGCGGCGGCCGCTGGCAACGTCGAGCATCAGCCGGAACATGTCCCAGCCGACCTCCTCGATCGTCCTGTCGCCGGTGGCGATCGTGCCGGCGTCGACGTCCATCAGGTCGTGCCAGCGTCGCGCGAGATCGGTGCGGGTGGCGACCTTGATCACGGGAACCGCGGCGAGGCCGTAGGGCGTGCCGCGGCCGGTGGTGAACACGTGCAGGTTCATGCCGGCCGCGAGCTGCAGCGTGCCGCAGATGAAGTCGCTGGCCGGCGTTGCCGCGTAGATCAGGCCGCGCTGCCGGACCTTCTCGCCCGGCGCGAGGACGCCGGTGATCGGCGAGCTGCCGGATTTCACGATGGAGCCCATCGCCTTCTCGACGATGTTCGACAGCCCGCCCTTCTTGTTGCCCGGTGTCGTGTTGGCGCTGCGGTCGACGTGGCCGCGGTCGAGGTAGGCGTCGTACCAGGCCATCTCCCGGATCATCGCGGCGGCAACCTCCGGGGTCGCGGCCCGCGCGGTCAGCTGGTCGATGGCGTCGCGCACCTCGGTGACCTCCGAGAACATCACCGTCGCGCCGGCGCGCACCAGGAGGTCGGCACAGAAACCGACCGCCGGATTGGCGGTGACGCCGGAGAAGGCATCGCTGCCGCCGCACTGGACGCCCACCACCAGCTCGCTCGCGGGCACGGTCTCGCGCCGGCGTGCGTCGAGGCGCTCGAGATGATGCCGGGCCTGTGCGACGATCGAATCGACCATCGACATGAAGCCGACGTGCCGGTCGTCCTGCAGGCAGACGACGTCCAGCGCCGAATCTGCCGTGCTGCCGGCATCGGCCACCGCGCGCCCTTCGGCGATCGGGATCGTCCCCGGCGGCAGCAGGCGCTCCGGCTGCAGCTTCTCGCAGCCCAGGCTCACCACCATCACCTCGCCACCGAAGTTCGGGTTGAGGCTGATGTTGCGCAGCGTGCGGATGGGCACGATCGCGTCGGGCGCGTCGATCGCGACGCCGCAGCCGTAGGTGTGGTCCAGGGCCACCACGTCGTCGACGTGCGGGAAGCGCGGCAGCAGTTCCGCGCGGATCCTCTCCACCGCGAAGGCGGCAACGCCGGCGACGCATTGCACGGTCTGCGTGATCGCGAGGATATTGCGCGTGCCGACCGATCCGTCGGCGTTGCGGTAGCCCTCGAACGTATAGCCGTCGAGCGGCGGCAAGGGCGGGGGCAGGGCGGTGGCGACGGGCAGGTCGACGAGCGAGCGCGCCGCGGGCATCGCGAGCAGCCGCTCGTGCACCCAGCTGCCCGCGCGAATGTCCTTCAGCGCATGGCCGATGGCGACGTTGTAGCGCAGCACCGGCGCGCCCTCGGGCAGGTCGACCAGCGCGACCTTGTGGCCCTGGGGCACGCCCTCGCGCAGCGCGAGGCCGGACGGCAGCACCGCCCCGGCCGGCAGGCCGCCGTCGTTGGCCACGATCGCGACGTTGTCGCGTTCGTGCATGCGGATCGTGAACGGCGGTTGCGCCGGGGTCTGTGCGGTCATTCGGTACCTTCGGGTTGGTGGCGCCGGCGGGAACGGACCCCGCCCTCGGCGGCGGCCCTGCCGACGACCGGGAAATCCGTTGCAATGCCTGCGCGTCGCGCGGCGAGAGCGCGCTCGCCTGCCCGATGTTGCGCGAAGGCGGGCGCATCGCGCAAGTCGCGCGGAATCCCGGATTCAAGGATGATGGACGCGCGGATCGGGAACGCCTGCGGCTCGGACGGGTCGGATCCGCGCGCAATGCGCTCCCTCTTGTTCGCAGCGACCATGCAATGCAGATCTCTTACCTCATTCCCACCCGCCGGCACGGGAGGCACGGCATGAAGGCACGACCTGAAACCCCTGTCGTCACGACGATGCGGGTCGTCCCCGTCGCCGGGCACGACAGCATGCTGCTCAACCTGAGCGGCGCGCACGGGCCCTTCTTCACGCGCAACATCGTCATCGTCACCGACAGTGCCGGCAACACGGGCCTGGGCGAGGTGCCGGGCGGCGAGAAGATCCGGCAGACGCTCGAGGACGCGCGAGCGCTCGTCGTCGGCCGGACGCTGGGCGAGCACAACGGCATCCTCAACGCGATGCGCCGCGCGTTCGCCGACCGCGATGCGGGTGGCCGCGGCCTGCAGACCTTCGACCTGCGCATCGCCATCCATGCGATCACGGGCGTCGAATCGGCGCTGCTCGACCTGATGGGGCAGTTTCTCGACGTGCCGGTCGCCGCGCTGCTGGGGGAGGGCATCCAGCGCGACGCGGTGGACGTGCTCGGCTACCTCTTCTACGTCGGCGATCGCAACAAGACCGCGCTCGACTACCGCAGCGAGCCCGATGCCGGCGACGACTGGTTCCGGCTGCGCAACGACGCGGCGCTGACACCGGCGGCGGTGGTGCGGCTGGCCGAAGCGACGCACGAGCGCTACGGCTTCAACGACTTCAAGCTGAAGGGCGGCGTGTTCGCCGGCGCGCGCGAGATGGAAGCGGTCGCAGCGCTGGCCGCGCGATTCCCGCAGGCACGCATCACGCTCGACCCGAACGGCGCGTGGTCGCTCGACGAGGCGATCCGCCTGTGCCGCGGCCAGCACGGCGTGCTCGCCTATGCGGAAGACCCCTGCGGCGCCGAGTCAGGCTACTCCGGCCGCGAAGTGCTCGCCGAGTTCCGGCGGGCAACGGGGCTGCCGACCGCCACCAACATGGTCGCGACCGACTGGCGCGAGATGGCGCATTCGATCGCGCTGCAGTCGGTGGACATCCCGCTTGCCGATCCGCATTTCTGGACCATGCAGGGCTCGGTGCGCGTGGCGCAGTTGTGCCAGATGTTCGGACTCACCTGGGGCTCGCACTCGAACAATCACTTCGACATTTCGCTGGCGATGTTCACGCACGTCGGCGCCGCGGCGCCGGGCCGGGTCACCGCGATCGACACGCACTGGATCTGGCAGGACGGCCAGCGCCTCACCCGGGACCCGCTCCGGATCGAAGGCGGGCAGATCCGCATTCCGGCGAAGCCCGGCCTCGGCGTCGAGATCGACCTCGTCGAAGTCGAGAAGGCGCACCAGGCCTACCGCAACCTCGGGCACGGCGCGCGCGACGACGCGGCCGCCATGCAGTATCTCGTTCCGGGCTGGACGTTCGACCCGAAGCGTCCCTGCCTCGTCCGCTGACGGCGCGCGATGTCGCGCACGTCACGGCGGCGTCGTCTCGAGGGATGCCGGGGTGACGCCTGCCTAAGCCGCGGGCCGCGGGGCGAAGCTCCCTGCCGTTGCGCCGCAATCGAGCATCAGCACGTGCCCGGTGATCGACCGCGCCGCGGGCGACGCAAGGAACAGCGCCGCCTCGGCGAAGTCCTCGGGGGTCGGGAGAAAGCCCAGCGGAACCGCAGCCGCCGCCCGTGCGACGCCCTGCGCGACGTCGACGCCGATCCGCTCGTAGGTCGCGCGCAGGAACGGCGTGTCGACCGCCGTCGGCGCGATGCCGTTGACGCGCACGCCCAGCGGGCCGAACTCCAGCGCCAGCGACTTCACGAGTCCCGCGGTGGCGTGCCGGGTCGCCGTGTAGACGCTGCGCTCGGCGCGGCCGGTGACGCTCTGCAGCGACGCCGTGAACAGCAGGCTCGGGAGCCGGCCGCGGACGAGGCTCCGCAGCGCGGCCTGCACGGACAGGATGCAACCGGTGACGTTGACGTCGACGACGCGCCGGATCGCGGCGGGCTCCGCGTCGAGCAGGCTGCCGGAAAAGCCCACGCCGGCGTTGGCGAGGAAGACGTCGAGCGGCGCGCCGAAGAACGCCTCGGCTTGCTCGACCAGCGCGACGCAATCGTCGGCCTCGGCGACGTCGCAGCGCAGCGCGCGCAGCATGCCGGCCGCGGCACCGGACTCGCGGCAGAGCCGCTCGCCGCGCTCGCCGTCGACGTCGGCGATCACCACGCGCGCGCCGGCCGCGAGGAACCGCCGCGCCGTCGCGAAGCCGATGCTGCCCGCGCCGCCGGTGATCACCGCGTTCGCGCCGTCAAGCCGCATGCGGCCCCCGGTCCGCTGGCCCGTTTCGTCGGATGCCCGGATGGCCTGCGCTCATTCGATCTTCAGCCCGGTGGCCGCCCCGAGCTTCCGGTAGGTCTCGCGTTCCTTCGCGAGGTAGGCCGCGAATTCCGCCGGCGTGTTGCCCCCGGCCACCACGCCCATGTCGTTCATCTGCTTCTGCACGGCGGGGTTGCGCAGCGCCGCCGACAATTCCCGCTGCAGCGTCGCGATGATGTCGGGCGGAGTGCCGGCGGGCGCCATCAGGCCCACCCAGGCGCTCATCGCGTAGCCGGGCACGCCGGATTCGGCGAGGGTGGGGATGTTCGGCCGCAAGGCAAAGCGCTGCGCCGACGTCACGGCGAGCGCGTGCGCGTCGCCGGAGTCGATCAGTTTCTGCGGCGACGGGAAGTTCTCGATCATGAAGTCGAACTGGCCGCCGACCAGATCGACGAGCGCCGGGGCCGCGCCGCGATACGGCACGTGCACGACCTTGATCCCGGTCAGCGTCATCAGGAGCTCGCAGTTGAGGTGGCTGAACGCGCCGACGCCCGACGAGCCGCAGGTGAGCTTGCCGGGGGAAGCCTTGGCCGCCGCGAGCAGTTCCTGGGCCGTCTTGTACGGGGAGTTGCGGCCGACCACCATCGCGCCGGGGCTGTCGGCGATCAGCGTGATCGGCACGACGTCCTTCTCCGCGTCGAAGGTCATCGGTGTCTTGCTGATCACGGGCATGATGGTGATCGGGCCGGGGGAGCCGGCCAGCAGCGTGTAGCCGTCGGGCTTCGCCTTGACCACCTGCGCGGCGCCGATCAGCCCGCCGGCGCCGGTGACGTTCTCGACGACGAAGCTCTGGCCGAGGCGCTTGGTGAGCTCGTTGGCCGCGATGCGCGTCAGCACGTCGGTGGCGCCGCCCGCGGCGAAAGGCACGACGATGCGCACGGGCTTCGACGGATACTTGTCCTGCGCCTGCGCGGGCACGGCGGCCGCGAGCGTGATCGCGGCGCAACAGAGGATGGGCTTCCAGGGGTTCATGGTTCCGGTCTCTCCTTTGGGTCTCTCGGCGTCGTTGTTGTTGTTCTCGTGCGCGACGCGGACGCCGGCCGGGCCGGCGCCGCGCGACCCGGGCCTCGTCGTCCGGATGCCCCGGCGATCGTCACCGGGCGCCCGCCGGCAGCGACCGGCCCCGGCGCGCGCATCGGCTTGGAAGCTAGCACGTTCCCGGTGCTGCGCAAACAGCGGGTGGCGGCGCAAGCGCGGGGGTACGGGCTGGTCCGGACACGATGCGTCGTGCGACGACCCCATTCAGTTTCACTGGGTGAAAGTCGAAAAAACGTCGCCGGATCGACGCCGGGAAGCCCGGTTTCGCGGGGCGCGGCCGACGACTCCGGTGCTATCCTCGATCACACCGGCAGGCACGCACTGCCATCCGATTCAAGCGTCGCTGACGACGCGACCCAGGGAGGAGTCATGGACGAGCGCAACGTTGCCGGCGGACGCCGGGCATTCATCAAAGGCGCAGGCGGATTGGCCGGGATCCTGGCGCTCGGTGCGCCGCCGGCGTTCGGGCAGGCCAAGGGCCCGAAGAAGATGATCCTCGCCCACACGGCCGCGCCGCCCGAGAACGCTGCCGTCGCGTTCGACTGGTACGCCAGGGAACTCACCGCACGCTCCAACGGCGCGTGGCAGGTCGAGTTCGCGGGCAACACGATCATGAGCAAGGAAATCGAGATCATCAACGGCGTGAAGACCGGCAACATCGCGATGGGCACGCCGGTGGGCGCCGCCGCGACGATCTTCCCCGAGATGGGCGTGTTCCTCGTTCCCTACCTGATCAGCAGCTACGACCAGGCCTACAAGGCTTTCAACGGCGACGTCGGCGACCAGCTCGACAGGATGTTCCAGGACAAGTACGGCGTGAAGGTGCTCTACTTCTACGACCAGGGTTTCCGTCACTTCTACAACCGGGCGCGGCCGATCAACACGCCGCGCGACCTGCGCGGCCTCAAGATGCGGGTGCAGCCGTCGAAGATCTTCGCCGACACCATCAACGGCCTGGGCGGCATCGCGGTGCCGATCCCGGGCGCCGAGATCTACACGGCCTCGCAGCAGGGCGTGGTCGACGGCGGCGACCTGCCGGTCGCGAACATGGTGCCGCTCAAGCTGTTCGAGGTGTCGAAGTTCTTCTCGATGACCAACCACAACTACGGCGCCACGCTGCTGGCCATCAACCTCGCGCTGTGGAAGTCGATGTCCACCGACGAGCAGAAGCTGATGCTGTCCGTCGGGCGGGAAGCGCAGGCGCTGCACCGCAAGGGCATGGAAGGCGTCGACAACCTTGCTTCGGCAAAGGGCATCCTCGAGCCGCGTGGCCTCGCCGTCAACGCGGCCGACATCCCCGCCTTCAAGGAAGTGGCCAGGGACAAGATCTGGCCGCAGTACCAGCCGCAGTACAAGGACCTCTGGCCGAAGCTCGCGACCTAGGGGCCGCGTTGCTGCAGCAGCGACCGGCGCATCGCGCCGTCGACATCGTCCAGCGGGCCGTCATCGGCGGCCTGCTGCTGGCGATCATCGGGGTGATGATCACGGGCGTGTTCCTGCGCTACGTGATGGTCCCGGTCACCAACGCGCTCGACATCGACACAGTCAGTTTCTTCTGGGTCGAGGAGACCGGCGAACTCCTGCAGACGTGGCTCGCGCTCATCGGCGGCGCGGTCGCGCTGGCCGAGGGCGCGCACTTCATGATCAACTCGCTGATGCACCGGCTGCCGCAGCGCGTGCAGCGGTGGGTCCGGTGGTGGAACTGCGCGCTGATCGCGCTGTTCGGCGCGCTGCTGGCGTGGCAGGGCTGGCAGGTCGCCACGCTCAACTGGCCGCTGGCGACACCCGCACTCGGGATCAGCCTCGGCTGGTTCTACATCGCGGCGACCGCGGGCGGCGCCATTCTCGTCGTCTACGCGCTCCGCGGCGCGGTCACGGCGCCCCGCGAGACCCCGCCGACGGGGCCGACCGAATGACCCTCGCCGTCACGGGCTTCGTCTTTCTGGGCCTGCTGCTGTTCTCGATGCCGATCATCTTCGCGCTCGGCGTCGCGGCGGTGGCCGGGCTCCTCGTTGGGGGCTATCCGCTGCAGGTGATCGCGTCGAGCGTGATCAGCACCGCCGAAGGCTGGGTGCTGCTCGCGATACCGTGCTTCATCTTTGCGGGACTGCTGATGGAGCGCTGCGGGATGGCGCAGGCGTTGGTCGACCTGGCGCGCGCGATGGTCGGCGGGCTCCCGGGCGGCCTCGGCATGTCGGTGATCACGGTCTCGTACCTGTTCTCCGACCTGTGCGGCTCGATCATCGCGGAAGTCTCCGCTCTCAGTTCCGTGCTGCTGAAGCCGATGCTGCGCGCCGGCTACAAGCCCGAGGACGCGGCGTCGCTGATCGCGGCGGGATCGGCGATGGGCATGCTGGTGCCGCCCGCGATCTTCATGATCGTCATTGCGGTCGTCACCAACGTCTCTCCGGTCGCGCTGTTCCTCGCCGGCTTCATTCCGGCGGCCACGCAGGCGGTGTGCCTCTGCGTGCTGGTGCTGATCCGCGCGAAGGCGAAGGGCTGGCCGCGCGATGCGGCGCCCAGCCTCCCCAGGTTCCTGACCGCGCTGCGCGCGGCGACGGTGCCGCTGCTGGTCCCGATCGTGATCTTCGGGGGCCTCTACAGCGGCGCGTTCACGACGACCGAAGCCGGCGCCGTCGTCGCGTTTTTCGCGATCGTCGTCGCACGCTTCTACTACCGCAACGTCTCGTGGCGCGGGATTTTCGACATCGCCTACGAAAGCGGCATCCTGACCGGCGCCGTGATCTTCCTCACGGCGGTGGCGACGATCTACCAGTACCTGCTGGGCGTCACCGGCGTGCCGAAGGCGCTGGGCGACCTGCTGCAGCCGCTCGAAGCTGCCCCGTGGCTGTTCCTCGTCGGCGTCGCGGCCATCACGCTGGTGATCGGGATGGTGCTCGAAGGCCTGCCGGCAGCGGTGCTGTTCGTGCCGGTGGTCTACCCGATCGCGCTGCGGCTGCACATCGACCCGATCCATTTCTGCATCGTGCAGACGGCTGCCGTGGGCGTCGGGCTGTTCATGCCGCCGCTCGGCATCGGCCTGCTGGTGGCGCTGCGCTTCGCGAAGCTCTCGGTCTTCCAGCATGCGCCGCACTACTGGCCGTATGCGCTGTCGCTCGTCACTGGGCTGCTGCTCATCATCGCATTCCCGGAGATCTCGCTGATCCTGCCGCGCAGCGCCGGGTTCATTCGCTGACGCGGGCGGGCCGCTGCGGCGCCGCGCCTACCGCCGGCCGGCCGCCGCCTCGGCGGCGATCGTCGCCTCGAACTCGCGGAGGCGGTGCTCGAGCTGCATCTGCAGGCGCGCCTTCGTGCTGCCTTGCATGAAGCGGAGGCACGAGTCGGTGCCGACCGCGCCGGCGGCGACGTCGCGGGCGCAGGCGGGAACCGGCACGTTGCCGCGGGGCGCTTGCCACAGGCTCCCGCCTTCGACGAACGCGTGCGTCAGGCTCGCGCGCGCCATCTGCTTCAGCTGCCGGTAGGAGATCGCCTGGTCCTCGACCGCGCGGCGGAACTCGCCGGTGATGTCGCTGCGCGAGACGCCCTCGTCGTCGGTGCCCAGCGCCACCGGCACGCCGAAGGCGAGCAGCGTGCGCAGCGGATGATTGACGCCGCGCAGGCCCAGGATGCCGTCGTTGCTGGTGAGGCAGACCTCCACCAGCACGTCGCGCCGCGCGAGTTCGCGCAGCAGGCCGAACGGATCGTCCTCGTGCATGATCGCGACGCCGTGGCCGATGCGGCTCGCGTGGCCGGAGACCACCGATTCGCGGATGTGATAGCGCAAGACCTCGGGCGGCACGAGGCCCGGTACGAACTCGCCCGCGTGCAGCGTGATGCGCACGTTCGCGTAGACGCCGTGCAGGTAGTCGAGCATGCGCATCTGCAGCCGGAAGTTGGCGACCGCCGCCGGGTTGCCCTCCGGCTGCACCAGGTTCACGCCGACCGCGCGCGGATCGGCCGACGCCCACTCGAACGCGAACACCATCTGCGCAAAGACCATCTCGGCCGGCATCGCCCGCAGCACCTGGTAGACGTAGCGCACCGTCACGTCGCAGCCGGGATCGGGCAGCGCCGCCTCGCAGCGCAGCACGGCGCGGCGGCGGGCCTCCGCGCCGTCGAGCCACGACCGGCTCGCCGCGACGATCTCGGGGATGCTGCGCTCGCCGCTCCCTGGGGGCGCGGGGGCCAGCAGCGCGGCGCGCGTCGCGGCGAGGTCGCCGCCAAAGCCCACGCGCCGCCCGGCGCCCCGCGCCTGCCCGCCATCGGGGTTCAGCATCAGCTCGACATACTGCAGGCCGCCGCCGGCCGCACGCGCCGTCGCCTCCGCGATGATGTCGCCGCCGCGCGGCTTGGACGCGGCGGCGAACTTGTCGAACGTGCCGAAGAAGAGGTCGTGCCCGCTCTTCGGCGACTTGTCCTTCGTCCGCATCGACATCGCATCGACCAGCCGGTCGTGCAGGTCGCCGTCGCGCGCGAGCGCGTCCTGCAGCGGCGGCCGGCCGGCCGCGGTGTCGCAGGGCAGGGGCTTCAGCGCGAGTTCCGCCGGATCGACGCACAGGCCATCCTCGACTGCCCACCGCAGGTAGGATTCCGCGTACACGGCGCCGGACGCATGGTTGTGCAGGTCGCCGCCCTTGGGCATCGCGCGCAGGAACGGGACCAGCCGGTTGGGGTCCGCCTTGACGCGCTCGAAGTACGCGACGGTGCGCTGTTCGGCCACGCGCGGCGTCGGCGGCGCGGAGTCGAATGCGAGGGATGGCGGCGCGCCGGCGAGGCACGCGGCGGCGCCGGCGGCGAGCAGGGCGCGTGCCCCGGGGCGGAGGAGGGACGCGCGGCGCACGCGTCAGCGTGTCTGCAGCGCGGCCAGCACTTCGTCGGTCGTCCGCGTGCGGCCGATACGGGGAAACGTGTACTTCAGCGTGTTGGCGTGGGCTTCCACCGACGGGCTCGCCATCGCGTCGGCGACGAACACCTGCTCGTAGCCGCGCTCGAACGCGTCGCGCGCGGTGGACTCGACGCCGACGTTGGTCGAGATGCCCGCGAGGACGATCGTGCGGATGCCGCGCCGGCGCAGCTGCAGGTCGAGCTCGGTGCCGTAGAAGGCGCCCCATTGCCGCTTGGCGATCCTGAGGTCGCCGGGTTGCGGGGCGAGCTCCTCGACGATCGTCGACCAGTTCGCAGGCCTTGCCGCGGCGGGCGGCGCCGCGTCGGCCATTGGCGCGAGCACATCCTTCCCGTCGGGCAGGCCGCCGACGGCGACCAGGACCACGGTCGCGTGCGCCGCGCGGAACGCATCGGCCAGGCGCCTGGCGCGGGCGACCACCTCGGAGCCGGACTGCGGATGGACGTTCATCGCGACGATGCCGTACTGGAGGTCGATCAGGACCAGTGCGGTCGTCGCGGAGTCGAGCGAGAGTGGCGGAAGTGTCATCGGTTCACCGGGCTGCGCATGGATTTGCGTGGGCGATCATCATAGAACGATTCGCCGGCAAAGTCTGCGCTGCCCCGGCCCTGATGCGCAGGCGCTTTCCGCAGCGTGCCGGGCGCGTAGTAAAATCACGCCTTGTTGAACGCAACCGGTTCCGCGTGGTCGCGCGGCGAGACCGTGTCCGCGCCGCCGCTGGATCATGTCATCGCCTCGCACATCGAACCCGAACCCTCCGCTCGCCGGGAGGGTGCGCCCCCCAGCGTGCAACGCGTCGCGGATTCGCGCGCGCCGACCATTCGCCGCCGTCGCCGAATGAACATCGTTCCCGTCCCGGGCGGAGCCGGACGCCTAGGCCTGGTCGAATGTCCGGGCTGGCATGACGCGCCGCTTCCCAGTACAAGGACGCGCCTCGCGCTCGTGCAGGACCTCGGCCGGCTCGCCACTGCGGGCACGACGATGCTGGTGACGCTCATTGCCCGGAACGAACTCGACCGCATCGACGCCGACGCGATGTTCGCGGCGTGCGACGCGCTGCGCGTCGCCTGGGCGCATTGCCCGATCCGCGACATGGAGGCGCCCGGTCCGGCCTTCGAGGCAGCGTGGGCGCTTGCCGCCCCGCAGGTCCACCGCCGGCTCGACGCCGGCGAACTGGTCACGCTGCACTGTCGCGCCGGCCTCGGACGGACGGGAACCGTCGCCGCCCGCGTGCTCGTCGAACGCGGCCTCGCTCCCTCGGCCGCCATCGCTCTCGTGCGCAGCCATCGCCCCGGTTCCATCGAGACCGCGCTGCAGGAAGCCTACGTCCGCGGCGGCTTCGCGCCACGCCGCCCCGGCCGCGAGGCGACAGCTTGAGCGAGGCGACGCAGGCTCCGGCACGCCGGCGCGCGCTTGCCGGACTGCCTTCGTGCTTCGCACTCCGGCATTCGCGCTTGGGGCGGCCCGGCGCGCTCATGGGCCAGGGCGCGCTGCTCGCGGCGATTGTCGCCGTCGGGTGGCTGGCGGCGGCGAGCGCCTCCGCCAACCTCGCGCGCGCCGGCGTCGGCATCGACTTCGGGTTCTTCCTGAGCCAGTCCGGCTTCGACATCTCCGACCCGCCGATTCCGTACACGGCATCCGACACCTACGCGCGCGCCTTCCTGGTCGGGATCATCAACACCCTGACGCTTGCGGTCACCTCGATCGCGGCCGCCACCATCGTCGGCGTGCTGGCCGGGGTGGTCCTGGTGTCGGGGAATCCGCTTGCCGAAGCGGCGATGCGCGCCTACGTCGGCGCGATGCGCAACCTGCCCAAGCTGGTGCTGCTGCTGGCCGTCTACGTCGCGCTGGTCGCCGGCCTTCCCAACGTGCGCGCGGCGTTGCATCCGCTGCCCGGTGTCTTCATCTCGAACCGCGGCCTGCACCTGCCGGCCCCGACGGAGGTTGCCTGGGCCGGGTGGCACGTCGCGAGCATCGCCGGCGGGCTCATTGGGGCATGGGCGGCGGCCCGCTGGGCCGGCCGGCGACGGACGGCCGGCCTGCGCACGCCGCCGCCGGCGGCGCTCGCCGTCGCCGCGCTTGCCGCGGGCGTCCTGTTGCCGATCCTGTCGGGCGGCGCGGCTGCCTGGTCGATCCCGGCGCTGGAGGGCTTCGACTTCGCGGGCGGCATGCTGGTCTCGCTGGCGTTCGTCGCGCTGTGGCTGACGCTGACCTTCTATCACGGCGCGCAGATCGCCGAGGTGGTTCGCGGCGGGATCGAGGCCGTGCCGCGGGGCCAGTGGGACGCGGCGCTGGCACTCGGCCTCACGCCCCGGCAGCGCATGTGGAGCGTGATCCTGCCGCAGGTCGCGCGATCGATCCTGCCGCCGCTCACCAGCCAGTATCTCAACCTGCTGAAGAACACCTCGATCGGGCTCGCGGTCGGCTACACCGAATTCCTGGCGGTCGGCGGAACCGCGATCAACCAGTCGCTGCGGTCGGTCGAAGTGATGACGCTGGTGATGTCGGTGTACCTCGCGATCGGGCTCGTCATCGCGCAGGCGATGAACGCGCTGAACACCCGCCTGCGGCGGGGGGTCGCGTGATCGACGCGAGCGCAGGCACGCCGCCGCCGCCGGGAGTCGCGACGCTCCAGGCGCGGCTCTTCGGCACACCGGTTGCCGCAATGCTCACCGTGATCGTGGGCGCCGTCGCCGTGCTGGCCTGCACCGCCATCGTGGGCTGGGCCGTCGTCGGCGCCACCGTGCCCTGGGCGCCCGCCGCCGCGTGTGCCGACCGCGCCGGCGCCTGCTGGCCGTTCCTGGTCGAGAAGGGGCCGCTGATCCTGTTCGGCACCTACGAGTACGCGGAGCGCTGGCGGCCCGCGGCGGCGAGCCTGCTGCTGCTCGTCCTCTGCGGAGCGACGCTGTTCGGCGCCCTGGGCGCGCGGATGCTGGCTGCGGCGTGGGCGTTCGCGCTGCTGGCCTTCCTCACGCTGATGCAGGGCGGCATCCTCGGCCTCGCGCCGGTCGCAGCGTCGCGCTGGAACGGCATCCCGGTGCTGCTCTTCCTCGCGGCCTTCGGCCTGGCGCTCGCGTTCCCCCTGGGCGTCGCGCTGGCGCTGGGGCGCCGTTCCACGCTGCCGCTGGTATCGACGCTGTGTGCTTCGTACATCGAGTTCATCCGCGGTGTCCCGATGGTCACGATGCTTTTCTTCGGCGTGTTCGTGCTGCCGCTGGTGATCCCCGGGGGACGCATCGAGCCGATCTACGCCGCCCTCGCGGCGCTGGTGATGTTTCATTCCGCTTACGTCGCCGAGGACCTGCGCGGCGGCCTGCAGACGATCAGCCGGGGACAGTTCGACAGCGCGCGCGCCCTCGGCTTTCGCGACTGGCCGCTGATGCGCGACGTGATCCTGCCGCAAGCCGTGCGCGCGGCGACGCCGGCGCTGACCAATACCGCGATCGGCGGCTTCAAGGACACCTCGCTGGTCGTGATCGTGGGCCTGCACGACCTGATGGCCACGGCCAAGATGGCCTACAACGATCCGCAGTGGCAGGGACGCGCGATCGAGGCCTACGTATTCGTCGGCGCGATATTCTTCGTCATCTGCTGGGCGGTCGCCGCGGCCGGCCGCCGGCTCGAGCGCCGGCTCGCGCCGCCCGGATAGCCCGCACGCCGACAAGACACGCCGGCCGGCGCGCCTCGCGCCGGCCGGCCACGAGGCAAGGCCTCATTTTCAACCCCAGGGAGATCTGCATGCATTTCACGAAAGTACTCGCCGCCGCCGCCGTCGCCGCCGCGCTCGCCGCCCCCGCCGCGCAGGCCGGCGAGCTGCTGAACAAGATCAAGGCGGAAGGCAAGCTGGTCTGCATCGTCAACCCGAACTCGCCCGGCTTTTCCGTGCCCGACAGCAAGGGCGTGTTCCAGGGCTTCAACGTGGAGTTCTGCCGGATGGCCGCGGCCGCCATCTTCGGGGACGCCTCCAAGGTGGAAATGCGCGGCGTCGGCTTCTCCGACAGCATCAAGTCGCTGGTTGCGGGACAGGCGCACATGGCGTCGCGCTCGATCACCCGCACCGGCACCCGCGACGCCGACCCCGGCATCGCCTTTTCGGTGACGACGTTCTTCGACGGGCAGGGCTTCATGGTCCCGAAGAAGCTGAACGTCAAGCGGGCGCGCGAGCTCAACGGCGCGACGATCTGCGCCGAGGACGGCTCGACCACGCTGCTCAACCTCGCCGACTGGTTCGGCAAGAACAAGCTCAAGTACAAGGTCGAGAACATCGCCGACAAGTCGGCGCGCCTGCAGGCCTTCTTCAGCGGCAAGTGCGACGTGATGTCGAGCGACTTCAGCGCGCTGGCCTCGGACCGGCTGCTGGCGCCGAAGCCCGACGACTACGTGATCCTCCCGGACGTGATCTCGAACGAGCCGCTGGCGCTGGTGTCGCGCCCGGACAAGGAGCTCGAGGCGACGCTGTTCTGGGGCGTGCAGCTGATGCTGCTCGCCGAGGAAGCCGGCGTGACTTCCGCCAACGTCGACGACATCGTGGCCAAGCTGGACAAGCAGCCGAAGGACGTGCAGCGGCTGTTCGCCGGCGACCAGGCGGCCGCGGACATGGCCAAGAAGCTGGGGATCTCGCCCAGGTGGTCCTATGCGATCGTGAAGAGCATCGGCAACTATGGCGAGGTCTTCGAGCGGCACCTCGGCAAGAACTCGGCGCTGCACATGGACCGCGCGGCGAGCCCCAATCGCCTCGTCGGCGAAGGCGGGCTGCTGTACGCCTATCCGATTCGCTGAATTGTTGGACGCAGCCGCGCCTAACGGTCGTCGCTCGCCCGCGACGCTGCTTCGGCCATGCTGCGATTCGCACCAGCGGCTACCGTACGCGGCGGCGCGCCGTTGACATGCAACGAGAGCCTGGCGCCCGCCGGCTGCGCGAAGGCGATTTCCAGCGAACGGTGGTCGCCGACGCGATCGTCTATCGTCAGGTGCACGGTATTGCCCTCGACAAGCGCTGGCTGGACGGTGCAGCCGTCGATGCCGACAGCCGTGCCTGCAGCGAGATCGACGAACACGGACCCGTACTTGGGATAGATCTCCTCGAACGCCATCAGCGCATAGCCCACGCTGAAGTCGAACGTGGAAGGCCCGAGACGAGCGTCGCGTCCGCGATGCGCGTAGCACTCGTCGGCGTAGCCATGCGGGCCCTTGTCCCAGACGGATGAAACCGGCTTGTTCTCGGGGATGTACATTAGCGCAAGAGGCGCGCGCATCGCAGCGACGCTGCGCTGCAGATATTCGACGTTGCCCGTCAGATCGAAGAACTCGGCGATGCCGGGGGCGAAGATGCCTGCGCGGGCGTCGTTCCATCCGGTGTGGCCGTTGCCGATGCCGATGCTGCCGAATCCCTTGACCGTCAGGTAGGGCGGGCTCCAGACACCTTGGAACAGGAGCAGGTAGTCGATGGCGCGCAGCGCCTGCTCGCGGTAGCTCTCGTCGCCCGTTTGCCGGAACAGCTCCTTGGCGAGCTCCGCCGACCAGAAGATCGGGAACGTGCATTGCGGACGCTGCTGGCTGTAGTGGTCGACGAGATCGAAGGGCTTGCCCGCCGAATCGAAGTGGCACTCGTAGTCGGTCCACAACTTCGGATGACATCGCGTCGCCATGAACGCGCAGGCGCGCTTCGCGGCTTCCAGAAAGCGCGCCTCGCCCGTCGCCGCATGCAGCTTCGCGAAGAGCAATCCACCGGCGGCGCCGCTTGGATTCTCGCGGAGCAGGTCCAACGGCTCGAGCGTTTCCTGGTGCAGCCACACCGGCACCGCGCCGGAGGGCAATTGCGAGCGCAGCAGCAGGTCGCCGCAATCGATCGCGCGCTGCCGGAACTCGGGAACCGGCTCGATCTCCGCGTCCCAGCGCAGCATCCATGTCGCCGTCCACGCGAGGTCCATCGTGCTGTAAGCCGGCTGGTCCGGCGGCGGCGGAATCTGGGTCTGGTAGGGGATCGAGCCGCCGACCCAATGGGCATGCGGAATCCAGCGGTCATGGCGGATGCCATTGATGATCTGGTGCGACAGTATCGCCGGATAGGCGCCGCGGTCGACAGGCGACGACAGCACGAGATCGCGGATCTTGCGCGCCTTGTCCATGTAATCGGCGCGACCGCGCCGCTGGCCCATCCGATACAGGCCGAACGCGGTGTGCAGGTGGTTGAAGAAGAAGTGAAACCAGATGTCGTTCGGGAACTTGATGCCCATGATCATGCCGCCGGCGTCGCGGCCTTCGCGCGGCAGGTCGCGCCAAAGCGTGGGCAGGGCGTAGTCGAGCGCGTGATCGCCGTAGCGATCCATGGGGATGACCTGCGGCACGACCTGCTCGAAGGAGCGGACGCCGTACAGCCGCCAGAGCAGTCGCACTATCTGGCGATAGCCATAGCCCGGCTCCGCATCTGCATCGAGGTGCAGCGCATAGCCGTAGGATCGCTCGCCGGGGGGCAACTCCGCGATCATCTCGGGCCGGTGTCGGAAATAGACGAGTCCCTCGGGCTGATGATCCTTGAATCCGTAGGCGAGGAGCGGAGCGGCGCGGTACGGCGAGGCGTCGGGCTCGAGGCAGACGAGCTGTGTCGCGGACGCATCGATCAGGTCGACGTTCGCCACGAGTGACACCAGCTTGCCTTCCTTCTGCATGATGATGGCAGGCGCCTTGAAGGCGAACTGGCCGACGACGTGCCCCTCGCGTGGTCTCAGATGCGGCGCCCAGCAGAAGTCGACGGTGGGCTCCACAAAGCAATACCGGGATTGCAGGCTTCGCGATCGCACGGGCGTATCAAGCCTCTCCGTCACGCGATAGTGAAAGGTGGGCACGTCGCGCCCGAGCTCGACGTCGACGGTGTAACGGCGTGGACCGGCCCCACCCGTGAGGCGCAGCGTCGCGGCTGCGGCGTCATTCTTCAGCACCTGCACTGCGTCCACGCGCGGGACCGCGTCGAGCGCCGGGTCGCCTTCGGCGGGCAACGACGTCAGCATCGGCTCCCAGCCCCCGCGCCACGCGAGCAGGCGCTCGGTCCAGCCGTCGCGCCCGCGCGTCAGCTCGAGCTTCACCTTGCCGTTGTCGATGCTCGCGGCATCATCCGTCACCGATGTTCTTACCGACATTCTCTTTCCTTTCGACGATTGATCGAGCGACACGCGCGGGGCGGCTATCCCTTGACGCTGCCCACGGCGATGCCTGAAACAATGTGACGCTGGATCATGAGCGTCAGGACCAGCACGGGCAGCGTGATGATCGTGGCGGCGGCCGTGAGGCTTCCCCAGTCGAAGCCGCCGTAGGACAGGAATCCGAACACCGCCACCGGGAGGGTGCGCGTGTCCGAGTTCGACAGCACGACCGAGTACATGAAGGTATTCCACGACTGGATGAAGCTCAGGATGCCGGCCGTCGCGATGCCCGGCTTGACGATCGGCAACGCGACCTTCAGGAACAGCTCGAAACGATTGGCGCCGTCGATGAACGCGGCATCCTCGAGATCCTGCGGCACGTCCTCGAAGAAGCCGATCATCAGCCATACGATCAGCGGCAGCGCGACGGTGAGATGCGCGAGGATCAGCGCGCTGTAGCTGCCGACGAGGTTGAGCTCCGAGAAGATGATGAACCAGGGCACGAGGTAGCTGATCCCAGGCGCGATGCGCGCGATCAGGAAGCCGAGCGCGACACCCTGCTTGCGATAGCGCGCAATCCCATACGCTGCGGGAAGCCCAAGCGCCAATCCGAGCAGCGTCGATCCGGCGCCGATCACGAGGCTGTTGAACAGGAACAGCGCGAATGGATTGTTCGCGAAAACCGAGACGTAGTTCTCGAGCGTTGGCGTGAACAGGAAAAGCGGCGGGTTGGCGAAGTTCTGGATCTGCGTCTTGAGCGACGAAAGCACCATCCAGTAGAACGGAAACAGATATCCGACGAGCACCGAGATCACCAGCGCGTAGAACAGGACGCGGCGCGGGCGCACCGGCCGGCGGTTGGAGGGGCTCATGCCGACTTCCGCCGGAAGGCGATCAGCACCAGACTGAACGCGAGCACGATGGCGAAGAAGACGACCAGCATCGCCGACGACGATCCGAAGTGCAGGTAGTCGAACGCGCTCGCGTAGATGTAGAGGTTCAGCGTCTCCGAGGCGAAGTTCGGTCCGCCACGGGTGATGACGTAGATGGAATCGAAAGTCTTGAGCGCATCGATCCCGCGAAATAGCGCCGCAACGACGATGTAGGGTCGCAGCATCGGCAGCGTCAGGTAGCGGAAGATCTGCCAGGACGTCGCGCCGTCCATGCGGGCCGCTTCGAACGGGTCGCCTGGAAGGGCGGTCAGGCCGCCCAGCACCATCAGCATCACGATCGGCGTCCACTGCCAGACATCGACCAGCACCAGCGCGGGCAGCGCCAGAAACGAATCGTTGACCCACAGGCTGCCCGGCAGCCCGATCAGCTTGAGGAGGTAATTGAGCACGCCCGTGGCCGGGTCGTACATCAAGAGCCAGACGAGCGCGATCGCCACCGGGGTGGCTACCATGGGCAGCAGGAACACGGTGCGCGCGACACCGCGCCCGAAGAACGGCCGAGCGAACATCAGGGCGAGCGCGATGCCGAGAACGACCTCGATGGTGACCGCCAGGGCCGTAAACGCGAGCGTGCGCGCGAGCGCGCTCAGAAAGCGCACGTCGTGCGCAAGGTCGACGTAGTTCCGGAAGCCGACGAAGCGGGGAGGCGGTCCGGCCGCGAACCATTCGAACAGGCTCAGGTAGCCCGTGTACGCGAAGGGAAACACCAGCATGAGCAGGAGCACTGCTGATGCGGGGGCGATGAATCTGCGGCTCGCGCGCCGCTCGCTCGATGGGGTGCGCGACATGGTGCTGCTCCGTCCTCCGGAAGGCGTGAGCCGGTTACACCTTCCGGTGCGGTTCGGAAGAAGGCTTATTCGGTCTTGGCGCGGATCGCCTTGATCTGGTCGTTGGCCTTCTGCGCAGCGGCCTTCACGTCACCCCCTTCGATCGCGACCACCACGACTCCGCCCAGCACATCGCGAATCTCGCCGACCGCGACGAACGGAGGACCCCACGAAGGCGTGTTGGGCAGCTTGAGGGAATCGAGCGTGGCCTTGGTGAGCTCCGGCGCCTTGTCCGTCTTCTTGAAGTCCTCCGACGACCACGCGGAGATGCGCGCGGTGGGAATGGCCGCAATCTGCGCCTTGAGCGCGTTGTCCTTGCTGATCGCCCACTGCATGAAGTACCACGCGGCGTCCTTGTGCTGCGACTTCGAGTACATCGAGAGGAACCAGCCGCCGCCGGCCGGCTGGCGGCCCGCCGGTCCTGCAGGCATGACGGCGAAGCCGAACTTGTCGGCGACCGCCGACTTTTTCGGGTCGAGCAGCGGCGCGAAGAAGATGTTCGAGTCCGTCCAGAACGCCGCGTTGCCTGCGGCGAGCAGGCCTTGGCATTGCAGCCAGTGGTAGTTGGTCGCGCCGGGCGGTCCGTATTCGCGCGCGAGCCGGCCGTAGTACTCGAAGGCCTTGATTGCTTCCGGGGTGGTGAACGCGGGATCACCTTTCGCATCCACCCAGTTGCCGCCCATGCTGTGCAACACGCCGGAGTAGATCGTGGTGGTCGCCGCGCCCTTGCCCCGCATGCAGATACCGTACTGATTCTTGGACTTGTCGGTGAGCTTCTTCGCTGCGGCCTCGAGCTCGTCAAGGGTCTGCGGCACGCCGAGGCCCGCCTGCTGCAACAGGTCCTTGCGGTAGACCATTACCTCCAGCTCGCTGTAAAGCGGGATACCGATCACCTGGCCGTTGATGGTGACGTCGTTCAGCGATTGCGGCGCGAAGTCGGCGTAGTCGAAGTCCGGCGACGTCTGGCTCCTGTTGTCGATGTACGGCTTGAGCGACTCGTACCACTTGGCAGCGAAGTACTTCGCACCCTCCTGGTGGCGCTGCGACGCGAATACGTCGATGTCGGCGCGGCCCGACGAGAAGGCGATCGCGAGCTTCTGCCGGTTCTGGTCCTCGGGGAGCACCTCAAGTTTTACCTTGATGCCCGTCAGCTGCTCGAACTCGGGAAGCTTCGGCGCGATGAAGTCCGACCAGGGCTGCTTGGCGATCGAGACGTTGATGGTTTGCCCGGCGTACTTTTTCCAGTTGAACGACTGCTGGGCGGCTGCCACGCCGCCGACCGTCACCAGCGCGGTGAACACTGCGGCTTGCAATAGACACTTCATGGATTGCTCTCCTCCACAGCCACGCGGACGGGCCGTTTGGTGGTCAACTTACGCCAGCGCTTCCCATCATTCAAGCGTTATTTTATGATGCGTCAGATAAGTATCTCTAATGGAAAATGATGGACCTTCACCGTATTGAGATCTTCGCCACCGCGGCCGCCGTTCACAGCTTCACCGTGACCGGCGAGCGTCTGCACCTCACGCAGTCGGCCGTGAGCCAGCAGATACGCCTGCTTGAGGAGGAGATCGGCGAGGAGCTGTTCACGCGCAGTCATCGCCGGGTGAAGCTCACGCACCGCGGCGAACAATTTCTCATTGCGGCAAACGAGCTGCTGGCCGCGTGGTCGCGCTTTCGCACGACGGCCAACCTGGACAGAGGTCAGTTGAAGGGCCGGATCGTGGTGGGCACGAGCGCCGCCGCGGCTGCCTATCTGTGGGGCGCGCTCTATCGAGACTTCGGGCTCGCCCATCCGCAGGTCAAGATGGATCTTCGCACCATGATTGCCACCGAGGCCTCGCTCGCCGAGATCCAGTCCGGCGAGCTTGATTTCGCGTTCGTCCCGTTGCCGGTGACCCTGCGCGGCACGGACACCATCGCGCTCGGCGTGCAGGAGGGCCTGCTCTGCGCGATGGCGGGTCATCCACTCGCCCGCCGCAGGACCGTGACGGGCGCCGAGCTTGCCTCTCAGCGCTTCATCCTCTATGAGAAATCCATGGCCGTGCGTTGGCTTGCCGACCAGTTCTTCAAGGCCAACGGCCTGGACCCGCAGGTAGTGATGGAATCAAATGACACGCACCTCATCAAGGCGATGATCAGCTACGGCTACGGCATTGGCTTCTTGCCCGACTGGAGCGTCGAGAGCGAAATCAAGGAGCGGCGCATCGTTGCGTTGCGGATCGCGGGTCCGCGCCTTCGGCAGAGGATGGGTCTCCTCTATCGGCCGAAAGGGCTTTCCAACGTCGGCAAGGCGTTCGTCGCCTTCTGCCAGTCGCACTCTCACCTGTTGCCGCGCATCGCCACGCGCGGGGTTGGAGCGGGGAATCTGTGCCAGAGACCGCGTGTTTGACCGCCTCCCTCTCGGGACGGCGATACCGTCGCGGATCGGGAAAAGGGGGGGGTGAAATTCCTGTACGCTTGAGTTCACTATGGCAGACTATTGCCGCAGGGTGGCTGGCACTCGCGATGGAATGCTAAAAGTCATTATATTTTGAACAAAATCATTCATCGTCGAAACAGCTTCTATACCCATATCGGCAATATCGGTTGTTAGCGCCACCTCTCTATCATCGTTTGCAGATATCGCATTCAACCGTTCAATGTGTTCCGAGGTTAGCTTTTTGTGCATCTCTAAAAGCTTTTGCCTAATGGCGTCGTTATAAACAGCCTCGGTTGAAATCTGAGTGGGTAAACTCAGTGCCTTGGACGTGATTCTGTGGGTGGGTTGCGATGACAGAAAAGCTGTTTGAGACAGCGCTGGGGATCAGTGCCCCGTGGTTTGTAGCGGGGACCGATTTCAATGCAGCGGCGCGCACGCTGATGATCCGCGTGGACTTTGCGCCGGGCACGCGCTTCGCAGTGCCGAGCGCTGACGGTGAGCATCCGGTTCACGATACGGTG
>CALQLA020000032.1 GCA_943331295.2 Bordetella parapertussis | reverse complement strand
TGATCGATCACCTTCGCGCTGCGCGCTCCGGTATTCGCCCTCGGGGCGGCCCGTCGGGCTTGATCGATCACCTTCGCGCTGCGCGCTCCGGTATTCGCCCTCGGGGCGGCCCGTCGGGCCCACTGGACTACCTTCGCGCTGCGCGCTCCGGTATTCGCCCTCGGGGCGGCCCGTCGGGCTTGATCGATCACCTTCGCGCTGCGCGCTCCGGTATTCGCCCTCGGGGCGGCCCGTCGGGCTCATGCCGGCGGCAGGAACTTGAGCGGGTCGACGGGCTTGCCTTGGCGGCGGATCTCGAAATGCAGCTTGACCTGGTCGCTGTCGGAATTGCCCATCTCGGCGATCTTCTGGCCGCGCGTGACCTGCTGGCCTTCCTTGACGAGGATCTCGCTGTTGTGCGCGTACGCGGACAGGAACGTGTCGCTGTGCTTGACGATGACGAGCTTGCCGTAGCCGCGCAGGCCGCTGCCGGCGTACACCACCTTGCCCGCGGCGCTCGCGACGACGGGCTGCCCCGCCTTCCCGGCGATGTCGATGCCCTTGAGGTTGGCGGTGTCGGAGAATCCGGTGACGAGCTTGCCCGTCGCGGGCCAGAGCCAGTCGATCCGGTCGCCGCCGTCGTCGGACCCGGCGGGCTTGGCGTCCGGGCGCGGCGGGATCGCGACGGGCGGTGACGGCGCGGGATCGGCCCGCGCGACGACCGCGGGCGCCGCCGGCGCGGGCGTCGCATCGACCGCGGCCGGCGCCGGCGCCGGCGCAGCCGCCGCCTTCTGCGCGTCGCGCAGCGCCTGCTCCGAATACGCTTCCTTCAGCGCCTTCGGCTGCGACTTGTAGTTGTCGGAGTTGCGCGGGCCGGGGACCGCGAGCGGCGTGGCGGGCGGCGATGCCGGCGGCCGCGCGTCGCCCGCGACGATGGGCGCCCCCGCCCGCAGCGGCGTCGTCGTGACGCCGGAAGCGGTGGTCTCGCCGCCGGTCTCGCCGGGCGGCAGCACGCGCAGCACCTGGCCGACGCGGATCAGGTTGGGATTCTCGATGTTGTTCCAGGCCGCGAGCTCGCGATAGTCGAGGCCGTGGTCGAGCGCGATCGCCTGCAAGGTGTCGCCGCGCTTCACCGTGTAGGTCTGCGGTCGCGCGTCGGAAGCCGCGGGAGCCGCGGCCGGCGGCGCCGGCGTGGTGGCAGCCTGCGGTGGCGCAGGAGGACGCCGTTCCTGCACCGGCGCCGGCGTGCGCGTGGCGCAGGCGGCCACGAGCAGCACCAGCGCCCCGAGGGCGCAGCGCCGGAGGATCTCGCCGCGACGTGCGAAAGTACGGAGTGGCGGTGTCATTGCAGCGTGGTTGCCGGTTGCCGGGCCCGGGCTATGCAAGACCGGGGAGGAGTGGCACGAATCTTACCGCATCGAGCAGTTGTTCCCGGTGGCCGGTGGGCGTGGCCGTCACGACGGTGAGGCGCTGCATGCCGTCGCCCTGCGCATCGCGCTGCACCAGCGGCAGCACCATGCGGCCGCCGGGCGTCAGGTACTTGAGCAGCGCCGCCGGCACGAGCGTCGCCGCGGCGGTGACGATGATCGCATCGACCGAGATGTCCTCGCCCAGGTCGGCGGAGCCGTCGCCGTGCTTCAGGCGCACGTTCTTCACCTTGAGCGACTGCAGCGTGCGCCGCGCCTTCGCCACCAGCGCGCCGATGCGCTCGACCGAATAGACCTCGCCGGCGATCTGGGCCAGCACCGCAGTCTGGTAGCCGCAGCCCGTGCCGACTTCCAGCACGCGTTCCAGCGTGCCGCGGTTGCGCGCCAGCTCCGTCATCCGCGCCACCACCCACGGCTGCGAGATCGTCTGCCCGTGGCCGATCGGCAAGGGGCTGTCGTCGTAGGCGCGGATCGCCAGTGCCTCGTCGACGAAGATGTGCCGCGGCACCGCGTTCATCGCGGCCAGCACGACCTCGTCGCGGATGCCCTGCTCGCGCAGCCGCTCGATCATCCGGGTGCGCGTGCGCACCGAGGTCATCCCGATGCCGGACATCTTGTTGTCCTGCGTGGCCATCGCTCCCGTCCCGCCCCCGCCGCCCGCCCCTGCTACTGCGCGAGCCACGCCGCGACCGGCGCCATCTGGTCGTGGTTGGTGAGGTCGATCTGCAGCGGCGTCACCGAGGCGTAGCCGCGCTCGACGGCGTCGAAGTCGGTGCAGTCGCCGGCGTCGGCGGCGGCGCCCGCGGCACCGACCCAGTAGACCGTCTCGCCGCGCGGGTTCTGCGCCTTGATCACGTTCTCGGCCTTGTGCCGGCGGCCGAGCCGCGTGATCCGGTAGCCGAGGAGCGCCGCGCGCGCGACGTCGGGCACGTTGACGTTGAGCAGCCACGCGCCGGCCGGCGCCGCCGCATGCCGCTGCACGAGTTCGAGGGCGACCTGCGCCGCGGTCTCGAAATGCGTCGCTGCGCGCGACGCGAGCGACATCGCGATCGACGGGATGCCGAGCAGGTAGCCTTCGGTCGCGGCAGCGACGGTGCCCGAGTAGATGGTGTCGTCGCCCATGTTCGCGCCGTGGTTGACGCCCGAGATCACCATGTCCGGCAGGTGGTCGAGCAGCCCGGTCACGGCGAGATGCACGCAGTCGGTGGGCGTGCCGTTGACGAACAGGAAGCCGTTCGGCGCGCGCCGCACCGTCAGCGGGCGGTCGAGCGTCAGCGAGTTCGACGCCCCGCTCCGGTCGCGCTCCGGCGCGACGACGGTGATCTCGGCGAAGGTCGACAGCTCCGCGGCAAGGCGCTCGAGCCCAGGCGCGAAATAACCGTCGTCGTTGGAAAGGAGGATGCGCATGGGGGATTCTTGGGAAAGCCGCGGCGAGCCTGCGCGCAGACCGTGATTATAAGCCTCGGGCGTCGCCGATATCCGCCTGCCGCCGGCGATCGAACGGCGGCCGCCCTGCCCGCACGCGCCTCAGCCGCTGTTGCGCAGCCCGGCGGCGAGCCCGTTGATCGTGAGGTGGATCGCACGCTGCATCCTCTGGTCCGTGGCGCCGGCGCGATGCCGGCGCAGCAGCTCCACCTGCAGGTGGTTCAGCGGATCGAGATACGGGAAGCGGTTGCGGATGCTGCGCGCGAGCGTCGGGTTGTCCTCGAGCAGGCTCGCGTGCCCGGTGATCGCCAGCACGTGCTGCAGCGTGCGCCCGTGCTCGCCGGCGATGCGGCCGAAGATCGCCTCGCGCACTGCCGCCTCGGGCACCAGCTCGGCGTAGCGCGACGCGATGGCGAGATCGGTCTTGGCGAGCACCATCGCCATGTTCGACAGCACGCTCCGGAAGAACGGCCAGCGCTCGTGCATTTCGGAGAGCAGCGCCATGCCGGCCTCGGCACCGCCCGGATGGCGCGCGAGAAAGGCGTCGACGGCGGTGCCGAAGCCGTACCAGCCGGGCAGCATCAGCCGGCACTGGCCCCAGCTGAACACCCAGGGGATCGCGCGGAGGTCCTCGATCCGCATCGACGCGGTGCGCGACGCCGGCCGGCTGCCGATGTTGAGGCCGGCGATCTCGGCGATCGGCGTCGCGGCGCGGAAGTAGGCGACGAAGCCCGGCGTCTCGTAGACCAGCCCGCGATAGGCAGCGAACGCGCTCGCCGACAGCGCGTCCATCGCGGCGTAGTAGCCGTCCGCGCGGTCGCCCAGCTGCTCGATGTCGACGAAGCTCGCCTCGATCGTCGCCGCCACCAGCGTCTCGAGGTTGCGGCGGCCGAGGTCGGGATCGGAGTACTTGCTGGCGATGATCTCGCCCTGCTCGGTGACGCGCAGGCCCCCGGTGACGCTGCCTGCCGGCTGCGCGAGGATCGCCTCGAAGCTCGGCCCGCCGCCGCGGCCGACGGTGCCGCCGCGGCCGTGGAACAGCCGCAGCTTGATGCCGTGCTCGCGGAACACGCCGACCAGCGCGAGTTCCGCGCGGTAGAGCGCCCAGTTCGCCGTCGTGTAGCCGCCGTCCTTGTTGCTGTCCGAGTAGCCCAGCATCACTTCCTGCCACCCGCCGCGGGCCGCGAGCCAGGCCCGGTAGCGCGGCAGCCGGAACGCCCGGTCCATGATCCCGGCGCCGCGCTCCAGGTCCTCGATCGTCTCGAACAGCGGGATGATGTTGACGGCGAGCGCCTCGCCCTGCAGCAGCCCCACCTCCTTCAGCAGGATCGCGACCTCGAGCAGGTCCGACACCGACGCGCACTTCGAGATCACGTAGTTGGGCAGTGCCGCCGCGCCGTAGCGGCGGTGGATGCGCGCCGCGGCGTGGACGATCGCGAGCTCGCTCGCGGTGCGCTCCGAGTATTCGACGTGCGGCGAATGCAGGAGCCGCGGCCCGTCGAGCTCGCCGGCCAGCAGTTCGACGCGCGCGTCCTCGGCGAGGCCGGCGTAGTCGGCGACGACGCCGGCGCGGGCGAGGAGCTCGCCGACGACGGCCTCGTGCACGTCGGAATTCTGCCGCAGGTCGAGCACGGCGAGGTGGAAGCCGAACACCTCGACGGCGCGCAGCAGCCGCTGCAGCCGGCCCGACCCGAGCAGTGCCGCGCCGTGCGCCGCCAGCGACGCCGCGATCACCTCGAGGTCGGCCGAGAGCTCGCCGGGAGTGACGTAGGGCGGCAGGTCGCCGTGCGCCGGGCGCGGCGGCACGTAGCCCGCGAGCCCCATTGCCGTGGCCGCGAGGCGCGCGTAGACCCCGATCAGCGCCTGCCGGTAGGGCTCGTCGGCGCGATGCGGATTGGTGTCGTGCGCGCTCGCGGCGAGCGCGGTCAGCGCCGGCGTCGGATGCACGAGCCGCGTCGACAGCGACAGCTCGCCCCCCAGCGCGTGCACCTCGCCCAGGTAGTGCGCGAGCGCCACCCCCGCCTGCGCCGCGACCGCGTATTCGAGGGTCTCGGCGACGACGAAAGGATTGCCGTCGCGGTCACCGCCGATCCACGATCCCGGCTGCAGGAACGGCGGCAGCGGGGTCCCGGCGTCGATGCCGAACTGGGCGGCGAGCCCCGCTTCGAGCTGCAGGTACAGCTTCGGCAGCTCGGCGAGGAACGTGTACCGGTAGTAGGCGAGGCCGTTGTCGATCTCGTCCCGCACCTTGAGCTTGGTGAGGCGGATCATCGCCGTCTGCCACAGCGCCAGCACCTGCCGGTGGAGGCCGGTCTCGAACTCGACCATCTCGTCGGGCGTCAGCTCCACGCGGTCGCGCCACTGCAGCAGGCGCACGATCTCGCGCTCGCAGTCGAGGATGCTCTTCCTCTGCACCTCGGTCGGATGCGCGGTCAGCACGGGGCTCACCAGCGCGTCGGCGAACCATGCCCTGACCGCGTCGGCCCCGACGCCCTGCGCCGCCACCCGCGCCAGCGCATCGGCGATGCTGGCGCGCTGCGGCGGCGACCCCGCCAGCGCATGCGCGCGGCGGCGACGATTCTGGTGCACGTCCTCGGCGATGTTCGCGAGGTGCGAGAAGTAGCTGAAGGCACGCACCACGTGGAGCGTCTCCGGCACCGTCAGCGCGTTCAGCACCGTGGCGAGCTCGGCCTTCACCGCCAGCGCGTCGCCGCGGCCGGCGCGGCGGAAGCGGATCGCCGTCTGGCGGATCGCCTCGATCCGCTGGAATTCCACGTCGCCCGTCTGCACGCGCAGCACGTCCCCCAGCACGCGACCCAGCATGCGCGTGTCCTCGCGCAGCGGCAGGTCCTTGTCGAGCGGTGCGTTCACGGGTGCCTCTTCGGTCGTCGGGTGGGGAGGATGCTTCAGGAGGGGGCGGCCGCGACCGGCGCCGACGGCGCCGGCACCGGCGGCCGCGTCTGCGCGCGGGCGTCGCGGATGGCCTGCGCGAGGCCCCAGACGGCGGCGGCGTACAGGCGGCTGCGGTTGTAGCGCGTGATCACGTAGAAGTTGTGGCAGGCGATCCAGTAGCTCGCGTCCTCGCCCGCCGGGGACTTCTCCTCGAGCAGCAGCAGCCCCACCGGGTCGGGGGCGAGGCCCGCGGGCACCGTGACGGGCGCCACGCCGTCGCCCGCCCAGGCGTCGAGCGCGCGGCGCTCGCTCAGGCCTCCGTCGAGGCGGCGCAGCACGGCATCGGCCCCCGCGGGCGCGAGCATCGCCGGCAGCAGCACCGGCTGGCCGCGCTGCCAGTCGTGGCGGGCGAGGAAATTGGCGACGCTGCCGACGACGTCGGCGCTGCTCTGCCACAGGTCGGTGCGGCCGTCGCCGTCGAAGTCGACGGCGTAGTTGCGGTAGCTGCCCGGCATGAACTGCGGCACGCCGAGCGCCCCGGCGAACGAGCCCTTGAGCGTCGCGGGCGGCACGCCGAGGTCGCGCGCGAGCAGCAGGAACTGCTTCAGCTCGCCCTTGAAGAACACCGCCCGCCGCGGGTAGTCGAAGGCCAGCGTGGTCAGCGCGTCGAGCGCGCGATGGCCGCCCGTGTTGCGCCCGTAGAACGTCTCGACGCCGACGATCGCGACGATCACCTCGGCGGGCACGCCGTACACCTCCTCGGCCCGCGCGAGCTCGTCGGCGTGGCCGCGCCACCAGGCAACGCCCCCCGCGATGCGCGCCGGCGACAGGAAGGACGGGGCGTACGCATACCACTTGGGCGGCTCGAGCAGCGGCCGCTGCATCGCGGCGACGATCTTCGGCTCGAAATGCGCGGCGGCGAACACGCGAACGAGCTCGGCGCGGTCGAAGCCGTTCTCCTGCACCAGTTCGTCGATGAACACCTGCACGTCGGCGCGGGCGGCATAGCCCGGGGTCGCGGGCTTCGCGGAGGCCTTCGCGGCAGGCTTGGCCGCGGGCTTGGCGGCGACCGCGGCGGCGGGAATTCCCAGCGCGCACGCGGCGATCAGGACAGCAAGGGCGGCGGAAGTTCGCGTCACGTTGAACGGTACCGTGGCCTTAAGGGGAGTGCGCCCCAGGATGGTATCATCGGCCACACGATTCCCAAGGCGCTGTCGCGCGGCGATTTCCCGCCGCGGCGCGGCGCCTCTTGCGCCGACGATGCTCTATCCGCTGTTTCGCCACCTGCTGTTCGCGCTCGATCCGGAAGCCGCGCATCACGCCACCTTCGCCGCGCTCGACGCCGCGGCCCGCTGCGGCGTCGCGAAGTTCTGCGTGCCGAAGGTGCCCGCGTCCCCCGTCACCGTGATGGGCCTCGAGTTTCCCAACCGCGTCGGCGTCGCCGCCGGGCTCGACAAGAACGCCGAGCACATCGACGGCCTGGCCGCGCTCGGCTTCGGCTTCATCGAGTGCGGGACGGTGACCCGGCGCGCGCAGCCCGGCAACCCGAAGCCGCGCGTGTTCCGCCTGGTCGAGTCGGAGGCGCTGATCAACCGTCTGGGCTTCAACAACGCGGGCGTCGCGCGATTCGTCGCCAACGCCGGGCGCGCGCGCTACCGCGGCATCCTGGGCCTCAACATCGGCAAGAACTTCGACACGCCCAACGAGCGCGCGGTCGACGACTACCTCGCCTGCCTCGCCGCGGTGTACACCCGCGCGTCGTACGTGGCGGTCAACATCTCGTCGCCGAACACCAAGGGCCTGCGCGAGCTGCAGCACGAGGACGCGCTGGAGGCGCTGCTGACCGCGCTGAAGGCCGAGCAGAAGAAGCTCGCGCAGCAGCACGGCAAGTACACGCCGGTGGCGATCAAGATCGCGCCGGACCTCGAGCCGGCGGCGGTCGAGGGCATCGCGCGGCTCCTCGTGCGCCATCGGATCGACGGCGTGATCGCGACCAACACCACGATCGGGCGCGCCGGTGTCGAGAGCGAGGTCCGCGCCGCCGAGGCCGGCGGACTCTCCGGCCGGCCGCTTCGCGCGCGCGCGACGGCGACGGTCCGGACGCTCGCCCGCGCACTCGACGGCGCGCTGCCGATCATCGGCTGCGGGGGCATCCTCTGCGGCGAGGACGCGCGCGAGAAGATAGATGCCGGCGCGACGCTGGTGCAGATCTACACCGGGCTCATCTACCGCGGCCCGGACATCGTCGCCGAGTGCGCGCGGGCGACGGCGGGCGCGTAGCGACGCCTCGGGCGCATGGAGGCGACGCGCGGCCGGCGCGCGCGACGACGCCGCCGGCGTGCTTCGGCTTGTCGTCGCGGCCGGTGATCGTCCACGTGGTAGCGAGCGTGTCGCCGACCTTCACCGGCGACTTGAAGCGGACCCGGTGCTCGAGGTACGCGATCGCCGTGCCGTGGAAGTACATCCCGAGGGGGCCGCCCATCACGGCGCTGGTGATCATCCCGTGCAGGATGCGCGTGCCGTAGCGCGAGCGCCGCGCGAACGCCTCGTTGACGTGCAGCGGGTTGTAGTCGCCGATCAGCCCGGCACCGACGACGAGGTGCATCTCGGTGGTGGTGAGCGTGGTGCAGCAGGTATCGCCGATGCTCGTCTCGTCGTGCCAGTGGCCGCTGCCGTCCAATCAGCGTGCGGCCGCCGGATGGGCAGTCCAGGGCTCCCAGCGGAACCCGGCAGCGTCCACGCCGGCGACGAGGTGCGCGAGCGCGGCGTCGACGACGGCGGGATCGCCGCGGACGCCGAGCTCGAGGCGGCGGCCGCCCTCCGGCAGGAACGAGGGCAGGCTGAACAGGCGCAGTTGCGGGAAGCGCGCGACGTTGTCGTTCATCAGCGGCAGCAGCTGGCTCTCGCCGGCGTCGAACACGACGATGGCACGCTCGGCCGACGGCGGCGCCGCGAGCGTCGCGCAGCGGTTGGCGAGCACCCAGTCCAGCATCGGCCAAGCCATGCTCGGGAAGCCGGGGAAGAAATGGTGGTCGGCGATCGAGAAGGACGCCACGCGGTTGACCGGGTTCGGGATGATCGCGCTGCCCTCGGGGAACTCCGCCATCAGCACGCGGTGCGGATGGGCGGCGGCGCCGAACTGCGCCTCGATTTCGGCCACGGCCTCGGGATGCCGGACCAGCGGCAGCCCGAGCGCAGCGGCGGCGGCCTGCCGGGTGTGGTCGTCGGGCGTGGCCCCCACGCCGCCGAAGGAAAAGACGACGTCGCCGCGCGCGAAGGATTCGCGCAGCACGGCGGTCAGGCGGCCGCGGTCGTCGCCTTCGAGGCGAGCCCAGGCGAGCTGGAGGCCGCGCGCGGCCAGCGTGGCGATCACGTGCGAGAGGTGCTTGTCAGCCCGCTTGCCGGAGAGTATCTCGTCGCCGATGACGAGCGCGCCGATCATGCCTGCGCCGCCGCGGCGGCGGACTGCTTCTCGCCCAGGTTCTCCATCATGCTGGTGAACGCCTGGTCGAGCAGCGGCTCGGCTTCCACGAGCCGCGCCAGGTCGTTGCGGAACCGGTCGGCGAGTTCCTCGGCGGTCATCGACAGCGCCTTCTGCCCCTGGCGGTTGGTGAACAGGTAGGTGCCGCGCAGCGGGCTCACCCACGCGAGCTTGGCGAAGGCGAGCTGGCCGCCGTCGCCCTCGAATTCGATCCACATGCCGCGCTCGAGGCTCTGCGCAATCTCGAGGAACCGGTCGTCGACCGTCGCGGCCGCGGGCGCCGGCGCCGGCTCGGCACGCGACATCGCGAGCGCGAGCGCCTCGGCCTTCACCGCGCCGGCTTCGTCGCCGGCCGCCTTCGCCATTTCCGCGACCGCCAGCGCCTGCTCGGCCACGGCCATCGTCGGCAGGTCGTTCGCGCTGGGCGTGGGCTTGACGGCGGCGGCGTGCGCCTCGACCAGGTTCTCCATGAACCGGTCGCGCTCGTCACGCTGCCACGGGCTGGCATAGTCCGCCGCCGAGAGCCGCTTCAGCAGCGAAGGAAGCAGGGCGACGAGGTGCTTGCGGTCCTCGCGCGTGCGCTTCGGCTGCACGCTCCACACCAGGTCCTCGATCGTGGCGATCGCCTGGTCCCACCCGTCGCTCTCGTCGCCGGCGGAAAGGTAGATGTGCTCCAGCGCCCCGACCCAGCGCTGGCGCAGGAAGGAGGCGAGGAAGTTCGGGACCGGGTAGGTCTCGATGCGGCGCTCGGTCTGCAGCCGGGCGACGACCGGCGCCACCTCGCGCCGGTCGGTTTCGTTGATCTCCTCCGCCGACGACAGGATGTTCGCCTCGGCCGCCGTCTCCTCCGCCTCGAGGAACTGCTCGAGCTCGGTGCGGAGCGCCTCGAAGATCGAGAGGTCGTCGGTGAAATCGTCCAGGATGCGGTGGACGAGGCTGTGGATCTTGCGGTACAGCGGGTCGTCGTGCCCCATCTGGGCCGACCAGCCGAGGCCTGCCTGCGCCAGCGCGTTGACGAGGATGCGCGACGGGTGGCTCTTCTTGGCGAAGAACGCGCCGTCGAGCATCGCCGCCTTCAGCACGGGGATCTGCAGCCGCGCGAGGAGCGCCTTGATGCCGTCGGGCAGGTCGCGCGTCTCGAAGATGAAGTCGAAGAGCATCGCGACCAGCTCGATGGTCATCGACTCGAGCTGGTTTACGTGCTGGCCGAGCGGCGATTCCTGGAGGTCGCGCAGGACGTTGTGCTTGCCCTGCGGAATGCCGGTGAAACGGACATAGGTGCCGTCGCCCAGGTCGAACCCGGTCTCGCCTGCCTGCAGCCGGGCGAGGCCTTCGCCGAGTTCCCGGGTGGCCATGATCGGCGCCCCCGGGATGTAGCCGGAAGGGGTAGCCGCCATCGGTCCGGTCGGGACGTAGCGCCCGGCCATCGCGTCCACTTCGGGAAACGGCGCGTTAGGGTCGTCGGGCATGCCGAGGAAGCGGACGTCCGACCGCGGCGCGCCTGCCCCGCCGAGGCCCCCTTCGCCCGGGATGCCGCGCACGCCCTGCATGCCCGGCCCCCCGGGCCCCAGCCCGCCGACAGTGGGCGCCCCGAACATCCACAGCGGATTCGTGCTGTCGTCCCCAGGCGGCCCGGACATCGCGCCACCGGCACCGCCTTGCCACATTGCGCCGCCCGGGCCCTGGCCCGGCGCCATCGGTTGCTGCTGCGGCGCGAACCCTGGCCCCGGCCCGCCAAACTGGCCGCCGTGCATCTGGCGGAACAGCGACAGGAGGTCGACCTCGGGACCGGCCTGCGGCGCGGAATCGGCAGCGCCGGGAACGTCGTCCGCCGGCGGAGCCCAGGGCTTCGGGCGGCCCGCCGGGCCAGCGCGGCGGGCCGCGGATGCCGCCGCGGACGCGCTCGGTCGCGCCGACGAAGGCATCACCCGCAGGTTGACGAGGTGCCGGTTGAGGTCCGCGTAGATGCCGTTGAGGTCGCCGAGTGCGCTCTGGTTCAACTCGCGCAGGATCGTGAGCTTGACCTTCTCGTCCGCGTGAACGCCGCGCAGCGCCGCGGCGAAAGCGTCGACGATCACCTGCGGCGCCAGCGGATTGGTGTCTGTTTCAAGGTCGGGCCGGCCGAGCAGGTGACCCATCCCGCGATTGAGGGACAGCAGCTCGTCGTGGCAGACGTTCTCCACGCTGCGGCGGATGTTGCCGGTCAGGATCGACTCGTCCATCGCCGAGGTGTCGATCAGCGTCAGCTTGGTCGCGTCGACCTTCGAGAAGTCGGCCTTGGTGGCGCCTTCGCCGGCGATCCGGAGGTCAACCTGCTCGCGCAGCCGACGCTCGAACTCGGACATGATCTCGGCGCGCTCGCTGTTTAGCGCCCGTCGTGCGCCGAGGAACATCGACGTCTCTTCGCTGTCGAGCGAGCGGTTCGCGCGCTCCATCAGCATGTCGCCGATGCGGTCGAGCATCGACGCGATGGACAGGACCAGCCGGTGGATGGCGAGGTCGCGCGTGTCGGCCAGGATCTTCGCGGCCTCCCGCGCCTGCGGTCGCCGGACGTCCGGTGCGATGGCGGGTTCGGTCACGATGAACGGTTCCGCATCGACCGCGGTCGAATCCTGCCGCCGCCGGAAGACGGCTGCGAAGCGGCCGATGCCTGCGACCTTGCCGGTCCGCGGGATTTCTTTCGGTTGCGCCGATCCCGCCTGTGCGTCGCCATGGCCGGACCGTCAGTCGCGCGCCATCGGCCGCAGGATGTCCATGGATCGAATGTAGCACACATGATGCCGATGGCAAGCCGGGAAAACCCTGCAATATTGCGAGTGTTCAAGCTCCGAGGTCGGACCATGCCTTTTGCAGACGTTTGACCGAGACCGGAAAGGGTGTGCGCAGCTCCTGCGCGAACAGCGACACCTGCAGTTCCTCCAGCAGCCAGCGAAACGCGTCGAGCGCCGGGTCCGCGCGCCCGGCCTGCCGGTCCCGTTCGACGCGGTCGTGGTAGCGCTGCCACCACTGCGTCACCATCGCCGCGTGCCGGACGTCGCGGTCCGGGTTCTCGGGATACTTGGCGAGCCTGCGATCGAGGCCCTTGAGGTACCGCGGCAGGTGCGCGAGCTGCGCCCACGGCGTCGCGGCGAAGAAACCGGGGCGCACGAGGGCGTCGCGGCGCGCGCGCACCTCGGTGCCGAGGCGGGTCAGCGCCGGAGGCAGCGCGTTGATCCGCTGGGTCAGCGCGATGTGCTCGGCGGCGATCGCGCCCAGCAACCGGAACGCCCCCTCGGCAACGGCCGGCAGGCGAGTCCGCGCGCGCTTCACCTGCTCGGCGAACGCCCGCTCCGAGCGCGGCAGCGGGTCGTCGCCGACGAAGGCGCGGTCACAGACCGCCGCCAACACGTCGGCCTGCAGGCGCTCGGTCGGGATCGCGGCCTTCAACTGCAGCGCCGCGGCGCTGAAGACGGGAATGCCGTTGCCGCGGGCGGTGCCCTCGTAGCGCGCGAGCACGTCCTTCAGCGCGATCCGGATCAGCCGGACAACGCCCGCCCGGTTCGACGCCTCCGCCGCCTCGCGGGTATCGGAGAGCGCGATCGACACGCTGTCGCCGTCGTCGACGAGCGCCGGGTACCCGGTGATCCGCTGCCCGCCGCGGGCGGTGGTCAGGGTCGCCGGCAGGTCGCCGAAGTCCCACGACTTCAAGCCGCGCTTCCCCATGCCCGGGCTGGCCTGCGCGAACGACAGTTGTGCTGCTTCGCCCAACTGATCGCGCAGCGCCGCGAGATCGCGTCCTGCGGCAAGTTCCATGCCGGCAGCATCAAGCACCCGCAGGTTGCAGGCGAGGTACGGCGGCAGGTCGATCGCGTCCCAGACGTCGACCGGCGGCGCCTCGGACAGCCGCGCCTTGAGGTAGCGGCGCAGCGCGCCGGGCAGCGTGTCCTCGCCGAACGGGACGGCCTCGAGGAAGGCGGTGACGGCGTCCGGCAGCGGCACCAGCCGGTTGCGCCAGGCCTTGGGCAGCGCCTTGAGGTAGGCGGTCACCTTCTCCCGGATCATCCCCGGCACGAGCCAGGTCAGCCGGGCCGCGTCGACCTGGTTCAGCAGCGCCAGCGGCACCGAGAGCGTGAGCCCGTCCAGCGGGTGCCCCGGCGCGAAGCGATACTTGAGCGGCAGCGGCACGCCCGCCACCTCGAGCGTTTCGGGGAACAGCGCCTCGGTGACGTGCATCGCCGCGTGGCGCATCAGCACGTCGCGGGTCAGGTGGAGCAGCTTCGGGTCGGCGCGCTCGGCTTCCGCGCGCCAGCGCTCGAACGTGACGAGCGAGCACACGCCCGCCGGAACGCGGCCGAAGTAGAACGCGGCGATCGTCTCGTCGTCGACCAGCACGTCCTGCCGGCGCGCCTTGTGCTCCAGTTCGGCGACGTCGGCGACAAGCCGCCTGTTGTGCGCGAGGAAGGCGCCCTTCGTCGCCAGCGTCCCGGGCACCAGCGCCTCGCGGATGAAGACCTCGCGTGCCGCCGCCACGTCGACGGCGCCGTAAGAGACGCGCCGGCGGGCGACGAGCGTCAGCCCGTAGAGCTGCACCCGCTCGCTCGCGACGACTTCGCCGCGGTCGGCGTCCCAGCGCGGCTCGAAATAGTCGCGGGTCACGCGGTCTCCGGCGACCGCCTCGATCCAGTCGGGCTCGACCTTCGCCGCGCACCGCGCGTAGAGGCGCGTGGTCTCGACCAACTCGGCGGCGAGGATCCATTTCGGCGGCTTCTTCGCGAGGCCCGAGCCCGGATGCAGCCAGAACCGCGTGCCGCGCGCCCCCTGGTAGGCATCGCCCTCCTCGCCCTTGTTGCCGATGTTGCCGAGGAGCCCGGCCAGCAGCGCGTGATGGATCGCGGCGTAGCGGGCAGGGTCGATCGTCGCCGGGAGCGCCGGGTTCCAGCGCCAGCCGAGGTCGGTGATCTCGCTGGCGAGCTGGCTGTGCACGTCGCGCCATTCGCGCAGCCGCAGGTACGAGACGAACTGCGCGCGGCAGGCGTCGACCAGCCGCCGGTGGGCGAGCTTCTCGGATAGCCGCGCGGCGAAGAATTCCCACAGCAGCACGAGCGACAGGTAGTCGGAACGCTCGTCACGGAAGCGCAGGTGCGCCTGGTCCGCCGCCTGCTGACGCTCGAGGGGCCGCTCGCGCGGGTCCGGCACCGACAGCGCGCTCGCGATCACCAGCACCTCGGCGAGACAGCCCTGCTCGCGCGCCGCCAGCACCATGCGTCCCACGCGCGGGTCGAGCGGCAGCCGGGCGAGCTCGCGGCCCAGCGGCGTCAGCGCGCGTTCGGCGTCGACGGCCCCCAGTTCCTGCAGCAACTGGTAGCCGTCGGCGATCGCGCGCGGCCCCGGCGCCTCGAGGAACGGGAAGTCCTCGACCGCGCCGAGATCGAGCGCCGCCATGCGCAGGATCACCGCGGCGAGCGACGAGCGCAGGATCTCGGGCTCCGGGTAGAGCGGCCGTGCGACGAAGTCGTCGTCGCCGTAGAGCCGGACGCAGACGCCCGCGGCGACGCGGCCGCAGCGGCCGGCCCGCTGGTTCGCCGACGCCTGCGCGATCTTCTCGATCTGCAGCAGCGTCGTCTTGTTGCGCATCGCGTAGCGCTTGACCCGCGCGAGGCCCGAGTCGATCACGTAGCGGATGCCCGGTACCGTCAGCGACGTCTCGGCGACGTTGGTCGCGAGCACCACGCGCCGGCCGCGGCTGGGCGCGAACACGCGCTGCTGCTCCTGCACCGAGAGCCGCGCGAAGAGCGGCAGGATCTCCACGTCGCGCGCGTAGGGTCGCCGCGCGAGGCTCGCGCGGAGCAGGTCTGCGGTCTCGCGGATCTCGCGCTCGCCGGGAAGGAACACCAGGATGTCGCCCGGCCCCTCGCGCCAGAGGTCCTCCGCCGCCGCGACGATCGCGTCCTCCAGCTCCTCCTCGTCGTCGGCTTCCTTGTCGCCGGTCGCGAGCGGCCGGTGGCGGATCTCGACCGGGAACGCGCGACCGGACACCTCGATCACCGGCGCGCGCTGCAGCTCGCCGTCGACTTCGCGGCCGAAGTGACGGGCGAACCGGTCCGCGTCGAGCGTGGCCGACGTCACGATCAGCTTGAGGTCGGGCCGCCGCGGCAGGAGCTGCTTCAGGTAGCCCAGCAGGAAGTCGATGTTGAGGCTGCGCTCGTGCGCCTCGTCGACGATGATCGTATCGTAGGCGGCGAGCAGCCGGTCGCCGGTGGTCTCGGCGAGCAGGATGCCGTCGGTCATCAGCTTCACGAACGCGTCGGGACCGGTCTGGTCGGTGAAGCGCACCTTGTAGCCGACGACGTCGCCCAGCGGCGTGCCGAGTTCCTGCGCGATGCGGGTCGCGACCGCGCGCGCGGCGATCCGGCGCGGTTGCGTGTGCCCGATCAGCCCGCGCTGGCCGCGGCCCGCGGCCATGCAGATCTTCGGGATCTGCGTGGTCTTGCCGGAGCCGGTTTCGCCGCAGACGATGATCACCTGGTGCGCGACGAGCGCCGCCGTGATGTCGTCGGCGCGCTGCGCGACGGGCAGCTCCGGCGGGTAGCCGATCGCAGGCAGGCGCGCCGCGCGCCGGGCACGTTTCTCGACCGAGCGGTCGACGGCCGCGGCGATGCGCTCCCATTCCGCGGCCGGCGCCCGGGCGTGGCGCGCGCGCTCGATGCGCCGCCTGAGCGGGACGGCGTCGGCCGCCATCCCCGAGGCGAGCGCGGCGAGCAGCCTGGCGGCGGGTGAATCGGCAGGAACCATCGGGCGCGGGTGCGGCGATCGTTGCCGGTCAGGTCGCCGGCTGCGACGCGGGGCCGGCGACGGCGGCCGCGGCGCGCGTGCGCAGCAGGTAGCGCGTGAGCAGCATGGTGACGGCAATGGTGATCGCGACGGCGATCGCCGCATCGAGCCATGCCGCCGGCGTCGACTTCAGCGCGGCGGCCTGCAGGAAGTGCAGCACCGTGCCGGTGGCGACGTAGGCCGGAACGGCCGTGTCGTCGTGCCGGAACAGCGCATAGACGACGGTGGCGGTCAGCAGCCCTTCGGCCACGCCCGCCGCCAGCGCCACCACGGGATCGCGCCCGCCGAGCAGCGCGCTGCCGGCGAACAGCAGGACCAGCAGCACGACGGCGACCCAGCGCTGGCGCGTGAACTCGTGCGTGAGCCGCGCGAGCCAAGACAGCGCATACAGCGCCACGCCGCAGATCATCAGCGCCTGCATCCCGTCGGTCACCGCCGCGAGCGGCGGGAACCACGAGCCTTCGGCCGCGTAGGACGGCCACAACGGGGCGAGTTGCGGCGCGAACCGCTGGAAGACCGCGCCGAGGCCCGTCACGAGGCAGGCGCCGGCGATGCCCGCTGCCCAGGCCGGCAGGCGTCCGGCGAGCGGATGCACGGGCTGGTGCTGCGCCGACCACACGCCGACGCCCGCCGCGAGGCCGTACAGCAGCGCCGCCACCAGCCCGGCGAGCAGCGCGCCGCCCACCGCGATGCCGACCTGCGAGAGAACGGGTTCCGCGGTGCTCAAGCCCATTGCGATGCCCGGCCACTGGTTCGCGATGTCGGCCGCCGACACCGCGAAGGCGACCCCGCTCACGATCACCTGCAGCCGCCGGTCGCTGCACCCCTGCGTCCAGCGCAGCACCGCCATGATCAGCGCGGCGAGCAGCCCGGCCGCCACCACGGCGCCCAGCGCCAGCTTGACGATCGTCATCCGGCCGTCCCGCTCGCGCTGCGCGCGCAGCCATGTCTCGGGCACGTGCACGAAGCGCCCCGACGACGCGACGCCGTCGCCGGCGATGCCGACGAGGATGCGCGCCTCGCCGCCTGCGCCGACGTCGGCGCCAGGGTCGCCGAAGATGAACGCCCAGTCGGTCCGGGCGGGAAGCCGCTGCTCGTCCGCGCCCACTGCCGTGAGGGCCGCGGGATCCTGCGCGAACCGGTCGCGAACTTCGCGCTCCGCGAGCGCCAGCGCGGCATCGCGGTCGAGCCGCGCCCCCGCGCGTCCTTCCGGCAGCGCGTGATGCACGCCGCGCACCGTGCCGTCGCCGTTGATGGTGACGCGCCACTCCTCCGCCCGCTCGTCGACCGGGCCGTCGAATCGCGCATAGCGCACCTCCCACAACGGCGGCGCCAGCGTGCCGCCGACCTGCTTCGAGTACGCGGCGGGCCCCGCTTCCTGCCACACGAACTTGTGCCACGGTCGCTGCGCAGGCTCGTTGACGGCGAGCTTGGGCATCGCGGCGCGCCGCCAGTCGCCAGCGAGCGCCACGCCTCGCGCCCCCAGCGCGGCGTCGGCCGCGGCGATGGCGGCGGCCCGCGGCTGGGGCAGCGGCGGCACGTCGGCATTGAAGCGGGCGGCGAGGCCCCAGGCGACGAGGCCTGCGGCACCCAGCAGCGGCAGTACGCGCAGGAACGCGGCCGGCCAGCCGCGCGCCACGCCCGCACTGCGGCGCAGCCCGGGAGCCGGCGCGTCCGCGACCGGCGCCGGCGGCCGCCACGCGCGGTTGTACGACGCGGGCGCGAGTTCGCCCCAGCCGCCGGCGGCGACGCGCCGCGCGAGCACGACGCCGAGGGGCACGAGCCCGGCTGCGACGACCAGCACCCGCTGCAGCGCCCCGCCCGGCGCATCGATCAGGAACACGGGAATGGCGAACAGCACGAGGTCGAACGTCGCGTGCAGGATGATCGTCGGCACGAGGCCGAAGCGCAGGAAGATGAGCCCCCAGACCAGCGCCGGCCCGATCAGCTCGACCAGCCGCGCGTACGCGGGAAAGCCGGGGTAGTTGGCGTGCGCGGCGCCGAAGATCGCCGCCTGCAGCACCAGCGCGACGCCGAGGGCGGCGCGGCGGAAGCCGTAGCGTTCGCCGATGATCGCCGCCAGCGACAGGGGCACCGCCCGGAACAGGCACTCCTCCATGAAGCCGGCCTGCAGCGACATTGCGATCGGCGCGAGCGCCGGGATCGCGCTGCCGAGGATGTTGGGATCGGTCAGCGCCTCCGACGGCTGCCACCAGCCGAGCCAGCGGTTGGTCGCGTAGTAGAACGCCGCGATCAGCGCGAGCTCGATCGGAACGAACAGGTAGCCGCCGAGCGTGCGCCCGAGGAGCTGCCGGGTCGGGGCCGCCTCCCGCGACCACGCCCGCCACAACTGCGGATGGCCGCCGAAGGCACGGCGCGAAAGGCTTTCGCCGGCCATGAACACGAGGGCGTAGCCCACGCCGCCGCCGGCGGCCGCCAGGAGCGCGTTGCCGACCTGGCGGATCCAGAACGTGTCGACCGACTGCGCCGAGTCGAAGCCGAACCACGCCAACGGCGCCGACGCGAGCGACGTCGCGCCCAGGAGCCCGCCGACGACCAACCCCGCCGCGAGCGCCGGCCGCCATAGAAGCTGGTGCTGGCGCAGGAGCCACAGCACGCCGAGGATGCAGCCGCCGAGGCCGTAGAGCAACCCGCCGGCGAGGCTCGCCGCGCCGGCCAGGGTGTTGTTGGCCGAGCGCAGTTCCTGAAAGCGGCGGTCGAACGACTCGGGGACGTGCGCGTAGTAGGAGACCTCGGTCAGCACGTCGCCGGTGACGGTGAGCCGCAGCCGGAACCGCGAGGCGCCGATGTTGCCCTGCGCGCGCTCGTATACGATCGTGTGGTCGAGGCGGCCGTTGGTCGCCTTCTGCTGCGTGCGCTCCAGGAGCGACCAGGGGGCGAAGTCGACGCCCCAGTCGGCCTTCGCCCTGGTCTCGGCGAGTGCCTTTGCCGCCTCCGCGTCGAGCGCGCGGCGCGCCGGGTCCGCGGGCAGGAAGGCTTCCGGCAGCCGCTGGCTGAAACCGTTGCCGGCGCCGTCCGGCCGGTAGCGCAGCACCGCCTCGTTCACGCCGCCCGGCGTGAACAGGCGCACCTCCCACCACCAGGGCGAATACGCGTCGCCGGCGACAATCGCGGCGAACGCGGGCTTGCCCCCGCCTTCAAGCTCGACGTAGTTCTGCAGGCCGGCGTCGCTGGCGAAGCGGGCCGCCGAGCGCGCGCCGTCCGGCACGAGTTGCAGGCGGGCAGCGGTGGCTTCGGCACTGGCGATCGCCTCCTGCCGCGAAAGCCGGAGGTCGAGATTCACGAGCGGGATCGCGAGCGGAAACAGCCGCCAGGCGAAGACGAGCGCCACGACCGACAACGCAGCGTAGGCGGCCCAGAACGCGGGCCGCCGCGTCATGCCGCCCACGCGCGCGCCTGTGCACGACCGGCGACGACGCGCGACGAGGTGGACACCGCGGCGCGCGACAGCGGATCCGGCACCTTAGCGCACGTCCTGTACGGCCTGTGGCGGGCGCCGGAAGATATTGGCGAACCGCGACGCCGACGCGCCGCCAAGCACCGCATCGAGCGTCCCGACGGTGTACGACTGAACGGAATAGCCGATCACCGGCAGCCCCGCGAGCATGACGTTGCCGGGGCCGGCCAGGCTCGCAAGGTTCGCCAGGTTGGCCCCCACCGCCGGTTGGGGCAGGAGCACATGCGCAGGAGCGCCCGTCGCCCCGAGGGTCGGGACGAACTGCAGATCCACCAGGCCGCGGGAGTACGCCGTGCTGATCACCGCGCCGTTGCCGGAACCCAGGACGTTGGCAGCATTGAACGACACGACGTTCGCCGCCCAGCACAGCGCCGGCGGGGACCGGGTCATGCCGGACGGGCGCTCGCGCGACGGCACGCCGTCGCCGAAGGCATCGTCGCGCTGGCGCGCCTCGATGCGCACGTCGTCGCACGCGCCATCGGCGCCGAGATTCCGCTGGAACAGGTAGACCACCTGCGTGTTGGAATAGTAATAGCGCTTGGTCGGCATCGTCGCGATCCAGTCCGTCCCGGTCCAGGTGATCGGATCGACCATGAAATCGTTGTAGACGTGGTCCTTCATCAGCAGCGCGCTCACTGCGTCGACCGGCTGGAGCCAGTTGGCCGCCTCCATCGCTCCGGCGCCGGCCACGGCGCCGGCCGCGAGGCTGGCGACCGGCGGATCGACGTCGGCCAGGTCCGGCTTGGGCGTGCCGGGCAGTTCGTAGTGTCCGCGCCGGCGGAATGCATCCAGCGCGATCGCCCCTGCCGTGTACTCGGTCACCGCGAGCAGGCTCGCGAGCGTCATGCTGCCCGCGAGGCCGCCGCGCGGCGGATCCAGCGCGGCGCCGGCGGCGAGGTTCGCCAGCCCGGTGCACGTCGGCGGCGCATCGGCGCGAGCGATGGCAGCAACGACGGCCGGATCGGATGGCACTCCCATCTCGATCACTTCCAGGTAACCCTCCCTGGCCCGCTCGAGCCCGTTGCCCAGGCCGTCGCCGGCGAACGCGGCCCCGCTGAATGCGCTGGGTGCCGCGGTATCCCGCGACATCGGCGGCAGCGTGCACGACGTGTCGGCCGACGCGATGCCGGCGCCGGCGCCGACGGACTGCACGGCCGCTGTCCACTGCTCGTTCGGCGCGAGAAAAAGGTTCAGATCGAACACGGGCTGGCCGCGCCGGCCCTCGAGGAAGCGCACCCGCACCGCCTTGGGGAGCGGCGTCGTATTGGCCACCGACAGCAGCGACACGTAGGGATTGCCCGGCGCCGGCTCCCTGGTGGTGTAGTAGGGGAACAGCAGCACCTGACCGATGCCTTCCGGACTGAGGCTCACCGCGCGGGCGGACTGCGCGCCGAAGACGAAGCCTGCAAGCAGCAGCGAAGCGAACAGCTTGTTTGTGTCGAATTGGGTCATGAACTCTGCCTGGGCGCGGGATGTGGCGCATCGGCCGCCGCGCGGATAAGCCGTAAGACAATCGAAAACGCAAGACGTTACACCATCCGGGCGGGGAACCCGAACGCAAGGCGCGTTCGCCGGCGGAGCGAGGCGGGAGCCCGCCTCGCCGCCCTGATTCTCGCACGGCGGCCCGATGCAGCGGTCGCGGCGCGGCCCGGCGCGTGCGCGTCGTGCGTCCCGGCGCAGGCGGCGGGGCAGGCCGGCCACGGCCCGCCGGCGCCGGTTGCACCTCGTCGCGGCCGGGTCCCGCCCGGCCGCAGGCTACTACTCGATCGCCTTGACGATGTCCTCGACCACCTTCTTGGCGTCGCCGAAGACCATCATCGTCTTGTCCATGTAGAACAGCGGGTTATCGAGGCCGGCATAGCCGGAGGCCATCGACCGCTTGTTGACGATGATCGTCTTGGCCTTGAATGCCTCGAGGATCGGCATCCCGTAGATCGGGCTGCCCTTCTGCTCGGCCAGCGGATTGACGACGTCGTTGGCGCCCAGGATCAGCGCCACGTCGGCGGTGCCGAACTCGCCGTTGATGTCCTCCATCTCGAACACCTGGTCGTACGGCACCTCGGCCTCGGCCAGCAGCACGTTCATGTGCCCCGGCATCCGCCCGGCGACCGGGTGGATTGCGTACTTCACCGTGACGCCCTTCTCGGTGAGCTTCGCCGCGAGTTCCTTCACCGCGTGCTGCGCGCGCGCCACGGCGAGGCCGTAGCCCGGCACGATGATCACGGTCTCGGCGTTGCCCATGATGAAAGCGGCATCGTCGGCGCTGCCCGACTTGACCGTCTTGGCCGACGCGTCGGCCGCCACGGTTCCGCCCTCGGCGCCGAAGCCCCCCAGGATCACGCTGAAGAACGACCGGTTCATCGCCTTGCACATGATGTAGGACAGGATCGCGCCGGAGGAACCCACCAGCGAGCCGGCGATGATCAGCATCGGGTTGTTGAGCGAAAAACCGATGCCGGCCGCGGCCCACCCGGAATAGCTGTTCAGCATCGAGATCACCACCGGCATGTCGGCGCCGCCGATCGGGATGATGATCAGGACGCCCAGCAGGAAGGCGAGCGCGCTCATCACGATGAACGGCAGCCAGCCGCCGCCCATGAAGAACCAGGCGCCGAAGGCGATCATCGCGATCGCGAGCACCAGGTTGACCAGGTGCTGGCCGGGGAACACGATCGGCGCGCCGCTGATCCGCCCGGACAGCTTGCCGAACGCGATCACCGAGCCCGAGAACGTGATGGCGCCGATGAAGGTGCCGATGAAGAGCTCGAGCTTGTTGCCGGTCGGGATCGGGGTCGGGAGCCCGAACGACGCCGGATTATTGACGGCGGCCACCGCGATCAGCACGGCGGCGAGGCCGACCAGCGAGTGGAAGGCCGCGACCAGCTCGGGCATCTGCGTCATCTGCACCCGCTTGGCGATCACCGCGCCGATCCCGCCGCCGACGGCGATGCCGACGAGGATCATGCTGACGTTCTTGGTGTTCGAGTAGACGAGCGCCAGCGTGACGACGACGGCGACGGCCATCCCGATGATGCCGAACAGGTTGCCGCGGCGGGCGGTCGACGGATGCGACAGCCCCTTCAGCGCGAAGATGAAGAGGACGGAGGCAACCAGGTACCACAGTGCGACTTGGTTCGCAGTCATGATTTCTGCTCCGCAGGCTTGGCCTTCGGCTCCTTCTTGCGGAACATCTCCAGCATTCGCGCGGTCACCAGGAACCCGCCGAACACGTTGACGGACGCGAGCGCGACGGCGAGCACGCCGACCCAGCCGCCCCAGTCGAAGACCTGCGGGCCGGCGGCGAGCATCGCGCCGACCAGGATGATCCCGGAGATCGCGTTGGTCACCGACATGAGCGGCGTGTGCAGCGCAGGCGTCACGCTCCAGACGACGTGGTAGCCGACGACGATCGCCAGCACGAAGATGATGAGGTAGAAGACGATCGGGTCTACGGCGGTGGCCATGTTTCCTCCAGACGGATGGGTGTCAGCTCTTGCGCGGCACGACCTGGCCGTTCTCGCAGATCAGGGTGGCGACGATGATCTCGTCATCCTTCGGCACGCTGAAATCGCCGGTCTTGGCATTGAGCGACAACGCGAGGAAGTTGAGCACGTTGCGCGCGTACAGCGCGCTGGCGTCGGCGGGCACCGTCGTCGCGAGGTTCGGGATGCCGACGATCTTGACGCCGTTCTTGTCGACGACTTTGCCCAGTTCGGCACCTTCGACGTTGCCGCCCTGCTCGATCGCGAGGTCGACCAGCACCGAGCCCGGCTTCATCGCCGCGACCGTTGCCGCCTTGATCAGCTTCGGCGCCGGCCGGCCCGGGATCAGCGCGGTGGTGATGACGATGTCCATCTGCTTGCAGCGCTCGTGCACGACGCCCGCCTGGCGCGCCATCCACTCCGGCGGCATCGGCCGGGCGTAGCCGCCCACGCCCTCGGCGATCTGGCGCTCCTCGTCGTTGGCGTAGGGCACGTCCATCCACTTGCCGCCCAGCGACTCGACCTGGTCCTTGACGGACGGCCGCACGTCGGAGGCCTCGATCACGGCACCCATCCGCTTCGCGGTCGCGATGGCCTGCAGCCCCGCCACGCCCACGCCCATCACCAGCACGCGTGCGGCCTTGACCGTGCCGGCGGCGGTCATCAGCATCGGCAGGAAGTGCGGGTACTCGTTGGCCGCGATCATCACGGCCTTGTAGCCGGCGATGTTCGACTGCGACGACAGCACGTCCATCGCCTGCGCCCGCGAGATGCGCGGCAGCCATTCGAGCGCGAAGCCGGTGACGCCGGCATTCGCGCAGGTGCCCATGGCCGCGGCGTCGTAGGGGTTGAGGAGGCCAACCAGCAGCGCGCCGCGCTTGAGCATCGGCAGCTCGGCGTCGGTCGGGCCGCGCACCTTGAGCACGATGTCGGCGCCGAGCGCCTCGGCCGCGGTGCCGATGCGCGCGCCGGCGGCCTCGAACATCGCGTCCGGGATGCTCGCGGTGAGCCCGGCGCCGCTTTCGACGACGAGCTCGTGCTTGCCGCTCGCCGCCAGTTTCTTGACGGTTTCGGGCGTTGCCGCGACGCGCGTCTCGCCCGGTCGCGTTTCGCGTGGAATGCCGATCAGCATGGATTTACCCCCTGGAATGCACCGGTTCGCGTCAGCGCTGCCGGCGTTTTGAAGTCGCGTAATGCTGCCACAAACTATTTCTCGAGAGTTTGATCGCGCACAAGCCGCGGCCTTGAATGCTCACAGCGCGGCGGCGATCGCCCGGCCCACGTCGGCGGTCGTCGCCTTCCCGCCGATGTCCGGCGTCCGCGGCGCGGCGGGGTCCGCCAGCACCGCCTCGATCGCGCGCACGACGGCCGCCCCGGCCTCGGGATGGCCCAGGTGGTCGAGCATCATCGCGCCCGACCAGATCTGGCCGATCGGGTTGGCGATCCCCTTGCCCGCGATGTCCGGCGCCGAGCCGTGCACGGGCTCGAACAGCGACGGGAACAGGCGCTCGGGATTGATGTTGCCCGACGGCGCGATGCCGATCGTGCCGCACACCGCCGGCCCGAGGTCGGACAGGATGTCGCCGAACAGGTTGGAGCCGACGACGACGTCGAAGCGATCCGGGTGGAGCACGAAGTGCGCGGAGAGGATGTCGATGTGGTACTGGTCGACGCGGACGCCCGGATAGTTCGCCGCCATCGCCTTGACCCGCTTGTCCCAGTACGGCATCGAGATCGAGATGCCGTTGGACTTGGTCGCCGAGGTCACGTGGCGCGCCGGGCGGGTCGCTGCCAGGTCGAACGCGAACTTCAGGATCCGGTCGACGCCCTTGCGCGAGAAGACCGCCTGCTGGAACACGACTTCGCGGTCGGTGTCCTGGTAGATCGCGCCGCCCACCGACGAGTACTCGCCCTCGGTGTTCTCCCGGACGACGACGAAGTCGATGTCGCCCGGCTTGCGGTTGGCGAGCGGCGACGGGATGCCCGGCATCAGCCGGCAGGGCCGGATGTTCACGTACTGGTCGAAGCCGCGGCGGAACTGGATCAGCGATCCCCACAGCGAGACGTGGTCGGGCACCGTCGCCGGCCAGCCGACCGCGCCGAAGTAGATCGCGGCGTGCGGCGTCAGCTGCGCGCACCAGTCCTCGGGCATCATGCGGCCGTGCCGGGCGTAGTAGTCGCAGCTCCAGTCGAAGTCGTGCCAGTCGAACGCGATGCCGAAGCGGCGGCCCGCCGCTTCCAGCACCCGCAGGCCCTCGGGCATCACTTCCTTGCCGATCCCGTCCCCCGGAATGACGGCAATCCGGTGTGTTGTATTGGCTGTCGCCATTTTCTCCCCCAAGGCCGCAATTCTAGTCCATCGGCAGGCAGGCCGGCGCTGCCGCTCGACGCGCCCCCCGCGCCGGGGTATGGTGCGCGCCTTTCCTTCTTTCTCGCCGGCGACCGATGCCCGGCCGACCGCCATGACGGCAAACGCAGTGGACGACGTGCCGATGCACTGGCATTGGTCGCGCCTTCCCGATCTCGGCGTCGCCGACCTCTACGCCGTGCTCGCCGCGCGGCAGGCAGTATTCACCGTCGAGCAGCATTGCGCGTTCCAGGATGCCGACGGGCTGGATGCCCGTGCGTGGCACCTGCTCGGCTGGGGCGGCGCGCCGGCCGGCGGCGACGGCCCGCGCGCGCTCGCCGGGTACCTCCGGCTCATCGACCCGGGACGCAAGTTCATCGAGCCGTCGATCGGCCGGGTGCTCACGACGCCCGCCTATCGGGGCACCGGCCGCGGCCGCGTGCTGATGCGCGAGGGCATCGCCCGCGCCGCCCGCCAGTTTCCCGGGCATGTCGTGCGCATCGCGGCGCAGCATCGGCTGGAGGCGTTCTACGCGAGCGTCGGCTTTCGCACCGTCACCGCGCCGTTCGAGGAGGACGGCATTCCCCACGTCGAGATGCTCCTCGACCCCGGCACGGTGCGCGCCTGACGCCGCGCGGCGGTCGCCGCAAGGGGCGCGGGTTGCGCTATGATGAGCGCCCCTCTTGCCGGCAACTCACGTGCGGATGAAGCAGACCTTTCTCGATTTCGAACAGCCGATCGCCGAGCTGCAGGCGAAGATCGACGAGTTGCGCTACGTGCACGAGGATTCGGCGGTCGACATCTCCGACGAGATCAGCCGGCTGCAGAAGAAGAGCCAGCAGCTCACCAGGGACATCTACGGCAAGCTGTCGTCGTGGCAGATCGCGCAGGTGGCGCGCCACCCGCAGCGGCCGTACACGCTCGACTACCTCTCCGGGATGTTCGGCGATTTCCGCGAGCTCCACGGCGACCGTTCGTATGCCGACGACCCCGCCATCGTCGGCGGCCTCGCCCGCTTCAACGGGCAGCCGTGCATGGTGATCGGCCAGCAGAAGGGGCGCGACACCAAGGAAAAGATCTACCGCAACTTCGGCATGCCGCGGCCCGAGGGCTACCGCAAGGCGCTGCGGCTCATGAAGCTCGCCGAGAAGTTCGGGCTGCCGCTGTTCACGTTCGTCGACACGCCCGGCGCCTACCCCGGCATCGATGCCGAGGAGCGGGGGCAGTCGGAGGCCATCGGCCGCAACCTGTTCGAGATGGCCGGGTTGCGCACGCCGATCATCGCCACCGTGATCGGCGAAGGCGGCTCCGGCGGCGCGCTCGCGATCGCCGTCGGCGACATCACGCTGATGCTGCAGTACTCGACGTACTCGGTGATCTCGCCCGAGGGCTGCGCGTCGATCCTCTGGAAATCCGCGGAGCACGCGGCCGAAGCCGCGGAAACGCTCGGCATCACCGCCGCCCGGCTGAAGCAGCTGGGGCTGATCGACAAGGTCGTCAGCGAGCCCCTGGGCGGCGCGCATCGCGACCCCGCCGCGATGATGCTCGGGCTGAAGAAGGTGCTGACCGAGATGCTGCGGCAACTGCAGGAGCAGCCCCTCGACGCGATGCTCGAGGCCCGCGAGGATAAGATCCTGTCCTATGGCAAGTTCAAGGAGCTCGCCACCGGCTGAGCGCGGGGTGCGCCCGCGCCGGACGGACGCGCCGGCGCCGGGCGACCTGCCGCCGGGACGCAGCGCGGCCGGCCGGGCCGACCCGGTGGTCGCGGCGATCCGGGCGGCCTTGGCCGACCTCCCCGCGATGCCCGGCATCGTCGTCGCGCTGTCCGGCGGCCGCGATTCGATGGTGCTGCTCGACGCCCTCTGCGCGTTGACGCGCCTTCCTGGCAGCCCGGCGCCTGCGCTTCGCGCCGTGCACGTCCACCACGGGCTCTCGCCGCATGCCGACGACTGGGCCGGCTTCTGCGCCGCCGAATGCGGGCGGCGCGGCGTGCCGCTCGAGGTGCGCCGGGTCGAGGTCCCGCGCCAGCCCGGCGCCAGTCTCGAAGCGACGGCGCGCGCGGCGCGCTACGCGGCGCTGGCCGCGGCAGCCGGCGCCGCCCCGGTCGCGCTCGCGCATCACGCCGACGACCAGGCCGAGACGGTGCTGCTGCAACTCCTGCGCGGCGCGGGGCCGCTCGGCCTCGCCGCGATGCCGTCCAGCCACGCCGCGGCCGGCGCGACGTTCTTCCGCCCGCTGCTCCCGCTGCCGCGCGCGGCCATCGACGCCTATGCCGCCGCCCGCGGCGTCGCGTGGATCGACGACGAGTCGAACGCCGACACCGGAATCCGGCGCAACTTCCTCCGCCACGAGATCGCTCCCCGGCTGGCGGGCGCGTTCGCCGGTTACCCCTCGACGCTCGCCCGGTCCGCCGCCCACAGCGCGGAAGCGGCGATGCTGCTGGATGAACTCGCCGCCCTCGACGCCGGCGCCGCCGTCGCGGCCGATGCCGACGGCTGGCCCACCCTCCTGCGCGCCGCACTCGCCGCGCTCTCCCCGCCCAGGGCGCGCAACGTCCTGCGGTGGTTCGTCCGCCGGACCGGGCTGCCGCTGCCCTCGGCCGCGCGCCTCGCGGCGATGCATGCGCAGTTCGTCCGCGCGGCCCCCGACGCGCAGGTGCGCATCGTCCATGCCGGCGTCGAGTTCGGGCTGCACCGCGGCCGCATCGCGATCCACCCGGTCGTCCCGGCGCCCTATGCCGTCGGGTGGCAGGGCGAATCCGAACTCGGGCTGCCGCACGGCATCCTCGCGTTCGCGCCGGTTGCCGGCGCCGGCCTGTCCGCGGCGCTGCTCGCCGCCGGCACCGTCGTCGTGCGTCCCCGTGCCGGCGGCGAGCGGATCCGCCTTGCCGGCGACCGCCCGCGGCATGCCGTGCGCCGGCTGCTGCAGCAGGCCGGCATGCCCGCGTGGCAGCGCGACGGCTGGCCGCTGGTCTGGTGCGGCGACACGCTGGCAGCGGTGCCCGGGATCGGCGTGGCGGCCGGATTCGCGGCGGAGGCGGCGGGCCGCGGCTATGCGCTGTCCTGGCATCCCGCCGCGTTCAAGTGAGGCGCCTGCCGCCGGCCGCGCGGCCGGGCGCTCCCCGCCGCCGCTAATTGCCGCCGGCATGATCCCGGTCATTGACAATGTTCGCGGAGCGGTTGCCTAATTGCGCCACATTTCGCAGGTGGCCCACGCCGCCGCCGCCAGCCGCAGCGACGGTGCGTGAAGGCCCCGTAACGAGGAGAGGACCATGAGATTCGCATTCGCCGTCGCGCTGTCCGCGGTGGCCTGTTTCGCCGCCACCGCTGCGTCCGCGCAGCAGCCGATCGTCATCAAGTTCAGCCATGTCGTCGCCGTCGACACGCCGAAGGGCAAGGCTGCCGAGTACTTCAAGAAGCTCGCCGAGGAGCGGACCAAGGGCCGCGTCAAGATCGAGGTCTATCCCAACAGCTCGCTGTTCAAGGACGGCGAGGAGATGGAGGCCGTGCAGCTCGGATCGGTGCAGATGCTGGCGCCGTCGCTCGCCAAGTTCGGCCCCCTCGGGCTGCGCGAATTCGAGGTGTTCGACCTGCCGTACATCTTCGACGACTACAACGAGCTGCACCGGGTCACGCAGGGCCCGGTGGGCGCCGGCCTGCTGAAGAAGCTCGAGGGCAAGGGCATCGTGGGCCTCGCGTACTGGGACAACGGCTTCAAGGTGATGAGCGCCAACAAGGCCGTCCGCGTTCCCGCCGACTACAAGGGCCAGAAGATGCGGATCCAGTCGTCGAAGGTCCTCGGCGACCAGATGAAGGCGCTGGGCGCGATACCGCAGGTGATGGCTTTCTCCGAGGTCTACCAGGCGCTGCAGACCGGCGTGGTCGACGGCACCGAGAACCCGCCGTCCAATTTCTACACGCAGAAGATGCAGGAAGTGCAGAAATTCCTCGCGCTGACCGACCACGGGTACCTCGGCTATGCCGTCATCGTGAACAAGAAGTTCTGGGACGGCCTGCCGGCGGACGTGCGCACGACGCTCGAAGGCGCGATGAAGGACGCCACCAAGTTCGCCAACGACATCGCGAAGAAGGAAAACGACGACGCGCTCGAGGCCGTGAAGAAGACCGGCCGCACCGAGATCCTCACGCTGACGCCTGAGCAGAAGGCGGCGATGAAGAAGGCGCTGGTCGCCGTGCACAAGGAAAACGAGGCGCGGATCGGCAAGGAAACGATCCAGGCGGTCTACAAGGAAACGGGTTTCAACCCGTAACACGGCGCCGCAAAAAACAGGTACTGTCACCGTGGGGCGCGCGAAGCGCAGCCCCGGGGTCGACGTAACCCGGACCGGCTGGGAGGGGGCAAATGAAATTCCTGGATCATCTCGAGGAGTGGCTGATCGCGTTCCTCATGGGCGCAGCCACGCTTCTCATCTTCGTCGCGGTGGTCCACCGGTATGCGGCGGGGTTGCCCATTCCCGGCGTGCAGGACTTCCTGCTCGCGATCGACCTCACGTGGTCGCAGGAGCTCTGCATCTACATGTTCGTGTGGATGGCGAAGTTCGGCGCCGCCTACGGCGTGCGCACCGGCATCCACGTCGGCGTCGACGTGATGATCAACCGCCTGCCGCCGGACACCCGCAAGGCCTACGTGCTGTTCGGCCTGCTCGCCGGCGCCACGTTCACCGCGATCGTCGGCTCGCTGGGGGCCACCTTCGTCTGGGATATCGCCCACACCTCGTCGGTGTCGCCGGACCTCGAGGTGCCGAAGTGGATCGTCTACCTCTGCATCCCGGTCGGCTCCTACCTGATGTGCTTCCGGTTCCTGCAGGTCGCGGTCACGTTCTTCCGCACCGGCGAGCTGCCCCACCATGACGTCGCCCACGTCGAGGGCATCGAGGACATCAAGGACATGAACGTCTACGCGATGGACGACAACCTGCATCCGGCGCCGCTCAAGGAGGGGAAATCATGAGCGCCGCCTGGATGGCCGCAACCTCGGGGGTGGCCAAATGAGCGTCCTTGTGCCGGAACACGCCGAGGTGGGCCCGCGCTGGCCGGCGGTCATCCCGGTCGTGCTGATCGCGATTCCCGTGGTGCTGAAGCTTGCGGGCATCGGCATCGCCAACGCCTGGATCATCTTCGCGCTGCTGTTCGGGCTGATGCTGACCGGGATGCCGATCTCGATCTCGCTCGGCCTCACCGTGCTCACCTACCTGTTCACCATGACCACGGTGCCGATCGAGTCGGTGGCGCTGAAGCTGTTCACCGGCATCGAGAAGTTCGAGATCATGGCGATCCCGTTCTTCATCCTGGCCGGCAACTTCCTGACCCACGGCGGCGTCGCCAAGCGGATGATCAACTTCGCCTCGTCGATGGTCGGGCACTGGGCCGGCGGGCTGGGGCTCGCCGGCGTGATGGCCTGCGCGCTGTTCGCCGCGGTCTCCGGGAGTTCGCCCGCCACCGTGGTGGCGATCGGCTCGATCATCCTGCCGGCGATGATCAAGCAGGGCTTCCCGGCCCGCTTCGGCGCCGGGGTCATCACCACGTCCGGCGCGCTCGGCATCCTGATCCCGCCGTCGATCGTGATGGTGATGTACGCGGTGGCCACCAACACGTCGGTCGGCGCGCTGTTCATCGCCGGCATCGTGCCCGGGCTGGTGCTTGCCACGCTCCTCGGCTTCACCACCTGGTGGCTCGCGCGCAAGAACAACTACCCGCGCCAGCCCAAGGCATCGTGGGGAGAGCGGGCGGCCGCCTTCCGCGAGAGCATCTGGGGACTGCTGCTGATCATCGTCGTCATCGGCGGCATCTACACCGGCATCTTCACGCCGACCGAAGCCGCCGCGATGAGCGCCGTCTACGCCTTCTTCGTCGCGGTGTTCGTCTACAAGGACATGACGCTCTCGAAGTGCCCCAAGGTGCTGCTCGACTCCGCGAACATGTCGGCGATGCTGCTGTACATCATCACCAACGCGGTGATGTTCTCGTACCTGATGACCTCGGAGCAGATTCCGCAGGAGCTCGCCGCCTGGATGCTGGACAAGGGCCTCGGCGTGGTCGCCTTCCTGCTGTTCACGAACATCGTGCTGCTGCTCGCCGGGAACGTGATGGAGCCCTCGTCGATCGTGCTGATCATGGCGCCGATCCTGTTCCCGGTGGCGATGAAGCTCGGCATCGACCCGGTCCACTTCGGGATCATGATGGTGGTCAACATGGAGGTCGGCATGTGCCACCCGCCGGTCGGCCTCAACCTCTACGTGGCCTCCGGGATCACCAAGATGGGCATCACCGAGCTCACCATCGCCGTCTGGCCGTGGCTGCTCACGATGCTCGTCTTCCTGCTGGTGGTGACCTACTGGCCCGCGCTGACGCTGTTCTTCCCGCGCATGCTGGGCGTGATTACCTAGGCCGCGGCGGCGTCGCAGGCATCGAAGGACGGGCGCTGCGGCGCCCGTCCCGTTTCCGGGCGGCGACTGGCGGGCCCGGTCGATGCCACCGTGTTATAATTTTGAATTTACTCGCTTTTATACCATCGGAGCTGGAGAATGGCTGTCGAACGCACGCTTTCCATCATCAAACCCGACGCCGTGGCGAAGAACGTCATCGGCCAGATCTACTCGCGCTTCGAGGCGGCCGGACTGCGCATCGTCGCGGCCCAGATGCGCGCCCTGTCGCAGGCGGAAGCCGAAGGCTTCTACGCCGTCCATCGCGCCCGCCCCTTTTTCAAGGACCTGGTCGGCTTCATGGTCTCCGGGCCCGTGATGATCCAGGTGCTGGAGGGCGAAGGCGCCATCGCCAAGAATCGCGACCTGATGGGCGCGACCGACCCGAAGAAGGCCGCGCCCGGCACCATCCGCGCCGATTTCGCCGACTCGATCGACGCCAACGCGGTCCACGGCTCGGACGGCCCCGACACGGCCAAGGCCGAAATCGCGTATTTCTTCCCGGCACTGGCCGTTTACGACCGGTAGCGCGAGAATCCGGCATGCGAGGTCCCGGGCTGCGGCTGCGCCCGGGAACTTCCGCCGGCGGCGGTACTCCGTGTTGATCCGTCCCTTCCGCTGCACTGGCAGGCAATGACCATCAACCTCCTCGACCTCGACACCGCGGGCCTGACCGCTTTCTTCGCCGGACTCGGCGAGAAGCCGTTTCGCGCCCGGCAGGCGTCGCACTGGCTGCACCAGCGCCTGCGCGACGACATCGGGGCGATGAGCGACATCTCGCGCCCGCTGCGCGAGCGGATGGCGGCGGTCGCGTCGATCCGCGGCCCGGACGTGGTTCGCGACAGCACGGCGGGCGACGGCACGAGGAAGTGGCTGCTGGACGTCGGCGCCGGCAACGCCGTCGAGGCGGTCTACATCCCCGAGGACGACCGCGGCACGCTGTGCGTGTCGTCGCAGGCGGGTTGCGCGCTCGACTGCGCGTTCTGCTCGACCGGCAAGCAGGGCTTCAACCGCAACCTGACCGTCGCCGAGATCGTCGGCCAGCTGTGGCACGCCAACCGCGCGCTGCTGGCCGACAGCGCGGCCACGGGCGCGGCGCCGGCGCCGTGGGTCGAGCAGGGCCGCGCGCCGATCACCAACGTCGTGATGATGGGCATGGGCGAGCCGCTCGCCAACTTCGACAACGTGGTCGCCGCGCTGTCGCTGTTCCTCGACGACAACGCCTACGGCCTCTCGCGCCGGAGGGTCACGCTGTCGACGTCGGGCATCGTGCCCGCGATCGACCGGCTGCGCGACGCCTGCCCGGTCGCGCTGGCGGTGAGCCTGCACGCGCCGAACGATGCGCTGCGTGAGCGGCTGGTGCCGATCAACCGCAAGTACCCCCTCGCGGCACTGCTCGCCGCGTGCCTGCGCTACCTCGAGCGCGCGCCCCGCGACTTCGTGACGTTCGAGTACGTGATGCTGGACGGCGTCAACGACGCGCCGGAGCAGGCGCGCGAGCTTGCGACGCTGCTCGCCGCCGTGCCCTGCAAGCTCAACCTGATCCCGTTCAACCCGTTCCCGGGCTCCGAATTCCGCACCAGTCCGAGGAGCCGCATCCTCGCGTTCCAGCGCATCCTGATGGATGCCGGCTACGTGACGACGATCCGCAAGACGCGCGGCGACGACATCGACGCCGCGTGCGGCCAGCTCGCGGGACAGGTGCAGGATCGCCGCAACCGGCGCCGCACCGTGATGCCGCCGGTCGTCGCGGCCCCGGCCCTTGGAGCACACTGATGCCGGTCCGCCGCCTTCCCGCTGCCGCCGTCCGCTGCGCCGCCCTCGCCGCGCTGCTCGTCCTCGGCGCATGCGCGTCGCCGTCGAAGGACGGCGGCACGCCCCTGCAGCCTGAGCCGCAGCCCGCGGCCAAGGCGCAGGAAGTGAGCCCGCAGAACCGGTCGGAGCTGCACGCCGAGCTGGGCGCCGGCTATTACGAACGCGGCCAGATGGACGTCGCGATCGAGGAACTCAACAACGCGCTCAAGCTCGACCCGAACAACGCGAAGGCCTACAACACGTTCGGGCTTGTCTACGCCGTGCTCGGCGAGAGCGCGAAGGCCGAGCAGAGCTTCCAGCGGGCGCTCACGCTCGCGCCGCAGGATGCCGAAATCCGGCAGAACTGGGGCTTCTACCTCTGCACGCACGGCCGCGCGAAGGAGTCGATCCCCGAGTTCGAGCAGGCGGCGCGCAATCCGCTCTACAAGACGCCAGAGATTCCCCTGCTCAACGCCGGCCGCTGCAGCGTGTCGATCGGCGACACCGCGCAGGCGGAAGCCTACTTCAAGCGCGCGCTCGCCGCCGCTCCGGGCTACGAGGGCGCGGCCTTCGGCATCGCGCAGATCGCCTACAAGTCGGGCCGCTACGACGAGGCGCGGCGATGGATGCGGCAGATCCGGCCCACGAACCTGCCGCCGGACGCCCTCTACCTCGGCATGTGCATCGAAAAGAAACTGGGCGACCGGCAGGCCGAGGCCTCCTACGTCGCGCAGCTCCGCAACCGCTACCCTGAATCCACCGAGACCCTGGCGCTCGCCGCCGGAATTTGCGAATGACCGAAGAAAGCCCGCAATCGATGACCGCCGACGGCGCCGCCGTCCGCGTGCCCCCCCCAGCCGGCGCCATGCTGCGCGCGGCGCGGGAGGCGGCCGGGCTGTCGCTGGATGCCGTCGCCCAGCAGCTCAAGCTGGCGCCACGGCAGGTCCTGGCCCTGGAGGAAGGCGACTACGCCGCGCTGCCGGGCCGCACGTTCGTCCGCGGCTTCCTGCGCAACTACGCGCGGCTCGTCCGCGTCGACGCCGCCGCCGTGCTGGCGGCGCTCGACGGCCGCGACACCCCCGCGCTGGACCTGCCGGCGCTGCAGCCGACGGCCCCCACGATCGGCGAGCTGCCGACGAACGAACGCGCCCGGCCCGGCTGGGCCCGGTGGGCGATCCCGCTGACGCTGGTTGCCGCGATCGCGACGGCCACGATCTACGAGGTCTCCCGCACCTACGTCGACGGGCGCCACAGCGGCGCCCCGGCCCCTGCGGCCGCCGACACCGAGCGCCCCGCCGCCCGCCGGGAGGCGACGCCCCCCGGCAACGAATCGCCGCTGCCCAATCCGATGGCGTCCTCTCCCGCGGCGAGTGGCGCCGGCACCGCCGAGCCCGCTCCGGCGCCGGCGGCGCCGAGCGCGCCGGTGCTGGGCACCATGCCGGTCGCCGAACCACCCACCGGCACCGATGCGCCGCTGGTGCTGACGTTCCGCGATTCGTCATGGACCGATGTGAAGGACGGCACCGGACGGCTGCTCGTCTCGCAGATGATGGCTGCCGGCCAGACCCGCGCCGTGGCGGGCACGCCGCCGTTCGAAGTGGTGCTGGGCAACGCCAGCGCCGCCAGCGTCACCTACCACGGCAAGCCGGTCGACCTCGCTCCGTACACGCGCCAGCGCGTCGCGCGGGTGGTCCTTCCCTGACACGACTGCGATGAGCGACGCCCAGAGCATCAACCGCCGCGCGACCCGGAGCGTCGACGTCGCCGGCGTGCGCATCGGCGGCGACGCGCCGATCGTCGTGCAGTCGATGACCAACACCGACACCGCCGACGTCGCCGCGACGGTCGCCCAGGTGCGCCTGCTCGCCGACGCCGGATCGGAGCTCGTCCGCGTCACCGTCAACAGCGCCGAGGCCGCCGCGGCCGTGCCCGCGATCCGCGAGGCGCTCGACGCCGCGGGCTGCGGCGTGCCCCTGATCGGCGACTTCCATTTCAACGGCCACAAGCTGCTGTCCGACTACCCGGACTGCGCGCGCGCCCTCGCCAAGTACCGGATCAATCCCGGCAACGTCGGCAAGGGCAGCCGGCGCGACTCGCAGTTCGCCGTGATGATCGAGAAAGCCGTCGAGTTCGGCAAGCCGGTGCGCATCGGCGTCAACTGGGGCAGCCTCGACGCCGACCTGCTCGCGCGGATGATGGACGCCAACGCCGCCCTGTCCGCGCCGCTGCCCGCCGACGCCGTGATGCGCGAGGCGCTGGTCGTCTCCGCCGTGGAGAGCGCGCAGCGGGCCGAGGCGATCGGCCTGCCGGGCGACCGCATCATCCTGTCGTGCAAGGTCTCCGCGGTGCAGGACCTCATCGCGGTGTACCGTGAGCTCGCGCGGCGCTGCGACTACCCGCTGCACTTGGGCCTCACCGAGGCCGGCATGGGGTCGAAGGGCATCGTCGCGTCGTCGGCGGCCATGGCCGTGCTGCTGCAGGAAGGCATCGGCGACACGATCCGCGTCTCGCTGACGCCCGAGCCCAACGGCGACCGCGCGAAGGAAGTGCTGGTCGCGCAGGAACTGCTGCAGACGATGGGCCTGCGCGCGTTCGCGCCGATGGTCACCGCCTGCCCTGGCTGCGGCCGCACCACCAGCACCGTGTTCCAGGAACTGGCCGAGCGCATCCAGGCCTACCTCCGCGCCCAGATGCCCGTGTGGCAGGCGAGCTACCCCGGCGTCGCCGACATGCACGTCGCGGTCATGGGCTGCGTGGTCAACGGGCCCGGCGAGTCCAAGCTCGCCAACATCGGCATCTCGCTGCCCGGCACCGGCGAAACGCCGGTGGCGCCGGTCTACGTCGACGGCGAGAAGACCGTGACACTGAAGGGCGAGCGCATCGCCGAGGAATTCCAGGCAATCGTCAACGACTACGTGCGCGCGACCTACGGCGGCGAGGCGCGCGCGGCGCACCTGTCGCCGGCGAAGCGCACCATCGCCGTGAAGGTGCTGGCATGACGGCGGAAACCATCGCGTCCGCCGCGCCGAAGGCCGCCGGCCCGAAGACGCTGCAGGCGGTGCGGGGCATGAACGACGTGCTGCCCGACGAAGCCGAGCTGTGGGAGCGCTTCGAGGCGGCCGTGGCCGACGTCTCGCGGCAATACGGCTACCGCAACATCCGCGCGCCGCTGGTGGAGAGCACGCCGCTGTTCGTGCGCGCGATCGGCGAGGTCACCGACGTCGTCGAGAAGGAGATGTACACCTTCAGCGACCGGCTGAACGGCGATTCGCTGACGCTGCGTCCCGAAGGCACCGCCGGCATCGTCCGCCTGGCGATCGAGCACAACCTGACCTACGAGCGCCCGCAGCGGGTGTGGATGATCGGCGCGATGTTCCGCCACGAGCGCCCGCAGAAGGGCCGCTACCGCGAGTTCCACCAGTTCGACGTCGAGGCGCTGGGCTTCCCCGGGCCGGACGTCGACGCCGAGCAGATGGTGATGCTGTCGCGGCTTTGGCGCTCGCTCGGCATCGCCGACGGCATCACGCTTTCCATCAATTCGATCGGCGACGCGCCCGAGCGGCGCGCGCACCGCGCCCTTCTGGTCGAGCATTTCGAGCGCAATGCGGCGCTGCTCGACGAGGACGCGAAGCGCCGGCTGCACAGCAATCCGCTGCGCATCCTCGACAGCAAGAACCCCGCGATGCAGGAAATGCTCGCCTCGGCGCCGCGCCTGCTCGACCGCCTCGGCAGCGAGTCGCGCGCGCACTTCGACGGCCTGCAGCAGCTCCTCGCCGACCAGGGCATCGCCTATCGCATCGACCCGCGGCTGGTCCGCGGGCTCGACTACTACAACCGCACGGTGTTCGAGTTCGTCACCGACCGCCTGGGCGCGCAGGGGACCGTCGCCGGCGGCGGCCGCTACGACGGCCTGTTCGAGCAGCTGGGCGGCAAGCCGACGCCCGCGTGCGGCTTCGGGCTCGGCATCGAGCGGATGGTCCTGCTGCTGCAGGAGGCCGGCGTGAAGGCCGGCACCGCGCCGCTCGCGTACGTCGTCCACGCCGGCTCGGCCTCGGCACCGCACGCCTGGCGCGCCGCGGAAGCGCTGCGCGACGCCGGCCACGCGGTGGTGCTCAACGCCGGCGGCGGCAGCTTCAAGTCGCAAATGAAGAAGGCCGACGCCTCGGGCGCCGACGTCGCGCTGCTGATCGGCGACGACGAGGCCGCGGCCGGCACCGTGAGCGTCAAGCCGCTCCGCGCGACCGGCCCGCAGTACACGGTGCCGCTCGCCGAGCTGGCGGCGCGCCTCGCCCCGATCCGTTCCGGCGGCACGCCGGCCTGACACCCCACCTACCACGCGCGCCGCGAACGGCGCACGGCAAACCGAAGAAGGGAAACACATGGCTGTCTACGATCTCGAAGAACAGGACCAGCTCGAGGACCTGAAGACGTGGTGGGCGCAGTGGAGGAACGTCGTCACCGGCATCGTGCTGGTCACCTGCGTCGGCATCGTCGGCGTGCAGGGCTGGCGCTGGTGGCAGCACAGCCAGGCCGAGCAAGCGTCGGTGCTCTACGCGGCCGTCAGCGCGGCAGCGCGCGCCAACGACCTGCCCAAGGCCAAGGATGCCATGACCCAGCTCGCCGAGAAGTACTCGGGCACGGGTTACGCGCCGCGCGCCGGCCTCGTCGTCGCCCGGATGCTCCACGACAACGGCGATGCCGCCGGCGCCGCGACGCGCCTGCAGTGGGTCATCGAGAAGTCCGGCGAGGACAGCCTGCGCCAGATCGCCCGGTACCGGCTGGCTGAGGTGCAGTTCGACGACAACAAGCCCGAGGACGCCCTGCGCACGCTCGACGCCAAGCACGACGAAGCCTTCGCCGGTCTCTACGCCGACCTGCGCGGCGACATCCTGACCGCGACCGGCAAGCTCGCCGAGGCGCGCACCGCGTACCAGACCGCCATCACCAAGCTCGATGCGAAGTCGGCGTACCACAACTACGTCCAGGTGAAGCTCGATGCGCTGGGCGGCCCGCTGACGCCGTCGGCGCCGCCGGCCGCCGCAGCGCCTGCCGCGCCTGCCGCGCCGGCACCGGCGGCGCCGTCCAAATGAACGCGCGCGCCGGCAGCGCCCGCATCGGCCACGCGCGCGCCGCGCTTGCGCTGGCGGCCGCGCTCGGCCTGGCCGGCTGCTCCACGCTGTCGACGTGGATCCCGTCGATTCCCGCGCCGTCGTTCGGCTGGTTGTGGGGCGGCAAGAAGATCCCGCCGCTGCCGGAGATAAAGCCCAGCGTCACGCCCCGGGTCGCGTGGCAGGTCGGCGTGGGCAGGGCAGCCCCCGGCTTTGCGCCGATGGTCACGCCGATCGGCGTGTTCGCTTCCGCCGCCGACGGCACGTTCGTCCGCGTGAATGCGGCCACCGGCCAGGCGGCCTGGCGGAACACCGCCCCGACAACCCTCGCCGCCGGCATCGGCGCCGACACGACGCTGCTCGCCGTCGGCTCGCCCAAGGGCGACGTGTACGCGTACGACCCGGACGGCAAGCTGATGTGGCAGGTGAAGGTGTCGAGCGACGTGGTCAGCCCGCCGACGGTCGCCGAAGGCACGGTGATGGTCTGGTCCGGCGACGGCCGCCTGTTCGCGCTGTCGGCCGCCGACGGCAAGACCCGGTGGGTGTACCAGCGCGCCAATCCGACGCTGATCGTCCGCAACAGCGCGGGCAGCGTCGTGAGCCGCGGCGGCGTGTTCACCGGCACCGCCGGCGGCAAGCTGCTGGCGTTCGACATCATGACCGGCAACGTCGCGTGGGAGGGCAACGTCGCCACCCCGCGCGGCGCGACGGAGCTCGAGCGGATCACGGACATCACGAGCCTGCCCGTCGTCGAGGAGCGGCAGGCCTGCGCCGCCGCGTTCCAGGGCCGCGTCGCCTGCTTCGACCTGCTGCGCGGGACCCTCGTCTGGTCGCGCGACGTGTCCAGCCTGGGCGGCATGGTTGCCGACGAGCGCTACCTGTACGTCACCGACGACAAGGGCGCCGTCCACGCGCTCGACAAGTCCACCGGCGGCTCCGCCTGGAAGCAGGACAAGCTCGCGGGACGAACGCCCAGCGGTCCGCAGCTCGCCGGCAGCTACATCGCCGTGGTCGACATCGAGGGCTGGGTCCACCTGATCGACCGCAACGACGGCAGCTTCGTCGGCCGCCTGGCGACCGACGGCAGCCCCGCCACGTCGCAGCCGGCCCGTTCCGGCGGCAACGCGGTCTGGCAAAGCGCCAACGGCATGCTCTACGCCGTGGGCACCCCGTAACACGCTCCGGCGGGCGCACCGCACCCTCGCGCCCGCCGATTCACCGCGAAGCCCCTCCCCCATGCTGCCCACACTCGTCATTGTCGGGCGCCCGAACGTCGGCAAGTCCACGCTGTTCAATCGCCTCACCCGCACCCGCGCGGCACTCGTCGCCGACATGCCCGGGCTGACCCGCGACCGCCACTACGGCCGCGGCCGGATGGGCGAGCGCCCCTTCCTCGTCGTCGACACCGGCGGCTTCGAGCCCGTCGCGAAGGACGGGATCATGCACGAGATGGCGAAGCAGACGAAGCAGGCGATCGCCGAGGCCGACGTCGTCGTGTTCCTCGTCGACGGCCGCGCCGGCCTCACGCCGCAGGACAAGTCGATCGCGGACCTGCTGCGCCGCTCCGGCCGGCCGGTGGTGCTGGCGGTGAACAAGGCCGAGGGGCTCACCCCGGAGCGCGCGGCCGGCGAGTTCTACGAGCTCGGCATCGGCGAGCCGCACCCGATCTCCTCCGCGCACGGCGACAACGTGCCGTCGCTCGTCGAGGTGGCTCTTGCCTGCGTGCCGGACGACGGCACGACGCCCGTCGCGGCAGACATGCCCGACCCCGACGCTCCGGTGCTGAGCGACGACCGCGCCGACGCCAACGCGCCGGTCAAGGTGGCCATCGTCGGCCGGCCCAACGTCGGCAAGTCGACGCTCGTCAACACGCTGCTGGGCGAGGAGCGCGTGATCGCGTTCGACCAGCCCGGAACCACGCGCGACTCGATCTACCTCGACTTCGAGCGCGGTGGCCGCAAGTACACCCTCATCGACACCGCGGGCGTCCGCCGGCGGGGCAAGGTGAGCGAGGTGATCGAGAAGTTCTCCGTCATCAAGACGCTGCAGGCGATCGAGGACGCCAACGTCGTGGTCCTGCTGCTCGATGCCCAGCACGAGGTGACGGAGCAGGACGCGCACCTCGCGGGCTACATCGTCGACGCCGGGCGCGCGCTGGTCGTCGGCGTCAACAAGTGGGACGGCCTGCCGTCCGACCGCCGCGACGAGATCAAGCGCGAATTCGGGCGCAAGCTCGCGTTCCTGTCGTTCGCCCATCACCACTACATCTCCGCGCGCGACGGGAAAGGCGTCAGCGACCTCATGCAATCGGTCGACGCCGCCTACGCCGCGGCCATGGCGCGGCTGCCGACGCCCAAGCTCACGCGGATGCTCCAGGAGGCGGTGCTGCGCCAGCAGCCGCCCCGCGCCGGCATGGGGCGCCCGAAGCTGCGCTACGCCCACCAGGGCGGCCAGAACCCGCCGCTCATCATCATCCACGGCTCGGCGCTGTCGCACATCCCGGACAACTACCGCCGGTACCTGGAACATTTCTTCACCGAAGCGTTCAAACTGCGCGGCACCCCGCTTAGGATACAATTCAAGACCGGATCCAATCCTTACGCGAATTCTCCTTCGCGCCGTCCGGGCCGATAACTGGTCCGGCTGAAAGCAAGGCTGGCATGCCGGGGCGGCAGCGGGGCCGATCCAGTTTCGTCCTGACCGCGCAGGTGCCGCCAACCACGAAGCGGAGCACACGATGAGCAACAAAGGGCAAATGCTACAAGACCCGTTCCTGAACACGCTGCGCAAGGAGCACGTTCAGGTCTCGATCTACCTTGTCAACGGCATCAAGCTGCAGGGCCAGATCGAGTCATTCGACCAGTACGTCGTTCTGCTGAAGAACACCGTCACCCAGATGGTGTACAAGCACGCGATCTCGACCGTCGTGCCGGCGCGTGCCGTGGCCATGCCTCACCACATGCCCGCCGACGATTCGGACGCCTGACCCTATCGCGCTCGTTCGCCGCGCTCCGGCAACACCCGACCGCCGGTCTCCCGGGACCGGCGCGGGCTTCGTGCAGACTTTCGCGAGCCTTCCCCCGCATGTTTGAACGCCCCACCGGCGGCGACCGCGCGCTGCTCGTCGCGCTCGACTTCAGCGACGGCGATCCCGCCGAGCGGCTGGCCGAGATCGACGCCCTCGCCGCGTCCGCGGGCGCCATCGTGGTCGGCACCGTCGGTGGCCGCAGGCAACGGCCCGACGCCGCCCTCTTCGCCGGCAAGGGCAAGGTCGAGGAGATCGGCGCGCGGCGCGTCGAGACCGAGGCGGACCTCGTCATCTTCAACCACGCGCTGACCGGCGCGCAGCAGCGCAACCTCGAGAAGCTGCTCGAGTGCCGTGTCGTCGACCGCACGAGCCTCATCCTCGACATCTTCGCGCTCCGTGCCCGCAGTGCGGAAGGCAAGCTGCAGGTCGAGCTCGCGCAGATCAAGCACCAGCTCACCCGGCTGGTCGGCGGCTGGACCCACCTCGAGCGACAGAAGGGCGGCATCGGTCTCCGCGGCCCCGGCGAGACCCAGCTCGAGACCGACCGCCGCCTGCTCGGCGACCGCGTGCGGACGCTCAACGAGCGGCTTGCGCGCGTCGCCGCGCAGCGCGCGACGCAGGGACGCACCCGGCGCCGGGCTTCGGTGCGCACCGTCGCGCTCGTCGGCTACACCAACGCCGGCAAGTCGACGCTGTTCAACCGGCTCACCGGCGCCAAGGCCTACACCGCGGACCAGCTGTTTGCCACCCTCGACACCACGCTGCGCAAGATCCACGTGCCGGGCGCCGATCCGATCGTCCTGTCCGACACCGTCGGCTTCATCCGCGACCTGCCGCACGACCTCGTCGCCGCGTTCCGCGCTACGCTCGCCGAGGCCGCCGAGGCCGACCTGCTGCTGCACGTCGTCGACGCGAGCCACCCGTTCCGCGATGAGCAGATCGCCGCCGTCGACGCGGTGCTGGCCGAGATCGGCGCCGACCGCGTGCCCCAGGTCCGGGTGCACAACAAGATCGACGCCGCGGGGCTGGACGCGGGGGTTGATCGCGACGACTCTGGTATAATCGCCCGCGTTCGCTTGAGCGCGCTGACGGGCGATGGGTGCATGGATCTGCGCAGCATGCTGGCCGAGCGCTTCCCCGCGAACGCCGCATGGGCAGCGCGCCAGGCGGCGCCGGTCCAGGCAACGTAGGCCCTCCACCATATGCCCTGCCGAATGCGCCCTCCGGCGCGCAAACCGATGCACGGAATCCCGACCGTGCCCTTCCATCCTGCTTCCCCGGTGCCTTCTCTCGTCCCATGTCATTGAACGATCCCCAGTGGGGCAAGCGCGGAGGCGGCGGCGGCGGCAACGGCGGCCCGCCTGATCTCGACGAGATCTGGCGCAACGTCAACCGCAAGATCAACGAACTCTTCGGCCGCAAGGCCGGCGGCGGTGGCGACGGCGACCCGGGCAGCGGTGGCGGTTCGCGCTCGCTGCTGCCGGCCTCCGGCGTCGGCATCCTGGTCCTGCTGGTGCTGCTGGTGTGGCTCGCGAGCGGCTTCTACATCGTCGACGAAGGCCGGCGCGGCGTGGTCACGCGCTTCGGCAAGTTCACCGAGACGACGCAGCCCGGACCGCGCTGGCACCTCCCGTACCCGATCGAGGCGGCGGAACTCGTCGACTTCTCGCAGGTGAAGACGATCGAGATCGGCTACCGCAACAGCCCGAAGAACAAGGTCGACAAAGAAGCACTGATGCTGACCGATGACGAGAACATCATCGACATCCAGTTCGCGGTCCAGTACAACATCAAGAGCGCCGAGGACTACCTCTTCAGCGTGAGGAAGCCCGACCTGATCGTCGCGTTCATCGCGCAGACGGCCATGGGCGAGGTCGTCGGCAAGGCGAAGATGGACTTCGCGCTGTACGAGGGCCGCGAGCAGATCGCCAAGTCGGCCGAGAAACTGATGCAGGAAATGCTCGACCGCTACAAGACCGGCATCTACGTGCAGAAGGTCACGCTGCAGAACGTCCAGCCGCCCGACAAGGTGCAGGCGGCCTTCGACGATGCCGTCAAGGCGGGCCAGGACCGCGAGCGCTTCCGCAACGAAGGCCAGGCCTACGCCAACGACGTCGTGCCGCGCGCGCGCGGCAACGCCTCGCGCCTGCTCGAGGAGGCCAACGGCTACCAGGCCGAGGTCGTCGAGCGCGCCGAGGGCGACGCGTCGCGCTTCCGCCAGATTCTGGTTGAGTACACGAAGGCACCGGCGGTCACGCGGGAACGCCTGTACCTCGACATGATGCAGTCGGTCGTCGGCAACTCGACCAAGGTGCTGGTCGACCAGAAGGCCGGCAACAGCCTGCTGTACCTGCCCCTCGACAAGCTGATCCAGCAGGGCGGCGCGGCCGCGGCCGCCGGCACCCCGGCGGCGCCGGTCGTGCCCGCCGACACGACGCTCGTGCGGCCGGTCCCAGCGCCGGCAGCGCCCGATCCCGCCGCCGCGCTCGATCCCGGCCGCTCGCGCGACGCGCTGCGCAACCGCGAGCGCACGGGGGAGTCGCGATGAAGTTCACGATGCCCATCCTCGCGCTCGTCGTCGCGCTGCTGCTCGTGGCCTCGCAGTCGCTGTACACCGTCGACCAGCGGCAGTACGCGATCCGCTTCCAGCTGGGCGAGATCATCGAGACGCAGTCGAAGGCCGGCCTGTATGCCAAGGTGCCGCTGATGCAGAACGTCAAGTTCTACGACAGGCGCACGCTGCTGCTCGACAATGCCGAGCCCGACCGCATCACCACGTCGGAGAAGAAGCCGCTGCTGGTCGACTTCTTCGTGCTGTGGCGCATCGTCGACGTCAAGCAGTACTACATCAGCGTCGGCGGCGACGAGGAAGTCGCCCGCCGGCGGCTGTCGCAGACGGTGCGCTCCAACCTCGCCGAGGAATTCAACAAGCGCACGGTCCACGACGCGATCTCCGGCGAGCGCGACAAGATCATGAACACCACGCGCCAGAAGGCCGACCTCGACGCGAAGTCGATCGGCGTCGAGATCGTCGACGTGCGCCTGCGCCGGGTCGAGCTGCCGCCCGACGTCACGGGTCCCGTTTTCGCCCGGATGGAGTCGGAACGGCGCCGCGTTGCCAATGAGCTGCGCTCGCAGGGGCAGGCCGAGTCCGAGAAGATCCGCGCCGACGCCGACCGGCAGCGCGTGGTCATCCTCGCCGACGCCTACAAGCTGTCGCAGAAGGCGAAGGGCGAAGGCGACGCGAAGGCGTCGGCGATCTACGCGCAGGCCTACGGCGTCAATCCCGAGTTCTACGCGTTCTACCGCAGCCTCGAGGCCTACAAGGCGTCGTTCCGCGGCAAGACCGACATGATGGTGCTCGACCCCAGCTCGGACTTCTTCCGCTACTTCAAGAACTCGAGCGGCAGCACCGGCAAGGCGGCGGGCAAGTGATTCCCGCCGCGCGGCGCTAGTCCGCCTGCCGCGCAGCATCAGGACGGGCGGGCGGGGAGATGGCGGATTCGCTGCTGGCCGCGTTTGCACTGGTGCTCTTCGTCGAGGGCATCCTTCCGTTTCTCGCGCCGAAGGTCTGGCGCGAGAGTTTCCGCAAGCTCGTGCTGCTCACCGACGGCCAGCTCCGCTTCATCGGGCTCGTGTCGATGGTGATCGGCCTCATCGGTTTCTGGTGGATCCGCCGTGCGTAAATGGATACTCCCTGAGCACTTCGAGGACATCCTTCCGCCCGAGGCGGAGCGGATCGAGGCCCTGCGGCGCCTGCTGCTCGATCATTTCCGCGCGCAGGGCTACCGCCTGGTCCAGCCGCCGCTGGTCGAGCACCTGGAGTCGCTGCTGACCGGCAGCGGGCGCGACCTAGACCTGCAGACGTTCAAGGTCGTCGACCCGCTGTCCGGACGCATGCTCGGCGCGCGGGCCGACATCACGCCGCAGGTGGCGCGCATCGACGCGCACCTGCTGAACGAGCCCGGGACCACCCGCCTCTGCTACGCGGGCAGCGTGCTGCGCACCTTCCCCGCCGGCATCACGCAGGCGCGCGAGGTCTTGCAGATCGGCGCCGAGCTCTACGGCGAGCCGGGGATCGACGGCGACCGCGAGGTGCTCGCGCTGATGCTGTCGTCGCTGGCCGCCGCCGGCGTGCGCGGGCTGCACCTCGACCTCGGCCACGTCGGCGTCTACCGCGCGCTGGCCAACAGCGCCGGCATCGGCGGCGGCGACGACAGCGAGCTGTTCCTCGCACTGAAGGGCAAGGACGTGCCGCTGGTCGCCGAGCTCACGGCACGGCTGCCGGCCGCGTGGCGCGACGCGCTCAATGCGCTGCCGGCGCTCTATGGCCCCGCGCAGGAGGTGCTGGCCGCCGCGCGCGCCCGGCTGCCCGACACCCCGGCCATCGCCAACGCGCTGGCGGCGTTAGCAACGCTGGTGGTGTCCGCGGCAGGCAGCGTCGAGGCGCTGCACCTCGATCTCGCCGACCTCACCGGATATCATTACCAGAACGGCCCGATCTTCTCGGTGTTCACGGCCGGCGAAACCAACGCCATCGGCAACGGCGGCCGCTACGACGGCATCGGCCGCGCATTCGGCCGCGCCCGCCCGGCGACGGGATTCACGTTCGACCTGCGCCAGCTGTCGGGCGTCGTCGGGTGCGAGGCCTGACGCCGCCGTCCGGCACTCCGACTCTCACGAAGGACCGCACAGCATGGGCAAGAACGTCGTCGTCATCGGCACGCAGTGGGGCGATGAAGGCAAGGGCAAGATCGTCGACTGGCTCTCCGAGGAGGCGCAGGGCGTCGTCCGGTTCCAGGGCGGCCACAACGCCGGCCACACCCTCGTCATCGGCGGCAAGAAGACCGTCCTCCGGCTCATTCCGTCGGGCATCCTCCATCCCGCCGTGTCGGCCTACATCGGCAACGGCGTGGTGCTCTCCCCCACGGCGCTGCTGCAGGAAATCGGCGAGCTCGAGGCGGCAGGGGTGGAGGTCCGCGCGCGCCTCAAGATCTCCCCGGCCTGCCCGCTGGTGCTGCCGTACCACGTCGCGCTCGACCAGGCGCGCGAGGGCGCGATGGGCGACGCCAAGATCGGCACCACCGGCCGCGGCATCGGGCCCGCCTACGAGGACAAGATCGCGCGCCGCGCGATCCGCGTGCAGGACCTCGCCTACCCCGACCGCTTCGCCGCGAAGCTCGCGCCGCTGCTCGATTATCACAACTTCGTGCTGACGCAGTACTTCAAGCGCGACCCCGTGCCGTTCGAGGCGACGCGCGACGCGACGCTCGCGCTGGCGCCCCAGCTCCTGCCGATGGTCGCCGACGTCGCGGGGCTGCTGCAGGAGGTGCGCGCGGGCGGCGGCTCGCTGCTGTTCGAGGGCGCGCAGGGCGCGCTGCTCGACATCGACCACGGCACGTATCCGTACGTCACTTCGTCGAACTGCCTCGCCGGCGCCGCGGCGCCGGGCGCCGGCGTGGGCCCGCACTTCCTCGACTACGTGCTGGGCATCGTCAAGGCGTACACGACGCGCGTGGGCACCGGCCCGTTCCCGACGGAACTGACCGATGCCGTCGGCGCGGGACTCGCCAAGCGCGGCAACGAGTTCGGCTCGGTCACGGGGCGCCCGCGGCGCTGCGGCTGGCTCGACCTCGCGGCGCTGCGCCGGTCGCTGCAGCTGAACGGCGTCAACGGCCTGTGCATCACCAAGCTCGACGTGCTGGACGGCATGGACGAGATCAGGATCTGCAACGGCTACACGGTGCACGGCGCGCCGGTCCCGTTGCTGCCGTCGGGCGCGGACGCCGTGGCCGAATGCGTTCCGGTCTACGAAACGCTGCCGGGCTGGCACGACAGCACCGTGGGCGTCACCCGCCTCGACGGGCTGCCGGCCAATGCCCGCGCCTATCTCGAACGCATCGAAGCGCTCACCGGCGTGCCGATCGCGATGGTCTCCACCGGTCCCGACCGCGCCCAGACCATCCTCTGCCACCATCCTTTCCACTGACCGCGAAGGCAAGGGCTTCCATGTCCACCGGCGAAACCTCCGCGCAGGCAGGCGCTCCCGTGCGCAAGCTGGTCGTGTCGTGGGACCAGTACAACACGCTGGTCGAGCGGCTCGCGCACATCGTCCACGACTCGGGCTTCGAGTTCAACCAGATCATCTGCATCGCGCGCGGCGGCCTGCGCGTCGGCGACGTGCTGTCGCGGATATTCGACCTGCCGCTCGCGATCCTGTCGACGCATTCGTACAGCGCCGAGGGCGGCACGATCCGCGGCGAGTTGATCATCGCCGAGCACATGACGATGACGTCGCCCCGGCTCGGCGACAAGGTGCTGCTGGTGGACGACATGGTCGACTCCGGGCACACGCTCGACGTCGTGCATCGGACGCTGCCGCAGCGCTTCCACAACATCACCGCGTGCAAGACCGCCGTGCTGTGGTGGAAGGCGTGCTCGGTGGTGAAGCCCGACTACTACGTCGAGTACCTGCCGGACAACCCGTGGATCAGCCAGCCGTTCGAGGTCTACGACACGCTGCGCCCCGCGGGCCTCGCGGCGCACCTCGGCGTGGCGTCGTAATTCGGGCTTCCGCGCGCGGAACCCCGGCCCGGCGCTGCGTTGCCGCGACCACCCGGGTTTCGCTGTCGCTCAACACCGGGCTACGCGGGGCGGGCGACGCTCGCCGATCGTTCAGAACTTGAACAGGCCCTTCAGCTTGTTCACCGCGTCGGCGGCATCGTCGATCGGGTTCGGCGGCTTGCTTTCCTTCGGCGCCTGGGCGTCCTGGGGCGCGGCGCTGCCGGAGCGTCCGCGCGCCGGGCGCTCGTCGCCGTCGCCGGCACCGAGCGGCGTCATCCCCGTCGACTTGACCCGCACCTTGACCGTCCACACCTGTTCCCACGCCACCTTGGGATCGGCCGGACGCGGCGGATGGACGAGGTTCAGTTCCTCCCCGTACGCGATCGACTGCAGCATCGCGCCCTGGACGTTGTCGAACACGCCTTTCGGGATCGCGCACGAGGTCACGTCGGGCGGCAGCACCACCTTGTCGCCGATCATCTTCTTCAGGAAGTCGTTGGGCAGGTAGTTCATCAGCCCCCAGCCCGTGTCCTGCAGTTCGCTCGACGACCAGATGATCATCTCGCCGGTGCTCTCGCGGTGGCCCATCGCCATCAGGAAATAGCCCTGCGCGTTGGGGATCGACTTCCACGCGAGCGCGAACGGGCCGGGAAATGCGCCGCGAGCGGTCATCTCGACGGGCGCCATGAAGTCCTGCCGCTCGCCGATCGCGAAGCGGATGTCCGGCGTCGCGCTGCCGTGGACGAATTGGTCGCCGCGGATCGATGCGCCCGCCGGTACCGGCTTCGGCTCGCGCTCGTTGGGCCAGCGCAGCGGTGCGTTGCGCATCGCGCCGCGATCGGGCGGCGACCGGCCGCGCAGCGCCTCGCCGAACTGCGCCATCGACATCTTCTCGGTGTCGGCGACCTTCGGCTGGCCGGGCCGGATCGCTTCGCCGCAGCCCCAGTAGACGAGCATGCGCGCCTTGGGCTTCTCGGGTGGCCGCTCCTCGTCGCGCTCGGCGCGGCCGCCCGTCGCCGGCGCGGTGCCGGTGAGAGGCAGCGACCTGCCCATGTTCATCCCCGGCGGGATATCGTGGTCGGCCTCAGGGGCAGCGGCCTTCTGCGTCGAGCGCAGGCCCAGGAACAACTCCTTGGCCGGCCCCATCCCGGACGGCATCAGCATGCCCGCCATGCCGCCCGACGGCATCCCGGGAATCGACATGTTGCGCGTGCCGACGTCCACGCCGTATTGGGCGACCGGCGGCTTGACGACCTGTTGCGCCGCGGCGGCAACGGAGAACAGCGACGCGAGCGCGAGCACCAAGGGGCGATGAAGGAATGGCATGCGGCATCCTCTGGCGGTGAATGATCGGGGAGCGCGGCGGCAAGCGCGACCGCGCGAACCACGATTTCATTCTACCGCGCGGCCGCGGCGACCCGATGGGCGCGTGCCGGCCGGCGCCGGCCGCCGCTTCGCACAACGCGGCACCGGCCGGGTACGGGTGCTGTATCATAAGGCTGCATCCGCCGCGCATGGAAAAGCGCGCAAAGAACGAAAAAAAAGGGCTGGCACGATTCGATTCGTGTGCCAACCCCTTGTTTTTCCTGCGAGCAGAACCAAACTACCGGTGGCGAACCCACTGCAGGCATCCACTTGCAACGAGACCACCGTTGCCAACCGACGCCGCAGCCAACCGCCGCCGCAGCCAACCGCCGCTTCTGTGTTTCTGTACCTGAATCAACTTGGTGCCCGGGAAGGGACTCGAACCCCCACACCTTTCGGCGCATGGACCTGAACCATGTGCGTCTACCAATTCCGCCACCCGGGCGACCGCAATCGATAATTTTACTTTCCAGCCACCTCCTTGTCAAAGAATCCTGCCACTCCCCCCAAGCCGCGCGCCCGCAAGACGGCCGCCGCCCCCGCAACGACACCGGCCCAGCCGGCGCGCGCGAAGCCTTCGCGCCTCGCGCAGGACGCCCCCCCGCCCCTTCCGGCGGCACCGCGTGACCGCCGTGACGACGACGCGCGCGCCGCGCCCCGCCGCCGCAACGACGTCGACACCGAACTGATCCCCACCCGCGTCGGCATCCTCGAGGCGCTGCAGGCCGCGGGCGTGCCCATGCCGGCCGACGAGCTCGAGCAGCACCTCGCCGTCGACCCGCGCGCGCAGGAGGCCTTCCACGGCCGCCTCGCCGCGATGCAGCGCGACGGCCAGCTGCTGATGAACCGCAAGGGAGAGCTGTGCGTCGTCGCCAAGCTCGACCTCATCGCCGGCACCGTGCAGGGCCACCCGGACGGCTTCGGCTTCCTGGTCCCCGACGACGGCACACCCGACCTCTTCCTGTCGCCGAAGGAAATGCACAAGGTGCTCCACGGCGACCACGCGACGGCGCGCCGCATCGGCATCGACAAGCGCGGCCGGCCCGAGGGCGCGATCGTCGACGTGCTGAAGCACGCCAACCAGACCGTCGTCGGCCGCCTGTTCGAGGAGCGCGGCATCTGGTTCGTCGTCGCCGAGAACCGGCGCATCAACCAGGACCTGCTCGTCCCGCCCGACGAGCGCGGCAACGCGAAGCACGGCGACGTGGTCGTCGCCGAGCTCGTGGCGCAGCCGTCGACGCAGCGCGAGGCGATGGCGCGCGTCGTCGAGGTGCTGGGCAACTACACCGACCCGGGCATGGAAATCGAGATTGCGCTGCGCAAGCACGACCTGCCCCACGAGTTCTCGACCGCCGCGCGCAAGCAGGCGGCCAAGCTGCCGGCGACGGTCGGCGCCGCCGATTGCGCCGGGCGCGTCGACCTGCGCGACCTGCCGCTGGTGACGATCGACGGCGAGACCGCGAAGGACTTCGACGACGCCGTGTACTGCGAGCGCAAGGGCCGCGGCTTCCGCCTGGTGGTCGCGATCGCCGACGTGTCGAACTACGTGAGAGACGGCGACGCGCTGGACCGCGATGCGCGCGAGCGGGGTACTTCGGTGTACTTCCCCCGCCGCGTGATCCCGATGCTGCCCGAGGCGCTGTCCAACGAACTGTGCTCGCTGAAGCCCGAGGTCGACCGGCTGTGCATGGTCTGCGACATGGACGTGACCGCGCAGGGCACGATCAGGAAGTATCGCTTCTACCAGGCGGTGATGCACTCGCGCGCGCGGCTGACCTACAACCAGGTGTGGGACTGGCTGTCGGCGCACGCGGCCGATCCCTCCGCCGTGCCGGCGCAGGCCGCAGCGGTGCTGCCGCAACTCCTCGACCTGCACGCGCTGTACAAGGCGCTCGCCGCGTCCCGCGAAAAGCGCGGCGCGATCGACTTCGACACGGTAGAGATGCAGCTCGAGTTCGACGTGCGCGGCAAGATCGTCCGCGTCGTGCCGGCGCCGCGCAACGAGGCGCACAAGATCATCGAGGAATGCATGCTGGCGGCCAACGTCTGCACGGCGGAGTTCCTCGCGCACGCGAAGCACCCGGCGCTCTACCGCGTCCACGAGGGTCCGACGCCGGAGAAGCTCCAGCTGCTGAAGGAGTTCCTCGCGGGCTGCGCGCTGTCGCTCGGCGGCGGCGAGGACCCGACCGCCGGCGACTACGCGAAGCTGCTGATCTCGATCAAGGCCCGCCCGGACTTCGCGCTGCTGCAGACGGTGCTGCTGCGCTCGCTGCAGCAGGCGCAGTACCGGCCCGAGAACGTCGGCCACTTCGGGCTGTCGTACGAGGCCTACGCGCACTTCACGTCGCCGATCCGCCGCTACCCGGACCTGCTCGTCCATCGCGCGATCAGGGCCGTGCTCGCGGGCGAACAGTACCGCCCCGCCGGGATGTCGTGGCCGGAGCTCGGCACGCACTGCTCGATGACCGAGCGCCGCGCCGACGACGCCACCCGCGACGTCGAGAACTGGCTGAAGTGCTACTTCATGCAGGACAAGGTCGGCGAGACGTTCAGCGGCATCATCAGCGGCGTCACCAGCTTCGGCATCTTCGTCACGCTGGACGACCTCAACATCGACGGACTCGTCCACGTCACCGAGCTGGGGCGCGACTACTTCCACTTCGACCCGGCACGGCACGCGATGATCGGCGAGCGCAGCGGCCGGAGCTTCCAGCTGGCCGGCCGCGTCCGCGTGAAGGTCGCGCGCGTCGATCTCGAGACGACGAAGATCGACTTCACTCTGGCCGAGGATGCCGCGGGCGACGCGGCGAGCGCGACAACGCGACCGGTGTACGGCGAGCCGCTGGCGCGACCCGCCAAGCCAGGCAAGCCCAAGGCGCGCCGCTAGGCCGTGCCGCACAGCATGTCGTCCGCCCCGGCCGGCGGCGGAGCGCGACCGACGGACCTCGTCGTCCAGGCGCCGCGTGTCGGCGCCGCCGACCTCGCGGCGATCGGCCGGCTCTGCGGCGCGCGCGACGTCGCGGAGTTCGACGGCGGCGCGCAGCAGGCGTTTCGCCTGTCCGGCGTCGCGTCGGAAGCGGGCGTCGCCGATTTCTGCGCGGCAGCCGCGATCGACTTCGCGTTCGTTCCGGCAGGGCTCAGGCGCGACCGCGTGCGGCTGGTCGCGATGGACATGGATTCGACGCTGATCACGATCGAGTGCATCGACGAGATCGCCGACATGATCGGCATCAAGCCCGAGGTCGCCGCCATCACCGCCGCCGCGATGCGGGGCGAACTCGACTTCGCCGCGAGCCTGACGCGCCGCGTGGGACTGCTGGCCGGGTTGCCGGTCGCGGACCTGCAGCGCGTCTACGACGAGCGGCTGCGGCTGTCGCCCGGCGCCGAGCGGATGCTCGCGGGATTCGTCGCGGCAGGCGCGAAGACGCTGCTGGTGTCCGGAGGCTTCACGTTCTTCACCGATCGGCTGAAGGCGCGCCTCGCGCTCGACGAGACCTCGTCGAACACGCTGGAAATCGTCGACGGCAGGCTCACCGGTCGCATCGCCGGCCCGATCGTCGACGCCGCGGCGAAGGCCGCGCGGCTCGCCGCGTGGCGGGCGCGGCTTTGCGGCGACGGCGACATCGCGGTCGCCATCGGCGACGGGGCCAACGACCTGCCGATGTTCGCGGCCGCGGATGTCGCGATCGCCTATCGCGCCAAGCCGGTCGTGCGCGGGGCCGCCACCTACGCGGTCAACCACTGCGGGCTGGACGCGGTCCTCAACCTGTTCGCGTAGCTACGTTGCGTAGCCCGGGTTGAGCGAAGCGAAACCCGGGTGGACCGTGCCGATTGCCGCAACCACCCGGATTTCGCGTTCGCTTAAACCCGGGCTACATGCCTGCGCCGCGGTCAGTCCGCTTCGTCGATCCAGGTCATCTGGATCGCTTCGAGGATCTTCTCGCCGCTCTTGTTCGGGTCGTCGGCGAAGCCCGGCAGCGCGCACACCCACTTGTGCAGGTCCGTGAAGCGCACGGTCAGCGGATCGACGTCAGGGTGCGCTTCGGCGAGCGCGATCGCGATCTCCCTCGTGTCGGTCCAGATCATCGCTCTTGCTTCCGTACCGGCGCCATCAGTGCTGCTCCTTGGCGTAGTTGATCGTGTACTTGGGGATCTCGACGACGAGCTTCGCGCCGGCGACCTTCGCCTGGCAGGATAGCCGCGACTGCGGCGTCAGGCCCCAGGCGCGGTCGAGGAGGTCGTCCTCGTCGTCGGTCGCCGGCGCGAGCGACGGGAGGCCCTCGCGGACGATGACGTGGCAGGTCGTGCACGCGCAGGACTTCTCGCACGCGTGCTCGATCTCGATGCCGTGCGCCAGCAGCGCGTCGCAGATGGATGTTCCGGACGGCACGTCGAACGCGGCGCCGTCGGGGCAGATCTCGGGATGGGGCAGTACGACGACTTCGGGCATCGTGGCGGGCGGGCTCAGGTAAGCGCGTCGACCCGGCGCCCGGTCAGGGCGCGGCCGACGCTGCGGTTCATCCGGCGCGCGGCGAATTCGGCCGTCGCGCGCCCCAGGGCTTCGGTGGCGGCGGCGAGCGCATTGCGGTCGGTGCCGGCGCGGCATTGCGCGATCCGGCCGATCGCGGCGTCGATCGCCGCCCGCTCGTCGGGAGCGACGAGGTCCTCGTCCGCGGCGAGCGCCGCCGCCGTGGCGGCGAGCAGCTGGTCGGCCTCGACCTGTGCCTCGGCGAGCGCGCGCGCCGCCATGTCGTCGGCCGCGTGCGCGAACGATTCCTGCAGCATCCGCGCGATGTCGCCGTCGGACAGCCCGTACGAAGGCTTCACCGTGATCGCCGCCTCGACGCCCGACGTGAGTTCCCGCGCCGCGACCGACAGCAGGCCGTCGGCGTCGACCTGGAACATCACGCGGATGCGCGCCGCGCCGGCAACCATCGGCGGGATGCCGCGCAACTCGAACCGGGCCAGCGAGCGGCAGTCGGCGACGCGCTCGCGCTCGCCCTGCAGCACCTGGATCGCCATCGCCGTCTGGCCGTCCTTGAAGGTGGTGAACTCCTGCGCGCGCGAGACGGGAATCGTCGAGTTGCGCGGCACGATCTTCTCGACCAGTCCGCCCATCGTCTCCAGGCCCAGCGACAGCGGGATCACGTCGAGCAGCAGCCAGTCGTCGCCGGCGGCGCGATTGCCGGCGAGCACGTTGGCCTGGATCGCGGCGCCCAGCGCGACCGCCTGGTCCGGATTGAGGTTGGTCAGCGGCGGCGCGCCGAACAGTGCGCCGACCGCCTGCTGGATCTGCGGCATCCGCGTGGCGCCCCCGACCATCACGACGCCCTTGACGTCCTTCGGAGCGAGCCCCGCGTCGCGCAGCGCGCGGCGCACCGGCGCCAGCGTCTTGGCGACGAGGTTCCGCGTGATCTCGGTGAAGATCTCGGCGGTGAGCGTCAGTCCGACCTTGTCGCCGCTCGACAGCTCGGCGAAGATCGGCGCCGTCGCGTGCAGCGTCAGGTTCTCCTTCGCCTCGCGCGCCTTCAGCATCAGCAGCCGCGTGTCCTCGGGCGACAGCGGCAAGAGCCCGGCGGCCTCGACGATCCAGCAATAGACGCGGTGGTCGAAGTCGTCGCCGCCCAGCGCGGAATCGCCGTTGGTGGCGACCACCTCGAACACGCCGCGCGACAGCTTCAGGATCGAGATGTCGAACGTGCCGCCGCCCAGGTCGTAGACCGCGTAGGTGCCTTCCGCGGCGGTGTCGAGCCCGTAGGCGATGGCCGCCGCGGTGGGTTCGTTCAGCAGCCGCAGCACGTCGATGCCGGCGAGCTTCGCGGCGTCCTTGGTGGCCTGCCGCTGCGCGTCGTCGAAGTAGGCCGGCACCGTGACCACGGCGCCGACCAGCGGACCGCCCAGGCTCTCCTCGGCGCGCACGCGAAGCGCGCGCAGGATCTCGGCGGAGACCTCGACGGGGCTCTTCACGCCGGCCCGCGTCGCGAGCCGGACCATTCCCGGCTCGTCGACGAAACGGTAGGGGAAGCGGCGGGCGTCGGCGAGGTCGGAGAGCCCGCGGCCCATCAGGCGCTTCACCGAGACGATCGTGTTCTGCGGGTCGCGCGCCTGCGCGGCCGCGGCCGCATAGCCGACGTCGACGCGATCTTCCACATAGCGGACGATCGACGGCAGCAGCGGGTGGCCGCTGGCGTCGGGAAGCACGACGGGGAAGCCGTTGCGCACCGTCGCGACGAGTGAATTGGTCGTGCCGAGGTCGATGCCGACGGCGAGCCGGTGCGCATGCGGCGCCGGTGACTCGCCCGGCTCGGAGATCTGCAGGAGCGCCATCAGTCGTCCAGTTCGCCCAGCATCGCGTCGATGTCGGCGGCGAGCCGGGTCAGGAACTTGAGCTCGCGCACCGGCATCCGTGCCGCTTCCCATGCGCCGTCGCCGTCGAGCAGCGCCCCGATCCGGGGCTCGAGCGCCGCGGCGTCGGCGCGCACCGCCGCGAGGAGCGACTCCAGCGCCGGCACGTCGCGCGCGGCCTGCGCGTCGCTCGCGGCCTCGCGCCGCTCGAGCTGGCACTCGAGGAAGTCGAGCGGCAGCGCCGAGTTGGTCTCGGCCAGCGCGTCGACGCCGTGCAGCGACAGCAGGTACTGCGCGCGCACGACCGGATCCTTGAGCGTGCCGTAGGCCTCGTTGACGCGGGCCGACGATTGCAGGGCCTCCCGGCGCCCGGCATCGTCGGCGGTGGCGTGGCGGTCGGGATGAACCGCGCCCTGCAGCGCGCGAAAACGCTGTTCGAGCGCCGCGGGGTCGACGCCGAAGCGCTCGGGCAGGTCGAACAGCTGGAAGTGGTTGCGCGAAAAATCGATCATGGGGTTGGTTCTCCCGCGGCGGGGAGGCGGCAGGGCGGCAGGGCGGCGAACGATGCGAACGGCATGCCGCGAAAGGCGGACGCCGCCGGCACCGGCGGCGTCGATCGTGGGGCCGCGCTCAGACGTTGAACGATTCTCCGCAGCCGCAGGCGTCCTTGACGTTGGGGTTGTTGAACTTGAACCCCTCGTTCAGGCCCTCGCGCGTGAAATCGAGCTCGGTGCCTTCCAGGTACGGCAGGCTTTTCGGGTCGACGATCACGGTGACGCCGTGGCTCTCGAAAAAGACATCCTCGGGCCGCGTCTCGTCGGCGTATTCCAGCTTGTAGGCAAGCCCGGAGCAGCCGGAGGTGCGCACGCCGAGGCGCAGCCCCACGCCCTTGCCCCGCTTGGCGAGGTGATTGGCGACGTGCTTCGCCGCCGTTGCAGTCAACGTGACAGGCATGGTTCTGGAGACCTTGCGAAAGTTGGTCAGTCGGCCGCGTGCCGGGCTTCCGCCGCTACCGGCGGGGCGCCGGCCTCGGCAGCGTGCTTCTTCTGGTAGTCGGCAACGGCCGCCTTGATGGCGTCCTCGGCGAGGATCGAGCAGTGGATCTTCACCGGCGGCAGCGCGAGCTCCTCGGCGATCTGCGTGTTGCGGATCGACATCGCCTGGTCGAGCGTCTTGCCCTTCACCCACTCCGTGACCAGCGACGACGAGGCGATCGCCGAGCCGCAGCCGTAGGTCTTGAACTTGGCGTCCTCGATGAGCCCGTCCTTGCCGACGCGGATCTGCAGCTTCATCACGTCGCCGCAGGCCGGGGCGCCGACCATGCCGGTGCCGACGTCCTCGGCGTCCTTGGCGAACGAGCCGACGTTGCGCGGGTTTTCGTAGTGGTCAAGTACCTTGTCGCTGTATGCCATGCGATTCTCCTCATTGTCCTGCTAGTGCGCCGCCCACTGGACCGAATTCAGGTCGACGCCGTCCTTGTGCATTTCCCAGAGCGGCGACAGTTCGCGCAGCTTGCCCACCTTGCTCTTCAGCAGCGCCACGGCGAAGTCGACCTCCTCGACCGTGGTGAAGCGGCCGACGGTGAAGCGGATGGAACTGTGCGCGAGCTCGTCGCTCCGGCCCAGCGCGCGCAGCACGTACGACGGCTCGAGCGAGGCCGACGTGCACGCCGAGCCCGACGACACCGCGATGTCCTTGACGCCCATGATCAGGCTCTCGCCCTCGACGAAGTTGAAGCTCACGTTGAGGTTGTGCGGAACGCGCCGGTCCATGTCGCCGTTGAGATAGACCTCCTCGATCGTCGACAGGCCGGCCCACAGCCGGTCGCGCAGCATCCGGATCCGCTCGTTCTCGGTCGCCATCTCGAGGCGCGCGAGCCGGAACGCCTCGCCCATGCCCGCGATCTGGTGCGTGGGCAGCGTGCCCGAGCGCATGCCGCGCTCGTGCCCGCCGCCGTGCATCTGCGCCTCGATGCGCACGCGCGGCTTGCGCCGGACGTACAGCGCGCCGACCCCTTTCGGCCCGTAGGTCTTGTGCGCCGAGAACGACATCAGGTCGACCTTCAGCTGCGCGAGGTCGAGCGGAATCTTGCCCGTGGCCTGCGCGGCGTCGACGTGGAAGATGATGCCGCGCGCACGGCAGAGCTCGCCGATCGCCGGGAAATCCTGGATCACGCCGATCTCGTTGTTGACCGCCATCACCGAGACGATGATCGTGTCGGCGCGCAGCGCAGCCTTCAGCGCTTCGAGGTCGAGCAGCCCGTTGGGCAGCACGTCGAGATACGTCGCCGAGAAGCCTTCGCGCTCCAGCTCGCGCACGGTGTCGAGCGTCGCCTTGTGCTCGGTCTTCACCGTGACGATGTGCCGGCCCTTGTCCTTGTAGAAATGCGCCGCGCCCTTCAGGGCGAGGTTGATCGATTCCGTCGCGCCCGACGTCCAAACGATCTCCTTGGGATCGCAGTTGACGAGCGCGGCGACCTCGGCGCGCGCGTCCTCGACCTCCTGTTCGGCCTCCCAGCCGTACGCGTGCGAGCGCGACGCCGGGTTGCCGAAGTGCTCGGTCAGGTAAGGGATCATCTTCTGCGCGACGCGCGGATCGACCGGCGTCGTGGCCGAATAGTCGAGGTAGACAGGCGTTTTCATCGAAGGCTTTGGTCGGGAATGGTCGGGGTCGGGCGGAGTCTGGCCGAGGGCGTCAGCGGGCGACCGCGGCACCGGGCGTGCGTACCGCTGGCGCCGCGGCCGGCGGGCGATGGTCCTGGAGGACGACCACCTCGGCCTTCTGCTGCTGCTGGCGGACGAGATCTGCCAGCGAGACCGACTGGAGATACTCGAGGATGTGGCTGTTGAGGTTGGTCCACAGTTCGTGCGTCATGCAGCGGCGGTCACCGTGGCAGTTCTCCCGGCCGCCGCACTGCGTGGCATCGAGCGGCTCGTCGACGGCGACGATGACGTCGGCGACCGTCATGGTGTCGGGCGAGCGGGCGAGGTTGTATCCGCCGCCCGGGCCGCGGACGCTCTCGACGAGCCCCGAGCGCCGGAGCTTGCCGAAGAGCTGCTCGAGGTACGACAGGGAGATCTTCTGGCGCTCGGAGACGCCTGCCAGCGTGGCCGGGCCCTTGGTGCTGTGCATTGCCACGTCGATCATCGCCGTGACGGCGAAACGTCCTCTGGTCGTAAGGCGCATGGTCACTCACCTGTCTCAAGTTGGCTTGCCCGCCCGGGGTGAAGGCGGTACGGCACAGCGGCCCGGCGGGATCGACGCACCGGTACCGCTGCGGCCGGTCGCCGGATCGGCGACCGTGATGCAATTCTATTAATCCCGATCAATTTAGTCAACTAAAAGACCAACGAGTTCAGTCAAGCATCTCGTTCAGGCGCTTGGGGTCGAAGCCCTCTGCCGTCGCCTTGGCGTCGCCGCACTCGACGCCGTCGCTCTGCAGCTGGCCGATCAGCGCTTCCAGCCGGGCGTCGGTGGCCGCGGCGTGGTCGACCAGCCGGTGGATCGCCTGCACCATCGGGTCGCTCATGTCGGCGCTGATCGCGTAGGCGGAGAAGCCCATCTTGGCGGCCTGGCTCTCGCGCCGCTTCGCCTCGTCGTCCATGACGATCCGCGCCGGGATGCCGACCGCCGTGGCGCCGGGCGGAACATCGCGGACGACGACGGCATTCGAGCCGACCTTGGCGCCCTCGCCGACGGTGATCGGGCCCAGGATCTTCGCGCCGGCGCCGACGACGACCCCCTGCCCGAGCGTCGGATGCCGCTTGCCCTTGTTCCACGAGGTGCCGCCCAGCGTGACGCCGTGGTAGAGCGTGCAGTCGTCGTGGATCTCGGCGGTTTCGCCGATCACGACGCCCATGCCATGGTCGATGAACACGCGGCGGCCGATCGTCGCCCCCGGGTGGATCTCGATGCCGGTCATCCAGCGCGACAGATGAGCCAGCCAGCGCGCAAGCCAGCGCCACTCGCCGCGCCACAGCCGGTTGGTGACGGTGCGATGCCAGACCAGCGCGTGCAGCCCGGGGTAGCAGGTCAGCACCTCCCAGGACGAACGGGCGGCGGGGTCGCGGTCGAACACGACCGCGATGTCTTCACGAAGGCGCGCGAACATCGTGCTATTTTCTCATTTCCGATATATTCACTCAAGTATTGAAGGCAGGCCCGACCGTTGCGAGGGGCCCGTTCGTGCATTTGCGTGCCGGGCGGGCCAGTCGATACTATCCACCGGTCCGACCCACTTCGAACATCGAGCGCAGCGTTCAGTTGCGCCACCTCCCGGAGGATTTCATGCCGCAACCCGTCCGCACCCTGGCCGCGCTGACCCTTGCGCTGTGCACCGCCCTGCCCGTCGCCGCGCAGGAAGTCGTCCTCAAGGTCCACCATTTCTGGGCGCCCACGGCGATGGGCCCCTCGATGATGCTCGTTCCGTGGTGCGACAAGATCGCCAAGGAGTCCGGCAACCGGATGAAGTGCCAGATCTACCCGGCGATGCAGCTGGGCGGCACGCCGCCGCAGCTGATCGACCAGGTGAAGGACGGCGTCGCGGACATCGTCTGGACGCTGCCCGGCTACACCGCCGGGCGCTTCCCGATGATGGAAGTGTTCGAGCTGCCGTTCACGTCGAAGAGCGCGGAGGCCACCAGCCAGGCGGCGTGGGACTACTACACGCAGTACGCGCACAAGGAGTTCCCCGGCATCAAGGCGCTCGCCGTCCACGTCCACGACAACGGCTACGTGCACACGGTGAACAAGCAGGTCAAGGTGATGGCCGACTTCAAGGGCCTCAAGATGCGGGCGCCGACGCGGCAGACGAACAAGATGCTGGCGGCGCTGGGCGCCACGCCGGTGGCGATGCCGCTGCCCGCGCTCGGCGACGCGCTGTCGAAGGGCGTCGTCGACGGCTACATGCTGCCGTGGGAGGTGATCCCGTCGATCAAGGCGCACGAGTTCACCAAGTTCCACAGCGAGACCGATCCCAAGTCGCGCGCGCTCTACACCGCGGTGTTCATCCTCGCGATGAACCAGGCGAAGTACGACAGCCTGCCGCCCGACCTCAGGAAGGTCATCGACGCCAATTCGGGCGCCGCGCTGTCGCAGGCGATGGGCCGGCAGTGGGACGCGTCGGCCCCCGCCGCGCGCAAGCTCGCCGTCGAGCGCGGCAGCACGTTCTACGTGATCCCGGCGAGCGAGCTCGCGAACTGGGAGAAGGCGACCGCCAACCTGCCCGAGGAATGGATGAAGGACGTGACCGCCAAGGGCAACGACGGCAAGGCGCTGCTGCAGGCGGCGACGGACCTCATCAAGAAATACGAAAAATAGCGTGCCGACCCCGTCCCGCGGCGCCGTCCGTCGCGCGACCGCGCGCCGCCTGTCGTGAGCGAGCCGCATGCCGAGGCCCGTCCGCCGGCCGACGCCGTCGGGCGGTTGCTCTTTCGCCTGTGCCGCGCGCTGGCGTTCGCCGGCGGCCTCGTGCTGGTCGCGATGACGCTGATGTCGCTCGTCAGCATCGTCGGGCGCGCCGCGTTCACGCGGCCGCTGCCGGGCGACTACGAGCTCGTGCAGCTGGGCTGCGCCATTGCCGTCGCCGCGTTCCTGCCCTACTGCCAGATGCGCGGCGGCCACGTGCTGGTCGACTTCTTCACCGCCAACACGCGGACCGTGGTGCGCGAGACGCTCGACGCGGGCGGCGCGCTGCTGCTGGCGGTTGCGGCGGGCGTCTTCGCGTGGCGGCTCACCGCCGGCGCGATCGGCCTGCGCGAAGCGAACGACCAGACGGCGATCCTCGCGATCCCGACGTGGTGGGCCGTCGCCGCGATGGTGCCGTCGTTCGCGCTGTTTTCCGCGGCGGGCTTCTACACCGCGACGCAGCACTGGCGCCGCCGCCGGCCGGCACGGGACGAGGCATGAGCGGCGCAGCGCGCGATCGCGCCGGCGGCCGGCAGGCACCCGGGTTTCGCTGCGCTCAACGCCGGGCTGCACAACACCGGGCTACGCGGC
>CALQLA020000031.1 GCA_943331295.2 Bordetella parapertussis | reverse complement strand
TGCGCGTGGGGGCCGTGTCCTTCCCGCCGGGCCGCCCCAAGGGAAGGACTGCTCCCCCTCGGGGGGCAGCGAACGAGAGTGAGCGTGGGGGCCGTGTCCTTCCCGCCGGGCCGCCCCAAGGGAAGGACTGCTCCCCCTCGGGGGGCAGCGAACGAGAGTGAGCGTGGGGGTCGCGTCCTTCCCGCCGGGCCGCCCCAGGGGAAGGACTGCTCCCCCTCGGGGGGCAGCGAACGAGAGTGAGCGTGGGGGTCGTCCCCTCACCCGATTCGCGAAGCCTTCAGCAGCCGCGTCAGGTCCTTCGCGATGCCCTTGATGTCCGGGTCGTCGCCGTAGCGCAGCACCAGGTTGCCGAGCGGATCGACGACGTAGATTGCCGCCGCGCCGGGCAATGCGGCACGGGTGCCCGCCGCGGCGTGCGCGACGACGAGGCCCGGGTGCTGGGCGAGCAGCGCGGCGGCCGGCGCCGGCGCGTCCGGCGTCAGCAGCACGCGCGCGACCCGCTCCTGCTCGCGGCCCTGCATGGTGGTCGCCTGGCGGGTCGCGTAGAGCATCCGCTCGCAGGCCGCGGAGCACGGGCCGTCGACCGCGACCAGCAGCACCCAGCGGCCGGCGAGATCGACCAGGCGGAACGGCGCGCCGTCGTCGCGGGTGCCGGCAAGTTCCGGCGCCGGCGCGGTGGGCAGCAGCGTGCCGTAGTTGACCTTGGCGTCGCGCGGGATGAAGTAGTAGGCGACGTAGGATGCAAGCACCGGCGCGACGCACACCGCCGCCAGCAGCAGCAGCGTCCGGCGGCTCCGGCGCACGGCGATGGGCGAAGGCGGCGGGGACGGCGGGATTGCTTCAGTCATGATCTTGCGGGGCCTTCCGGCGGCGTGCGCCGAGGATGATCCAGAGCGCGGCGGCGAGCAGGGCGAATGCGTACCACTGCAGCATGTACATGCGGTGCTTGTCGATGCCGAAATCGGGTTCCGGCCACGCCCGCGCCAGCCCGTCGTCGGGCACGGGCGCGGCCGTCGCCTCGACGACGACCGGCAGTACCGCGACGCCGGTGGCACGGGCGAAGCGGGCCGGGTCGAGGTTCTGCCACAGCGGCCCGGCGGGCGCGCCGTCCTTCAGCTCGAGATAAGCGTCGGGGAGCGCGATGCGGCCCGTGACGACGACCCTCCCGGCCGGCGGCGGCACCGACGGCAGCACGGCGCGGTCGGGGCCGGCCGCCACCCAGCCGCGGTTGACGAGCACCGCGCCGCCGTCGAAGGCGAGCGGCGTCACGACGTGATAGCCGGGCCGGCCGGCGTGGACGCGGTTGTCGACGAGAATCTGGTGCGCGGCATCGTACTCGCCGGTCGCCGCGACCGGCCGGAAGCGCTCGGCCGGCCAGTCGGCGGTACCCGCGATCCGCGCGAGCGGGACCACCGGCGCCAGCGCCTGCACGTCGTGCCGCGCGCGCAGCGCCTCCTTCGCCTGCATCCGCCCGCGCTGCCAGTTGCCTGCGGCGACGAACACCGCGACCGCGACCAGCATCGCGAGCGTCGGCAGGAACCGCGGCCGGAAGCGGCGCGCGCGCGGACGCGGGGCGGCCCCCGGGGTCATCGGGTTTGGCATCGCGCCGTCGTTCTCATACACTGCACGCAGTTCGACACCGGATCCGATCACCTTGAAAACCGTCGTTGTCGTGGCGATAATCGCCATACTCGCCGCGCTGTTCGCGGCCCTCTTCTACCTGTACCGCGACCGCGGCCACGGCACGCGGATGCTGACCGCGCTGGCGGTGCGCGTCGCGCTGTCGATCGGGCTGGTGGTGTTCCTGGTGGTTTCGTACAAGCTGGGCTGGATCGAGCCCCAGGGCCTGCGCTAGCGGGGCGCTCCAAGCAAGAAGGCCGCACGGTTCGCGTGCGGCCTTCGGCCGGCGGGAGCCCGGCGCCGGGTCAGAGCCAGTAGACGAGGACGAACAGCAGCAGCCAGACCACGTCGACGAAGTGCCAGTACCACGCGGCCGCCTCGAACGCGAAGTGGTGGTCGGGCGTGAAGTGTCCCTTCAGCGCGCGCGCCAGCATCACCGACAGCATGATCGCCCCGATCGTGACGTGCAGCCCGTGGAACCCGGTCAGCATGAAGAACGTGGAGCCGTACACGCCCGTCGTCAGCTTCAGGTTGAGCTCGTGGTACGCGTGGATGTACTCGTAGGCCTGGAAGCCGATGAACGCGAAGCCCAGCGCGATCGTCGCGAACAGCCAGAACTTCAGCGCGCCGCGGTGGCTCTGCTTCAGCGCGTGGTGGGCGAGCGTCAGCGTGAACCCCGAGGTGAGCAGGATGATGGTGTTGAGCAGCGGGATGCCGATGGCGCTCATCGGCGTGAACTGCGTCTTGATGTACGGGCCTACGGTAGGCCACGCCGCCGAAAAGTCGGGCCAGAGCAGCTTGGAGTCGAGGCTGCCGAGGTCGGGCACCGACAGGTTCCGGGCGTAGAACAGCGCGCCGAAGAACGCCGCGAAGAACATCACCTCGGAGAAGATGAACCAGCTCATCCCCCAGCGGAACGAGAGGTCGACCTTCGCGTTGTACTGGTGGCCCTCGGACTCGTCGATGACGGTGCCGAACCAGCCGAACAGCATCACGATCAGCACGCAGAAGCCGGCCAGCACCATCCACGGCCCGGGGCCGAAATTGTTGAACCAGAACGCGGCACCCATGCCCATCAGCAGCAGCGCGAACGAGCCGACGATCGGCCAGATCGAGGGCTGGGGGACGAAGTAATATGGCTTGGCGCCGGCTTGTACTGCGCTCATCGGTGGCTCCTCGATTCGATTGCTGTGCTCAATGCGCGGGCTTGTCGCCGCGCTGGTTCCCCGGCGTCGCGCCGGCAGCCGCTGCCGCCGTTCGCAACGCTTCCCTGTTCGATTCCCGTCAGCCCTTGTTGCCCTCGACCTCGAAGAACGTGTACGACAGCGTGATCGTCCCGATGTCCGACGGCAGCGCCGGATCGATGACGAACACCACGGGCATCTGCCGGCGCTCGCCGGGCGCCAGCGTCTGCTGCGCGAAGCAGAAGCAGTCGAGCTTGCGGAAATACTGGGCCGCGTAGGCCGGACCGTAGCTCGGGATCGCCTGCCCCGTGACCGGGCGCCCCGTCGTGTTGACCACCTCGTACATCACCTGCCGCACTTCGCCCGGATGGACGCCGACGATCGGCTCCACCGCGCGGAACTGCCACGGCAGCTTGCGGACGTTGGCGTCGAGCTCGATGCGCACCGTCCGGCCGAGGTCGACCTGGGTGTTCTGCACCGGCGCCGCCGCGTCGATGTTGCGCAGGCCGGTCGCCTCGCAGATCTTGTCGTAGAAGGGCACCAGCGCGAAGCCGAACGCGAACATCCCGAGCACGACGACCGACAGCTTGATCAGCATCGTGCGGTTGTCGGCGCGCTGCAGCGCGGTGTGCTGCACGGTCATTTCCGCAGCGTCCGCCCGATCACGACGACGAGGAACAGGAACGTCGCGCAGCCCATCACGCCGATGGCGATCGTCGGCCCGCCGATGTACTGGGCCGCGATGATGCCGAAGAAGAACACCAGCGCGATCGCCACCAGCACGAGCGCGGTGCGGACGTTGGCGGCGCGCAGCTGCGTCGCGTCGCCGGCGTCTGCACCGCCTGCCGCGCCCTTCGGCGCCGGGAGCGCGCTCACTTGACGACCGGCGGCGTTTCGAAGGAGTGGTACGGCGCCGGCGAGGGCAGCGTCCACTCCAGCGTGTCGGCGCCTTCCCAGGCCCTGGCCGCGGCCGGCTCGCCGCTCCTGATGGCCTTCACGACCGCGACGAGGAAGATGAGCTGCGACAGCCCGAAGCCGAACGCGCCGACCGTCGCCAGCTGGTTCCAGTCGGTGAACTGCGTCGCGTAGTCGGGGATCCGCCGCGGCATGCCGGCGAGGCCCAGGAAGTGCATCGGGAAGAACGTGACGTTGAAGAACACGAACGACGTCCAGAAATGCAGCTTGCCGAGCTTCTCGTCGTACATCCGGCCGCACCACTTCGGCAGCCAGTAGTAGGTGCCGCCGAAGAACGCGAACAGCGAGCCGGCGACCAGCACGTAGTGGAAGTGCGCGACCACGTAGTAGGTGTCCTGCAGCTGGACGTCGACGGGCATGATCGCCAGCACGAGGCCGGTGAAGCCGCCCATCGTGAACAGGAAGATGAAGCCGATCGCGAACAGCATCGGGGTCTCGAAGGTCATCGCGCCCTGCCACATTGTCGCCACCCAGTTGAACACCTTCACGCCCGTCGGGATCGCGATCAGCATCGTCGCGTACATGAAGAACAGCAGGCCCGCCGCCGGCATGCCGGTGGTGAACATGTGGTGCGCCCAGACGATGAACGAGAGGATCGCGATCGAAGACGTCGCGTACACCATCGACGCGTAGCCGAACAGCGGCTTGCGCGCGAACGTCGGGATGATCGTCGACACGATCCCGAACGACGGCAGGATCATGATGTAGACCTCGGGGTGCCCGAAGAACCAGAAGATGTGCTGGAACATCACCGGGTCGCCGCCGCCGGCCGCGTTGAAGAAGCTGGTGCCGAAGTGGCGGTCGGTCAGCAGCATCGTGACCGAGCCCGCGAGCACCGGCATCACGGCGATCAGCAGGTAGGCGGTGATGAGCCACGTCCACACGAACAGCGGCATCTTCATCATCGTCATGCCGGGCGCGCGCAGGTTGAGGATGGTGGTGACGATGTTGATCGAGCCCATGATCGACGACGCGCCCATGATGTGGACGGCGAAGATCGTCATGTCCATGCCCATGCCGGCCTGGATCGACAGCGGCGGGTACATCGTCCAGCCGCCGGCGGCGGCGCCGCCGGGGACGAAGAACGACAGGATGAGCAGCAGCGCCGCGGGCGGGAGGAGCCAGAAGCTCCAGTTGTTCATCCGCGCGAACGCCATGTCCGGCGCGCCGATCATCAGCGGCACCTGCCAGTTAGCGAAGCCGACGGCGGCGGGCATGATCGCGCCGAAGATCATGATGAGGCCGTGCAGCGTGGTGAGCGAATTGAAGAATTCCGGGTTGACGATCTGGAGCCCGGGCTGGAACAGCTCGGTGCGGATCGTCAGCGCCATGCAGCCGCCGATGAGGAACATCGTGAACGAGAACCACAGGTACATCGTGCCGATGTCCTTGTGGTTGGTCGTCGTCAGCCAGCGCGTGATGCCGGTCGGATGGTGCGCATGGCCGTGATCATCGTGGCCGCCGGCGACATGATCGTGGGGAATGCTGCTCATCGTGTGCTCCTGGAGGGTTGCTGCGTCGGTGCCGGTGCCGGCTGCGGACCGCGCGCGGCGCGCTGCGTCGCGAGGGTCGAAGGGGCGTTGCGGGAACGGCTCACGTGCGCCCCGCCTTGACGTCGGCGGGCTGGATCGCCTCGCCGGTCTTGTTGCCCCAGCTGTTCCTGGTGTAGGTGATGACCGAGGCGATGTCCGAGTCCGACAGCGTGGCGCCCCAGGCGATCATCGCGGTCGGCTTGCCGTCCCTGACAACGCCCTTCAGCAACGTGGCGATCTGGACGTCCTTCGGACCCGTGACGACCTTCGAGCCGTCGAGCGGGGGGAATGCCGGCGGCAGTCCCTTGCCGGTGGCCTGGTGGCAGGCGACGCAGTTGGCCGCGAAGACCACCTGGCCGCGCGCCATCAGCGCCGGCATGTCCCACAGCTTGGCCGGGTCGTCCGCCGCGGCGGTCAGCTTCTGCTTCTGGGCGGCGACCCACGTCGCATAGTCCGCCTTCGACTTGACCTCTACGACGATCGGCATGAAGCCGTGCTCCTTGCCGCACAACTCGGCACACTGGCCGCGGTAGATGCCGGGCTTCTCGGCGCGGAACCACGAGTCGCGGACGAAGCCGGGAATGGCATCCTGCTTGACGCCGAACGCCGGGACCCACCACGCGTGAATCACGTCGCTGGCGGTGATGAGCAGCCGCACCTTGGCGTCGACCGGGACCACGAGCGGGTTGTCCACTTCGAGCAGGTAGTGCTCGCCCTTGGGCTCCAGGTTCTCGATCTGCGCGAGCGGCGTCGACAGGCTCGAGTAGAAGCCGAAGCCTTCCTGGAGGTAGTCGTAGCCCCATTTCCACTGGTAGCCGGTGACCTTGACCGTGATGTCGGGCGACGAGGTGTCCTTCATCGCCAGGATCGTCTTGGTCGCCGGCCACGCCATGAACAGCAGGATCAGCAGCGGGATGACCGTCCAGATCACCTCGACCACCGTGTTCTCGTGGAACTGGACCGCCTTGTGGCCCACCGATTTGCGGTGCTTGAAGATCGAATAGAACATCACGCCGAAGACGCCGACGAAGATCACGACGCAGACCACGAAGATGTAGGTGTGGAGATCGAACATCTGCTGCGCGATGGTCGTCACCGGCTGCTGCAGGTTCCATTCCTTGGCGGCGAACGCCGCGCCCGGCGCGAAGAGCACCGCGGCCATCACCGTCTGCAAGAGCCGGAAACCGGCCCGGAAACCCGCGTTCGTGCGCACCATGTATCCCTCGATTGCGTCCAAGATTCTGTTCGGTCCGTTGCCGCCGCGGCTCCCGCGGCACCCATCGCCCCGGATCGCGGTCACCGCGGCCCCCTTCGGGAACACCGCCGTCCGCCCCCCCGCCACCGACGCGCCGCGCACTCGTCCAACCGCGGCGCGTTGACGGGAACGACGGGAGTGGGGCGAACGGAGGGGCGACACGCACAGCGCCGGCCGCGCCAACCGGGCGCGGCGACAACCTGAGGCATGCGGCACGAGCCCCTACGACGATCCACCCGCAGCCCGATTTCTTCGCGTCAGGTCGCTGCAAAGCCGTGAAATATTAGCACGGAATGAGAATGATACTAAACACCCCGCGCCCCCACCATTTCGGGCGCGCCGCGAATGCCGCGCCCGTTGCATCCGCCTACGCGCGGCACGCCGGATCGTCGCCGGCGTCGAAGCCGAGCCGCGCGAGTTGCGCGGCCGTCCACGGCGCCACGGTCGCGCCCGGGCCGTGCCATCCGACGTCGGCGATCAGCGGCGCCGGGAGCCGGGCGGCGAGCGCCGCCACGTTGTCGTCGGCCGCGGGCATCGCCGGGTCAATCCGGTTGGCGACCCAGCCGCGGAGCTCGAGCCCCCGGGCGCGGATCCCCTCGGCCGAGAGCAGCGCGTGGTTGAGGCAGCCCAACCGGATGCCGACGACGAGAAGGACCGGCAGCGCGAGGCGGTCGGCGATGTCCAGCATCGACGTCTCCGCGCCGAGCGGCACGAGCACGCCGCCGGCGCCTTCGACCACGATCGCCCGGGCAGCGGCCGCGAGCCGCGCATAAGCCGCCGCGATGACGGCGAGGTCGATCGCGGTGCCCGCGCGCGCGGCGGCGATGTGGGGCGCGATCGCCGGGGCGAACGCGTAAGGGTTGATGTCGCCTGGCCGCGCGGCGACGCCGCCCGCGGCCGTCAGCGCGATGACGTCGGCGTTCGCCGCGGACCCGGGCTCGAACCCCGCCGCCACCGGCTTCATCCCCACGGCCGGGAGACCCGCTGCCGCCAGCCCGCGCAGCAGGGCGACGGCGACGGCGGTCTTGCCCACGCCCGTGTCGGTGCCGGTGACGAAGATCCCGCGCGTGGTCCGCATGCGGTCAGTCGCGCTCCGGGCGGCGCGCGAAGCGGACGATCGGCAGGCCCTCGGCGGTCCGCTTCGGCGCCGGCTTCCACGCGTGCCCGTAGATCACCTCGAAGGTCGCGGGGATCCGGCCGTCGCGGCGCAGCGCGTCGAGCGCGCCGCGGACCTTTTCCCAGCGCGCGCGGCCCATCAGCCCGCGCGGACGGCCGCGCGTCGCGTTGGTGGCGCCGATGGCGCGCAGGTCGCGCATCATCGCGTCGCCGTCCGCGTAGGTCAGCGTCAGGCATTCCATGTCCATCACCGGATCGGCGAAGCCGGCCTGCACGAGCAGGTCGCCGATGTCGTGCATGTCGACGAACCGGCTCACGTGCGTACGGCCGTCGACGCCGGCGAAGGCACCCCGCAGTTCCTTCAGCGTGTCGGGACCGAAGGTCGTGAACGACAGGAGGCCGCCCGTGGCGAGCACGCGGCGGATCTCGGCGAACGCCTGCGGCAGGTCGTTGACCCATTGCAGCGCCAGGTTGCTCCAGACGAGGCCGAACGCGCCGGGCGCGAACGGCAGCGCGGCGATGTCGCCGCAGACGCAGTCGGCCGGCGCGGCGGGTGCTGCGCCCCCGCGAATCCGGCCGACGAGCCGCGCCCAGGCGGAGTCGCGCTCGCCGACCCGCGCGCGCGTCGCGGCGAGCATCGGCAACGCGAGGTCGTACGCGATGCGGCGCGACTGCGGGTAGCGGACGGCGAGCTCGCCCTGTGCGTCGCCGGTGCCGCAGCCCGCGTCGAGCACGGCGCCCGGCGGGAGCTTCACCACGTCGAGGCGCTCAAGCATCCGGGCGCCGACTTCGCGCTGCAGCACCGCGGCCGCGTCGTAGGTACCCGCGGCGCGCGAGAACGCGCGCCGCACGGCGCGCGGGTCGATTGTCGCCGGATCGGGCGCGGGCGGCGGGTCCGACCGGTCAGCGGGCATCGAGGAACGCCTCCAGCGCGGCGTTGAATGCGGCCGGATGCGACAGGAACGGCACGTGCCCCGCGCCGGGGATCGGTGCGAGCCGCGCGGCGGGAAGCGCCGACGCGAGCCACGCCGATGCCTCGGGCGGCGTCAGCGTGTCGCGATCGCCGGCGACCACCAGCGTCGGCGCGGCGATCGCCGGCACGACGCCGCGCAGGTCGGCGGCGGCGAGGAGCGACAACGCCGACGCCAGCGCGTTGGGCACCGGATCGCCGCGCGCGAACAGGGCCTGCCGCAGTGCCGCCAGCACCGCGCGGCCGTCGTCGCTGCCCCTGAGCTGCAGCGCGAGGAAGCGCTGCAGCGTCAGCCGGTACGCGAGCCTGAGCTCGTCGCCGAAGCGCGCGAGCGTCGCGGCCGGCATCGCGTGCGGCCAGTCGTCCTGCGCCACGAAGCAGGGGGTGGTGCAGACGAGCACCAGGCGGGCCACGCCGGCCGGCGCGGTCGCTGCCCATTGCATCGCGACGAGGCCGCCCAGGGACCAGCCGACGACCGTCGGCGGCGCGTCCTCCGCGGCGAAGCGGCGCGCGATCTGGTCAGCGATGGCCGCCAGCGTCGGCACGGGAGCCGGCGCGCTGTGGCCATGACCCGGCAGGTCGACCGCGTGGACCCGGAACCGCCGGGCGAGATGCGCGACCAGCGGGCCCCAGAGGCCGGAATGCATCGCCCAACCGTGCAGCAGCACGAGCGGCGGGCCGGCGCCGACCGATTCCACGTGCAGGCCGCGGCTCATCGCGCGTCGCCCCCGGCGGCCGGGCCGGTGCCGGCGGCCAGCTCGGCCAGCGCGCCGGCGAGCGCATCGACGTCGTCGGGCGTGTGCGCCGCGGTCAGCGTGATCCGCAGCCGCGCGGTTCCGGAGGGCACCGTCGGCGGCCGGATCGCGGGCACCCAGAACCCGCGCTGCCACAGGGCGTCCGAGAGCGCGACCGCGGCGGCGTTGGCGCCCACGACGAGCGGCTGTATCGGCGTCGACGACGGCAGCAGCCGCCACGCCAGCGGCCCGACGCGGGCACGGAAACGCGCGATCAGCGCGCCGAGGTGCGCGTGGCGCGCGCGATCGTCGCGGATGATGCCGATGCTCGCCTCGAGTGCCGCGGCGAGGAGCGGCGGCGCCGCCGTCGTGAACACGTAGCACCGGGCCGCCTGGACCAGCGTCTCGACGACGGCGGGGTGGGCCGCGACGAACGCGCCGGCCACGCCGGCGGCCTTGCCGAGCGTCCCCATGTACACGATTCGTTCCGACGCGAGCCCGAAATGGGCAAGCGACCCGCGCCCCGGCTGTGCGGCGTCGCCGAGGACGCCGAAGCCGTGCGCGTCGTCGACCACGAGCCAGGCGTCGAACTCCTCCGCCAGCGCCAGCAGCTCCGGCAGCGGCGCGATGTCGCCGTCCATGCTGAACACGGCGTCGGTCGCGATCAGCTTGCGCGGCGCGTCCGACGCCGCGAGCCGCGCGCGCAGCGCGGCAACGTCGGCGTGCGGATAGCGGACGAACGTGGCGCGGGACAGGAGCGCGCCGTCGTTGAGGCAGGCGTGGTTGAGCCGGTCGGCGAAGACCGCGTGGCCGCGCCCCGCGAGCGCCGTCAGGATCGCGAGGTTGGCGAGGTAGCCGCTGGAGAAGGCCAGCGCGGTCGCGCCGGGGCAGGGATAGGGGCGCAGGAAGTCCGCGAGCAGGGCCTCCAACGCCGCGTGCGGGGCGAAGTGGCCGCAGATGAGGTGCGACGCGCCACTGCCCGCGCCCCAGCGGGCCGTGGCGGCCTGCGCCGCGGCGACGACATCGGGATGGCCGGCAAGGCCCAGGTAGTCGTTGCTCGCGAAGCCGATGCGCGCGCGGCCGTCGACCGTGAAGCGCACGCCGTCGCGGCCGTCGACGATGCGGCGCGTGCGCGTGAGTCCCGCCGCCTCGCGCGCGGCCAGGCCGCGCTCGAGGCTCGCAATCAATTCCATCCGCGGCCGGGGGCGGGTTCCTGTGCCGCTCGCGTCAGATGCCCGTGGCGAGCCCGAGCTTCGCGAACAGCGCGCGATCGGCGTCGGCCTCCGGGTTGCCGGTCGTCAGCAGCCGGTCCCCGTAGAACACGGAGTTCGCGCCGGCGAGGAAGCACAGCGCCTGGACGGCCTCGCCCAGCTCGCGGCGGCCGGCGGAGAGCCGCACCATCGCCTTCGGCATCGTGATCCGCGCCACGGCGATCGTGCGGACGAATTCGAGCGGGTCGAGGACGTCGGCGCCGCCCAGCGCTTCCGCGAGCGGCGTGCCGGCGACCTGCACCAGGTGGTTGATCGGCACGGATTCGGGATACGGCTCCATGTTGGCGAGCTGCGCCACGAGGCCGGCGCGCTGCCGGCGGGACTCGCCCATCCCCACGATGCCGCCGCAGCACACGTTGATGCCCGCGCCGCGCACGCGATCCAGCGTGTCGAGGCGATCCTGGTAGTCGCGGGTGGTGACGATGTCGCCGTAGAACTCGGGCGACGTGTCGAGGTTGTGGTTGTAGTAGTCGAGGCCCGCGTCCTTCAGTTGCTCGGCCTGGCCGTCCTTCAGCATGCCGAGCGTGGCGCAGGTCTCGAGGCCGAGCGCGCGCACTTCGCGCACCATCGCGAGCACCGGGTCGAGGTCGCGCTGCTTCGGCCCGCGCCACGCGGCACCCATGCAGAAGCGCGTGGCGCCCGACGCCTTGGCGGCGCGCGCGGCGTCGACGACGGTGTCGAGGTCGAGCAGCGCCTCGTCGGCGACGCCCGTGTGGTGCCGCTTCGCCTGCGGGCAGTAGCCGCAGTCCTCGGGACAGCCGCCGGTCTTGATCGACAGCAGCGTGGAAAGCTGCACGGTGTTCGGCGCGTGGTGGGCGCGATGCGTTTCCTGCGCGCGATGGAGGAGTTCGGTGAAGGGCAGGTCGAACAGCGCCTCGACGGCGGCGACGGTCCAGCGCTGCGTCCCGGAGGCGCCCGTCGGGGGGCGGCGCGCTGGCGCACCTGTATCGTGAATCTCGATCATGCGTTCGGCGGATGGCATTGCGACGACCTCGGGAGGAAAATGTTGCTTTGATGCCGCGTGCAGCCGGCGCCATGTGACACTGTAAGCCTGCGACACCTTGACCGTGGGACCGTGGGACCGTGGGACCGTGGGACCGTGGGACCGTGGGACCGTGGGACCGTGGGACCGTGGGACGCTCTGCCCCTCTGCCCCTCGGCCCCTCTGCCCCTCTGCCCCTCTGCCCCTCTGCCCCTGTAACCCTGTAACCCTGTCACCCGGGTAGCGACCCGAAGGGGATCGCAACCGGGCCGGAACCGCAGTCCCGATTCGCAGTCCCGATGGTTTTCATCATGATCGCAGGCGCGGATCCGGCGCGAATGTCTGCAGCCGGCGCCGAGTCTCGGTGGAGGTCCCTGCATTGTCAATTCACGCGCCCGTATCGCTTGACTGCGCACCGCCGTCATGGCCCCTGTCGCCGACCGGCGCAGGCCTCCGTCCGCGTACGGGCGGGCGGGTCGCCGCGCGCCGGCTGCGCGACTGGGCACGTGGCGCGTTGCCGCAGGCCTGCGCGCTGTGCGTCGCGCGCGCCGGCCACGCGCTGGTCTGCGCCGAGTGCGCCGCGCGGCTGCCGTCGCAGCCGGCCGCGTGCCCTGTGTGCGCACTGCCCGCTGCGCACGCCCTGGCGATGCCCGCGGCCTGCGGTGCCTGCCTCGCGCGGCCCCCGCCGTTCGCGGCGACGGTCGCCGCCTACGCGTACGCGTTTCCGGTCGACCGCCTGCTGCAGCAGTTGAAGTACGGCGGGCGTCTCGCCAACGCCGACTGGGCAGCCGACGCCCTCGCCTGCGCCGTTGCGCGGACAGTCGCGGCAGATCGAGGTGCGCTGCCCCAGCGCGTGGTTCCGCTGCCGCTGTCGGTGTCACGGCAGCGCGAGCGCGGCTTCAACCAGGCGCGGGAAATCGCGGCCCGCGTGGCGCGGGCGCTCGACCTCCCGGTCGCCTCCTCGCTCGCGCGCACGCGCGCCGGCCCGCCGCAGGCCGCGCTGCCGTGGTCGGCGCGCGAGCGCAACGTGCGCGGCGCGTTCGCCGCGGCCGAGGACGTCCTGGGCGCGCACCTCGCGCTGGTCGACGACGTCATGACCACCGGCGCCACGCTGGCCGAGGCTGCCGCCACGCTGCGCCGCGCCGGCGCCGCACGCGTCGACTGCTGGGTCGTGGCACGCACCCCGCCGCCCGCATGAGTTCCCAGGACCGCCCCGAAGGCGAATACCGGAGTGTGCAGCACGAAGGGGGTCCATTGACGGCCCATCCGCACAGCGCCCACTGCGCGGTCGTGCTGGTGGGGCCCGAGATCCCGGGCAACACCGGCAACGTGATCCGGCTCACCGCCAATACCGGCACCGAACTGCATCTCGTGGAGCCGCTCGGGTTCCGGATGGACGACCGCGACCTGCGCCGCGCCGGGCTTGACTATCACGAGTACGCCACCGTCCGCGTGCACCGCGATTTCGCCGCGTGCCGCGCCGCGCTCGACGCCGCGCGGCCGCGCCGCTGGCTCGCGCTCACCACGAGCGCCGGCGGCACGCTGTACGAGGCGCGGTTCGCCCCTGGCGACGTGCTGGTGTTCGGTTGCGAGAGCGCCGGACTGCCGGAGGCGGTGCTCGCCGGGTTCGGCGTCGACGCGCGCATCCGCATCCCGATGCGCACCGGCGTGCGCAGCCTCAACCTGTCGAACGCCGTCGCGGTGGCGGTCTACGAGGCATGGCGCCAGACCGGGCTCGCCGGCGCCGGCTGACGGCGCTGCCACGGCAGCGTTGCCGCCCCGCTACGTCCCTTCGGGCCGCGGCTCCCTGGCGAGCAGCGCCTCGACCGCCTCCCGCGGCGACTGCCCTTCGTAGAGCACCCGGTAGACGCCCTTGCAGATGGGCATGTCGACACCGTGGTAAATCGCCAGCGCATGGACGTTGGCGGCGGTGCCTACACCCTCCGCCACGTGCCCCAGCGTCGCAAGGATCGACGACAGGCTTTCGCCGCGGGCGAGCCCCAGCCCGACGCGGCGGTTGCGCGACAGGTCGCCGGTGCAGGTCAGGACGATGTCGCCCAGGCCCGCCAGCCCCATCAGCGTGTCGCGCCGGCCGCCGAGCGCCGCGGACAGCCGCCCGGTCTCGGCGAGCCCCCGCGTGATCAGCGCCGCGCGGGCGTTGTAGCCGAACGCGAAGCCGTCGCTGGCGCCCGCGGCAATCGCCAGCACGTTCTTCACGGCGCCGCCGACCTCGACCCCGGCGATGTCGGCGCTGACATACGCGCGGAAGGTGCCGAACCGCAGCAGCGCCGCGACCTCCTCGGCCAGCGCCGGGTCCGTGGCCGCGACCGCCACCGCCGTCGGCAGCCCGCGCGCCACCTCCTCGGCGAAGCTCGGCCCGGAAATGATGCCGACGGGCGCCGGCCAGCGCGGCGCGAGCACCTGGTGCGCGAGCCCGACGCCGGCCGGGAGCGCGGCCGAGGCCGGCACCCGCAGCAGGCCCTTCGACAACCAGACCAGCGGAGCGCGCGCGCCGGCGGCGGCGAGGCCATCGGCGATTTCCGGCAGCGCTGCCATGGGGCTCGCGACGATCAGCAGCTTCGCCGCAGCCGCGACGGCGAGATCGCTCGTGACCGCGAGCGTCGCCGGCAGCGCGAATCCCGGAAGATAGGCCTCGTTGCAGCGGCGCTCGGCGATCGCTCGGGCCTGGCCCGCGTCGCGCATCCACAGCGCGACGTCGTGGTCGCCGCGCCGCGCGAGGTGCACCGCGACGGCGGTGCCCCATGCGCCTGCGCCGAGGACGGCTACGGAGGACGTCATGGATGCGGCTGGGATGCGCGGGCCGGCGAAGCCCGGGTCAGAGCCCGAAGACCTGTGCGATCCGCACGAAGCCCACCTGGCCGTCGCGATGCCTGACCTTCACCCACCCCGGGGTGGCAGTCGTGCCGGCGGAGGTCGCCGGCTCGGCCAGTTCCAGCAGCACGTTCTGTTCCGCCCGGAACACGAGCGGCGCGGTGACGTCGGGATTCGCGAACACCTCGGCGATCGGCACCCGGACGACCAGCGTCCGCCGGTCGGTGAGCACCTTCCGGTCGACCCAGCCGATGCTGCCGCCGGCGTCGCGGACCTTCATCCAGCCTTCGAGCGGGACGATCACCTCGAGCGGCATGTCCCGGCCGAGAACGAACAGCGGCTTCGATTTCGCCGACGGAGCGTCGTACAGCACCGTGGCCTCGCCGGTGGTGCGGTACTCGGCCGCGGTGGCGCCGGGCGCCGCCGCGGCCATGGCGGCCGCCAGCAGCGCGCAGCGGCAGGCGCGGGACCCGAGGCTGCCGATCGGGAGCGCCATTGCCGCCCCGCGTCAGTTGGTCGCGGCGTCCGCCGGGGCCAGCTGCGAGAGCTGCTGCGCGTACAGCGCCTCGAAGTTGATCGGGGCGAGGTGGACCGGCGGGAACCCGGCGCGCGTGACGGCGTCGGACAGGGTCTCGCGAATGTACGGGAACAGCACCGTCGGGCAGTTCACGGCGAGCACGCCCTGCATCTGCTCCATCGGCACGCCGCGGATCGTGAAGATCCCGGCCTGCGTGGCCTCGACCAGGAACAGCGTGCGCTCACCGACCTTCGCGGTCAGCGTGATCGTCAGCACCGACTCGTAGAGGTCGGCCTCGATCTGGTCGCCGCTCGTGCGGAGGCCGATCTCGACCTGCGGCGTCTCCTGCTGCCGGAACGACAGCGGCGCACCCGGGTTCTCCAGGGAGAGGTCCTTGACGTAGATCTTCTCGATCGAGAATCCCGGGGTTACCGGGGGTGCGCCGCCTGCCTCGTCCATGTCTGCCATTTCCAGTCCTTCGCTATGGATAAAACCAACGATTTTACGCTACCCGCCGCAGGCGGGCCGGCCGGCTCCTGCGGAAACCCGCAGTCCTCAGCCCTTCCCGCCCGCCAGCAGCGCGTCGAGGCCGCCAGCGCGCTCGAGCGCCGCGAGGTCGTCGTAGCCGCCGACGTGCACGTCGCCGATGAAGATCTGCGGCACCGTCCGCCGGCCCGTGCGCTCCATCATCGCGCCACGCGCGGCGGGGTCGAGATCGATGCGCACCTTGGTGATCTCCCGCACACCCTTGGCGCGCAGCAGGCGCTCGGCCTGGATGCAATACGGGCAGACCCCGGTCGAGTACATCGTGACCTGTGGGGCCGTCACCTCACTTCTCCACGGGCAGCCCGGCAGCCTTCCAGGCGCTGATGCCGCCCGCAAGGCTGAAGACCGTGGCGAAGCCCTGCTTCGACAGCGCCTGCGCGGCGCGCGCGCTGCGGGTGCCGCGCTCGCAATAGACGATGACCGGCCGCTCCTTCATCTTCGCGAGCTCGGCGCCGTGGCTGCCGAACTGCGACTGCGGGATGTGGATCGCGTTGGGCAGGTGCCCGCCTTCGTACTCGGCCGTCTCGCGGACGTCGAGCAGCACGGCATGGTCGTCATTGATCATCCGCGTCGCGGCCAGGGTGCCGATGTCCTTGACGTTCGACAGGCGGCGCTGGACGATGGGCCACAGCAGCATCCCGCCGGACAGCACGAACACCAGAATCAGCATCCAGTTGGTTTGGATAAACGCCATCGGAGAGGTAGGGGGAGTCGACGAAGCGTCGAATGATAGCGTATCGGCTTCCCGGAAACGCGGCGCCGGCGCTTTTCTCCCGGCGGCCGGCAGGGAACTCCCGGCCGGTTTCGGCGTCCCACCCCAGGACGCGGTTCGGAGAATCGGGGTTATACTTTTAAATCAAGCGCGGGGCGGCGCCGGACATCCGGGCCCCGGGCCGACAGGCAAGGGGCAAAGGCAATGAACAACGGCTGGAAGAAGGCTGGGCTGATCGCAACGGGCGCCGTGCTCGGGGTCCTGCTTTCCCTCAATTTTTCGGCCATCGCGCAGCGCGAGGCCAAGACGCCCATCCCGTACGAGGACCTGCAGCTCCTGTCCGCGGTCTTCGGCCGCATCAAGAGCGACTACGTCGAGCCGGTCTCGGACGACAAGCTGATCAAGGAAGCCATCAACGGGATGGTGCACGGGCTCGACCCCCATTCCGACTTCCTCGACGCGGAAGCGTTCAAGGAACTGCAGGTCTCGACGCAGGGCAAGTTCGGCGGCTTAGGGATCGAGGTCGGAGTCGAGGACGGCTACGTGCGCGTCGTGTCGCCGATCGAGGACACGCCGGCGTTCCGGGCCGGCATCAAGGCCGGCGACCTGATCGTCAAGATCGACGACACCGCGACGCGCGGCATGTCGCTGTCGAAGGCCGTCGAGCACATGCGCGGCAAGCCGGGCACCGACATCGTGCTGACCGTCGTGCGCAAGGAGGTCGATGCGCCGCTCACGTTCAAGCTGACGCGCGAGGAAATCAACGTCAAGAGCGTGCGGGCGAAGATGCTGGAGCCCGGCTATGGCTACGTGCGCGTCCGGAACTTCCAGGACCGCACCGGCGAGGACCTCGCCAAGGCGCTGAAGGACATGTACAAGCAGGGCGACCTGAAGGGCCTCGTTCTCGACCTGCGCAGCGACCCGGGCGGCCTCCTCAACCAGGCGGTCGCGGTGTCGGCGGCGTTCCTGCCCAAGGACGCGCTGGTCGTCTACACCGACGGCCGCACCGCGGACGCCAAGATGCGCCTCACCGCGACGCGCGACAACTACACGCGGCGTGGCGACGACTACCTGAAAGACCTGCCGGCCGGCGTCAAGAAGGTGCCGATCGCCGTCCTGGTCGACGGCGGCACGGCGTCGGCCTCGGAGATCGTCGCCGGCGCGCTGCAGGACCACAAGCGGGCGACGGTGCTCGGCACGCAGACGTTCGGCAAGGGCTCGGTGCAGACCATCCTGCCGCTCGGCAACAACGCGGGCCTGAAGCTCACCACGGCGCGCTACTACACGCCGGCGGGGCGCTCGATCCAGGCCAAGGGCATCGAGCCCGACATCTACGTCGACGACGGTCGCGACTCGCCCAACCGCATCCGCGAGGCCAACCTCGAGCGACACCTCGAAACGCCTGCCGGCGGCGATGCCGCGAAGAAGGCCGCCGAGGCGCTGAAGGCCAAGGACAAGGCGGCCAAGGCCGACGACGGCGCCGCGGACAAGGCGGCCGACCCCGCTGCCGCCGGCCCGAAGGCGCCGCGCTTCGAATTCGGCGCCGCCGACGACTTCCAGCTGACGCAGGCGATGAACCACCTGAAGGGCCAGCCCGTCATCGCGTCGACCAAGTCGCTCGCCGCGCAGGCGAAGCCGCAGTAAAGCGGCGGCCGGCACCGGCGCCCCCAGGAAAACGCCCGGCCCCGCCGGGCGTTTTGCCGTGGCGGGTACGCTGCGGCGAAATGGCTCCGGCGCCCCCCCCCGACCGCGAGGACCCGCAATGGACGACACCCAGCTCCTTCGCTACAGCCGGCACATCCTGCTCGACGAACTCGGCGTCGAGGCGCAGGAGAAATTCGCGGCGGCGCACGCGCTGGTCATCGGCGCCGGCGGGCTCGGGGCGCCGGTCGCGCAATTCCTGGCGGCAGCGGGCGTCGGGACGCTGACGATCTGCGACGCCGACGCCGTCGACCTCACCAACCTGCAGCGGCAGATCCTCTACGCGACCGCCGACATCGGTGTCGCCAAGGTCGACGCCGCCAAGGCGCGACTGGCGGCGATCAACCCCGACGTCCGCGTCGAGGCGGTCGCGGCGCGCATCGGGCCGGCGGAACTCGTCCCGCTGGTGGCGCGCGCCGACGTGGTGGTCGACTGCTGCGACAACTTCGAGACGCGGCACGCGGTCAACCGCGCGTGCGTCGCGGCGAAGAAGCCGCTCGTTTCCGGCGCCGCGATCCGCTTCGACGGCCAGGTCGCCGTGTTCGACGCGCGGGATCCCGCCTGCCCCTGCTATCACTGCCTGTTCGGCGAAGGCGAGGAGATCGAGGCGACGCGCTGCGCGACGATGGGGGTGTTCGCGCCGGTGGTCGGCATCGTCGGCGCGACGCAGGCGGCCGAGGCGCTGAAGCTGATCGCCGGCGTCGGGGAAACGCTCGCGGGCAGGCTGCTGCTGCTCGACGCCTTTTCGATGCGCTGGCGCGACGTCAACATCACGCGCGACCCGGCGTGTCCGGTCTGCGGCGGGGATCGCCCGGGCTGAACGCAGGCGGACCGGCGTCCGTGGTCAGGCGAACAGGTACTTGCGCTGCTCTTCCCAGCCGTCCTGCGGCTTGCGCTTGAAGCCGCTCTTCGCGAAGAGATGCAGCCGGCCGAGCACGAACGCGACCAGCACCCCGGCGTCGGCCGCGGGGTCGCCGGGCCAGGTGCCGGCGGCCTGCGCGATCCGCAGCGACTGCCGCAGCGACGCCTCGATCCGGTCGTAGAACTGGTTCATCCGCGCCTGCAGCCGCTCGTCCTCGTTGACCAGCGCGTCGCCGGTCAGCACGCGCGTCATCCCCGGGTTGCGCTCGGCGAAGCCCAGCATCACCGCCACGATCTGCTGCGCCTGCAGGGCGCCGTCGGCGTTATCGCCGGCGATCTTGTTGACCATCGAGAACAGCGTCGTTTCGATGAACTCGATCAAGCCCTCGAACATCTGCGCCTTGCTGGCGAAATGCCGGTACAGCGCGGCCTCGGAGACGTCGAGCCTGGCCGCCAGCGCCGCGGTGGTGATGCGCTCGCCGCGCGGGTTCTCCAGCATCGCCGCAAGCGTCTGCAGGATCTGGAGGCGGCGTTCGCCGGGCTTGGGAGGCATGCCGTCGGCCGGGCTAGCTGCGCGCGCGCACGTCGCGCGAGTCTTCGACGTCGGAGCGGATCATCGTGCCCACGCCCTCGTTGGTGAGCACCTCGAGCAGCAGCGCGTGCTCGACGCGCCCGTCGATGATGTGCGAGCTCTTGACGCCGTTCTTGACCGCGTCGAGCGCCGAGCCGATCTTGGGCAGCATGCCGCCGTGGATGGTGCCGTCCGCGAACAGCGCCTCGATCTCGCTCGCGGACAGGCCGGTCAGCAGGTTGCCGTTCTTGTCGAGCACGCCGACGGTGTTGGTCATCAGCACCAGCTTCTCCGCCTTCAGCGTCTCGGCGAGCTTGCCGGCGACGAGGTCGGCGTTGATGTTGTAGGCCTCGCCCTCGCTGCCCACGCCGATCGGCGCGATCACCGGGATGAAGTCGCGCGAATCGAGCAGGTTGATGAGCTCGGGGTCGATGCGGTCGATCTCGCCGACCAGGCCGATGTCGACGAATTCGTCGTGGTTGGTCTCGCTTTTCAGCAGCATCTTCCGGGCGTGGATGAACGCGCCGTCCTGCCCCGTGAGCCCGACCGCCTTGCCGCCGTGCTGGTTGATGAGGCCGACGATCTCCTGGTTGAGCTCGCCCAGCACCATCTCGACGACGTTCATCACCCGCTCGTCGGTGACCCGCATCCCCTGCCGGAACTCGCTGTGGATGCCCATCTTCTTGAGGAGGTCGCCGATCTGCGGCCCGCCGCCGTGGACGATCACGGGATTCATGCCGACCAGCTTCAGCATCACCACGTCGCGCGCGAAGCCCGCCTTCAGCGAGGCCTCGGTCATGGCGTTGCCGCCATACTTGATGATGATCGTCTTGTCGTGGAAGCGCTGGATGTAAGGCAGCGCCTCGGCCAGGATGTGGGCCTTGACGGCGGCGTTGACGGCGTCGATCGACATGGGGGGTCGGAGGTGGGGGCGGGGTCCGGACGGATTGTACCGGAACCCCGGCCGCGCAAACCTGTGCCGTCGATTGCCGTCCCGCCGGGGCCGGCGCGGCGAGTGAGTCCCTACTGCCCGGCGCCCGGGGCGAACCGCGGGAGGTACAATCGACGGCCGCCGAACCCGCTCGGACCATGATCGATTTCGCCTACCGAGTTCTGCTCGCCACCAACGCCGCCTACCTCGCGCTCCAGCCCACCAACGTCGCCACCTATGGCCGGTCGTTGACGTTCGGCGTGGCCGCGCTGCTGGCGCTTTGCGGCATCGCCGTCTCGCTCGCGGGCCGCGGCCGCCGCATCCCGGGGCCGGGCACCGCGCTGCTGGCCGCGCTCGCCGCCTGGTCGCTGTGGGAGTGCGCATCGGTGCTGTGGTCGGTGAACCCCGACTACTCGGCCGGGGAGATGCGCCGCGAGATCCTGTGGAGCCTCATGATGATGGCGGCGTTCTACGTCGCCACGCGCGACGCGCTCGCGTGGCGCGTGGTCGTCATTTCGGCGATCACGAGCTTCGCGCTGCTGGCGGCGTTCGCGGTCGGCTTCGCGCTGTCGCCGGAGAGCTGGGACGCCGGACGCTGGCACAACGGCGTCGGCGCCTTCTCGACCTGGATGGTGCTGGTCGCCCCGCTGCTGCTGACGCTGGTCGCGCCCGCGCCCGCGGGCTTCGGCGGCGGCCGCCTGGCGGTCGCGCTGGGCGTCGTGCTGCTGGCGCTCCTGCTGGTGACGGCGCGGCTGGTGGACAACCGGATGGTCTGGGTGGCGCTGGCCGCGGTGTTCTTCACCGCCTCGACACTGGCGGCACTGCGCTGGCGTGCGGCGCTGCGCCGGACGCCGATGCGCTGGCTCGTGCCGCTCGTCGCGCTCCTTGTCGTGCTGGTGCTGCTGTTCGCGCAGACCGCGCGCGAGAAGGCGCTGGCGCATTTCCCGCCGCAGACGAGCGTCGCCCAGACGTTCACCGCCGACCCGCGGCTCCAGCTCTGGGACCACACGCTGGAGCGGATCGGCGAGCGGCCGTGGGCGGGATACGGCTACGGCAAGTCGATCCTCGCGCAGGAGCTCCGGACCGAGCTGCACGACCCGCTGCTGTCGCACGCGCACAACGTGTTCATGAGCCAGTGGCTGCAAACCGGCGCGGTGGGGCTCGTGCTCTTCTGCGCGCTGATGGGCGTGCTGCTGTGGCGCTATGCCGGGTTCCTGCGCGCCCCAGACGACACGCTGGCCTTCCTCGGCCTGATCGGCATCAGCCTCGTCGCCGGCTTCCTCGTGAAGAACCTCACCGACGATTTCCTGTTCCGGTCCAACGGCAAGGAATTCTGGGCGCTGAACGCGGCGCTCCTGGGCTATGCGGTGCGCCGCGAACGCGGCGCGGACCCTGCGGCCATGCCACGCTGAAGGGGCTTGCTCCCCCTCGGGGGGCAGCGAGCGTAGCGAGCGTGGGGGCGGTCAGACTTCCCGCCGGGCCGTCCCAAGGGAAGTCTTGCTCCCCCTCGGGGGGCAGCGAGCAGAGCGAGCGTGGGGGCGGTCAGACTTCCCGCCGGGCCGTCCCAAGGGAAGTCTTGCTCCCCCTCGGGGGGCAGCGAGCAGAGCGAGCGTGGGGGCAGTTCTCTCAGCGCTTGCGCGGCGCGCGCAGCGGCAGCGGCGCCTTCGCCTCTTCCCCGGCACGCGCCTCGGCGGGAATCGGCTTGACCGGCGCGCCCGCCGGCGGCGCATATTCGGGAATCCACGCCTTGAGGCGCGCGCGGACCTCGGCGTCGTCGGCGATGCGGTCGCGCTCGCACCACGCGATCATCTGGCCGACCGCGTCGAGGTTCGCGGATCGCGCACGCGCGATCCGCAGCTTCGGGTGCGGCGTGGGCAGCGTCGTCTCCTCCGAGGCCAGCAATTCCTCGAACAATTTCTCCCCCGGCCGCAGACCCGTGAACACGACGGCGATCTTGTCGGGGTTGGCGCCGGAGAGCCGGATCATGTCGCGCGCGAGGTCGACGATGCGCACCGGCTCGCCCATCTCCAGCACCAGGATCTCGCCGCCGCGCCCCTGCAGCCCCGCCTGCAGCAGCAGCTGCGTCGCCTCGAGCAGCGACATGAAGTAGCGCGTGATGTCGGGATGCGTGACGGTCAGCGGGCCGCCCCGCGCGATCTGCTCGCGGAAGCGGGGGATCACGCTGCCGGCGCTGCCGAACACGTTGCCGAAGCGGACGATCACGAACTGCGTGCCACTGCCCTGCAGGCTCTGGCAGACGGTCTCGGCGAGGCGCTTCGACGCGCCCATCACGCTCGTCGGGTTCACGGCCTTGTCGGTGGACACCAGGACGAACTTCTCGACCTTGGCCGCGACCGCGGCACTCGCCAGCAGCCAGGTGCCGTAGGCGTTGTTGCGCACCGCCTGCAGCGCGTTGGTGTCCTCCATCATCGGCACGTGCTTGTAGGCCGCGGCGTGAAAAACGAGGCTCGGCCGCTCGCGCGCCATCACGTCCTCGACCAGCGCCGCGTGCTTGACGTCGCCGACGATCGTCGACACCGGCAGCTGCGCGAACTCGTCGGCCAGCGCGGTCTGGATCTCGTAGAGCGCCGCCTCGGAGACGTCGAACAGCACGAGGCGGGCCGGGCGGAAGCGCGCGATCTGCCGGCAGAGCTCGGCGCCGATCGAGCCGCCGGCGCCGGTGACCAGCACGACGCGGTTGCCGAGCCAGTCGGCCAGCCCGGCGCTGTCGAGCACGACCGGGTCGCGGCCCAGCAGGTCGTCCAGCTCGATGTTCCGGATCGTGGTGAGCGCGGAGCGCCCGCTCATCAGGTCCTCGTAGGAAGGCACCGTCAGCGCCTCCAGCCGGTTGGCGGCGCAGATCTCGGCGATGCGCCGGCGCACGCCGTGCGCGGCGGACGGCAGCGCGATGATCACCTTGCGCACGCCGAACTTCGCTGCCCACTTCGGCAGGCTCCCGATCGGGCCCAGCACGTCGACGTTGCGCAGCAGGCGCCCGTGCTTGCGCACGTCGTCGTCGAGGAGCCCGACGACGCGCCACTGCCGGCTCCGCGCGAATTCCTTCGACAGCCGCGCGCCCGCCTCGCCGGCCCCGATGATGAGGACGGGCTCGCCCAGCGCCACGAACGGGCTGTAGAGCCGGTGTTCCTTCCAGATCCGGTAGGCGAAGCGGCTGCCCGCCATCATGAAGATCAGCAGCAGCGGATAGAGGACCAGCACGCTGCGCGGCACGACGGCCTGCAGCTGCAGCATCACCAGCACCACCGGGACGAGCAGCGCGCCCGCGCCGGCCGCCACGACAATGCGCTGCAGGTCGACGGTGCTCGCGAACCGCCACAGGCCGCGGTAGAGGCCCAGTGCGAGGAAGATGACCGCCTGCAGGGGCACGATCCAGGCCAGCGTCTGCAGCATGTCGGCGAGGAACGGCTCCGGCACGTCGAGGTTGAAGCGCAGCCAGAACATCGCCACCCAGGCGAGTGCCGAGGCGCAGACATCGTGGGCAAAGGCGAGCCAGGCGCGCCAGTTCGAGGGTCGGGTCATTGCGGTGCCGGGGTGCGATGCCGCCAATGATAGTCAATCACCGCGTACACGGCGGCGAGGACGCCGCTCCAGCCGAGCAGCACGAGCCAACCCGATGCCGGATCGAGCACGAGCGCGGCGAGCGCGGAGGCACCCGTGCCGGCCATGACGACGGCGAACAGGAGCAGCGTTCCGCGGTGGCCGGCGCCCAGTTGATGCACCCGCTGATAGTAATGCATCTTGTGCGCCTCCCAAACACGCTCCCTTCGGAGGAGGCGCCGGCCAAGGGTCGCCGATGCGTCGGCGACGAAGGGCAGGAAGACGAGCAGGGGAAACCACGCCGGCCAGATCCCGGTGCGCCAGCCGGCGAGCCCGAAGGCGGCGGCGAGGAAACCCAGGGGCACCGCGCCGACGTCGCCCATGAACATTCGCGCGGGCGGCAGGTTGACCGCGAGGAACGGCAGGATCGCCCCGGCAAGGGCGAAATAGGCGGCCGCGGGGGCCGCGGCGTGCCAGGCGGCCAGGCCGTAGGCGCCGAAGCCGAGCAGCGCCATCGTCGCCGCAAGGCCGTCGCTGCCGTCCATGAAGTTATAGAGGTTGGCGCCCCACATCAGCGTCACCGTCGCGAGTGCCAGCCCGAGACCGGCTGTTCCCGCCGGCAGCGCCGGCCCGGCGCCGAGGACGGCGAACGCGACGCCCAGCGCGGCCACGGCGTGCAGCACGAGCCGGGTGGCCGGGTGGACCCCCCGGAAATCGTCCAACACCGAGACGCCGGCGACGATGGCCAGCGCCCCGAGCCACAGCACCCAGGGTCCCGGCACGGCGGGCGGCACCGCCAGCGCGACCGGCACGAAGCCCGCCCAGATCGCGAGCCCCCCGACACGGGACACCGGCGCCCGGTGCAGCGACCGCGGTCCCGGCCGATCGACGGGCAGTCGCGGGGCGAAGCGCCGCAAGGCCCAGACGGCGATCGCCGCCAGAAGGGCGGCCACGGCCGCGGGAAGCACTGCCTCTCCCCCCGCCGTCACGCCCGCCACCGGCGCCACGGGGCGCGTGAAACCGGCCGCCGGGGCGGTGCCGAACCACCCAAACCGGTGTTACGACAGGGAAAATCCCCAAAATCCGGCAGGGGCGACACGAGAAGTGACCAAACCGGCCGAATTGCCAAATTATCTAGGGCGATCATCACCTTGAAGCGGACGGTTTGCGGATACCGCGGGGCAAGTCCGCCCAAAGTGCGCGCCGCCGCGTTGTCGCGTTTTAGCAACAGTACCCCCCCGCCTTTCCCCATACCGGGACTTTACCTTGCCTCGCGGTTGTGTGGTTTGGCACAATAGCTCCAACTTCTCGACATCCGTGAGAAGGTGTTCCGATGGCAAGCGCTAAAGCCAGAGCCAGTTTCCTTGCCAATTTTATCCGTTAGAGGAGAGACTTCATGAACAAAAAGCTTCTCGCTATCGCCATCGCGGGCGTGCTTGCCGCTCCGCTGGCGCAAGCGCAAACCGCAAATGTCACCCTGTACGGTCGCCTGAACCTTAGCAGCGAAGTCATTATCAATGCTAAGCAAGATGGCACTTCCGGCACTATTGGGTCGGGTGCACCGGCGTCTGGTGCGACGCAGAACATCTATCGCGTCAGCACGAACTCGTCGCGCTTCGGCATCCGTGGTACGGAATCGCTGGGCGGCGGGCTCAACGCGATTTTCCAGGTCGAGTCCTCGCTGACCGCTGACAACAGCGGCGGCACACTGGCCAGTCGCGAAACCTTCATCGGCCTGCAGGGCGGCTGGGGTACGTTCAAGGTCGGTTACTTCCTGTCCCCGTACGACGACATCCAGTCGATCTTCGGCACGGTCCCGACGCTGCAAACCGGCATCCTCGGTTCGCAAGCCTTGTGGTCGGGCACGGGCTTCCCGGGCAACTCGGCCGACACCGGCGCGTTCGACGATCGCATCGCGAACTCGCTGCGTTACGATAGCCCGAACATCGCCGGTTTCACGGGTAGCGTGCAGGTCGGTGGCCGCGACGTCGGCGGCAGCGACGGCGGCAACCTGGCCCAGCAACGTCGCCATGCGTATGTGCTGTCGACTGGTGCCCAGTACAACAACGGCCCGATCCAGGCCGGCGTCGTGTACGAGGTCCACAACAACCTGCGTGAAGGCACGGCGGCGAATCCGAAGCTGCAGGACCAGGCCTTCACGGTTGCTGCCGGCTACAACTTCGGCATCATCCACGTCGGCGCGGCGTACGAGCAGATCAAGTACGACATCGGCACCGGCGGCGACCTGAAGCGCAGCCTCTGGGCGCTCAGCGGCTACGGCAACCTCGGGCCCGGCCAGTACTACATCGGCTACCAGAAGGCCAACGATGGCACGGGTTCGTCGAAGTGCGTGACCGCGGCCGGCATCACCAGCTGCCCGCGCGTCGGCGCCGTCACCCAGGGTCCGAATTCGGGCGCGCAACAGTGGACCGTGTCGTACACGTACCCGCTGTCGAAGCGCACGCTGACGTACGCTGGCTACACGATGGTCGACAACAGCAAGAACGGCGCGTACAACTTCGGCGTGAACCAGATCACCGGTATCTGCACGGGTAATGCGCAAGGTCCTGCCGGCAACAACGTCGGTTGCGGCGACTCAGCGCGGCCGCAAGGCTTCACCGCGGGCATCGTCCACTTCTTCTAAGCGGACCTTTCTCGCAAGCCCGGATCCTCGGGCAGAAGTCCAAACGGGCGCCTTCGGGCGCCCGTTTTTTGCTGCCCGGCCGGCGGCCCTCGGGCCGACTGGGTCGGCGCGTGCCACGGACAGGGACCGCTTGCGGCACCCGGCGCCCAAGGCCGGGTTTGCTGCTAGCATCGGGCGCTTGAATGCCAAGCGCGCGTCGCGCGTCGCCCCTCCCCCGCCGCCCAGACAATGGCCAAGAGCAAGCCCCCCTCGCGATCCTCCGTGGTCCTGCCTGCCGGCAACCGCCCGCAGGCGCAGGCGCTCGCTCACGCCATCGCCGGCGCGGTGTCGGCATACCAGCGGGGTGCATGGCAGGAGACCGAGCGGCTCTGCCGCGCGGTGCTCGCGGCGAAGCCCGACCATTTCGATGCGCTGCACCTGCTGGGCATCGTTGCCGCGCAGTCGGGACAGCCGCAGGAGGCGGCCGATCTGCTGGCGCGCGCGGCGTCCGCCAATCCGCGAAGCGCCGAAGTGCACAACAATCTCGGCAATGCGCTGCGCGACCTCGGGCGGCATGCCGATGCGCTGTCGTGCTTCGAGCGCGCCGTAGCGCGCAATCCCGCCTTCGCCGAGGTGCACTACAACCGCGGCAACACGCTCTACCAGCTGAAGCGGCCCGCGGAGGCGCTGCAATGCTACGAGCGCGCGCTGGCATTGGCGCCCGGCTACGCCGACGCCTTCAACAACCGCGGCAATGCGCTGCGCGACCTCAAACGCTACGACGAGGCGCTGGAAAGCTATGCGCGCGCCATTGCGCTGCAGCCCGATTCCGCCGACGCCTGGAGCAACCGTGGCCACGTGCTGCGCGGCCAGAAGCGCTACGACGAGGCCATCGCGAGCTATGGGCAGGCGGTGGCGCTGGCCCCCGATTACGCCGCCGCGCACTTCGACCTCGCGCTGTGCCGCCTGCTGCTGGGCGACTTCGCGACAGGCTGGGCGGGCTACGAGTGGCGGTGGAAGAAGCCGGAACACCGGGCCCTTCGGCGGAATTTCGCGCCGCCGTTGTGGAACGGAGCGGAGCCGCTGGCCGGCAGGACGATCCTGCTCTACGCCGAACAGGGGCTGGGCGACACGCTGCAGTTCTGCCGCTACGCGAGCCTCGTGGCCGCGCGCGGCGCCACCGTCGTGCTCGAGGTGCCGCCGCCGCTGCTGCCGCTGCTGTCCGGGCTGGAGGGCGTCGCGCAGGTACTGGCCGCGGGCTCGCCGCTGCCCGCGTTCGACTGCCATTGCCCGCTGATGAGCCTGCCGCTGGCCTTCGGGACCGACCTGTCGTCCATTCCTTCCCGCGTCCCGTACCTCGCGAGCGATCCCGCGCGGGTTGCGCGCTGGCGCAGCGCGCTGGGTCCGCGGGATGCGCCGCGCATCGGGCTGGTGTGGGCCGGCAGCCTGCTGCTCGAAGCGGACAACCGCAGCCATCGCAGCCTCGCGCTCGCGGAAATGCTGCCTCTGGCGGGCGACGGCGTGCAGTGGGTGAGCCTGCAGAAGGAGGTTTCCGCCACGGACGCTGCGCTGCTGGCGTCGCGGCCCGACATCCGTTCCGCCGGCGGCCTGCTCACGGACTTCGCCGAGACGGCAGCGCTGGTCGAACTGATGGATGTCGTCGTCACGGTCGACACGAGCGTCGCCCACCTCGCGGGCGCGATGGGCAAGCCGGTGTGGATCCTGCTGGAGTGGAGCGCCGACTGGCGCTGGCTGCGCGACCGGGACGACAGCCCCTGGTATCCGACCGCGCGGCTGTTCCGGCAGGCGGCGCCCGGAGACTGGGCGGGCGTGATCCGGCGCGTGCGCGACGCGCTCGACGCGCCGGGCGTCCTGCGGGGTGCGTCAGCTCCGGCGTAGCCCGGCGTTGAGCGCCAGCGAAACCCGGGTGGGCGGAGCAAAGGGCACGATCCCTCCGGGTTCGCTGGCGCTCGACGCCAGGCTACGTGTCACGCCCCCTTCTCCAGCACGTAGTCTTCCAGCACCAGCACGTCGATCTCCGTGCCGAGGAAGCAGCGCAGCGCGTCGTCCGGCGATTCGACGATGGGCTCGCCCTGCACGTTGAACGACGTGTTGAGCACGACGGGCACGCCGGTCTTCGCGTGGAGCCGGAGCACGAGGTCGTAGAACCGGCCGTTGTTGTCCCGGTCCACCGTCTGCACGCGCGCGGTGCCGTCGATATGCACGGCGGACGGGATCTCTGCGGCCCGCCGGCAGGCCACCGAGAACAGCATGAACGGCGACGCCGTGCCCGGCGGCAGGTCGAACCACGCGTCGGCGAATTCGACCGGCACGACGGGCGCGAAGGGGCGGAATTCCTCGCGGTGCTTGACGCGGCTGTTCAGGATGTCCTTCATCCGCGGATTGCAGGGGTTCGCGAGGATCGAGCGGTGCCCGAGCGCGCGGGGCCCGAGTTCCGAGCCGCGATAGAACCAGCCGACGATGCGGTCGGCGACGATGCTGTCCGCCACCTCGTCGACCAGCGTGCCGGCATCCGGCTTGTGGACGCGGACCCCGGCCGCCGCGAGCGCGGCGCGGTGGCGATCGATGCTGGCGTCGACTTCCTGCGCGGTATAGCGCCGCCCTCCTTCGAACGCCTCGCGGGGCGTATAGCGCGCACGCGGCGCGGTGCGCTCGACGAGCGTCGACGGGGCGACGACGTCGAAGTGCGTCGCGACGTGCAGCCCGGCGCCGATCGCGATGCCGTCGTCGCCGCTCGCCGGCGCGATGAACACGCGGTCGAAGAGACCGCTGTTGAGGACCTTCCCGTTGCTGACGCAGTTCAGCATCGTCCCGCCGGAGAGGCACAGGTTGCGGCTCAGGTGCCGGGTGCGTCCGGCGAGCCCGGCGAGCAGGTCGTGGATCGACGTCTCGAGGACCGCCTGCGCCGTCGCTGCGATGTCGCGGCTGGCGGGCGTGTTCCAGTCCTTCTTGTCCCGCCAGTCCGGGTCGGGCCGGCCGCCTTCGCCCGGCAGCTGCGGCCACAGCGCCCGCTGCTTCGGAATCCGGCGCACGCCGTGACGTAGCAGCGTGTGCAGGTACTGGTCGCCGCCGTGGATGTCGGCGGGCGAGCGCACGCGGTCCCAGCCGATCTCGCGGTAGTCCGGCACCGGCGTCCCGTAGGCCGCCAGCGCCATGACCTTGCCCGCGTCGGTCAGCGACGGATGGAAGCCGAGGTAGTCGCAGATGTCGCCGTAGTAGCTGCCCACGGGGAAGACGCTGTCCGGATACAGCCGCAGGGCAAGCCGGCCGTCGTCGGCGAAGTAGACGACGCTATTGGACGTTCCCGCGCAATCGCCGCCGTCGACCGTCACCACCACGGCATCGTCGAACGGCGACATCTGGTACGCATAGGCCGCATGCGCGAAGTGGTGGTCGACCATCACGCAGGGCGCGCGGTTCGCGCCCATCCGGAAATGCAGGGGCCCGCCGTAGACCCAGAACCGCTGCGACTTCAGCGTCATGAACTCCTGGCGCGTCATCGCCGCGCCGTTGGGGTGGGTCACCGCGACGCCGGCCGCGGCCTTGTCGAAGCACTCGCGGCCATTGACCGCGTCCCAGAACCAGTTGGTGACGACAACGAGGTGAATGTCGCTCCAGCGCAATCCCGCCTGCCGCAGGACGTAGTCGACGGCCTGCGGCGTGACGCCGCGCTGCTTCTTGGCGCGCGTGACGCGCTCGGTGGCAATGGCGGCGAGGAGCCTGCCGTCCGCGAAGGCGGCGGCGGAGCCGTCGTGGCCGAAGGAAACGGAGAGGATGTTCATGGAGGTCGAAGCCAGGCCGGCTTTCCCGGTGGAAGATGAGTGGTTGCGGTGGTCGCCCGGCAGCTTCCCGGTGCGGGCCGCGCGTCGCGACGATACGCGGCCCGGGGAGGGCTCCGGCCCGCGGCAAACCGAAGTATGCCGCGTCCGGCGCCGTTGCGCCGCGCGTGGCTCCCCGCGGCCCTCCGGCAGCGGCCGAATGCTGGTACGATCGGCGGGATGAACGACGCACTCGTGATCAGTTTCGACCGTGCGCTGCGCACGCTGTCCGGCCGCGCGACGACGTCGCGCCCCGTGCCCGGCGCCGACTACGCGGAAGCCGACCTCACGCCGGAAGACAAGCGCCTGGCCGCCGGCCTGATGCGCGTCAACCACACCGGCGAGGTCTGCGCGCAGGCGCTGTACGCGGCGCAGGCGCTGGTCTCGCGCGATGCCGGCATCAAGGCGAGCATGTCGGAGGCGGCGCGCGAGGAGGAAGACCATCTCGCCTGGACGCAGCAGCGCCTCGCAGAATTGGACGACCGCGCGTCGCTGCTCAATCCGCTGTGGTATGCCGGGTCGTTCGCCATCGGCATCGCGGCGGGACTCGCCGGCGACCGCGTCAACCTGGGCTTCGTCGTCGAGACCGAGCGTCAGGTCGAGGAGCACCTGACCGGGCACATCCAGAGCCTGCCTCCGGCCGACACCAAGAGTCGCGCGATCGTCGTGCAGATGCGGGACGACGAGGCGCGGCACGGCGCAACGGCACAGGCGGCCGGCGCGGCCGACCTGCCCCTGCCCGTCCGGGGCCTGATGCGGGTAGCGGCCAGCCTGATGAAGGCCGTCGCCTACCGGATCTGACGCGCCTGCGGCGGCGTCGCGGGCCTGCCCGGCCGGCGGGCCCGCCTACCCGACGGCGGCGCTGCCGGCGCCGCGTTTCCATTGCCTCAGCGCCGCGAGCCTTGCCGTCCTGATCGCGGCGGCGATCGCGTCCCCTCCCGCGTCCGGCTTGGCCGCAGCGTGGCGCGCGATCGCGGCAACGCCGACCGCGCGGACCGCCGCCAGCGCCGCGCGCAGGTAGGCCGCCGGCGCATACTCGCCGCCGCCGCGTCCCGGGCGGGACAAGGCATCGGACTCGCAGGCGGCGAGCAGTGTTTCCAACTGCTCCGGCCGGCGCAGCGCATCGGCCGCCCCGATGAGATCGAGGATCGTCGCCGGCCGCAGTTCCGCCGCGCGATGGACAACCCCATGCATCCGCGCCGCGAGTTCGCCGGCGCTGGCGCATTCCCGCGGCACCTTGAGGCGCGCCGACATCCGCGCCGACCGCCGGGCGCCCCGCTGCTCGTGCCGGTGGTGCGCGGGCCAGTCCCGGGGCGCCGTCGCCGCCTTGCCGAGGTCGTGCGCCAGCACCGCGTAGCGCGCGGCGAGCGGAAACCCCTTCGCCGCCGCGTACTCCAGCGCCAGCGCGACGTGGACCCCGGTGTCGACCTCGGGATGATGGGCGGGGGGCTGCGGCACGCCATAGAGCGCGTCGACCTCCGGCAGCACCTGCGCCAGCGCGCCGCAGTCGCGGAGCACCGCGAGCATCCGCGCGGGGTGCGGCTCCATCAGGCCGCGCGCGAACTCCTGCCAGACGCGCTCGGGGGACAGCGACGCGAGCTCGCCGCCTGCCGCAAGCGTGCGCATCAGCGCCTCGGTCTCGGGCGCGACGTCGAATCCGAACCGCGCGGCGAAGCGCGCGACCCTCAGCACGCGCAGCGGGTCCTCCGCGAACGCCGGCGAGACGTGCCGCAGCACGCCGGCCCGGAGGTCCGCCGCGCCGCCATAAGGATCGACCAGCACGCCGTCGGGCCCGCGCGCCATCGCGTTGATCGTGAGATCGCGCCGCAGGAGATCTTCCTCCAGCGTGACCTCGGGCGAGGCGTAGACGGCGAACCCGCGATAGCCCTTGCCCTGCTTGCGCTCGGTGCGGGCGAGCGCGTACTCCTCGCGCGTCCGGGGGTGCAGGAACACGGGGAAGTCCTGGCCGACCGGCCGATAACCGAGGGCGACCATCGCCGCCGGCGTGCTGCCGACGACGACCCAGTCGTGGTCGACCACGGGACGGCCGAGCAGCTCGTCGCGGACCGAGCCGCCGACCCGGTAGACCTTCATCGGGCTGCCGCCCGCCACCGGCGCCGGGCGGGAACATCCCCCCCTGCGGCTAGGGCGGCAACGGGCGGAACCGCCGGCCGCGGCCCGTCAGCGGCCGCGACGCGACCGGAACACATCGAAAGCGCTCCTGCCAGCCGCGGGCGCGAGGTACGACGGCGCCACGGCCTCCAGCGCGGCCGGCTCGATGCCGAACACGGCCGGGAATTCGCAGTTGCAGACGCTGTCCTTCTGCATCGACGCCAGGTTGTCGCGGCTCATCAGCTTGCCGGGCAGGTGCTCGAGCGCCAGGGCCTGCAGGCGCGACAGCGCCGGGCCCAGCGTCAGCACCGGACGCATCGCGCCGGTCGTCGCGCCGACGTAGCGGACGAGTTCGAGCAGCGTGTAGACCTTCGGACCGCACAGCGGATAGCGGACGCCTATCGTCTCGTCGTCGGCCAGCGCGCCGACCATGCAGTCCGCGACGTCGCCGACGTAGACCGGCTGGAACCGCGCATTCGGCGTTCCCAGCGCCAGCACCGGCAGCGCGCGCAGCAGCCCGGCGAACAGGTTGAGGAACGAATCCTCGGGGCCGAAGATCACCGACGGCTGGAAAATCGTCCAGTCGAGGCCCGACGCCGCCACCAGGGTTTCGGCCTCGCCCTTGCTGGCGAGGTACCGGCTGGGACCCGCCGGGTCGGCATTGAGGGCGCTCATCTGCAGCAGACGGCGCACGCCGCCGGCGTGGCACGCCGCGATGGCGTTGCGCGTGATCGCCACGTGCGCCTCGGCGAACGTGGCGCGCTTCGTCTCGTTGATGATGCCCGTCAGGTTGACGACGGCCGCCGCGCCGGCGGCGAGGCGCGCGAGCACCGCGGCATCGGCGGCATCCGCCTCGACCACGTCGACCGTCGGCAGCATGAACAGGTGGCGGGCACGATCGCGGCGGCGGGTGACGACGAGGACGTGCCAGCCGGCGGCCACGAGCCGGCAGATCAGGTGACGCCCGACGAAGCCGGTGCCGCCGACGACGAGGACGGTCCGCGCGGCCATCGCTATTCCGCCCTGGCGGCGACGGCGCTGCCGTTGCCGCGCGGTGTCACGGTGCCGAGGCGCGCCGTCAGCGGCACGTAGGTGCCGTTGAATTCACGGGTGTAGAACATGATGTTGGCAAGGACCTTCTTCACGTAGTCGCGGGTCTCGTTGAACGGGATCGTCTCGACCCAGATGGCGCCCTCGAGCGGGGCGCCGGCGCGCCACTGCTGGGCGCGGCTGGGACCGGCATTATAGGCGGCCGCGGCGAGCGCAGGCATCCGGTCGAGGCGGTCCAGCCAGTACTTGAAGTAGAACGCGCCGAACTGCGTATTGGTGGCGATGTCGCCGATGTCGGACGCCTTGTAGTCGGCGCGCCCCATCTGCTTCGCGACCAGGCGCGCGGTGCCCGGCATCAGCTGCATCAGCCCCATCGCGCCGGCCGACGACACGATGTCGGCGGCGAACCGCGATTCCTGCCGCGCGATGCCGAAGAGCATCGCCTCCTCGACCCCGTTGTCGCGCGCCGCGGCGCCGAACTGCTCGCGGTAGGGCGCCAGGTAGCGCAACGTGAAATCGTGGCGGGCGACGGTGCGCTCGGCGGTGTTGATCGCCCGGTCGTAGAGCTTCTGGCGGCGCGCGTATTCGGCGGCGACGAGCAGGTTGTCGTCGTCGAGGCCGCGGATCGCGTAGATCCATTCGCGCAGCGACTCGGGCTTCATCCCGAGCTGGGCGAGCTTCACCGCGCGCTGCACCCCCGGCTTCGCGCCGTAGGCGGCGAGCGCCGCGGCGTCGGGGACGTACGGCGCATTGGTCGCCGGGTCGCGCATGGTGTCCGGCAGCGTGTTGCGGCCCTGCGCTTCCGCCGCCAGCAGGCCGTAGAAGTTCGTTTCCGTGAGCAGCGTCGCGAAGAACGCATTGGCCTCGTCGGCGCGCCCCGCGGCGGCCAGCGCGCGCGCCTTCCAGTAGCGCCACGCGGACTCCTGCGACTGCGGCGCCGGCATCGCCTCGACCGCTTTCAGCACGTCGGGCCAGGACCCGGCGCGCAGCGCAGCACGCACGCGCCACGCATGCTGGATATCGGAAAGCGTCGCGGCATCGACGTCGCGGAACCAGTCGTTCGCCAGCGGCGCCAGCTGCCGCGCGGCGTGATAGGCAAGCCGGCCGTTGCCGTAGTGCCGGTCCGGCACCGGAAGATTCACCCGGTAGCGGATCCATGCCTCGCTCGCGGCCGTCGCGTCGGTGCGGGCGGCGCGCTCCAGCGCGTACAGCGCGAGTTCGCGCCCGCCGCGGTGCCGCAAGGAGAATTCGCCCTTCGCCAGCGCGCGCGCCGGGTCGCGCTCGACCTGCGCGAACTCGCGGGCGGTGATCCGGTCCTCCGGCGGGAGTTCGACCGCGATCGACTGCGCGAGCCGGAAGTTGCCGGCCTCGGCGGCGAGGCGATAGCGGGCACGCCGGTCGGCCGCGGTGATTTCCCCCTTCTGGATCAGCGCTGCGAACAGCGGCTCGCAGTTCTCCGGCGTGGCCTGCCCGTTGAGCCAGAACGGCTTGGCCGTCATGAGCGCAGCGTCGCCCTCGCGCAAGCGCCGGAACGTGACGCCGTGGCACGCGAGTTCGGTGTCCTCGCCGTTGGGCGGAGGGTAGTCCAGCGCGAAGGTGGCCCAGTCGCCGCGCCGGGCGACGACCTTGAGCCACTCGATGCGCAGCCGGTCGGCGAGCGGCGTATCGGGCCACCGCGCGAGGTAGCCCTTGACCTCGTCGCGCGTTGCCGCGTCGAGGTTGAGCTTGAGTTGCCAGTAGGAGACGTAGGGCTGCAGCAGCTGCCCCGCGAACGGCCCCGCCAGCGCCGCGAGCTTCGCCCGGTCGCCGCGCTCGAACGCGGCACGCGCGGCGAGAAAATCGGCGTCGGAGGCCTGGCCTTGCGCCGCTCCGGCGCAGGCAAAGGCGAGCCCCGCGACGGCGACCCGCCAGGGCGTCGACCGGAGCCGGGGCCGGAGGCCGGGTTGGGGGGGGCGATTCGTGTTTGGTGGCACAGGTGACATTGTCGTGGACGGTGACCCGATACCGCAAGCGCGGCGCGGCGTTGCGGGCGTCAGTGGTGGGACCCTCGCGTTTACCCGCGGTTCAACGCAGTTTCGCGGCCCCGGGGTGCTAGAATTTCGCCCCTGACCGGTGCAAACAGCAGCCCGCATCCATGAGGCCGCGGTACGGGTCCGCGCCGAGATTCGGCAGGTCATTCCGGGGAGGACCGATGGCACTAAGGAAGCACGCGCCGCTGGTCGGTGTCGTCATGGGCAGCGACAGCGACTGGGACATTATGCGCCACGCAGCCGTGCAACTGGATGCGTTGGGCGTCGCCTACGAGCCGCGGGTGATCTCCGCGCATCGGATGCCGGACGACATGTTCGAATACGCCGAGGATGCCGGCCCGCGCGGCCTGCGCTGCATCATCGCGGGGGCCGGCGGCGCCGCGCACCTGCCGGGGATGCTCGCCGCCAAGACCACCGTGCCGGTCCTGGGCGTCCCGGTGCCCTCGAAGTACCTGCGCGGCGAGGATTCGCTCTATTCGATCATCCAGATGCCCAAGGGCATCCCGGTGGCGACCTTTGCGATCGGCGAGGCCGGCGCCGCCAACGCGGGCCTGTTCGCGGCGGCGATCATCGCAGCCACCGATCCCGCCGTGGCCAAGAAGCTCGCCGCCTTCCGCCTGAAGCAGACCAACGCCGCCCGCGCGATGCACGTCCCGCCCGATGGCGGGAAGCCGGCCGCGTGAACTGCGGGACGCCCGCCCGGCCGGCGTGAGCGCCGACAAGCTGTCCCGGCACAGCCGCAGCCCGGGCGAGCGGTGAGCGCACCGATCGCCCCCGGCGCGTGGCTCGGGCTGCTGGGTGGCGGCCAGCTCGGGCGCATGTTCTGCATGGCGGCGCAGGCACTGGGGTACAAGGTCGCCGTGCTCGACCCCGGCGGCGACAGCCCCGCGGGGACCGTCGCCGACCGCCACATCCGCGCCGGCTACCTCGATGCCGCCGGCCTCGCCGAGCTGGCCGGGCTCACTGCCGCCGCCACCACCGAGTTCGAGAACGTGCCGGCCGCGGCGCTCGAATTCCTCGCTCGCACCGCGCGCGTCGCGCCGACGGCGGCGAGCGTCGCGATCGCGCAGGACCGGATCGCCGAAAAGGCGTTCCTGGCGGGCAGCGGTCTGGCGGTCGCGCCCTACGCCGTGCTGTGCACCAAGGATGATGCGGCGGCGGCCGATCCGCGGCTCCTGCCCGGCATCGTCAAGAGCGCGCGCCTGGGCTACGACGGCAAGGGGCAGGTTCGCGTCGCGACGAGCGCCGACGCGGCGCGCGCGTTCGCGACGATGCAGGGACAACCCTGCGTGCTCGAGCAGATGATCGCGCTCGCCGCCGAGGTCTCCGTCGTGGTGGCGCGCAACGAGGCCGGCGAGACGACGACCTGGCCGGTTGCGGAGAACCGCCATCGCGACGGCATCCTCGACGTCTCCGTGGTGCCGGCGCGGGTTCCCGCCGCCCTCGCCGACGATGCCCGCGCCATCGCCGCCGCCGTCGCCGAACGGCTCGACTACCGCGGCGTGCTGTGCGTCGAGATGTTCGTGACCGAGGCCGGCGCGCTGCTCGTCAACGAAATCGCGCCGCGGCCCCACAACAGCGGGCACTACACGATCGACGCCTGCGTGACCTCGCAGTTCGAGCAGCAGGCGCGGGTGCTGGCCGGGCTGCCCCTGGGCAGCACCCGGCAGCAGGATCCGGCCGTGATGGTCAACCTGCTGGGCGACATCTGGTTCGACGGCAGCGGGTCAGGAGTTCCGCGCGAACCCGACTGGACGCGCGTGCTGCGCCACCCGCAGGCGAAGCTCCACCTGTACGGCAAGGCCGAGCCGCGGCGCGGCCGCAAGATGGGACACGTCACGTGCGTGGCGACGACTCTCGACGAGGCACTGTCGACCGCGGCCGCGATCAAGCGCGAGTTGGGCATCCCCGGCGCCGACGACCTCTTAGCCCCCGACGCCGCGAAATCCCGTAGCCCGGGTTGAGCGCCAGCGAAACCCGGGGGGAAGCGCAAATGGGCACGACCCACCCGGGTTTCGCCTTCGCTCGACCCGGGCTACGGAACCGACGGAACCGACGGAACCGCAGTGTCAGCGCGGCGTGCGGGTCGCGCGGCCCGGCGGCTTGATGCGTCGCTGCACGCCGACCGGCAGCGCGGCCACCCGCGCGTATTCCGGATCGTCGAACCGGCAGCCGCCCGCGATGTAGCCCGCCGCCATCGCCGTCGCATCCGCGCCCCAGAACAGCGCGTCGCCGATCGCGAGCGTCGGCACGCCGAACACGCCGCGCGCGATCGCCTCGTCGGTGTTGCGGCGGAGCGCGTCCTTGACCTCCGCGCTCGCGATCCGCGCCTCGGCATCGGGCATGCCGAGCTCGTCGACCAGGTCGGCCCATTCGATCGGCAGGTCGGGCAGCCGGCCGTCGCGCCAGACGAAGCGGAAGATCCGGTGGATCGCCGCCGGAGCGCAGTCGCAGGCGAGCGCCAGGCGCAGCATCGGCAGCGGGTTGAACGGGTGCTCGGGCGGGAACTTGAGCGCGATGCCGAGCGCCTTCGCCTGCCACACGACGAAGCGATACGTGAACGCGCGCTTGGCCGGGATCTCGGCCGGGCCCTTGCTGCCGTTGGCTTCCAGCAGCGCCGCGAACAGGATCGGCCGGTAGCGGACCGCGACGCGGGGGCCGAGCGACGCCAGTTGCTCGCTCTGCAGGTACGCGAACGGCGAGATGAAATCGAAGTACCAGTCAATGGTCGGCATCGGGCGGTGCGTTCCCTTTCATTGCGGCGCGGCGCGCCGGGAGCGCGGCGAGGACAGCCCGCTTTTCGTCGCGACCGAGCAGGCTCCAGACCGCGATCTCGTCGAGCGTCCGGTAGCAGCCGGCGCACACCCCGGCGGGTTCCAGCATCACGCAGACGGAGATGCACGGCGACGCGACGTCGTCCGGCGCGAGCGACGGGGCCGTCATCGCTGCCCGTCCGCGCCGGCGGATGCCGGCAGCGGGTCCTTCGCCGCGAGCGCGCGCGCAACGCGCGAGACCGGCGCGCGGCCGAGGTGATCGGAGATGTACTGGCCGGCGATCCGCAGCCGCCGCATGTCGACCCCGGTCTCGATGCCGAGCCCGTCGAGCAGGTAGAGCACGTCTTCGCTCGCCACGTTGCCCGTCGCGCCCTTCGCATACGGGCAGCCGCCCAGTCCCGCGACCGAGCAGTCGAAGGTCGCCACGCCCATCTCCAGCGCCGCGTAGACGTTGGCCAGCGCCTGCCCGTAGGTGTCGTGGAAGTGCCCGGCCAGCGCCGGCACGGGCACGTGCGCGGCCACCGCCGCGAAGAGCGCCTGCGTGCGCGCCGGCGTGCCGACGCCGATGGTGTCGCCGAGCGAGACCTCGTACGCGCCAAACTCGGAGAGCGCGCGGGCGATGCCCGCCACGGCGACAGGATCGACGTCGCCCTCGTAGGGACAGCCCAGCACGCAGGAGATATAGCCGCGCACGCGGACGCCATGCGCCTTCGCCGCGGCGAACACCGGCGCGACGCGCTCCAGGCTTTCCGCGATGCTGCAGTTGATGTTCCGGCGCGAGAACGCCTCGGACGCGGCGACGAACACGGCGACCTCGTCGGCGCGCGCGGCCAGGGCCGCCTCGAAGCCCTTGAGGTTCGGCGCCAGCACCGGGTAGCGAACGCCCGGCGCGCGGCGGATGCGCGCCATCACGTCGGCGGCGTCGGCCATCTGCGGCACCCATTTCGGCGAGACGAACGACGTCGCCTCGACCGCCGGGAAGCCGGCAGCGGACAGGAGGTCGATCAGCGCGACCTTCACGTCCGCGGGAACGATCGCCGACTCGTTCTGCAGGCCGTCGCGCGGCCCGACTTCGACGAGGCGTACGCGCTGCGGGAGCTTGGAGTTCGTCATCGCAGTCCCGTAGCCCGGGTTGAGCGAACGCGAAACCCGGGGGGAAGCAAAAACGGGAACGGTCCACCCGGGTTTCGCTCGCGCTCAACCCGGGCTGCGCCGGCTTCGACGCGGCGGGAAAAGGACAGGGCATTCAACTCTAGTACCCCCGCCCGCGATCGACGATGCCGGTCACCGCCAGGCCGCTTTCGAGCCGCCGGATCTTGGCCGCGATCTGCGCCGCCGATTCGGCGACCAGCGTGATGGCCGAGACGTGCGGCGTCACGACGATCCGCGGATGCCGCCAGAACGGATGGTCCGCGGGCAGCGGCTCGTCGCGGAACACGTCGAGCGTCGCGCCGGCGAGGTGTCCGGCGTCGAGCAGCGCGAGGAGGTCGGCATCGACGAGGATGTCGCCGCGCGCGACGTTGACCACGTGCGCGCCCTTGGGCAGCGCCGACAGCCGCTCGCGGTCGAGCAGGTCGCGCGTCGCGGGCGTCGACGGCAGCAGGCACACCAGAACCTGCGACCGTGCGAGAAACGCCGGCAGTTCGCCGATGCCGGCGAATGCGCTCACGCCGGGAACCGTGCGGCGCTCGCGGCTCCACCCGGCGACCGGAAAACCCGCGGCGGCCACCGTCGCGGCGACGACCTGCCCCAGCACGCCGAGGCCGAGGACGCCGATCCCGAATCCGCTCCCGGGGCGATGCGGATGCTGCAGCCATTGCCCGGCCGCCTGCTGCCGCGCATAGACGTCGGCGCCGCGGTACGCGGCGAGCACCGCCAGCAGCACGTAGTCGGCCATCTGCTCCGCCATGCCGGCGTCCTCGACGCGCACGACGGGCACGCCGGGCGGGAGGTTCGGAACGTTCAGCAGCGCGTCGACGCCGGCGCCCAGGTTGAAGATCGCCTTCACCACCGGCACGCGCGCGAAGACTTCCGCCGGCGGCTTCCACACGACGAGGTAGTCGACCGCGGCGGGCACGTCGGGCCAGCGCGCGATGTCGGCCTCCGGCAGCGCGGCCGACAGCGCGTCAAGCCACTCGTCGCCGTCGTGGTGGCCCGTCTGCAGCAGGATGCGCGCGCGGGTGCGCGGAGCGGGGCCGGCCATCGGTGCCTACGCGTCGCCGACGGCGACGAGATCGGCGCCTTCGCCGACGCGGTCGCCGGCGCGGAAGTTGACGGCGGTGACGACTCCCGCCGCCGGCGCGACGATCGTGTGCTCCATCTTCATCGCCTCGAGGATGATCAGCGGCGCGCCCCTGGCAACGCTGTCGCCGACCGCCACCATCACCGCGACGACGGTCCCCGACATCGGCGCCGCCAGGTGGCCCCCGTGCGCCTCCTCCTCACCCGCGTGGACCAGCGGATCGATGACGGTGAGCCGGGCCTGCCGGCCGTCGCAGAACACGTGCCGCGACTCGCCGTCGGCGACGACGGTGGCGTTGAACTCGGCGCTGTCGGTGATGATGGCGAGGCGGCCGTCGCGCAGGGCGACACTGGCCGGCATCGACTCGCGGCGGCCGTCGGTGGCGAGCACGGCCTGCCAGCCCGCGCCGGCGCGGGACAACAGGACGTCGTGCCGCGCCTGCCCGTCGCCGAACGCGAAGGCGAGCGCATGGCGTTCGCTGTTCGGCCACCACGGATCGATGTCGTTCCACGGCGAGTGCGGGTCGCGCACGCCCTGCGCCGCGGCCCCGGCGCGCGCGACGAGCGAGAGCGCCTCGGCCAGCGCGGCCGCGAGCAGCATCCGCGGCGACGGCGGCGACGCCGGCGGCAGCAGCGCGTCCTGGTTCCGCGCGATCAGCCCGGTGTCGAGCGTGGCCGACGCGAACGCATCGTGCGCGATCACGCGCCGCAGGAACGCGACGTTGGTGGCGACCCCCGCGATCTCATAGTCGGCGAGCGCCTCGCCCATCCGCCGCAGCGCCGCCGCGCGGTCCTCGCCGTGGACGATCAGCTTGGCGATCATCGGGTCGTAGTACGGCGAGATCTCGTCGCCGCAGCGCACGCCGGTGTCGACGCGGACGCTGGCGCCCGTCGCCGGAGCGCGCAGGTGAACGAGCATGCCGATCGAGGGCAGGAAGCCGCGCTCGGGGTCCTCGGCGTAGATCCGGGCCTCGATCGCGTGCCCGCGGATCGCGAGCGCGTCCTGCGCGAGCGGCAGCGGCTCGCCGGCGGCGACGCGCAATTGCCATTCGACGAGGTCGACGCCGGTGATCATCTCGGTGACCGGGTGCTCGACCTGCAGCCGGGTATTCATCTCCATGAAGTAGAACGTGCCGTCCTGCTCGGCGATGAACTCGACGGTGCCGGCACCGACGTAGCCGATCGCCTTGGCCGCGGCGACCGCGGTCTCGCCCATCGCGCGGCGGCGCGCGGCGGTCATTCCCGGCGCCGGAGCCTCCTCCAGCACCTTCTGGTGCCGGCGCTGCACCGAGCAGTCGCGCTCGAACAGGTACACGGCGTCGCCGTGCGCGTCGGCGAACACCTGGATCTCGATGTGCCGCGGCGACGCGAGGTAGCGCTCGAGCAGCACGCGGTCGTCGCCGAAGCCCGCCTTCGCCTCGCGCCGGGCCGACGCCAGCGCCGCGCCGAAGTCCTCGCCGCGCTCGACGACCTTCATGCCCTTGCCGCCGCCTCCCGCCGTCGCCTTGATCAGCACCGGCCAGCCGATCGCGGCCGCCTCGCGCGCGAGCAGCGCGTCGTCCTGGTCGTCGCCGTGGTAGCCGGGCACGAGCGGAACGCCGGCCGCGCCCATCAGCGACTTGGCGGCGGACTTCGAGCCCATCGCGGCGATCGCTGCGGGCGGCGGCCCGATGAACACCAGCCCGGCCGCGGCGCAGGCGGCAGCGAACGCCGCGTTCTCGGACAGGAAGCCGTAGCCGGGGTGGATCGCCTGCACGCCGGTGCGCTGCGCGATCGCGATGATCGCGGCGCCGACGAGGTAGCTCTGTGCCGGCGGCGGCGGCCCCAGGCGGTACGCCTCGTCGCACAGCGCGACGTGCAGCGCATCGACGTCGGCATCGGAGTAGACGGCGACGGTACGGATGCCCATCCGCCGCGCGGTGCGGGCGACGCGGGCCGCGATCTCGCCGCGGTTGGCGATGAGGATCTTGTCAAACATCGGCAGAACGCTCCGGCGGCAGCGCGCGCCCGGCGCGGCCGGCGCCATCGAACATGCCGGCGAGCCGGCGGAACAGCCGGACGAGGAAGCGCCAGACCTTCGGTATCAGCCAGATCATCAGCAGCACCAGCAGCGCCAGCACGACCAGCGCCGCGATCGGGTTCGCGATCGCGAGCCACAGCACGGTGCCGACGGCAAGCTCTTCGCCGAACGACGCGGCCCAGTTGGAAATCGGCTCGGGCGACGTGTTGATCACCGCGCGGCTTCCGGTCTTGGCGAGGTGGCTGCCGGCGGCGAGCGATCCGCCGACGATCGCCGCCGCGAGCGTGGCCGCGCCCGGCGCGTCGCCGAACACCATCGCCGCCAGCGCGGCACCCGCGGGAATGCGGATGAACGTGTGGACGACGTCCCACGCCGTATCGACACCGGGCACCTTGTCGGCGAAGAACTCGACGGCGCACATGAACCCGGACGCCGCGAGCACCCACGGATGCGCCAGCAGCAGCAGCCCGTGGGGCAGCGGCACGAAATGCAGGTAGCCCAGTCCGCCGACGACGAACAGCACGGCATAGAGCCGGATGCCGCTGGCCCAGCCGAGCGCCGCCGCCAGCGCGACGAGCTGCAGCGTGTCGAGGTGATCGATGCCGGGCATCGGGCTTATCGCGTCCGCAACAGCGGCGGCACCCACGCCGCGGACCGTTTCTCGAGGAACGCCGCGATGCCTTCGCGGCCCTCCGGCGACACGCGGATCGCCGCGATGCGATCGGCCGTGTCGGCGACGATCCCGGCGTCGATTTTGTGGTGCGCGACGGCCCGGATCAGCGCCTTCGCCGCCGCCTGCGCGCGCGGCCCGGCGAGCAGCAGCGGGCCGAGAATCTCGTTGATCCTGCCGTCGAGCTCGTCGGCAGGCACGATGTCGTGGACGAGCCCGATCCGGTAGGCCTCCGCCGCGGTGAACCGTTCCGCGGTGAGGAAGTAGCGCCGCGCCTGCCGCGCGCCAATGGCCTCGATCACGTACGGGCTGATGGTCGCGGGGATGAGCCCGAGCCGCGCCTCGGACAGCGAGAACGTCGCCTCGGCCGCCGCGATCGCGATGTCGCAGCAGGCGACGAGCCCGACGCCGCCGCCCAGCGCCGCGCCGTGGACGCGCGCGATCGTCGGCTTCGACAGCCCGGCCAGCGTGCGCAGCATCGTGGCGAGCGTCATCGCGTCGGCGCGGTTCCCGGCTTCGTCGTAGCCCGCCATCTTCTGCATCCAGTTGACGTCGGCCCCGGCGCAGAAGCTGCGGCCGTCGCCCAGCAGGATGACGGCGCGCACCGCGTCGTCGGCATCCGCGGCGACGAACGCGTCGGTCAGCTCCGCGATCATCGTCTCGTTGAACGCGTTGTGCACGTCGGGCCGGGTCAGCGCGATCAGCGCGATGCCTTCGCGCAGGTCGACCTCGATCGTCGTGTAAGGCGCCGGCGCCGCGCCGGCCTTCGCCTTCTTTCCGCCGGCCTTCGGCTTCTTCGCGGCACCCGCCGCCTTCTTCGCGGCAGCCTTCGCCTTCGGTGCCGCCTTCCCCTTAGGGGCCGCCTTCCCCTTAGGGGCCGCCTTGTCGGCGGGCTTGTTCTTCGCTTTCATCGCATGTGCCTCACATCCTGAAGACGCCGTAGCGCGTAGGTTCGATCGCGCGATTGAGGCCGGCGGAAATCGCAAGCCCGAGCACGCGGCGCGTGTCGGCGGGGTCGATGATGCCGTCGTCCCAGAGCCGCGCGCTGGCGTAGTACGGGTGGCCCTCGCGCTCGTACTGCTCGCGGATCGGCGCGCGGAACGCCTCTTCCTCCGCCGCGCTCCACGCGCCGCCGCGTGCCTCGATCGAATCGCGCCGGACCGTGGCCAGCACCGTCGCCGCCTGCTCGCCGCCCATCACCGAGATCCGCGCATTGGGCCACAGCCAGAGGAAGCGCGGATTGAACGCGCGGCCGCACATGCCGTAGTTGCCGGCGCCGTAGCTGCCCCCGATGATCACCGTGAACTTCGGGACTTCGGCGCAGGAGACGGCGGTCACGAGCTTCGCGCCGTCGCGCGCGATGCCGCCGGCCTCGTACTTCTGCCCGACCATGAAGCCCGTGATGTTCTGCAGGAAGACGAGCGGGATGCGCCGCTGCGTGCAGAGCTCGATGAAGTGGGCGCCCTTCAGCGCCGACTCGGAGAACAGGATGCCGTTGTTGGCGACGATGCCGACGGGGTAGCCCCAGAGGCGCGCGAAGCCCGTGACGAGCGTCGTGCCGTAGCGCGCCTTGAACTCGTCGAAGCTGCTGTCGTCGACGATGCGGGCGATCACCTCGCGCACGTCGTAGGGCTTCTTCGGGTCGGCGCTGATGACGCCGTAGACGTCCTCGACCGGGTACCGCGGCGGCACGGGCGCCGCGAGCGGCGGCGTCTCGGGCTTGCCGCGGTTCAGGTTGCCGACGATGCGCCGCGCGATCGCCAGCGCGTGGTAGTCGTCCTGCGCCATGTGGTCGGCGACGCCGGAGACGCGCGTGTGGATGTCGGCGCCCCCCAACTCCTCGGCGCTGACGATCTCGCCGGTCGCGGCCTTCACGAGCGGCGGCCCGCCGAGGAAGATCGTGCCCTGCTCCTTGACGATGATCGATTCGTCCGCCATCGCCGGCACGTAGGCGCCGCCCGCCGTGCACGAGCCCATCACCACCGCGATCTGCGGGATGCCCTGCGCGGACATCGTCGCCTGGTTGTAGAAGATGCGCCCGAAGTGGTCGCGGTCGGGGAAAACCTCGGTCTGGTTGGGCAGGTTGGCGCCGCCCGAGTCGACGAGGTAGATGCACGGCAGGTGGTTGTCGCGCGCGATCTCCTGCGCGCGGACATGCTTCTTCACCGTGAGCGGGTAGTAGGTGCCGCCCTTCACCGTCGCGTCGTTGCAGACGATCACGCATTCGCGCCCGGCGACGCGCCCGACGCCGGTGACGATGCCGGCTGCCGGAACCTTGTCCGCGTAGACCTCCCACGCCGCGAACTGCGACAGCTCGAGGAACGGCGAGCCCGGGTCGAGCAGCGCGCGGATGCGGTCGCGCGGCAGCAGCTTGCCGCGCGCGACGTGCTTCGCGCACGCCGCCTCGCCGCCGCCGGCCTCGATGACCGCGACCTTCGCGCGCAGGTCCGCCACCAGCGCCGCCATCGCGTCGCGGTTCTTCGCGAACGTGGCGTCGCGGGGATCGAGTCGGGTTTCGATGACGGGCATGGTCGCGCCGCGGGTCCGGTCAGGCCGTGGCCGGCAGCGGGTGGCCGGGCATCAGGCGGTAGGGATGCACCCAGCCCGGCCGGTCCTCGATCCGCGCGAGCCAGGACGCGATGGCCGGGTAGGCGGCCCAGTCTACGCCGATCTCGTCGGGCCGGAACAGGCAGCCGGCCCGTGCCGATGCGAGCGCCGGCTTGTACGCGTTGCCGGATTGCGCGAAGCAGAGGAGCGTGTACTCGGCCATGGCGTCAGAACCCCCCGGTGGCGAGCCAGCGCTCGAGCTGGTCGAAGCGGTCGATGCCCCAGAACGGCTCCCCGTCGACGATGACGAACGGCGAGCCGAACACGCCGCGCGCCATCGCCGCGGCGACCTCGCGCTTCAGCGCCTCCTTGACCTCGGGATCGTCGATCGCGGCGCGCGCCGCTGCCGGGTCGACGCCCGCCTTCGCCGCCACCGCGGCGGCCTCGTCCGGCGACGAGATGTCGACGCCGTCGACGAAATAGGCGCGATAGAGCGCACGGGCCACGGTGGCCGCGAGCGCGGGATTCGTCGCCTTCAGCCACAGCACGACGCGCGACGGCGACTGCGACGGGATCGGGAATTTCGCCGGCATCCGGAAATCGGTGATGCCGTGGAAGCGCGCGCTCCGCGCGAAGTCGCGCCGCGAATAGTCGCCCTTGATCGGCACCTGCGTCAGCGGCGTGCCGCCGGTCTCCTTGAACACCACGCCGAGCAGCAGCGGGTGCCAGTCGACGGCGCGCCCGTGGCGCGCGGCCAGCGCGTCGATCTTCATTGCCGCGAGGTATCCGTACGGCGACGAGAAATCGAAGTAGAAGTCGATCAGGGCGGGCATGGTGTCCTCGGAACGTGCGTTGGAGGCGGCCGCCGGTCAGCCGGCGACGGCGCGGCCGATCACCAGCCGCTGGATTTCGCTGGTGCCTTCGTAGATCTGGCAGACGCGGACGTCGCGGTAGATCCGCTCGACGGGGAAATCGGTGACGTAGCCGTACCCGCCGTGGACCTGGATCGCGGCGGAGCACACGCGCTCCGCCATTTCCGACGCGAAGAGCTTGGCCATCGACGCCTCCTTGAGGCACGGCAGGTTCCCGTCCTTCAGCGCCGCCGCGTGCAGCACGAGCTGGCGTGCCGCCTCGATTTCGGTGGCCATGTCGGCGAGCTTGAAGTTGACCGCCTGCTGCTCGGAGATCGGCTTGCCGAACGCGACGCGCTCGCGGGCGAAGACGAGCGCCGCGTCGAACGCCGCGCGGGCCATGCCTACCGCCTGCGCGGCGATGCCGATGCGGCCCGCCTCGAGGTTCGACAGCGCGATCTTGTAGCCCTCGCCCTCGCGGCCGAGCAGGTTCGCCGCGGGGATCTCGCAGTTGTCGAACACGATCTGCGCCGTGTCGGACGCGCGCTGGCCCAGCTTGTCCTCGATCCGCGCGACGACGTAGCCCGGCGTCGACGTGTCGACGATGAACGCCGAGATGCCGCGCTTGCCCGCCGCCTTGTCGGTGACGGCGAACACGATCGCGACGTCGGCGTTCCTGCCGCTGGTGATGAACTGCTTGACGCCGTTCAACACCCAGTTCGCGCCGCGCTTCCCGGCGCGCGTGGTGATCGCGCCGGCGTCCGACCCCGCCTGCGGCTCGGTGAGGCAGAAGCAGCCGATCGCCTCGCCTCTCGCCAGCGGCTTCAGGTATTTCTCCTTCTGGAGGTCGGTGCCGTAGGCCAGCAGCGGGCCGCAGACGACCGAGTTCTGCACGCTGACGATCGTCGACGTCGCGCCGTCCCCCGCGGCAATTTCCTCCACGGCCAGCGCCAGCGACACGTAGTCCATCCCCGCGCCGCCCCAGGCCTCCGGTACCACCATGCCCAGCGCGCCGAGGCCGCCCAGCGCCTTCAGCGCCGCGCCCGGAAACGCGTGGTCGCGATCCCACGCCGCGGCATGCGGCGCGAGCTCGCCCTGCGCGAACGCGCGCATCGCGTCGCGCACCAGCACCTGCTCGTCGGTCAGCAGCATGCGCGCTCGATCAGCACAGCTCGATCGCCATCGCCGTCGCCTCGCCGCCGCCGATGCACAGGCTGGCGACGCCGCGCTTCTTCCCCTGCTTGCGCAGGGCGCCCAGCAGCGTGACGATGATGCGCGCGCCGGAGGCGCCGATCGGGTGGCCCAGCGCGCACGCGCCGCCGTGGACGTTGACGCGGTCGTGCGCGATCCCCAAGTCCTTCATCGCCACCATCGTGACGACGGCGAAGGCCTCGTTGATCTCGAACAGGTCGACGTCGGCGGTCGTCCATCCGGTCTTGGCGTAGAGGCTGCGGATGGCGCCGACCGGGGCCGTGGTGAAGAGCCCCGGCTCGTGCGCGTAGGTCGCGTGCTCGACGATCACCGCCAGCGGCGAGAGGCCCCGCCGCTCGGCGGTCGAGCGCCGCATCAGCACCAGCGCCGCGGCGCCGTCCGAGATCGAGCTCGAGTTGGCAGCCGTCACGGTGCCGTCCTTCCGGAACGCGGGCTTCAGCGTCGGGATCTTGTCGGGGCTCGCCTTGGCCGGCTGCTCGTCGCGCTCAAAGACCTCGTCGCCGCGGCGGCCGCTGACGGTCAGCGGCGCGATTTCCCACGCGAACGTGCCGTCGTTGTTGGCGGCCAGCGCGCGTTGGAGCGAGGCGAGCGCGAACGCATCCTGCGCCTCGCGCGTGAACTGGTAGCGCTCCGCGGCATCCTCTGCGAAAGCGCCCATCAGCCGGCCCTTCTCGTAGGCGTCCTCGAGGCCGTCGAGGAACATGTGGTCGTAGACGGTCTGGTGCCCCATCCGGTAGCCGGCGCGCGCCTTAGGCATCAGGTACGGCGCGTTGGTCATGCTCTCCATGCCGCCCGCGACCACGATCTCGTTGCTGCCGGCGACGATGAGGTCGTGCGCGAGCATCGCCGCCTTCATCGCCGAGCCGCACATCTTGTTGACGGTGGTGCAGCCGACGGCGAGCGGCAGCCCGGCCTTGATCGACGCCTGCCGCGCCGGTGCCTGGCCCTGCCCCGCGGGCAGCACGTTGCCCATGATCACTTCCTGCACGTCGGCGGGCGCAATGCCGGCGCGCGCGACCGCGGCGCGGATCGCCGTGGCGCCCAGCTCGCTCGCGGTCAGCGACGAGAAGGCGCCCTGGAAGCCGCCCATGGGGGTGCGCGCGGCGCCGACGATGACGATGGGATCGTTCTGCATGATGGGTCCTGCCGCTATTTGGTTTCGTTGAAGAGTTCGCGCCCGATCAGCATCCGGCGGATCTCGCTGGTGCCCGCGCCGATCTCGTAGAGCTTGGCGTCACGCCACAGCCGGCCGGTCGCGTAGTCGTTGATGTAGCCGTTGCCGCCCAGGCACTGGATCGCCTCGCCCGCCATCCACGTCGCCTTTTCCGCGGCGTACAGGATGGCGCCGGCGGCGTCCTTGCGCGTCGTCTCGCCGCGGTCGCAGGCCTGCCCCACCGCGTACACGTAGGCGCGGCAGGCGTTCATCGTCGTGTACATGTCGGCGAGCTTGCCCTGCATCAGCTGGAACTCGCCGATCGGCTGGCCGAACTGGCTGCGCTCGTGCACGTAGGGCAGCACGACGTCCATGCACGCCGCCATGATGCCGATCGGGCCGCCGGCCAGCACCGCGCGCTCGTAGTCGAGCCCGCTCATCAGCACGGTCACGCCGCGGCCTTCCTGCGCCAGGACGTTCGCGGCCGGCACCTCGCAGTCCTGGAACACGAGTTCGCAGGTGTTCGAGCCGCGCATGCCGAGCTTGTCGAGCTTGGGCGCGGTCGAGAAACCGGGCATTCCCTTCTCGACGATGAACGCGGTGATGCCGCGCGCGCCGGCGGCGGGGTCGGTCTTCGCGTAGACCACGAGCGTGTCGGCATCGGGGCCGTTGGTGATCCACATCTTGCTGCCGTTGAGCACGTAGGGCGCGTCGGTGCCGTCGCCGCGGCGCACCGCGGTGAGCCGCATCGAAACCACGTCGGAACCGGCGCCGGGTTCGCTCATCGCCAGCGCGCCGACGTGCTCGCCGCTGACGAGCCGCGGCAGGTACTTCCGCTTCTGCGCGTCGCTGCCGTTCCGGCTGATCTGGTTGACGCACAGGTTCGAGTGCGCGCCGTACGACAACCCGACCGCCGCCGAGGCGCGGCTCAACTCCTCCATCGCGACGATGTGCGCGAGGTAGCCCATCGCGGTGCCGCCGTGTTCCTCGTCCACCGTGATGCCGAGGAGTCCCAGGTCGCCCATCTTGCGCCACAGGTCGGGCGGGAACGCATTGTCGCGGTCGATGCCGGCCGCCCGGGGCGCGATCTCGTCCGCTGCGAACTGCCGCACCGTCGCGCGCAGCATGTCGATGGTCTCGCCGAGGCCGAAGCCCAGCGCGGGAAAGTCTTGCATTGCGGGTTTCCTGGTTGGCGGCGCGTTCGCGGCGGTCATGGGCGCGGAGGGAATGCGGGCGGATGCCGCGGCGCGGGGCCCCGACGCCACGGATGAAAACGCAGCCCACAACTGTAGATTGCGTTTACTTCAACGTCAATCGGCGCTGCGCGGCGGTTTCAGCCGACGCCGGCAGTCGCGCTCGATGATCGCGATCTCCGCCGGCACGACGTCGATGTCCTCGCGCTGCCGGTGGAGCATCGCGCGGCGGTCGGCCAGCATCACCAGGAATTTTGCAAGCTGCGAGCGCTCGTTGTTCGTCGCCGCGTACAGGCCGAAGAGCTCGCGGATCTCGGACAGCGACAGTCCGAGCCGCTTGCCCCGCAGGATCAGCTTGATCCGCACGCGTTCCCGCTCGCTGTAGATGCGCGCGCGGCCGCGGCGCAGCGGCGCCAGCAGGCCCTCGTCCTCGTAGAAGCGGATGGCCCGCGTCGTCAGCGCGAACTCGCAGGCGTGCTCGGAGAGCGTGAACGTGGCCGGCATGCCGTCGAAGGCGCGGATCCTGGCGGCGACGGCGGGGCGGGGCGGGGCGGCGGGCATGCCCGGGTCAGGGAGCGACAGAATGCGCCGGAAAGCTACCATGCCGGCTTGACAGTTGCCGCGGCTTGGTCGATTATGGTGCGCTGCACAAATCTGGGTGGGTCGCCGCGCCGGCGACGCGCATTCTCCGTCGAGCGCCGCGCGGCAGTCACGGGCCGCCGCGCCAGTTCCTGACGCGACACCTCCCGTACGCGTCCCTTCCGTCCCCCACCCCATGTCCGCGCCCCTCCCCGCCGTCCTCGACTACCCGTTCTCCGGGCCGCCCGCGCCGGGCGCCACGATCGAGGTCGCGCCGGGAATCCTGTGGCTGCGGATGCCGCTGCCGTTCGCGCTCGACCACATCAACCTGTGGCTGCTCGCCGAGGCCGACGGCTACACGCTGGTCGACTGCGGGTACGGCGACGCGGCGACGCGCGCGCTCTGGGAGCGGCACTTCGCGACCACGCTCCGCCACCATCCGGTCCGGCGGATCATCGCCACGCACTGCCACCCCGATCACGTCGGCAACGCCGCGTGGCTCGCCGCCCGCTTCGACTGCCCCGTCGCGATGACGCACGCCGAGTACCTGACGGCACACGCGCTGGCCGGCGGGCACAGCGGCTACCAACCCGAGGCCACCGTGGCGCTCTTCCGGCGACACGGCACGCCCGAGGACAACATTGCCGCGCTGGCCGGCCGCGGCAGCCATTACCGGCGCGGCGTGCAGGAACTGCCCGCGTCGTTCGAGCGCATCCTGGCCGACGACCGGATGGCTGCCGGCGGCGTCCGGTGGCACGTGATCGAGGGCCACGGCCACTCGCCGGAACACGCGTCGCTCCACTGCGACGTGCGCGGCGTGCTGATCTCGGGCGACATGCTGCTGCCGCGCATCAGCACCAACGTGAGCGTGGTGGCGGTCGAGCCCGACGGCGACCCGCTGCGGCGGTTCCTGGACTCGCTGCCGGCCTTCGACGCGCTGCCCCCGGACACGCTCGTGCTGCCCTCGCACGGGCTGCCGTTCCGCGGGATCGTGCTGCGCACCGCGCAGCTGCGCGCGCACCACGCCGCGCGCCTCGACGAGCTCGTCGCAGCGGTGAGCGCAGCCGCGCCGGCGGGCGTGTCCGCGGCCGACCTGCTGCCGGTGCTGTTCCGGCGCGAGCTCGACCTGCAGCAGCACTTTTTCGCCATGGGCGAGGCCATCGCTCACCTCAATTACCTGTGGCACGCCGGTCGTCTCGACCGGCAGGCCGGACCGGACGGCGCGCTGAAGTTCACGCACCGTGCCGCCGCCGCCGCATGATCCGTCCACGCTTTCCGACCGCACGAGGCCTTCCGATGTCCAGCTCCGCCGCACCCAACGCCGCGCCAGAAGGGCCCCGGTTCGACCCGGCCGCGCTCTCCGAATCGCTCGCCTCCGCCGCCGAGAAGAGCGCCAAGCTCCTCGGCGACTTCCTGGCCCGGCAGGCCGAGTCCGGCAAGTCGATGCTGGCCGACGAGTTCGGCATCGCCAAGGCGTTCCACGAGCTGACCGCGAAGATGATGGCGAACCCCTGGGGCCTCGCCGAGGCGCAGATGACGCTGTGGTGGGACTACATGAACCTGTGGCAGTCGTCGACGCTGAAGCTGCTCGGCGCGCCGACGGCCGCGATCGCCGAGCCGAACAAGGGCGACCGCCGCTTCAAGCATGACGACTGGCAGGAGCACGCGCTGTTCGACTACGTCAAGCAGTCGTACCTGATCGCGTCGCGCTGGCTGCAGAACGCCGTCGCCGACGTCGAGGGCCTGACGCCGGAGACGCAGAAGAAGGTGCAGTTCTTCACCCGCCAGTACATCGACGCGATGGCGCCGTCGAACTTCGCGCTGACGAACCCCGAGGTGTTCCGCGAGACGATCGCCACCGGCGGCCAGAACCTGGTCAAGGGGCTGCACAACCTGCTGGGCGACATCGAGCGCGGCAACGGCCAGCTGAAGATCTCGATGACCGATCCCAAGGCCTTCGAGCTCGGCGTCAACATCGCCACCACGCCGGGCAAGGTCGTGTTCCAGGACGACCTGATGCAGCTGATCCAGTACGAGCCGACGACGGCCAAGGTCGCGCGCCGGCCGGTGCTGCTGATTCCGCCGTGGATCAACAAGTACTACATCCTCGACCTGCGCGAGAAGAACTCGTTCATCAAGTGGATGGTCGACCAGGGCCTCACCGTGTTCGTGATCTCGTGGATCAACCCGGACCTGCGCCACGCGGAGAAGGACTTCGCCGCCTACATGACCGAAGGCCCGCTGGCGGCGCTGGCGGCGATCGAGAAGGCGACCGGCGAGAAGGACGTCAACGTGATCGGCTACTGCCTCGGCGGCACGCTGCTCGCGGCGACGCTCGCGTACATGGCGGTGAAGAAGGACAAGCGCATCGCGAGCGCGACGTTCATGACGGCGCTCACCGACTTCGCGAACCCCGGCGAGCTGGGCGTCTTCATCGACGAGGGACAGCTCGACAACCTCGACAAGCGGATGATCGAGCGCGGCTTCCTCGAAGGCTCGGAAATGGCCGAGACCTTCAACATGCTCCGCGGCAACGACCTCATCTGGTCGTTCGTCATCAACAACTACCTGATGGGCCGCGACCCGTTCCCGTTCGACCTGCTGCACTGGAACTGCGACTCGACGCGGATGCCGGCGAAGATGCACAGCTTCTACCTGCGCAACATGTACCTCGAGAACAGGCTGTCGGAGCCGGGCGGCCTCACGCTCGACGGCGTGCCGATCGACCTCGGCAAGGTGACGGTGCCCACGTACTTCGTGTCGGCGATGGAGGACCACATCGCGCCGTGGAAGGCGACCTACGCCGGGCCGCAGCTGATGCGCGGCAAGGGCCGCTTCACGCTGTCGGGCTCGGGCCACATCGCGGGCATGGTGAACCCCCCGGCCGCAAACAAGTATGGCTACTGGACGAACGACGCGCTGCCCGAGTCTCCCGACGACTGGCTCGTGGGCGCCGCGCAGCACGACGGCTCGTGGTGGACCGATTGGCGCGACTGGCTCGGCGAATACGCCGGCCCGCAGGTCGCCGCGCGCGTGCCCGGCAAGGGCAAGCTGAAGGTCATCGAAGCCGCGCCCGGCAGCTACGTGAAGGTCCGCATCGACGCGCCGAACGAGTGAACCGCGGCCGCTCGACGCTGTCTGACCGGAACGACCGCTGGCGTCAGGAGATGCCCATGAATCGCACCATCGCGCGAACCGCCGCCGCATTCGGCGCGGCACTGCTCTTCGGCACGGCCCCTGCCGTGCTGGCGCAGGCCAAGCCCTGCACCACCTGCGGGGTCGTGCAGTCGATCCGGTTCGTCGAGGAGAAGGGCGAGGCATCGGGTGTGGGCATGATCGCGGGTGGCGTCGTCGGCGGCGTGCTCGGCCACCAGATCGGCAGCGGTCGCGGCAACACGGTGGCGACGGTCGCCGGCGCGGCCGGCGGCGCCTACGCGGGCAACGCGATCGAGAAGAACAAGAACAAGAAGTCGTACTACAACGTGACGGTGAAGCTCGACAACGGCAAGACGCAGACGCTGTCGATGACGAGCGCCCCGCCCGCGAAGGAAGGCGAGCGCGTCAAGATCATCGACGGCAACCGGCTGGCGCTCGTCACCAACTGACGCGTCGCCGCGCGGCACGTATGGCCAAAATGCCGGGCGAATGCCCGGCATTTGCATTTGGGTCACCGGCCGGGCATTCGCCGGAATTTGCATTGGGCGTTACCGGGCCGGGCGAACGCCCGGCGCCGGAATTTGCGGCAACGACCCCGGCGCCTGCCCGGCGTTTGCATCCTGCGGTGCGTCGCGCGGCACGACCGCCGGTGGCCTGCCCGCCGGGAGCGCGGGCGCCGGCGGACACGCTCCACCCGGCGCCCCCGTACCACGCCACCAGCGCCGGCGCCCAGCGCGGGCGGGCGACGTAGCCGCCGGGGCACCAGCCCCAACGCCCGCCGACATGCGCCCAGCGCCCGTAGTGCGACGGTGCGTAGCCCCAGGGCGCGACGTCGATCCAGGTGAAGCCCAGCTGCCGACGTTCACCCAATAGCCGTCGCTGTAGGGCGCCAGCCGGGCGCGACCGACGCCGGGAACCAGACCGGGCCGTAGTCGGGATAGGCCTGCCAGGTCCCGTAGTTGTCGAGCTCGGCGTAGCCGACCATCTGCGACGACACGTACGGGTTGCCCCGGCCACGCTCGTAGTAGCGGTCGCGATCGGCGCTCCAGAAATCGAACGGATTCTGGTCGATGCCGTTGCGAACGTCGGCGGCCACCGGCTCGGGACCAATGAGGGTGGCGGTCTGCCCCGGCAGCACCTGCTGCGTCGCACTGGCGAACGCCACCCGCGCCTCGCCCTCGCGCACGGTGACGACGGTCGTCGTGCGGTCCGCGCCGAGGTCGATCCGGTAGAGGCCGGGCCGCGTGAACTGCACCTGCGTGTTGGGCGCGTCGACGCGCGCGACCTCGCCCGGCTCCAGGACCCGCACGCGAACGATCGCGCGGCCCCGGGCGATGAACAGCGACAGCCGGTGATCGTCGAGCCGCGACACGTGCAGGCTCGTGTCGCCGGTGAGCCGGAACTGGCCGCCGCCGTACTCGACCTCGGCGCGGCCGTCGGCGGAGACCCAGAGGTTGTCGCCGGACGTGACCGGATAGTTCACGCCGACCTCCGCCCGGTCGTTGGCGCGATCCTCAGGTGCCAGGAACAACTGGCCGGAGACCTCGGCGACCCGTCCTACACGCGCGGGCAGCTCGTCGTCAGCGCGCGCGGCGGCGGAGAGGACGGCCGCGAGCGACACGATGGCCATCGCTGGCGCGACCCGGCGAATCCGGCCGGGCAGCCACCGGCGATTGCTGTGGCGCAGCATTCCGTACCCGTCAATTCGCATCGCGCTTGCTCCCGTGTACTACAGAACGGATCGCCGGCGACAGCCGTTGACCGGATGCGCCGCCACCCGCACCCCTGGCGGCGCCCTCCACGTCGGTTTAACGTAGAATACCCGCGCATATTTCATCTTTGCCCGCAACGATAATCAAACCAATTCCATGGAGGAGCCTTACATGCGTGCATTCAAGCGTGGTGTGCTTGCCACTGCCCTGACGTTCGCGCTCGCGGCATCGGCCCCGGTCGCCGCCCAGTTCAGCAGCGGGGTTTTCTTCGGTGACAGCCTGACCGACGCCGGTTCCTACAAGCCGGAGCTTCCGCCGGGCACGGGCCTGTTCACCACGAACCCCGGTCCCGTGTGGGTGACGCCGTTCGCCGCCCACTACGGCTTCACGGCGACGCCGGCCAACCAGAGCGGCAGCGACGGCCGCAGCGGCAACGACTACGCGCAGGGCGGGGCGCGCGTGACGCAGGCCCCGCTTTCGGAGGGGCTGCCCACCGGGTATGCCGTGCCGATCGCAACCCAGATCTCGCAGTTCATCGCCAAGGGACCGGTCGACAGCAACGCGATCTACTCGCTGCAGGGCGGCGCCAACGACATCTTCACGCAGCTCACGCTGCTCCAGGCCGGGCAGATCACGCAGGCCCAGCTGCAGACCAACGTCGGCATCGCCGCCGCCGAACTCGCACACCAGGCGAGCGTGCTGCAGAAGGCCGGCGCGAAGTACCTGATGGTGTGGAACCTGCCGGACATCGGCTCGACGCCGTTCGGCAAGGGTTCCGGGCAGGGCGCGCAGATCACCGCGATCTCGCAGCTCTTCAATTCCACGCTGCTCGCCGGGCTGAATGCGGCCGGCGTGCAGGCCGTCCGCCTCAACGCGTACGGGCTGCTGAACGAAATCATCGCCAACCCGGTGGCGTTCGGCTTCGTCAACGCCACCGCGCCGGCCTGCGGCAGCACCTCGTCGCTGGTCTGCACGGCGGCGAATCTCGTCGCGCCCAACGCGGCGGAGACGTTCGTGTTCGCCGATACCGTGCACCCGACGACCGCCGGGCAGAAGATCGAGGCGCAGTACGCGATCTCCGTGCTCAACGCGCCGCAGCAGATGGCCGTGCTGGGCCAGGCCCCGCTCGCCGTCGAGCAGGCGAACTGGCGCGCGCTGGACGGCCGGATGGTGTCGGGCCTCAACGGTCCGCGCAGCCCCGGCAAGCTCGAGGCCTGGGCCGCGTACGACTATTCGGCGCCGGACTACAACAACAGCTTCGCGTCCGGCAGCGGCGACGTGAACTCGGTCGCCGTCGGCGGCGACATGAAGGTCTCCGACAAGCTGCTGGTCGGCGCGATGTTCAACTACTCGGAGAACAAGGCCGACTACGGCGGCGCCGGCTTCAAGCTGCGCGAGCCGATGGCCACGTTCTACGGCGGCTACGGCGACGGCCCGTGGTACGTCGGCGCGACGTTCGGCATGGGCGGCCTCGATTACGACACCACGCGCAACATCACGCTGGGCGCCCTCACGCGCACCGAGACGGGCAGCACCAGCGGCTACCAGTACATCGCTCGCCTGATGGGCGGCTACTGGTTCAAGGCCGGCGACTGGGTCCACGGCCCGACGGTCAAGCTCACGTACCAGGACATCGTCGTACGCCAGTTCTCGGAAAACGGCGCGAACTCGACGACGATGACGTTCGGCCAGCAGGAAGTGCAGTCGTTCGTCACCAGCGCCGGCTGGCAGATCGGCGGGCAGATCGGCGCGATCCGGCCGTACGCGCGCGCGACGTGGGAATATGAAGGCAAGTCCGAACAGCGCAGCGTCACCGCGAGCGTCAACGGCATGGGCGGCTCGTTCTCGATGCCCGCGTTCAAGCCCGACAACAACTGGGGCCTGTTCAACATCGGCGCATCGACCGAGTTCGGCAAGGTCACGGGCTACATTACGGGCACGGGCACGGCCGGCAAGGGCGACGGCGACTACTACGCCGTGACGCTGGGCATTCGCGTGCCGCTGTAACCGGGCTTGCCGGCCGCGTGCGTCGCGGCACCGCAGGATGAACAAAGCCGCCTCCGGGCGGCTTTGTCATTTGGCGCGGCACGCCGCCCAACTCCGTTGCGTGATTGCGTAGCCCGGGTTTCGCTTTGCTCAACCCGGGCTACGCAAGGCGTCGGGTACGCTGCGCAAGAGCCGCGAGTTCGCGGCGCAGCTGTGCGAGGTAGCGCAGGCCGGCGATCGCGCGCGGGCCGTACCACGACGTCATCTCGCCGTCGACGAGCCGCACGTCGCCGCCGCGCCGCGCGATGAGTTCGCGGACGTCGCGCTCGCGGAACGCATACGGCTCGGAGGACAGCAGCACGCGCTGCGCGTCGTGCCACGCGCCGTCGTCGTCGTCGAGTTGCGGGTAACGCGCGGCCGCGGCGACGGGCACCGTGTCCCATCCGGCACGCGCGAGCGTGGCGGCGATGTAGGTGTCCCGGGCGACGGTCATCCACGGCTGTTTCCAGATCACGTACAGCACGCGTTCGCGCGCCAGCGGCGCCACGGCGGCGTCGAGGCCGGCAAGCGCTGCCGCGAACGCGCCGGACAGCGCCTCCGCCCGCGCCTCGCGCCCGAAGATCGCGCCGAACAGCGCGAAGAGCCGCGGGTTGTCCGTCGGCGAGGCGGGATGCGTGACGACGACGTGCGGGACGAACTCGCGGGCCGCGTCGACCGCGTCGAGGCGGTTCTCGTCGACGTTGACGACGAGGTGCGTCGGCCGCAGTTCCCGCAGCCGGGCAAGGTCGAAGTCCTTGGTGCCGCCGATCTTCGGCACGGCCTTGACGACGGCGCGCGGATGCACGCAGAAGCCGGTGCGCGCGACGACGTGGGCGCCGAGATCGAGCTCGAACAGCAGCTCGGTGAGGCTCGGCACCACGCAGGCGATGCGCGGCGCCGCGCCCGCCGGTTCGTGGACGGTGCCTGCCCAGTCGCGTGTGGCGGTCATGCGATCAGCGGGGAGCGACCGCGGGCGCGCCCCTGCGGGTCGCCGCGCGGGCCGGATGCGGAATGCCGTCGGCGCTCATCCCGGCGTCCGCGGCTTCCGCGGCGCGCGCGCGAACAGCGCGTCGTACACCGGGCGCGGCAGCCAGGAGAGCACGCGGCCGACCGCCGCCATCGGCCACGGAAAGACATAGTAGCGGCGACGCCGGCGGATCGCGACGGCGATGCGGCGGGCCGCCTTGTCCGCGTCGATCAGGAACGGCATCCGGTAGGGATTCTTCTCGGTCATCGGCGTCGCGATGTAGCCGGGGCAGATCGTCACCACGGCCACGCCGGTGCCGGCCATCTCGACGCGCAGGCTTTCGAGGTAGGTGATCGCCGCCGCCTTCGACGCCGAGTAGGCGCCGGAGCCCGGCAGCCCGCGGAAACCCGCGACACTCGCGATGCCGGCCAGCGCGCCGCGCCCGGCGGCGCGCATCGGCGCAACGAACGGATGGAAGGTGTGGACGAGCCCCATCACGTTGGTGTCGAGCACCGCCTGGAACGCGGCGAGATCGTCGGCGTGCTCGGTCAGCGTGCCGCGCGACACGCCGGCGTTGGCGATGACGATGTCGGGGATGCCGAAGCGCGCGATGAAGTCGGCCGCGGCGCGCTGCAACGCCCCCGCATCGCGCACGTCGCCGGCATAGGTGGCGACGGTACCGGCGGGCAGGCGCGCGGCGAGCGCATCGAGCTCGGGCTGCCGGCGCGCGTACAGGCCCAACGACGCGCCGAGCGAAGCGTAATGCACCGCCAGCGCCATGCCGATGCCGCTGCTGGCGCCGGTGATGAAGACGACGGGAGGGCGGGTCGCCACGCGGACTCCGCGGCCGCCGGCCACGGCCACGGTCACGGTCACGCGCGCCAGGGCGCGAGGGGTCATTGCGCCGTCCACCCGGGTTACGGGCTGAGGGCTACGTGCCGCTTACGACTTCGGGCGCTCGGCGCGGGCCTTCGCGACCAGCGAGTTGATCGCCGCCGGAATCGCCGCATGCGAGCCCACCTTGTCGGTCGCCGTGACGAACTTGCCGTCGACGACGATCATCGGCACCGACTGGACGTTGTACTGCTGCGCCTCGGACTTGGCGCGGTTGATCTTGCTCGACACCGCGAACGAGTTGTACATGTCCTCGACCTTCTTCCGGTCGAGCCCCTTGCTCGCCGCCCAGTCGAAGAACACCTTCTCCGAGGCGAGGTTGGTGCCGCCCTTGTGAATCGCGGTGAAGACCTCGGGCGACAGGCGCTTTTCCTCGCCGAGCGCCTCGAGCGTGTAGAAGATCTTCGCCAGGATCACCCAGCGGTCCTGGAACATCACCGGGATGCGCACCAGTTGCACGTCGGGCGGCATCGTCTTCATCCAGGTCTGCATTTCCGGCTCGAGGTCGGCGCAGTGCGGGCAGCCGTAGGAGAAGAACTCCATGACCGTGACCTTCGATCCGGGCGTGACCGGCAGCGCGTTCTTGACCCGCACGTACTGCTTGCCTTCCACCATCTCCTGCGCCGCGGCGCCGCCGACAAAGGCGAATGCGGCGACGACCGCGAGGAGGAACGACAGCAGCGGTCGGGACCAGGCTTGTTTCGATTGCATTTTCGGAGTCTCCATGCGGGCCGGCGCGGCTGCGCCGGCTTGGTTAACGGTTGTTGGTCCGGCTGCGCCGACGGGAGTTCCCCGGGCGAACCGTACGATCACCGGATGACGGCGACGTCGATGCCGCGCTTGGCGAGATCGGCCTTGACGCGGTTCATCTCGTCCGTACTTCCGTAGGGCCCCAGCCGGACGCGGAAGCGCACGCCCTTGTCCGGCAGCGTGGCCTGCTGCACGGTGGGTTCGAGCCCCGACATCGCGAGCTGCGCCTTCATGTTCTCGGCGTCGCCCTCGGCCGCGAACGAGCCCGCCTGCAGCCAGAGGCGCTCGGCGGGTTTCGCCGGCGGCGTGCTCGCGTCGGCGGCCTTCGCTGCGCCCTTCGGCGCATTCTTGTCCGCGACGGCCTTGTCGACGGCAGCCTTGTCCGCTCCGGGCGGCGGTCGATCCTCGAGCTTGGCGATCGCCTTGTCGGGCGGCGTGGAGCGCTCGACGGTGGCCTTGTCGACCGTCGTCCGCTCCGGCGCCTTTGCCTGTGACTTGGGCTCCTCGCCGCCCCGCAGGATCTTGTAGAACTCGAACCGCGGCTTCTCCGGCGCGGCGGGCTCGGCGCGGGCCTGCTTGCCCGGCTCGCGGGCGGGCTCGCGCGTGGTGCCGGCGCCTGCCGCCTGGTAAGGGTTGCCGGACTTCATGACGTACCACGCCACGCCGGCGGCAAGGCCGAGGCCGACGACGATGCCGACGAAGAGGCCGATCAGCGTGTTGCCGGCGCCCGACTTGCGCGATGCGCCCGGCGCGGCGCGGACCCGGGCCGGCGCGGGCCGCGCGGAAGCGGCGCGGTTCATTGGTGAACCCTTCCCGCATGCCGCGCGCGACCTGCCGCGGAACCGCGATGCGTCGATGATGCAGCCTGCCGGCAGGGATTGAGAGTGGTCACATTTTCTCCGGCGCGCCGATGCCGAGCACCGCGAGCCCGTTGCGCACCACCTGGCCCGCGGTCGCCGCGAGCAGGAGGCGCGCCCGCTGCAGCGGCACGTCGTCGATCAGGAAGCGTTCGGCATTATAGTAACTGTGGAATTCGCCGGCGAGGTCCTTCAGGTAGACCGTCACCGCATGCGGCGCGAGGTCGCGCGCCGCCGTCGCGAGCTCGTCCGGAAAGTCGGCGAGCCGGCGCAGCAGCGCCTCCTCGTACGGGCTCGCGAGCAGCGAGACGTCGGCGTCGGCGAGCGTCGCGAACGCGTCGTCGAACGAAAGCCCCGCCTGGCGCAGCACGCTGCACACGCGGGCGTGCGCGTACTGCACGTAGTAGACCGGGTTCTCCTCGCTCTGCGAGCGGGCGAGGTCGATGTCGAACGTGAACTCGCTGTCGGCCTTGCGCGAGACGAGGAAGAAGCGGACGGCGTCGCGCCCGACCTCGTCGATCAGGTCGCGCAGCGTGACGTAGCTGCCGGCGCGCTTGGAGATCTTGACCTCCTCGCCGCCCTTCATCACGGTGACCATCTTGTGCAGCACGTAGTCCGGGTAGCCCTGCGGAATCCCGGCGTCCAGCGCCTGCAGCCCGGCGCGCACGCGGACCACGGTGCTGTGGTGATCCGAGCCCTGGATGTTGATCGCCTTCGCGAAGCCGCGCTCCCACTTGGTGACGTGATAGGCGACGTCGGGCACGAAGTACGTGTACCCGCCCTCGGACTTGCGCATCACGCGGTCCTTGTCGTCGCCGAAGTCCGTGGTCTTCAGCCACAGCGCGCCGTCCTGGTCGTACGTCCGGCCCGACGCCGCGAGCCGCGCGACGGTCGCGTCGACGCGGCCCGTCGTGTAGAGCGAGCTCTCGAGGTAGTAGTTGTCGAACGCGAGGCCGAAGGCGCGCAGGTCGCGGTCCTGCTCCTTGCGCAATTCGGCGACGGCGAAGCGGCGGATCGCGTCGAGGTCGGAGAGGTCGCGCCCGGTTTCGTCGAGATAGCGCTGCGCCAGCTCGCGGATGTATTCGCCGCGGTAGCCGTCCTCGGGGAACGGCGCGTCGTCGCCGAGGATCTCGCTCGCCCGCGCTCGCACCGACAGCGCGAGGTTCTCGATCTGCTGTCCCGCGTCGTTGTAGTAGAACTCGCGCGTCACGTCGGCACCCTGCCACTGCAGCAGGTAGGCGATGGCGTCGCCCAGTGCCGCCTGCCGTCCGTGCCCGACATGCAGCGGGCCGGTCGGGTTCGCCGACACGAACTCGATCAGCACGCGGTTGCCCGCCTGCCGCGTGCCGCGCCCGAACGTCGCGCGCTCCGCCACGATCCGGCCGACGATGATCTGCCGGGCCGCGGGCGACACGTAGATGTTGATGAAGCCGGCGCCGGCGATTTCCGTGCGCACGACCCACGGCGACGCGGGCAGCGCGGCGATGACGGCCTGCGCCAGCTCGCGCGGATTGCGCTTCATCGCCTTCGCGAGCTGCAGCGCGGCGTTCGACGCATAGTCGCCGTGCTGCACCTGTTTCGGCCGCTCCAGCGGCAGCGGCGCCGAATCGCGGCCGGGAGCGACGGCGGCGACGCCGGCGGCCATCCAGGCTTCGAGCAGGGCTTTCAGATCGGTCACGGGGAGCCTGAAGGAGTGCCCGTCGCGGGACGGGCAAAACGTTGGATTATAGCCGCTAGCCGGCGACGCCCGCCGCTCCCGCGCCGCGGG
>CALQLA020000030.1 GCA_943331295.2 Bordetella parapertussis | reverse complement strand
TTCGAGACCGTCACGTACATGCTCGACGGCCACCTGCGGCACGAGGATCATCTTGGCCACACCGGCGAACTGAAGAGCGGCGGCGTGCAGTGGATGACGGCGGGGCGGGGCATCATCCACTCCGAGATGCCGCAGCAGGAAGAGGGCCGGATGCGCGGCTTCCAGCTCTGGATCAACCTGCCGGCGAAGGAAAAGATGAAGCCCGCCGGGTATCGCGACATCCCGCCGGCGGACATTCCGGTCGTCGACTTGGCCGGCGGCGGCCGCGCCAAGGTGATCGCGGGCACGCTCGCGGCCGGCGGCGCGCTCACGCCGGGACCGGTCGCGGGCATCACCACCGATCCGCTCTACTTCGACGTCGCGCTGCCGGCGGGCGCGCGCTTCGCGCATCCGGTTCCCGCCGGCCACCAGGCGTTCCTGTACGTGTTCGAGGGCAGCGTCGCCGTGGGCCCCGCCGGCGCGGCGCGTCCGCTGGGCGAGCACGCCGCCGGCGTGCTGGCGGATGGCGATGCGGTCGAGGTCGCCGGCGGGCCCGCGGGCGGCCGCTTCATCCTGCTCGCCGCGCGCCCGTTGCGCGAGCCCGTCGTGCAGTACGGGCCGTTCGTGATGAACACCCGGGAAGAGATCGAGCAGGCGGTCCGCGATTACCAGAGCGGCGCGTTCACGCGCGCGGCGGGCGCGTAGACGGCGCGCGCGCCGTTGCCGGACCCGCCGTTCGGACGCGCTATTTCTTCCAGCCGGACAGGTCCGGCCGGCGCAGGTGCCAGTCGGTGGCGTGCTGGAACGTCCGGCCGATGCGCACCAGCATCGCCTCGGCGAACGGCGCGCCGAGGAACTGCATGCCGATCGGCAGGCCACCGGCGGAGAAGCCGGCCGGCAGCGACAGGCCGCAGGCGCCGAGGTAGTTGGCCGCCCGGGTGAAGCTCGCAAGCGGCGTCGTCGCCTCGTCGACGGCATCGACCGGCGTGGCGACGATGGGCAGCGTCGGCATCAGGAACGCGTCGCGGCCGCGCATCCAGTCGGCGTACACCGCCGCGGCGCGCCGGCGGTGCGCCAGCGCGTCGATGTAGTCGGCGGCGCCGATCCTGCCCCCTGCGAGCGTGCGCTTCCGCACCCAGGGATCGATCGGCAGCGACTCGTCGTCGATGTAAGCGCGATGGAGCGCATACGCCTCGGCCGCGATCAGCGCGCCGTTGCGCAGCATCAGGTCCGCGAAGTCGAGCGGGAAGCGCACTTCCTCGACGCTGGCGCCCAGGTCGCGCAGCGCCACGATGGTCTCGCCCAGCACGCCCAGCACGTCGGCCTCGGGATTTTCGGGGAACTGGTCCGGCGCGAGGACCGCGATCCGCACCCCGCGGATGTCCATCTCGCCCGTCAATGCCGCCGCGAAGTCGATGCACGGCGCGTCGCGCGTGGCGGGGTCCTGCGGATCCGGGCCGGCCATCGCGGCCGCCAGCAGCGCGGCGTCGTCGACCGAGTGCGTCAGCGGGCCGATCGAGTCGAGCGTCGTCGACAGCGGCACCGCGTGCGCGAGGCTGATGAGGCCATAGGTGGTCTTCAGGCCGGTCAGGCCGCACAGCGATGCGGGAATCCGGATCGAGCCGCCGGTATCCGAGCCGATCGCCGCGGGGGCGAGCCCCGCCGCCACCGCCACCGCCGAGCCGGAGGACGAGCCGCCGGGGACGCGGTGCGTCGTCGTGTCCCACGGGTTCCACGGCGTGCCCATCGGCTGGTTGCGGCCCCAGCCGCCGAACGCGTACTCGACCATGTGCGTCTTGCCGAGCGGGATCATGCCGGCGGCGAGGAGTTTCGTCACGACCGTCGCGGTGTCCTCCGATATCCGGCCTTCCCAGCTTTTCGCGCCCGCGGTCGTCTGGCGGCCGGCGATGTGCAGCAGGTCCTTCAGCGCGATCGGCAGGCCGTGCAGCGGGCCGCACGGAATCCCCGCCTGGCGCTCGAGATCGGCGGCCTGCGCCAGCGTGATCGCCTCGTCGCGATAGACTTCGATGAAGGCATGCAGCCGGGTGTCGTACGCGGCGATGCGGTCGAGGCAGGCTTCGACGATCTCCACCGACGACAGGTCGCCGCGACGCAGGTGAGCCTGCAGGTTGGCCAGCGAGTGAAAGGGAAGGTCGTTGGGCATGGCGGCGAGAGTCGTGATGGAAGATGGCGTCGCGCCGTCGGCGCGGCTACCCTCATGATCGCACGATTGGCGCGCGGTAGAATCGCGGTGCGGTCTCCGCCCAGGCGAGCGCGAGGAAATCGGGATGAAAGAAACGCGATGAAGCGAGTCCGGCTCCGGCACTCGGTGGTCGCGCTGCTGTGCGCGGCAGCCGTCGCGGCCGGCTGCGCGAAGGACGATCGCGGCGTCCTTCAGGGCTATGCCGAGGCCGAGTTCGTGCACGTCGCCTCGCCCTACGCCGGAACCCTCGACCGGCTGGCGGTCGCGCGCGGCGCCACGGTCGCCGCCGGCGCCACGCTGTTCGTGCTGGACCACCGGGCCGAGCGGGCGGCTGTCGACGCCGCCGACGCCCGCATCCGCACCGCCGAAGCCCGCCTCGTGAACCTGGGCGAGGGCCGGCGTGCCGCCGAGCTCGACGTGATTCGCGCGCAGGTCGAAACCGCCGCCACCGCGCTCTACCTGTCGCAGCTGCAGTTCGACCAGGCGCAGCGCCTGTACAAGTCCGGGTTCGTCTCGCAGGCGAAGCAGGACGAGGCGAAGGCCGCGGTCGACCGCGACACCGCGCGGGTCGCCGAGGCGCGTGCCGGGATGCAGGTCGGGCTGCAGAGCCTCGGGCGCAAGCCGGAGATCCAGGCCGCGCGCGCGGAGATCGAGGCCGCGCAGGCCGACCGTGCGCAGGCGCGGGTGCGGCTCGAGCAGAAGACCGGCGTCGCACCCGCGGCGGCGCTCGTCTACGACACCTATTTCCGCGAAGGCGAGTCGGTGCCCGCCGGGCAGCCGGTGGCGAGCCTGCTGCCGCCGGGCAACGTCAAGGTCCGCTTCTTCGCGCCGGAGGCGATGGTCGGCACGCTGCGCCCGGGACAGCCGGTGACGCTTTCCTGCGACGGCTGCGCCGGGCCGATCGCCGCGGCGATCACCTACATCTCCCCGCAGGCCGAGTACACGCCGCCCGTGATCTACAGCCGGGAATCGCGGGCCAAGCTCGTGTTCCTGGTCGAGGCGCGGCCCGGCCCTGCCGATGCGCCGAAGCTCCGGCCCGGGCAGCCGGTCGAGGTCGCCGTGGGCAAGCCGTGACGGAGGGCGCCGCCGCGATCGACGTGCGCGGCATCAACAAGCATTTCGGCGACAAGCACGTCGTCCGCGACCTGACGCTCAAGGTCGAGCGTGGCGAGATCTACGGCTTCCTGGGCCCGAACGGCAGCGGCAAGACGACGTCGATCCGGATGCTCTGCGGGCTCCTGACGCCCGACAGCGGCAGCGGAACCTGCCTCGGCTTCGACGTGATCCGCGAGACGTACGCGATCAAGCGCGAAGTCGGCTACATGACGCAGCGCTTTTCGCTGTGGGACGACCTCACGATCCGCGAGAACCTCGATTTCGTGGCGCGGATGTACCGCGTGCCCGGCCGCCGGGGCGCGGTGCAGGCTTGCATTGCCGACCTCGGACTCGACGCGCGCCGCGACCAGCTCGCCGGCACGCTCTCGGGCGGCTGGAAGCAGCGGCTGGCGCTCGCCGCGTGCATGCTGCACCAGCCGCAGTTGCTGCTGTTGGACGAACCGACGGCCGGCGTCGACCCCAAGGCGCGGCGCGACTTCTGGGACCAGATCCACGCGCTCGCCGCCCGCGGCATCGCGGTTCTCGTGTCGACGCACTACATGGACGAGGCCGAGCGCTGCCACCGCCTCGCGTACATCTTCGAGGGCCGGCTGCTCGCGACCGGCACCGCCGCCGAGGTGGTCGCGCAGCAGCACCTCGCGGCGTGGTCGGTGACGGGGCCCGACCTGCCCGGGCTCGCGGTGACGCTGCGCCGGCTCGCGGGGGTCGACCAGGTCACCGAGTTCGGCGGAACGCTGCACGTCATCGGTCGCGACGCCGCGCTCCTCGCCGCGACCGTCGAGGCGCAGGCCGCCGACATGCGCTACCGGTGGCAGCGGATCGACGCGGGGCTGGAGGATGTGTTCATCAGCCTGATGTCCACCGCCGGCGATGGAGCGCAGGGATGATGGCCGTCATTCCCGCCGCCGGGCCGTCCCAAGGCGGGAATTGCTCCCCCCCGGGGGGCAGCGCGGCCGCGAACGCGGCAAGCGTGGGGGCCCTCGAGTGACCGCCGGGTTTTCCTTCTCGCGTTGGGTCGGCATCCTGCTGAAGGAGTTCATCCAGCTGAAGCGCGACCGGCTGACGTTCGCGATGATCATCGGCATCCCGGTGATGCAGCTCATCCTGTTCGGCTTCGCGATCAACACCGATCCGAAGAACCTGCCGACGGTGATCCTGGGCGCCGACACGGGCGTCTTCGAGCGCAGCTTCGTCGCGGCGCTGGAGAACACCGGCTACTTCCGGATCGTGGCGCGCGGCGGCACCGAGGCCGAGGCCGACCGGATGCTCGCGCACGGCGAGGCGCAGTTCGTCATCACGTTCCCGCCCGAGTTCTCGCGCCAGCTGATGCGCGGCGAGACGCCGGAACTGCTGGTGGAGGCGGACGCCTCCGACCCGACGGCCGTGTCGAACGCCGTGCAGGCGGTGCAGCGGCTCGCGTCGACGGCGCTCACCCGCGACCTGGCCGGCGTGCTCGCGCGGGCGGTGCCGGCACCGCCGCCGGTCGACGTGCGCGTGCAGCGCCGCTACAACCCGGAAGGCGTGACGGCCTACAACATCGTGCCGGGGCTGCTCGGCACGATCCTGACGCTGACGATGGTGCTGATGACGGGCCTCGCGATGACGCGGGAGCGCGAGCGCGGGACGTTCGAGAACCTGCTGTCGACACCGGCACTGCCGATCGAGGTGATGACCGGGAAGATCGTGCCCTACATCATGATCGGTCTGGTGCAGGTGACGCTGATCCTGCTCGCGTCGCGCTGGATCTTCAACGTGCCGATGTACGGCAGCGTCGTCGCACTGTACGGCGTGGTGTTCGTCTTCATCGCCGCGAACCTGACGCTCGGCATCACGTTCTCGTCGATCGCGCAGAACCAGCTGCAGTCGATGCAGATGACGTTCTTCTTCTTCCTGCCGTCGATCCTGCTGTCGGGGTTCATGTTTCCGTTCCGCGGCATGCCGGAATGGGCGCAGGTGATCGGCAACGTGCTGCCGCTCACGCACTTCCTGCTGCTGGTCCGCGGCGTGATGCTGAAGGGAAGCGCGTTGTCCGAGTTGTGGCCGCACGTCTGGCCCATCGCGGCGTTCATGTTCGCCGTCATCGCGATCGGCCTGCGCTTCTACCGGCGGACGCTGGACTGAGCGTCGGGCGCCACGCCCCCCGGGTTTCGCTCGCGCTCAACCCGGGCTACGGCAGGTCGGATGCCCCGGCGCAGCCCGGTGTTGAGCGAACGCGAAACCCGGGCGGGCCGTCCCCGTTCGCGGACGAAACGGATTCGGTTTCCCCGCTCAGCGCGGCTGCTGCGCCCGCCACTTCTTCAGCGCGGCGAGCGTCAGTTCGACGTGCTTGTCGGGCTTCATGTCGCTGTGCGCGTAGAGCACCTTGCCGTCCGGCGTGATCACGTACGACGTGCGGCTAGCGTAGCCGATCACGGGCACGAGCACCGCATCGTAGGACTTGATGATCTTCCCTGTGGTGTCGGCCGCCACGGCGAACTTGCTGCGGCACTCGCTGACCGAGAACCGGTTGAGCGTCTCGATGTTGTCGTTCGACACGCCGATCACGGTCGCGCCCAGCGCCTTGTACTCGTCGATCGCCTCCGCGAACAGGTGGGCTTCAAGCGTGCAGCCTTCGGTGAAGGCCGCCGGATAGAAGTAGAGGACGACCGACCCCGATTTCAGCGCGTCGGCCAGCGCGTACGTGAACGCCTTGCCGCCCAGCGACGCCTGCGTGGTGAAGTCGGGAGCCTTGTCGCCCGGGTTCAGCGCCGCCGCTGCCGGCAGGATGGAAGCCGCGAACAGCAGAAGGCCGGCGAGGAGTCGGTGCATGGCTGGAATTCCCAAGGGGGTAGGAGCCCGGTTCGACCGGCGCGCGGGCGCCGAGTTCACCCGCGGCGGTTACCAGGGCCGGGGTGTTGTGCAGAGCACGTGCAGCAGCATTGCGCCGTTGGTGCCTTCGCGCGCCGGCCGCAACGCCCACTCCTCGCGCGGCGGCGCGTAGGTGTAGACCGGCGTGCCCGAGGGCTTTTCGCCGGCGAAGAACTCGAACCGCGTCACCGCCCACGTCCGCGCGTTGCAGTCGATGGCGACCTTCTGCAGCGTCGACCGGTATTCGACGCCGTTGGACAGCCGCGCCGGTGCCGGCAGCATGACCCGCGTCCAGGTCGTGATGTAGGGCGGCTCGTAGTAGGTGCGCGCGGCGTCGTAGTCCATGCCCGGCGATGCCGAGGACGGCGCCTCGACGACGCGCCAGTCCGCTGCCGCGCAGGTGCCGGCCGCGAACAGCGCGGCAAGCCCCAGGCCGCGCATCATCGCAGCGGCTGCCGCCGGCCCGGAGTGGTTCTCGCTAGAAGCTCGCAGGAACGATGTGGGCGACGCGCCCGCCGGGGAGGTAGACGGTGCCGGCCGTCGGCGAAGCGAAGTTGATGGTAATCGACCCGCCGGTTCCCGCGGGTGCCGGCGGACGCACGTCGCCGCAGGGGAGGCAGGGGCCGCCGGTGTAGCGGTTGAGCGTGCCGGTGAAGGCCTGGCCGTTGTTGGTGAGCGGGCCGCTTGCGATGTACCAGGTGGCGGTGCCGTCTTCGTTGTACGTGTAGACGGTGACCACCAGCACGCCGTGCTTCACGTTGATCGAATAGCCGGTGCCGACCTGCGCCGTGTCCCACCACAGGCCGGCTTCGGGCGACACGGGCGGCGGCGCGTCGGCAAAGCTGAGCGGCGACAGCGGCGCGGCGTAGTCGAAAAATGCCCGTGGCAAGTAGCCGCCGGAATTGATCGCGGACGCGTCGTATTCGGTGACGAACGACGTTATGTACCAGGTTCCGGCCGGCGGCGGGGTGAACGGCATCGCGCCCGAATTCATGAAGCGGAAGACGTAGCCGGGGGCGAGGCGGCCGAGCGAGTACGAGGCCAGCTTGTAGCCGATCTGCTGGTAGCCGCTCTGGCTGAGGTTGACGTACGGTACCGGGAACGCCCACAGCTCGAGGAACAGCTCGCCGGAGATGCGCGGCGGGTCGGTGAGGTTCTGCACGCCGTCGACCGACAGCGTCGCCGTGTTGCCCTGCAGGCTGTAGGCGAAGCCGGCGGCGTCGAGGGTGGAGGTCGTGGCCCCGGCCCCGGTGGTGAGGACGCAGGCCGCGGCGAAGCCCGCGATCCGGAGCCATTCCATTGCCGACCGTCGTTTGCCGTCCATCAGTGTCTCCCTCGAGTCTTCATCCGTAGAACGTCCACCGGCGGCCCGCGTGGCGCGGGCGCCGGTAAATTCATCAAATACCGCCTTCCTCGCGCGTTGTCAATCCGAGTGTCATAACTTCATCGTCCACCGTGGCCGGCCCGTGCGCGGCGGCACTCGACGGCCCGAGCAAACCGGCCGTCGGCGCGGTGGCGCGGTGCAGCGCAAGCCGCGCCTTGACCCTCCGCGCCCATCGGCGTAGCGTCGCGGCACACTTCCTATGTGCCGGCGAGGTCATTGCAGCAATGAAACGCAAGTCGTTCAGCGGAATCCTGCTCGGCGTGGCCGTGCTCATCGTTCTCGTCATGATGGTCTGGGGCAGCGACCGGATCACCCTCCAGGGCGAGCGCACGATCTACTCGGTGAAGTGCGAACGCGGCACCTGGGACGGCGCGCGCTGCACCGGCTCGATGGTCGCCGGCGACCGCTACGCGTTTCGCGCGAGCCCGCGCCGGCAGGAGGTGCTCTACTGGGTCCGCGAATCGAGCGAGCCCTCGGACAAGTATGCCGACTGCGTGGTCACCGACCGGAACAACTGGGCATGCAATCCGCAGCCCGGGCAGCGGCCGTCGATCGCCCACGCACTGAAGGACGGGCGGCCCGTCCCCGGCAAGGACGGGTCCACGCTGCCCTTCCACGACGTCCCGAAATGGAAATACTGGGTGCTGAGCGTGATGCCGGGGGCATTCAGCGTCGCCGCGCAATGAGTTGATGCGCCCCCGGGTTTCGCGTCGCCCAACCCGGGCTTTGGGGGTACGGGCGCCACGCACGGGACGACGGCGGTTCGATCGCTGCCCGGTTGCGGCGCTAGAAGCGCGCCGCGAATCGCTGCGCGAGCGCCAGGAAGTCCGGCAGCCGCGGCGGCGCGAGCGCCCAGCCGATGCCGACGCCGACCGCATCCGCCAGCATGTCGCCATACGAGAACGCCCGGTAGTCGGTCGCGCCCTGCGCGAATTCCATGCCGATGCCGAGGCCGACGATGAGCGTGGCGGCGATGATGCGCCGCGACGGCCGCGGGGAGAGGTGCGCAAACCACAGCATCAGCGCGGCGTAGGCGGCGGCATGCTGCAGCTTGTCGCCTTGCGTCACATCGAGCTGCGGCGGGTTGTGCATCAGCGACAGGTAGACGACCAGTCCCACGCCGAACCAGCCGACGGCCCACCACAGCCGGCGGACGAACGCGGTTGCGGCGTTGGTCACGGACTGGCCGCCACGCGTTGCGCCGGGGCGAGGTCCGCCGCGTCCCAGCCGCCCCCCAGCGCCTTGATCAGCCCGACGCTCGCCGAGAGCCGCCGGGCGAGGATCGCGAGCTCGGTGCGCTCGTTGCTGAGGGCGCCCGCCTGCAGCACGACCACCGCGATGTAGGTCGCGATGCCGGCCTTGTACTGGTTGGTGGCGATGGTCACCGACTGTCGCGCGGCGGCGACTGCCTCGGCCTGCACCGCGGCCTCCTGCTCCAGCAGCGACAAGGCGACCAGGTTGTCCTCGACTTCCTGGAAAGCCGTCAGCACCGTGCCGCGGTAGTTCGCCACGGTCTCGTCGTAGGCTGCCACCGCCTGCGCCTTCTGCGCGCTGCGCAGTCCCGCGTCGAAGATCGTCTGGGCGAGGCCGGCGCCCAGCGCCCAGTAGCGGCTCGGCAGCGACAGGAGGTCGCCAAGCGCGGAGCTCTGCAGGCCGCCGCCCGCCGACAGCGACAGCGAGGGGTAGAACGCCGCCTGCGCGACGCCGATCTGCGCGTTGGCGGCGGCCGTGCGCCGCTCGGCGGCCGCGATGTCCGGGCGCCGTTCGAGCAGTTCCGACGGCAGCGCGACCGGAATGACCGGAAACACGGCTGCCAGCGACTTGGGGACGATGGCGAGTTCGGCCGGCGGCTTGCCGACCAGCACCGCGATCGCGTGCTCGAACTGCGCCCGCGAGATCGCGGCGTCGTACACCTGTGCCTGCGTCGACTTCAGCTGCGCCTCCGCCTGCGCGACATCGCCGCGCGCGACGATGCCGGCCGCGTACTGGTTCTTCGTCAGCTGCAGCGACTTCTCGTAGCCGGCCGCAGTGTCGCGCAGCAGCGCGATCTGCGCGTCCTGCACCCGCAGCAGGAAGTAGCTCTGCGCGAGCAGCGCCTGCGCCGACAGCGTCGCCGCCGCGAGGTCGGCGGTCGAGGCCTGCGCGGTGGCGGCGCTCGCCTCGACGCCGCGCCGCACGCGACCCCACAGGTCGACTTCCCAGCTGACGTCGAGCGCGGCGTTGTAGGCGTTGGCGACCGACGGGCTGCCGGTCGTGCGGGAACTGCGCCCGGCACTGGCGCCCGCGCCGACGCCGGGAAAGAGTCCGGCGCGCGCGGCGTCGGTGGCGGCCTGCGCCTCGCGCACGCGGGCCGCGGCGGCCTGGATCGACTGGTTGCCGAGGTCGACCTGCGCCTCCAGCGCGTCGAGGTCGGGGTCGCGAAACACCAGCCACCACTTGCCGCGGGGGGCGGTATCCTGCGGCTGCGCGGCCTTCCAGCCCTGCATCTCCTTGTAAGCGGCGGGCGCGGGCGCCGCCGGGCGCACGTAGTCGGGCCCCACCATGCAGCCCGCGACCGCGAGCGCCAGCGCGGCCGGCACCAGCCCGCGTCGCAGCGCGGCCATCGTCGTCATCCGTCTCATCGTCGTTCGCATTCCTTCAATCCGGCACCGGTACCGGCAGCGCGACCCGCGCGCGTCTGGTCCAGCCGCGATCGGCCCACAGCCGGAAGCGGTCGAGGTAGAGGTAGACCACGGGCGTGGTGAACAGCGTCAGCAGCTGGCTGAACGCCAGCCCGCCGACGATGGCGATGCCGAGCGGGCGCCGCATCTCGGCGCCGTCGCCGGCGCCCAGCGCCAGCGGCAGCGCGCCCAGCATCGCCGCCATCGTGGTCATCAGGATCGGGCGGAAGCGCAGCAGGCAGGCCTCGAAGATCGCGTCGCGCGACGACAGGCCGCGCGTGCGCTCGGCGGCGAGCGCGAAGTCGATCATCATGATCGCGTTCTTCTTCACGATGCCGATCAGCAGGATGACGCCGATGAACGCGATGATCGTGAAGTCGGTCTTGAACGCCATCAGCGCGAGCAGCGCGCCGACGCCCGCCGACGGCAGCGTCGACAGGATCGTGAGCGGGTGCACGTAGCTCTCGTAGAGCACGCCCAGCACGATGTAGAGCGTGACCAGCGCCATCAGGATGAGCCAGGGCTGGCTCGCGAGCGAGGCCTGGAACACGCGCGCGCTGCCCTGGAACGTGCCGCGCACGGTGTCGGGCACGCCGATACGGGCGAGGGTGTCGGTGACGGCGCGGGTCGCCTGCGACAGCGAGACGTCCGGGGCGAGGTTGAACGAGATCGTCGATGCGACGAACTGGCCCTGGTGGTTCACGCCCAGCGCGGTGTTGGTCGGGCCGAACGTCGCGAACGCCGACAGCGGCACCTGCGCGCCGGTCGCGGTGCTCACGTACACGGTCTTCAGCACTTCCGGCGACTGCCAGTGCTCCGGCGCGGCCTCCATCACCACGCGGTACTGGTTCAGCTGCGCGAAGATCGTCGACACCTGCCGCTGGCCGAACAGGTCGTTCAGCGTGGTGTCGATCATCCGCGGCGTGACGGAGAGCCGCGTCGCGGTGTCGCGGTCGATCACGATCGACGTCTGCAGCCCCTTGTCCTGCTGGTCGGTATTGACGTCGGCCAGCTCCGGAACCTGCGACAGCGCGGCGCGGATCTTCGGCTCCCACGCGCGGAGCTCGGCCAGGTCGTCCGCCTGCAGCGTGAACTGGTACTGCGCGTTGGACTGGCGGCCGCCGATGCGGATGTCCTGCACCGGCTGCAGGAACAGGCTGGCGCCGGGTTCCTTCGCGAGCTTCCCGCGCAGCCGCGCGATCACCTGGTCCGCGGTCTCCTTGCGGTCGGCGACGGGCTTCAGCGCGACGAACATCATCCCGGAATTGCGCTGCGCGCCGCCGGTAAAGCCGACGACGTTCTCGACGGCGGGGTCGGCGCTGACGATGGTCTGGAAGTCGGCGAGCTTCTGCCGCATCGCCTGGAACGAGATGCTCTGGTCGGCCTGGATGCCGCCGACGAGGCGGCCGGTGTCCTGCTGCGGGAAGAAGCCCTTGGGGATCACCACGTACAGCCAGACGTTGAGGCAGATCGTGGCGAGCAGGACCAGCATCACCAGGACGCCGTGGGAGAGCCCCCAGGCCAGCGCCGTGCCATAGGCGGCGAGGAGCCGTCGGTAGGCCCGCTCGCTCCAGCGGCCGAGGCGACCCTGCTTGCGCTCGGCCGACGGGCGCAGCAGGCGCGCGCACATCATCGGCGTGGTCGTCAGCGACACGACGAGCGAGATCAGGATCGCCACCGACAGCGTGATCGCGAATTCGCGGAAGAGCCGGCCGACGATGCCGCCCATCATCAGGATCGGGATGAACACGGCGATCAGCGACAGGCTCATCGACAGCACGGTGAATCCCACTTCGCTGGCCCCCCGCAGCGCCGCCGCGAACGGCTTCATCCCGGCTTCGATATGGCGCGAGGTATTCTCGAGCACGACGATCGCGTCGTCGACGACGAAGCCGGTGGCGATGGTCAGCGCCATCAGCGTGAAGTTGTTGATCGAGAAGCCGAACAGGTACATGAAGCCGAAGGTGCCGACCAGCGACACCGGCACGGCGATGCTGGGGATCAGCGTCGCGCGGCCGTCGCGCAGGAACGCGAACACGACCAGGATGACGAGGCCGACCGAAATGGCGAGCGAGCGGCCGACGTCGCGCAGGCTGGCGCGGATCGTCGCGGTGCGCTCCATCGCCGGCGTCAGCGTGATCGCGCTGGGGATCGATGCGCGCAGCGCCGGCAGCATCGCCGTCACGCGGTCGACGGTCTCGATGATGTTGGCGTTCGGCTGGCGGTTGACGATCACGAGCACCGACGGCTTGCCGTTGGCCATGCCGGCATTGCGCAGGTCCTGCACCGAATCGACGACCTCCGCCACCTCGGACAGCTGCACCGGGTTGCCGTTGCGGTAGGAGACGATCAGCGGCAGGTACTCGGCGGCGGTCTTCGCCTGGTCGTTGGCGTAGACCTGCCAGTGCCGGTCGCCGTCCTCGACCGAGCCCTTGGGCCGGTTGGCGTTGGTCGCCGCGATCGCGGCGCGCACCTCCTCGACGCCGACGCCGTACTTGTTGAGCGCCGCCGGGTTGAGCTCGACGCGCACCGCGGGCAGCGAGCTGCCACCGACGCTCACCTGGCCCACGCCCGGGAGCTGCGACAGCTTCTGCGCGATGATGGTCGAGGCCGCGTCGTACATCTGGCCCTGCGTCATCGTCTCCGACGTCAGCGTGAGGATCATGATCGGCGCGTCGGCCGGGTTCACCTTGCGGTACGACGGGTTGCTGGGCAGTCCCGACGGCAGCAGGCTGCGCGCCGCGTTGATCGCCGCCTGCACGTCGCGCGCGGCGCCGTCGATGTCGCGCGAGAGGTCGAACTGCAGCGTGATCCGGGTCGAGCCCAGCGCGCTCGACGAAGTCATCTCGGTGACGCCGGCGATGCGGCCCAGCGAGCGCTCGAGCGGCGTCGCCACCGTGGCCGCCATTGTCTCGGGGCTGGCGCCCGGCAGCGACGCCTGCACGGAGATCGTCGGGAAATCGACCTGCGGCAGCGGCGACACCGGCAGCAGCCGGAACGCGATGGCGCCGGCCAGCGCGATGCCAAGCGTCAGCAGCGTGGTCGCCACCGGCCGGTCGATGAACGGCGCCGAGAGGTTCATCATCGCCGATCACCCACGGCGGGCCTATCGACGGGCTTAGCCCGGGTTGAGCGAACGCGAAACCCGGGGCGATCCTGCATGAAGGCACGGTTCCTCACCGCGGTTGCCCCGATTCCACCGCCGCCGCCCGGGCGCCCGCCCGCCGTGCCTTCGCGCGCCGCGCGAGCCCATCGAACGCGAGGTAGATCACCGGCGTCGTGAACAGCGTCAGCGCCTGCGACAGGAACAGGCCGCCGACCATCGCGATGCCCAGCGGATGCCGCAGCTCCGAGCCCTCGCCCCAGCCGATCATCAGCGGCAGCGCGCCGAGGATGGCCGCCATCGTCGTCATCATGATCGGCCGGAAGCGCAGCAGGCAGGCCTGGAAGATCGCGTCGCGCGGCGCCATGCCCTGGGTGCGCTCGGCGTCGAGCGCGAAGTCGATCATCATGATCGCGTTCTTCTTGACGATGCCGATCAGCAGGATGATGCCGATGATCGCGATGATCGACAGGTCGTTGCCCGAGACGATCAGCGCCAGCAGCGCGCCGACGCCGGCGGAGGGCAGCGTCGACAGGATCGTGATCGGATGGATGAAGCTCTCGTAGAGCACGCCCAGCACGATGTACATGGTGACGATGGCCGCGAGGATCAGCCACAGCTCGCTGGCGAGCGACGCGCGGAACGCGAGCGCCGCGCCCTGGAAGTTGATCTGCACGCTCTCGGGCATCCCGAGCTCGGCCTTGACCTTTTCCACGGCGGCCACGGCGTCGCCGAGCGACGCGCCGGGCGCCAGGTTGAACGACACCGTCGCGGCCGGGAACTGGCCGATGTGGTTGATGGAGAGCGCCGCCGGCTGCTCGATGATCCGCGCGATCGTCGACAGCGGGACCTGCTGCGACGGTTGCCCCGCGACGGTCGACGTGACGTAGAGGTCGGCGAGCGCCGCCGGCCCGCGCTGGAACTCGGGCTTCACCTCCAGCACCACGCGATACTGGTTCGACTGCGTGAAGATCGTCGAGACCAGCCGCTGGCCGAAGGCGTTGTACAGCGCGTTGTCGATCGCCGCCGGCGTGATCCCCAGCCGGCTCGCCATCGCGCGGTCGAACTCGACGTAGGCCTGCAGGCCGCCGTCGGACAGGTCGCTCGCGACGTCGGCCAGCTGCGGCACCGTCTTCAGCCGGTCGACCAGCTTGTGCACCCAGGCCGCGAGCTCCTTCGCGTCGACGGCCTCGACGGTGAACTGGTACTGGGTGCGCGAGACGCGCGCCTCGATCGAAAGGTCCTGCACCGGCTGCATGTAGAGCGCGATGCCGTCGACCGCCGTGAGCTTTCCCTGCAGCCGGCGGATGATCTCCGTCGCGCTGCCGTTGCGCTCGGCGCGCGGCTTCAGGTTGATCAGCATCCGCCCGCTGTTCAGCGTGGCGTTGGTGCCGTCGACGCCGATGAACGACGTGAGGCTCGCCACCGCCGGATCCTCCAGCACCACCTTGGCAAGCGCCTGCTGCCGCTCGGCCATCGCCGCGAACGAGATCGTCTGCGGCGCCTCCGAGATGCCCTGGATCGCGCCCGTGTCCTGGATCGGGAAGAAGCCCTTCGGAATCACGATGTAGAGGACGACCGTCAGCACCAGCGTCAGCACCGCGACGACGAGCGTGGCTGCCTGCCGATCGAGCACCCAGGTCAGCATCTGCCCGTAGCGCGCGATGAGCCGCTCGAACAGGTTGCCGCTCCAGCGGTAGAAGCGGCCCTGCTTCTCCGGCGGCGTGTGGTGCAGCAGCTTCGCGCACATCATCGGCGTCAGCGTCAGCGACACCACCGCCGAGATCAGGATCGACACCGCCAGCGTGATCGCGAACTCGCGGAACAGCCGGCCGACGACGTCGCCCATGAACAGCAGCGGGATCAGCACGGCGATCAGCGAGAACGTGAGCGAGATGATCGTGAACGCGATCTGCTTGGTTCCCTTCAGCGCGGCCTCGAGCGGCGACTCGCCTTCCTCGATGTAGCGCGCGATGTTCTCGATCACGACGATCGCGTCGTCGACGACGAAGCCCGTGGCGATGGTCAGCGCCATCAGCGTGAGGTTGTTGATCGAGAAGCCGGCGAGGTACATCACGCCGAACGTGCCGACCAGCGACAGCGGCACCGCGACGCTCGGGATCAGCGTCGCCGGCACGTTGCGCAGGAACAGGAAGATCACCATCACGACCAGCGCCACCGCGAGCAGCAGCTCGAACTGGACGTCCTGCACCGACGAGCGGATGGTGACGGTGCGGTCGGTCAGCAGCACCACGTCGACGGCGGCGGGCAGCGAGGCCTTCAGCCGCGGCAGCAGCTCCTTGACCCGGTCGACGACCTCGATGACGTTGGTGCCGGGCTGGCGCTGGACGTTGAGGATGATCGCCGGCGTGCTGTTCGCCCACGCCGCGAGGCGCGAATTCTCCGCCCCCTCGACGGCCTCGGCGACGTCGGAGAGGCGGATCGGCGCGCCGTTCCTGTACGCGATGATCAGTTGCTGGTACTCGGCGGCGGTCTTCAGCTGGTCGTTGGCGTCGATCGTCGACGCGCGGGTCGGGCCGTCGAAGCTGCCCTTCGCCTGGTTGGTGTTGGCATTGGCGATGGCGGTGCGCACGTCCTCGAGCGACAGCCCGTAGGCGGCGATCGCCCTGGGATTGACCTGGATCCGCACGGCGGGCCGCTGGCCGCCGCTGATGCTGACGAGTCCCACGCCCGGCAGTTGCGAGATCTTCTGCGCGATCCGCGTGTCGGCGAGATCCTCGAGCTTCGGCAGCGGCAGCGTCTGCGAGATGAGCGCGAGCGTCAGGATCGGCGTGTCGGCCGGATTGACCTTGTTGTAGATCGGCGGGTTCGGCAGGTCGGCGGGCAGGAAGCTGCCCGCCGCGTTGATCGCCGCCTGCACCTCCTGCTCGGCGATGTCGAGCGACAGCGCGAGGCTGAACTGCAGCGTGATCACCGACGCGCCGCCGGAACTCGTCGACGACATCTGGTTCAGGCCCGGCATCTGGCCGAACTGCCGCTCGAGCGGCGCCGTGACCGACGACGCCATCACGTCCGGGCTCGCCCCCGGATAGAGCGTGACGACCTGGATCGTCGGGTAGTCGACCTCGGGCAGCGCGGACAGCGGCAGCACCCGGTACGCGACGATGCCGGCGAGCAGCACCGCCACCATCAGCAGCGTGGTGGCCACCGGCCGCAGGATGAACAGGCGGGACGGGTTCATGGCGCGGCGGTCACGGGCGGGCCGGCGTGCGGTGCGGGGTCAGCCACCGGCTTTGGACGGCGGTGCCGGGGTCGCCGGGGCGCCCGCCGCCGTGTCGGCACCCGCGCGCGCCGGCCGGCCGCCGCCACCGCGGCCCTTGCCGGCGGCCGGCGCGACCGTGCGCGCCTCGGGCGTGATCAGCTCCACCTTGGCGCCTTCGCGCAGCTTGTCGGCCCCGTCGATCACCACCTTCTCGCCCGGCGCGATGCCGCCCGCGATCGCGGTGACCTCGCCCTGCACCGGGCCGAGCTTCACCGGCCGGACGGTGACGGTGTTGTCGTCCTTGACGACGTAGGCGAAGGTGCCCGGCGCGCCGCGCTGGATCGCCGCCGACGGCACCAGCGTCGCGTCGGCCAGCGTCGCCACGAGCATCCGGACGTTGACGAACTGGTTCGGGAACAGCGCCTGCTTGTCGTTGGGGAACTCGGCCTTCAGCTTCACGGTGCCGGTTGCGGTGTCGATCTGGTTGTCGACGGTGACGAGCCGGCCGGTGGCGAGCTTCGCCTTCTGGTCGCGGTCCCAGGCGTCGACGACGACGGGCTCGCGGCCGGCAAGCCGCGCCATCACGCGCGGCACGTTGTCCTCGGGAACCGGATACAAGACGTTGATCGGCTGCAGCTCGGCGATCACGACGAGTCCCGTGGCATCGGACGCACGGACGATGTTGCCGGGATCGACCTGCCGCAGGCCGACGCGGCCGCTGATCGGCGCCGTCACGCTCGCGTAGGCGAGCTGCAGCCGCGCGCTGTCGATCGCACCCTGGTCCGACTGCACCGCGCCCTCGAATTGCCGGACCAGCGCCTCCTGCGTGTCGACCTGCTGCTTCGAGATGGAATCCTGCGCGAGCAGCGTGCGGTAGCGCTCGACGTCGAGCTGCGCGTTCTTGAGCAGCGCCTGGTCCTTCGCCATCTGTCCCAGCGCCTGCGTCAGCTGCACCTGGAACGGCCGCGGGTCGATCTCCGCCAGCAGCTCCCCGGCCTTTACGAGCTGGCCCTCCTTGAACGCGATGCGCATCAGCTGGCCGTCGACCCGCGGCTTGACCACGACCATGTTGCGCGGGGTCACCGTGCCCAGCGCGTTGACGTAGACGTCGATGCTGCCCGTCCGCGCGGCGGCGGCCACCACCGGGACGGCGCGGGCCGAAGGATCCATCCGGCCCTTCCCCGCGACGGCGGGCGCATCGGTTGCCGGGGTGCGCGACTGCCAGTACCACCAGCCGCCCCCGCCGGCGGCGACCGCGACGAGCAGCAGGACGAGCCAGCGGATCAATCGCCTGGCTTCGTGCTTCGCACTCCGGTATTCGCCCTCGGGGCGGCCCGTCGGGCTCATGCGCTGCGGCTTGGGCGCAGGCGCGGATTCGCCGCGGGCAGGCGCGGCCGCGGCGGAGGAAGCGATTTCGGGGGAGGTCATCGGGGCACGGGTCAGGACAGGGCGGGACAACGAATTGTCCCCTGTTGGCGCGATCGGCAGCGCAAGAATTGTAACGATGTGTAATGCGCGCGTTGGTGCGCTGGCGTACCCGGACCCGGGGCCGCGCGTCGCGGTTGGCGTCGATGTTGTGATCCGGGCTGCCCCGGAAAGTTCGCACTGGCGGGCCGGCGCGGCGGATTTGGCATCGGCGTCAGTCCAGCCCGTCGAGGAACGCCGCGGCTTCCGCGGCTATCGCCGCCTTGCGCTCGACTGTCCATCCGGCCAGCGTCCGGTAGGGCATCGCCATCCGCGGATTCCCGGCGAGCGCCGCCTCGTTGCGTATCAGGAAGGCCCAGTAGAGGTAGTTGAGCGGGCAGGCGCCCGGCCCGGTCTTCTCCTTCGGCGAATACGCGCAACTGCCGCAGAAATCGGACATCCGGTCGATGTAGGCGCCGGAGGCCGCATACGGCTTCGATGCGAGCAGTCCCCCGTCGGCATGGATCGCCATGCCGTGCGTGTTCGGCAACTCGACCCAATCGTAGGCGTCGGCGTAGACGGCGAGATACCAGGCCTCGATCTCGGCCGGCCGCACGCCGGCGAGCAGCGCGAAGTTGCCCGTGACCATCAGGCGCTGGATGTGGTGCGAGTACGCGTGGCGGCGCGTGTCGGCCACCGCCTGCGCCAGGCAGTTCATCGTCGTGTCGCCGGTCCAGTACAGCGCCGGCAGCGGTCGCGTCGCCGCGAGCGCATTGCTCGTCGCGTACGCGGGCATCCGCAGCCAGTAGATGCCGCGCACGTATTCGCGCCAGCCGAGGATCTGCCGGATGAAGCCTTCGGCCGCATTGAGCGGCACCCGGCCGGCGCGGTACTCGGCCTCGGCGCGGGCGCACACTTCGCGCGCCGACAGCAGCCCGAGGTTGAGGTACGCCGCCAGCAGCGAGTGATACGCAAACGGCGCCCCGGCGCGCATCGCATCCTGGAAATCGCCGAAGCGCGGCAGCCCGTGGACGAGGAAATCGTCGAGCGCCTCCAGCGCGTCGTCGCGGGTGACCGCCCAGCCGAACGGCTCGACGTCGCCGAAATGGCGGTCGAAACGCTCGCGCACCAGCGCGATGACCTCGCGCGTCGTCGCGTCGGGCGCGAAGCGCCGGCGCACGGGCAGCGCCTCGTCGCGCGGCAGCGGCCGGCGGTTGTCGGCGTCGAAATTCCACTGCCCGCCGGCCGGCTCGCCGCCGTTCATCAGCAGCCCGGATTCGCGCCGCATCTCGCGGTAGAAGAATTCCATCCGGAACGACTTGCGCCCCGCGGCCCAGCGACCGAAGCGCTCGCGCGTGGCGAAGAAGCGGTCGTCCTCGCGGATCTCCACCGGCACCCCGGCGAGGCGCTCCCAGCCGCGCATCATCTCGAGCACGCGATGCTCGCCGGGTGCGGTGACGACGACGCGGCTCGCGCGATGGCGGGCCACGGCGCGCGCGAGCTCGCCGCCGAAGCTCCCGGTGTTCCCGGGGTCGTCGAGGCGGACATAGTCGACGCGGATTCCCTCGCCTTCGAGCGTCGCCGCGAAGTGCCGCATCGCCGACAGGACCAGCACGATCTTCTGCCGGTGGTGCGGGACGTAGGTGGTCTCGTCCGCCACTTCCGCCATCAGCACCACGTCGCGCGCCGGATCGAGGCCGGCCAGCGCCGGGAGCTCGCGCGTCAGCTGGTCGCCGAGGACGAAGCGGAGGATCGTCATTCGCGGTTCTTCCGGCGCCACTCGGCCTTGCAGCGCTCCGAGCAGGTCTTGACGTCGTCCCAGTCCCGTTCCCACTTCCGGCGCCACGCGAACGGCCGGCCGCAGGCGAGGCAGGTCTTCTGCGGCAGACCGGCCTTGCGGTGGCGACCGGCGAGCGGGCCGCCGGTGCCTACCATGGCGATCCGGCGGCGATTACCTGTCGACGCGCGATCGCGAGTCGGGCATTCTTGCAGTTGCACATTCGGTCGGCGTTCCGGGACGTTGCGGCGAGGGTTGCAGGCTGCAGTCTCGCAGATTCCGGCCCAACCGACACGCGCCACGGATTCACCAGCGCCGCCACGATGGTCCACGCTTCCGAACCGCCGATGACCGCCGCGCCGCCTCCGTCGCCGCCGCCGCGGGTGCGCACCAGGAGCCGCCTCCGGCCGGGGAACGTCGTCCTCGCGCTGCTGCGCCGGCTGCTGTATCTCGGCATCCGAACCCGGGTCGTGCCCGACCGCGCGGAGGCGTTGGCGGTCGATCCTGCGAAGCCGCTTTGCTACGTGCTGGAGGACCGGCACCTGTCGAGCCTCCTCGTGCTGGAGGAGGAGGCGCCGCGCCTTGGCCTCCCGTCCGCGCTCGATCCGATCGGCCCCGCGTTCCCGGGCGTCGGGCGCGCCGTGTTCTCCGTGATCCTGAACCGCAACCCGCTCTCCGCGCGCCAGTCGGAGCCGTCGCCGGCGCTGGCGAACCTGACCGCGGCGCTGCTCTCCGACCCCGCGCTCGACGTGCAGCTGGTGACGGTGGCGGTGCTGTGGGGACGCTCGCCGGATTCGCAGGATTCGCTGCTGAAGGCGCTGTTCGCCGACGCGTGGGCGAGCGTGGGGCCGTTGCGGCAGCTGTTGATCATCCTGGTCCACGGCCGGCAGACGCGGGTGACGTTCAGCGATCCCGTGTCGCTGCGCCGCCTGATCGACGACGAGACCGACGCGGCGACGGCGACCCGAAAGGCCAACCGCTTCCTGCGCTTCCACTTCCGCCGCCTGCGCGAATCCGCGATCGGGCCCGACCTCTCGCACCGACGCAACCTGATCGGCGCGATGATCCGGTCGGCGCCTCTCAAGGAGGCCATCGGCGACGAGGCCGCCCGGCTCAAGATCGACACCACCGCGGCCGAGGATCGCGCGCGCCGGTTTGCGTGGGAGATCGCGTCGGACTTCAGCTACCCGGTGGTGCGGGCGATGGCGATCCTGCTCGAGCGACTGTGGAACCGCCTGTACGACGGTGTCGTCGTATACCACGGCGAGGCGATCGCGAAGGCCGCGCCGGGGAAGACGATCGTGTACCTGCCCAACCACCGCAGCCACATCGACTACCTGCTGCTGTCGTACTTCATCAACGCGCAGGGCCTCGCCCCGCCGCACATCGCGGCTGGCGCCAACCTCAATTTCCCGCTGGTCGGACCGATCCTGCGGCGCGGCGGCGCGTTCTTCCTGCGCCGCAGCTTCAAGGGCGAGCCGCTGTACGCCGCGGTGTTCCGCGAGTACCTGCACACGATGCTGGCACGCGGCTTCCCGATCGCGTACTTCATCGAGGGCGGCCGGAGCCGCAGCGGCCGCACGCTGCCGCCGAAGGGCGGGCTCCTCGGCATGACGCTCGAGAGCTTCATGCGCGAGCACGCGCGGCCGCTGCTGCTGGTGCCGGTTTACTTCAGCTACGAGAAGCTGCTCGAGGGCCGGACCTTCGTCGCCGAGCTGGAAGGGCAGCCCAAGCAGCGCGAGTCGGTCGGCGCGCTGCTGGGCGTGGCCCGCCACCTGCGCCGCGACTACGGCAGCGTCGCCGTCAACTTCGGCCTGCCGCTGGCCGTCGACCAGTTCCTGGACAGCGAGGCGCCAGGCTGGGAAGCGCTCGCCGGCGACGCCCGGCGCGACACCGCGAAGCGGCTCACCGCGCCGCTCGCGCTGGAGATCGCGCAGCGGATCAACGCGGCGGTCGTCATCAACCCGATCAACCTGTTCGCGCTGGCGATCGTGCCGAGCCCGCGCTATGCGCTCGACGAGCGCGCGCTCGCGCAGCAGGTCGCGTGGCTGAAGGGCATCGAGTCGCGCCGCCGCTACTCCGAGGTGGCCGTACTGACCGACATGGAGCCGACGGCGGTGATCGCCGAGGCGCTGCGGCTGGGCTTCGCGACGCGGGTGGCGCATCCCTTGGGCGACATCATCAGCGTGCCCGACGCGCAGGTCTCGACCCTCAATTACCTGCGCAACAACGTGCTGCACGCCTATGCGCTGCCGGCGCTGGTGGCGAGCCTCGTCGCCGGCACGCGCGAGGTGACGCCGCAGCGCGTGGCCGAGTTCGCCGAGGCAGCGCAGCCGTTCCTGCGCGCCGAGCTGACGCTCTACTACTCGCGCGAGGAGGCGGTCGCCGAGGCGGCGCGCATCGTCGCCGCGTTCGTGGAACTGGGCCTCGCGCGGCTGACGGCGGACGGGGCGATCCGTGCCGCCGACCGCTACAGCTCCGAGCACGCCGGGCTGGAACTGCTGGCGCGTTCGCTGCGGCACCTGCTGCGGCGCAACTACCTCACCATTGCGCTGCTGACGCAGATCGGCGCGGGCAGGCTGAAGCGGGCGCGGCTGGAAGCGCTGATGCAGATGCTGACGCAGCGGCTGTCGCTGCTGTTCGAGTTCGCGCCGCCCGACTTCTACGAGCGCTCGACATTCGCGTCCTACATCGACAACCTGGTCGAGACGGGAATCCTGCGGGAGGATGCCGACGGCTGGCTGCACCAGGACGATCGCTCGCGCGCGTGGGAGCGCAGCATGGAACGGCTGCTGCCGGCCGACGCGGTGCTGGCGATCCGTCGCGTCGCGGCCGATCACGCGGACACCGAACTGCCGCCCGCGTCGCCGCCCGCGCCGCGCCGTCACTGGCGCAGGAAGCTGCGCATGTAGCCCGGGTTGCGCGAACGCGCAACCCGGGTGGACCGTTCCCGTTCGCGCATCGCCCCGGGTTTCGCTTCGCTCAACCCGGGCTACGAAATCTGCGAGTCCCTGCTCACGCGGGCAGCTTCGCCCCCGTCTCCCGGTCGTACTTCACGAAATATTTCCGCGCGAGCGCGACCAGCTGGCCTTCGGTCGGGTGGTCGACCGTTTCCCAGCCCACGATCTGCGCCGCGACCTGCGGGCGATGCTTGCCGACGTAGTGGCGAAAGTCCGCCTGCGCAGTGTGCCCGCCGGTGACCAGCACCTCGGTGACACCGGCCAGCGCGTCGCACACTTCGCCGAAGAACTCGTGCTCGTCGCGCACGGCGGCGCCGTGCTGACGCGTGTGGTGCGTCTCACTCCTGACCTGCTGGGCCTCGACGTGCGACGGATCGAACTGCAAGACGTGGGCCGCCTGGTGGTCGAGCCAGACCACGGCATGGTAGAGGGACATGATGGCACTCCTGTGACGGCGCCCGCGCGCGGCGCGGCGGGCGCGGCCGGCCGGGGACGGCCAGCCTGTGCGTTCACTGTGGCACTGTCCGCCGGAGCGCGTATTGACTCCGGTCAGCAAACCACGGGCTTGATGACCGGCGGACTGTGGGAGGCGTGAATGGCGCCTGCTCAGCGCTGCACGCGGCGCCAGTCGGAGTCGGCCGGCGTGCGCGGATCGAAGGTCGAGTCCGATGACGGGACCTGACGGCCATCGCGATGGACCCAGATCACGGACGGTGAGGTCGAGTAGCGCTCCGGAGTGCCGGTATAGGGATTCTTGCCCCAGTATTGTCCCGTCAGCGTTTCGCCCTTGCCTTGGGCCTGCCGGTCGAGCGATGCCGCCCGTTGCGCGACCACGCCTGCCCAGTTCGCCTGCGACCAGTTGAGGTACTGGCCATAGGCTTCGCGCTGGCGGACCGTATCGTTGAGTATGGCGCCGGACATCGCCGTGCGGCCGAAGGGGTTCGGCCCGGTGTTCAGCGCCTGCAGCGCGACCTGCGGCAGCCACGACTGGACCGCACCCCAGCGGGTGTCCAGCGCCAGTATCAGCGTGACGACGGCGTCGGACCGGGCATAGACGGACACGACGTTGCTGACCACGAGACCGACGACGCGCTGCGGCCCCTGCGGACCCGTCCTGGTGAAGGCGATGTCCATGACGGCGGCCGCCGTGTAGCCGGGCAGGGGACGGATCGGCGCCGGGTTCGAGATCCGGACATCGGGCGAGAGCCGCAGGTTGTTGGTGATGGCGTTGTACGCGAACTGCGGCGGCGTCAGGTTCTGGTCGAGACCGCTGACGCCGTAGACGATCACGGCCGCCGACAAGTCACCGGCCTGGAGCACCAGCGCGTGATTGCCTTCCTCGCCCACGCGCCAGCCGGCGGGCAGCGCGTAGGTGAAGTTCCGCCCCTGGACGATCCGGGTCTGGGGCAGCGGCTGGGCGACCGCCTTGGCGCCGGCGCCCTGTGCTGTCGTCTGGGCGAAGCATGTGCTGGCCGATGCGACCAGCACGAGGGCGAGCGTCGGGAATCTTAGACATCGATTCATGATCGGGTGCACGATGGTCTGAACCTGCCGCTCCCCGCGCCCACTGCGCCTTAGCGTCCGGTCGCGCTTGTACTAATCAGGGGCCCGGAAGATTCTTGATCGAACTCTCGCCCCACCCCAGAGCTGAGTCCTCCGCCCAACAGCGGTAGCTGTCGGCATTGAAAAGAAACGCGCCCGGTTTGAGATCTTTGGCCTTCGTCAGGACAGTGCTGGGGTGGCACTGGTAGGCGTCATCCTGCGTTCCCGCCGCAAGGTGCGAAAATTCGTGAAGCATGATTCCAGGTTGCGAAGACTTGCCGGCTCGCAGTAGCGTGCCCTTCTGGGGCAGCGGGGGGGAGAAGAAGAACCCAGTGCAAAGCTCAAGTACCGGGGGACTTGTGCCGGGGTAGGCATATGCCAGGTCTGTTGAGCCCTTGCAGGCGTTGCCGTACTTGCTGTTCAGCGTCCACTGCTCTTGAGCTTCGGCGAGGGAGTTGCTGGCAAGTATGCCGAAACCTTGAACCCCGATTAGTACCGTAGATCCGTTCAGCATCTTGAGGGCGGTAACAGCCATCACTGCGTCGGCAACAAAGTGGACGCTCTCGTTCACCACGCTTCCCACTTCCGGCAATACACTACTGACGGCCGCCATGATCATGCCGTTGACTCCGAACCACTTATCTACTCTCCTGTGATTTCCCATATCCTCCACTATCGCTTCTATCGCCATGACGCCACCGAACAGTCGCGACTCGGTAACGAGCATGTCCTTCGTCCTTATCAGCGCTTTCCGCGCATTCACCGCACTCCTCGCCTTGTTCATGTTGTCGATCGCTTGATTGAAGGTAAGTGAGATGAGGGTGAAGTCGTTTCCGCTGGGGTCTGTTCGATTGACCGGATTGCCGGCGACGTAGAGATAGGGATTCAGGGAAAGCGGCTCGCTCGGGTCGCCTGCCTTGCTGTCGCGGGAAAGGAAGCGCCCCGTGCGCGGATCGTAGTAGCGTGCACGCAGGTAGGAAAGGCCGGACTCAGGATCGGTTTCCTCCCCGGCGAAGCGGTGGGGCAGGCCCGAGGTCCCGCTGGCGCTTTGTACTTCGCCATAGGCTCGATAGTCGAAGGCATCGGTCACCGAGCCGTTGGTCCCCGTCAGTAGCCGCGTCGAACCGAGTGCGTCGAATAGCGGATACCGCGGCGTTCCAGCCTCGATCGCCTGGAGCATCTGCGACCCCCATACGAAAGTGTCGGTGCCGGCGGCCGTGGTTCTGCGAGCCAGTTGCGCGTAGCCGGTTGCGTTGTCGCGGTCGACCAGAAATGAGGTGACCCCGGCCGCGCCGCCCTTACCCATGCGCGCGCCTCCACTGTCATAACCATAAGTCGTCGCGGCGCCATTCGCGTCGCGGAAGCCCGTCATCCGATCGCGGGCATCCCAGATGTAGCGTTTCGATTTCGGCGGCCCGCCGGGCGGAGTCCAGTTCTCTTGCACGAGCCGCCCCGCGCCGTCGTACGAGAAAGTCACACCGCCGCCGGAGACCAATTGATTGTCGGCGTTGTAGACATAGACGGCAGGCGACGCCGGCGGTCCGGAACCGACCAGGTTGCCGACGGCATCGTAGGCAAATGCGGCCTCGAACGTCAGGATGCCGGCGTGGTCGAACCGCAAATCCCGCGTGACCCGGCTGAGCGCATCGTAGCGATACTCGACGCGCGATCCATCCTGCCGATCGATGCGCACGCGGTTGCCGAGCGCATCGAGCGTGTACGTTTCCTGGGCGATCAGTGCGCCCCCGGCAGCGCGATGCGCAATCGCGATGGGGCGATTGCGGACATCGTAGGTGGTGCTTGTCGTGACCCCGTTCGGCCTGCTTGTGGTGACGAGGTTGCCGGCGCTGTCCCAGGCCTGGGTGCTTACCCCGCCGCCCGGATCGGTAATCCGGATCAGCCGATTCAGGGCGTCATAGGCGTACTGCGTCGCCAACTCGCTCGCGCCGTCACGGTGCGCGGTCAGCGTCCTGTTGCCGGCCGCATCGTAGGCGTAGCGCACGTAGCGGCCATCCGGCTCGGTGAGTCGCACCAGTCGACGCGTTTGCGCATCATAGTCGAGCGTGGTGGTCCCCCGTGCATCCACTACCGTGCGCAGCAGGTGATCCGTGGTGTAGGTGTAGGTTTCCGACTGCGCGCCGGGAAGGAGTGTCGCGCTGCGCCTGCCGTACGCGTCATATTGGTATTGCGTGGACTCGCCCTGACCGTTGGCTTTCGACAGCGGATTGCCGGTAATGTCGTACAGGGTGATCTCCACACTTCCGAGGGGGAAGGTCGTCGCGGTCAGGCGCCCGGCGTCGTCGTACGCAAACCGCGTCGTGTGGCCGTTGGCGTCGGTCGTCTCAGACCGCTGGGCACTGCCCTGATACGCGTGCCGGGTGACCTGCCCGAGCGGGTCGGTGATCGAGAGGAGGCTCCCCACGACATCGTATGTATAGGTCGTCGAGTGGTCGGCGGGATCGGTCAATCGGATCAGGCGCCCGCCGGCATCGTAGACGCGCGATTCGGATACGCCGTCAGCAAAGGTCGTCCGCGTCAGGCGGTTTGCCGCGTCATAGTCGAAGGTGGTCGTCCGGCCCGCCGGATCGGTTTGTGCGATTCGATTGCCGCCGGCGTCATACTGGAAAGTGGTCTGGCCGCCCAACGCGTCGGTGACGCTGACCAGCTGCCCGGCAGCATCGTAACCGCGGCGAGTCGTGTTCCCGAGCACATCAGTCACTTCCACAAGGCGCCCCGCCGCGTCGTAGGCGCGGTGCTCGATCGATCCGTCGGGTCCGGTGGTTGCAACGAGTCGATCGGCGGCATCGAAGACATTGGTCATCTGATTTCCGGACCCATCCCCCAACGCCTTCAGATTGCCGACCGCATCGTAGGCGAGCAGCAGCGCGGGGCCATCCACCGGATCGGCAATGCCTGTCAGCCGACCAACGGGATCGGTCGACAGCGAAAACTGCCGGTTGGAGGAGGTGGTTGCCGAACGGATCTGCCCGGCGGCGTCATAGGCAATCGAGCGCTGGAGACCGCCACGAGAAGTTCCTGTAATGCGGCCTTCTGCATCGAAGCTGATGGCCGCCGTCGGCGCTGTCGGGTCTTGCTGCGAAAGCAGATTGCCGTTGTCGTCGTGCTGGAAGGTGAGTACGGCGCCGAGCGCATCCGTCAACTGGATGCGGCGTCCTGCGCTGTCGTACCCCTGCCGCGTGATGGCCCCCAGTGCATCAGTCGCCAACGTCGGATTGCCGACGCTGTCGTTTTCGTAGCTCCTTTCGTGGCCAAGCGCGTCCGTCGTGCCGATGAGTCCACCTGCGGCATCGTAGCGGAGGGAGGTCAGGTACCCACGGGCGTCCGTGGTTGTAAGCAGCCGCCCGCCCGGATCGTACGTAAAAGAGTTCGTGCGCCCCAGAGGGTCCGTGACCGATGCGACGTTATCCTGCGCATCGTAGGCTAGCGACGTCGTCGCGCCCAGTGGATCCGTCTGCGTCAGCACGTGGTCCTGGGCACTGTATGTAAACGTCGACGTGTTCCCCAGCGGGTCGGTGCGCGAAAGGATGTTCCCGCGCGTGTCATAGTTGTACACGGTGATGCGGCCGAGGGGATCTTCTATCAACTCCTGCCGCCCGGGGAGGTCGTGCTGGTAGCGCGTCATCTGGCCATTGGCATCGGTCAGCGCAATCAGGCGACCTTGCGCATCGTAATCCGCCCTCGCCGCCGACTGGCCCAGCGGGTCGATGACACGAATCAGGCCGTGGGATCGGTTGTAGAAGTAGCGCGTCGTATTGGAAAGCCGGTCGGTTGTCGACGCCAGGTCGCCGGCACCCGAGTAGGCGTAAATCCGGCTCATCCCCTTCGGATCGGTGATGCTGGTGATACGGCTCTCGGCATCCCGGGTGAAGACGATGCTGGTGCCCGCGGAATGGGTAATGCCGCCCGGCGTGATGGTGATCTGGTTGCCGTTCGAGTCTTTGACGCTCTCCACACCCTTCGAGCGGCGCACGATGAACTCCGTGCCGTCGCGTTGCGTGTAGACGAATCGATCGGGGTGCAAGGTGTTCAGCGATACGTCGTCCACCAGCGTGACCGGACCGGGTTGTGCGCCAATGATCAGCAGATCGACGTTCTCGAGCGCCCTTAGCGTGCCCAGCGCGCCTGGCCGCGCAACAAAACTTGCCGTCGCAGTGGCGAACGGCACCAGCGGCGACAGGATCGGCGCGATCCGCACGTCGAACGATTCGACGCGACCGCTGGGCAAGGTGACGCTGACGAAGTGTTCGCTGCCGGCGGTCAGGTTGTAGTTGAGGCCCGCCTTGTCCACCTGCCAGCCGGTGCCAAGTTCACGGGTCGTCGAGACCCGGACCGCCTTCAGGCCCATACTCCAGCCGACTCCGAAGTCGCCTTTTTTCGTGTCGCGACTGTCGTAGGTCCGTGTGACCTGAATCGGAATGCCCGAGAGCGGAACGATGAGATCGGTGTACGACAACGTGAAGTAGCCCACCTTCTGGTTGCCCTCGACCTGGACCGGAATCTCCGCTTTCGCCGTATTGGATCCGCGGTCGAAGACGGTCAGGCGCAAGGTGTAGATGCCATTGAGCAGCAGCGTCGGGTCCAGCGTGCCGAGAGCCCCATTGGTCACCCCCGCGCTGCCCTCGCCGATGAGCCGCCAGTCCTCGCTTCCGGCACCGGCGATCGCAAGTTCATAACGCAGGAAGTTGGTGTCGCTCGCGGTGCCGACGATCGTGGTCGGGCCGGTGACGGCGCTGCCGTCGACCGGCGCGGTGATCAGTGCAATAGGCGGCGCATTGTCGCCCAGCACGAGCGCCGCGACGTTCAGCGTCCCTTGGCCCGACTTGCCGGCGAGGGTGGCGGTGATGGTCGTTGTTCCGCTGGCGATCGCCTTGGCGACGCCGACGGCGTTGATCGTCGCCTTGGCCGTCACCGACGACGACCACGCCGCGGTCAGCGTCACGTCGGCACTGGTGCCGTCGGTGAGAATCGCGACCGCCTTGTACTGCAGTTCCTCGCCGGCAAGGCGCAGCTGCGGTCCCGGCCCCGGCTCCAGCACGATCGACGCGATGGGCGCGGGCAGGGGTCCGCCCGCCGAAACAGTCAACGCGACCGGCGGTGCCGTCGCAGGCAGCAACTCGGTGCCGGCCACCGGCGACTGGGCCATGATCTCGCCGACGGGTATCGTCGTCGAGAACACGGTCGCGGCGTTCACGTTCAATCCCGCCGCGGTGAGCAGCGCGTTCACCGGCGCCAACTGCTGGCCGACGACGAACGGCATCACGACCGGTTGCGGGCCCTTCGATACCGTCAGTTTCACTGCGGCACTGCGCGGAACGTTGGCGGTGCCGGCAGCCGGATCCTGGCCGATGACGGTGCCGGCGGGTTGCGACGCGAACAGTTCGGCACCGACCAGCGGGGTGAGGCTGGCTGCCTCGACGGCGGTGCGCGCTGCGGGCAGCAGCTGCCCGATCACGTTCGGAACGGCGGCCGAAACATAGGTGATGTCGACAAAGAACGACTGCTCGGTGCGCGCGCCGTGGGAATCGACGGCGGCGACGATGACCAGAACTCGCCCGAAGTCGCACGCGCCGCCGAACGACCCGCAGGGCCCGCTGTAGATGTCGACGCCGCCGGTCACCGAATCGACTGTCGGGGCCGGGTAGTACGTCGTGTCAAAGGTGCTGGACACGAACTCGTAGTGCACGGTGTCGCCCGGATCGGGATCGGTGGCGGTGATGGTGTAGACCCGCCTCGCATAGGGCGTCACCGACAGCAGCCCGGTGGGCGGCGTCGAAGTTATCACCGGCGGCCGGTTCGGCGGCTTGATGTCGATGAACACCGTCGCCGGCGGCGAATCAGCGGCGCCGTCGTTTGCCTTGTACGTGAACGACGTGCTCTGCGCGATGCGCGGATCGATCACCGTTCCGAGTTGCGCCTGCTGGCGAAAGTCGCGCCGCATCGAGCCGTCGTAGAGGATCTTCGCGCCGGCGTCGGCGGCAGCGGGACGGAAGTTGAGCTGGTTCTGCACCTTTGGCCCCGGCGCCCAGTTGTTGCTTCCGCCGCTGATCCGCATCGCATTGCCCTTGCAGCCACCGGGCCCGGAGCCGAAGAAGCCGCAGTTCCAGCGCTCGGAGAGGTGCACGATGATGTCGACGTGGCCGTCGCCGTCGGCATCGACCAGGAGCGGATTGCCGGGCTGGAAGAAGCCATCGTTTTCGGTGTCGACGCTCCACAGCTCGGCGCCCGTGCGCCCGCTCAGGATGAACAGCCGGCGGGTACCCTGCACGATGACCTCGGGCACGCCGTCGAGATCGAGATCGTAGACATAGAGCTGCCCAGCGGAGGTCATCGGCTCGGTGCCGCCGGGAGAGAGCGCGGGTACGACACCGGTGAGGATGTCCGGCAGCCGCTTGGCCCAGAGCAATGTCCCGTCCGGCCGGTAGGCGTACAGGAAGCTATCGCCGGCGATCAGGATCTCCGGAGCGCCATCACCGTCGACGTCGGCAACGCTGAGCAGTCCGCTGACGTTGGTGGCGAGGGGAATCTTTCGCAGCAGCGCGCCCTGGCGATCGAAGATGTAGATGCCGCCCGTCTGGACGCCGTTGGCCAGCAGGTGAAAGACGACCTCTGCCTTGCCGTCGCCGTCGAGGTCAGCCACGGCCACCGACGAGGGCTCGAACGACTTCTTCACCCCCGCAGTGGTGGAATCGAATTGCGCCTGCCAGGCGAGCACCCACACGCCGCCCGCCAATTGCCATATATCGCCGCCGGAGATGATTTCGACCTGACCGTCGCCATCGAGGTCGGCAATGATGGGAATGTTCTGGTCGGTCGGCGAGTTGCGGGGAGCGGCATTCTCGTTGGCGGGATTCGGCGCCGTGAGCACCTGATTGATGGCGCCGGTGGCCGCGTCGATGACGAAGGTCGCCTTGCAGGCGCGCCCTTCGTCGGCAGGCAGGCCGGTCATGGTGCGGCAGGCGGCATAAGCCAGGTGGCCCGAATTGGGGGTGTCGTAGTAGTAGCCGTAGTTGCTGTCGGCGAGGAATCGGGTCAACAATTTGGTTGATCCACCCGCCGTGAGTTTCGCCAGCGCGGGCACCGATCGCGCCGCCGATGCCGCGAGAGTCGGCGTGACCGGCGGGTCGGGCAAGGTCGGCGAAGCGTTGGTGGCGTAGGCGCCGGGATGCGGCCGCGACAGGCGCGGGCTGACCCATTGCGCGGCGACTTTGCCCCCCGGCAGTATTTGCGAGGCGTTGGCAGCGAAAAAGCGATCTTCCTGGCCGCCGATACTGAGATAGTCGCAATTGATCGAAGCAAACAGGTAGATGTCGCCGCCGCCGGCGACATCGCCCAGCGCGAATTGCCCGGAATCGATGTAGGTACTGCAACCCGATATGTCTGCGTGGGTGGTGATGGACTTGTCGAATTGCCACAACTGGGCACCGTCGCTGCCGCGCCAGGCGCGGAAGTCGCCGAAGGTGGACGTCGCATAGTCAACCACGCCGTCGTGATCGAAGTCGGCCGCCAGCGCAAAGTAATTGTTGCCCTCCAGCACCCCACGCCAGCTCACGACGGGATTGAGCCCCGGGGCCGGCGGCAGCGAGGCCGGCGCGGTGTAGGTGAAGCCGCCATCGGCGCGCAATGTGTCGAGCGTGCCCTTGTCGGGATCGGTCAGCCGGACGGCGGTCAGCGGGCTGCCGCGCAGCGACAGGTCGTTGCCGAGCACGCCGGCCGCGGGGACGGTCAGCGTCTGGCCGAGACGGGCCTCGTACCGGTCGTCGTTGGCCACCGGCGGCGGCGCGGCCTGCGTCAGCGTGACGGTGAAGCTCTTCTCGTCGAACAGGCCGGCCGGGTCAGTGACCCTGACCGTCACCGCGTAGTCGCCGGGCGCCTTGCCGGCGGTCGGCCAGTTCAGTGCGGCACCGGTCAGCAACATCCCCGCGGGATGGGCTCCCAGCGCGAATGCGAGCACGTCGCCCGCATCGGGATCGGCGGCCTGCAACGTCCGGGCGAACGCAGTGCCGACCGGCAGGATCACGTTCGGCTGCGGCGCCAGTTGCGGCGGGTGATTGGTGTGGACGACCGTCACGTGGAACGTGGTCGTCGCAGCGTGGCCGGCGCCATCGATCACGCGGGCCGTGAAGGTGTTCGATCCGAGCTGGGCCGCGGTCGGCGTCCAGTCGACCAGCGGCGCCGGACTCAGCGCCGCGCCGATGGGTGCGGTGGGCAGCGAGTAGGTGAGCGTGTCGCTGCCGTTGGCGTCCGTGGCGACCAGCAACTGCTGGAAACGCGACCCCAGCTCGATGGTACGGTCCGCAATCGCCAGCAGCAGGGGCGCCCCGTCGCTCACGGTCACCTGCACGTTGCTCGTGGCCTGCAGGGCGCTGTCGCTGGCGGTCAGGCGCAGTACGTAGATTCCTGCTGCGTTGAACGTCGCCGTGGTGTTCAACGCCGCGGAATTGCCGAACGTGACGCCGCCCGGCCCGGAGACGAGGCTCCAGCTCGTGGTCAGGGCACCGGGCGGGTTGGGAAGGCCGTCGTCGGACGCGGTGCCCGTAAGCGTCGCCGTCGCCGGCAGCGTGATCGCCTGGTTCGCACCGGCGTTGACCGTGGGTGCCGTGTTGACGGCCGCCGCGTCGAGGCGGATGTCCGCGTCCACGCGCAGGTAGAGCGTCGATGCGTCCTGCTGGAAGAAGACGGCGACGATGTCGGCGCCGGCGGGCGCGTCGCCGGACGCGTCGGTCACCGCCGGCGGCACGCCGGTCCAGTCGGCGATGTTGCCGTCGCGCAGTACCGTCGCGGCCCACGCGATGCCTGACACCGCGAGTGCAGCCACGAGCAGCGCCAGCCGGGTCTCGCCGGGATAGCGGCGGCGCAGCCAGAGGACCGCCCCGAACAACAGCAGCGCGAGTGGCGGCACCAACCACGGCGACAGCGGTATCGCCACGATCGGCGCGGGCGCGGCAACCGGCGCCAGGGCGAGCGCAAAGGCGGCCGTCGCATCCTGGCCGCCGGCGCCGTTGTCGGAGGTCACCAGCGCGCGCATCGCCGCGCCGGGCGGCAGCATCGACAGCGGGATCGACGTCTCGACGACCGCGCTGCCGCCGCTGCCGTTGCCGAGGCCCACGTTCCAGCCGGTCGCGTCGTAGACGACCGGCGCGCCGAAGCTGCCGGCCGTGCAGAGCTGCCGCTCGAGGCGGGTGACGACCGCGCCGCCCGCGTTCGTCGTGATCACCGTCGTCGCGATTTGCTCGATGCCTTGTACCGTGCCACCGGCCGTCGCCAGCGCGCAGCCGGTCGCGGCGTTGCTGTCGGTGTCCAGCGCGACGCTGATTTTCACGGTTCCCGCGTCGGCGCGGGTGGCGGCGAAAGCAATGAACAGGACCAGCGCGGGGAGACGGAGCAGGACAGGGAGGCGCATCGGGGAATCCTGGCGGAGAGGGATGCAGAACGGGTTCCTGCAATCTACCGACGGATGTCTTCGGGGGTATGTAACAACATGTAACATCGGCGATTCGGCGACAGATGCCGACCGCTACACTGCGTCATGGTCGCCCTTCCGGCGCGGCGCGGTCGTCGCGCGGATATGCAATGCCCCCGGCGACCCCGGCCACGACAACCGGTGCGCCGGGTTCGCGGATCCGCGATTGAATCTTGAGTACGGGATGCGGCAACTAACCCAGAGGTGGATAGGATGCATGTCGGCAAGACGGTGCTCGGAATGTTTGCAGGTTTCTTCGTCGGCGCAATTCATGCCGCGGTGACAGTTCAGGCGACGTTGCCGCTCGGCAACACCACGGCCGGCATGAGCATTGACCCTGCACTGGCGAAGGCGTTTGTTTCGAACTTCGACGACGGCACTGTCAGCGTGATCGATATCAACACGCTGTCGGTGCTGACCACGCTGCCGGTTGGCAGCAGCCCGCGGCGGACGGCCCTCGACGGGGCGCATCATCGGCTCTACATCGCAATGGCCACGGCTCCAGGAACGATCCTGGTGATCGACACCACCGGCGTCGCGCCATCGGTATCGATTCCTGTCGGCGACAACCCGTTCGCAATCGGAAGTGACTTCCGGTTCGGCCGCATTTACGTCAACAACCACGGCAGCAACACCGTTTCAGTCATCGACACCGCAACGAACACGGTCATCGCCACCATTCCCGTTGGCGTCGGCCCGGGGACGCCCGAGGCATCGAGCAATCTCAAGAAGGTCTACGTCTCCAGTTTCGCCGACAACACGGTGACGATAATCGACGAACTCGCGCGCACCGTCATCAAGACCCTGCCGGTCGGCAAGGGCCCGAATTTCAACGCAGTCAACAGCCAGCTGGCAAAAGTCTATGTCAACAACGTCACCGACCAGACCGTCTCGGTAATCGATGCAATCACTGACACCGTGATCGGGACACTCCCCTCCGGTCGCGGGACCACGGCGAACTACGGTGTCCATAGCTACGTCTATCGCCGCTACTACCTGCCGAATGCAACCGATGGCACTCTGACGATCGTCAACACCGACACCGACAAGGTGACAAAGACGCTGACCGTTGGCAATACGCCGGTAGACGTCAACGTCGACGAAAACGGCGGAAACATCTATGTGGTCAATCGGGGCAGCGGCACAGTGACCATCATCGATGCCGCGAAGGAATCGATAATCGGCAGCTTTCCCGTCGGCACGGCGCCGTGGAGGATGGCGGATAGCCAGGACCATCTGTTCGTCCTGAACGCGAACGGGACGAGCGCGGATTCCCTGACGATTGCAAGCGAGCAGAACACCATTCTCGCTGCCCCCATCGCAACGGAGTACTACGATCATGGCTCCGATCGGTATCGCTACACCGCGACCGAAATCGAGAAGCGCGTGATTCTGGATGGGGCATTCGGCGATGACTGGCACCTGACGTTCGAGTATTTTCGAACTTGGACGACCGCGGGTCCCGGTCGCTTCCCCATGTGCCACTTCGTCAATACGGACAGCGGCAAACGGCGCTCGACGCTGTACGCCAGCGTATGTTCCGCGTCACATGTCAGTCCTCCGCAAGCACGCGACGTCGGCGATGATCGTTACCTGGCGATCCCCGATCTCGCCACCGGCAGCTGCGGTGTCGGGATGGTGCCGCTCTACCGTGTCTACAACCACGGCCAGGGCGGCGCTCCGAATCACCGCTATACCAGCAACCGAACAACGCGGGACCAGATGGTGAACGAGGGGTGGATCGGCGAAGGCTCCGGCGCCGACACGGTCTTCGCGTGCACGCCGTCCCTGCTCGGTGCTGCGGTGCCGTAGGGCAGCAGCGGCCCCTGCGCCAGCGGCGACTACTGCCAGCAAGAACTGCGCAAACGGATCACAACCGATTCTCCATCGTTCGCGTCAATCGATGTCGGAAGACTTCGACGTGCAGGCACGTCGCGCAGCACCGTCGCGGCCCACGCGATGCCTGACACCGCAACCGCGGCGACCAGCAGGGCCAGCCGGGTCTCGCCGGGATAGCGGTGGCGCAGCCGGAAGGCCGCGGCGAACAGGAGTTGCGCGAGCGGCGGCATCAGCCACGGCGACAGCGGATTCGGGCAATCTACCGATGGATGGCTCCGGGGGTAGGTAACAACATGTAACATCGTCCTCTCGACGCCCGTCGGGCCCGTCTACACTGCGCCATGGCTGCCCAGATGTCCTCGCCCAATGCCCTCGTCGCGCAGGAGCTCTCCCGCCTGATCGACAGCGACGCGCTGCGTCGCGCGCCCAGCCACACCCGGCTGCTGCGTTACCTCGTGGAGCGGCGGATGGCCGGCGACGCGACGGCGTTCCGCGAGACGTCGATCGCGCTCGAAGTGTTCCGCCGGGACCCGGCCACCTACGACCCGCAGTCCGATCCGATCGTGCGCGTGACGATGCGCCGGCTGCGCGAGCGGCTGGAAGCCCACTACGCGCATTACGACCAGCTGCCGAAGCTGCGGATCGTGCTGCCGAAGGGCCGCTACGAGCCCGAATTCGTCGGCTCCGTCGACACCGGCGGCGCGCGCCTCGGCGTGGCGGTCGCGCGGACGCGCAACGCCACCGGCGAGCCCGGGTACGACATCCTATGCGCCGGATTCGCGGACCGGCTGGCCGACGGCCTCGCGCGGATCGGCGTGCCGCGGATCATCGCCCGCGACTCGGTCGACCAGGCCGAGCGCGATTGCGCGACGCAGGTCGGCATCGGCGACGCGCTCGGCGTGGAATGGCTGGTGGAATCGAGCGTCGGGGCCGAACCGGACGGCCAGCTCCGGGTGACCGCGCGACTGCTGGACGCGGCCGACGCGAGCGTCCAGTGGGTGGAGACGCAGACGCGAGACGCGGCGCAGCGCTTTGCCACGCTCGACGCGATCGCGGACCGCGTGTTCGCGCGGTTCGCGGCGCGGCTCTCCGGACACGAGGTCGCGCCGGAAGCGGGCGGTCTGGCCGGGCTCTCGGCCGACGAGCGGCAGGCCCTCAACGTCGTCGTCATGCGGGTGCTGGAACGCAATCACGCGGACATCGAGCGCGAACTGGGGGCCGTCGCCGCGGTCGCCGCCGCGCATCCCGGGTGCGCCGCGGCGTGGGCGGCGATCGCGTCCGCGCGCTTCACGCAGGCGGGACTGATGGACCGCGATTTCGCCGCCGCGTACGCCACCGCGCGCGCCGCGGCCGAACGCGCGCTCGCGCTCGAGCCCGACCGGCCCGACGCGACGATCACCCTCGCGGCGATCGCCGGCGCCCGCGATCTCGACTGGAAGCCCGCGATCGCCCGGCTGCGCGCGGTGCTGCGGCACTACCCGCACGTCACTGCGGCGCGCACCACGCTCGCGTCGCTGCTGCATTACGTCGGCGAGTTCGACGAGGCGCTGCACGAACTCGCGATCGGCCGCGCGCACGATCCGCTGTCGGTGCTGCTGCGGATGAGCAGCGCCAACATCCTGTCCTATGCGCGCCGCCACGACGAGTCGCGGCGACAGTGGGCGGGATTGCTGGCCTCCGGCGTGGCGACGTTCCCGCTGCACGCGCTGATGGGCAACAACGAGCTGTGGGCGGGCGATTTCGACGCGGCGGAGCGGCTCTACGCCGAGGCGCAGGCGCGGCTCCCCGACAACCCGACGCCGTGGATGTGCCTTGCCATTGCGTACGCCCGGCGCGGCGACGCCGATCGGGCGCGGGAGCAGGAGGCAGCGTGCCTCGCGCGCTTCCCCGGGACGTCCTCGTACCACCGCGCGATGCTCGCCTCGACGCTGCGCGACAAACCGGCGGCGCTCGCCTGGCTCGTCGATGCGCGCGAGCGCCACGACGCGCTGGTGATGTCCGCGTGCGTCGATCCGTCGTTCGACTGGCTGGCGAACGACGCCGGCTTCAACCGGAACCTGCGGGGCTGGGGATTGCCGGGCTGGCGCGGCGGTGTGCTGACCGCGTAGCCGGCGGCGTCAGGCCTCGGCGCGCGCCCGCGCCCACAGCGCTTCGGCTGCGCGTTGCGCGTCGCGCCGGATCCGCTCGCCGTCGACCTGCGTCGGCTCGCCGCCGGCGATCACCTGCCGGCCGTCGACGAACACGTGCTCGACGTCGCGCCCGCCCGCGTCGTGGACGAGCGTGCCCAGCGGGTCGAGCAGCGGCGTCAAGTGCGCGCGCCGGAAGTCGAACGCCACGACGTCGGCGAGGCTGCCCGGCGCGAGGTGCCCCATCTCGCGCTCCATGCCCAGCGCCCGGGCGCCCACGCGGGTCGCCATTGCGAACGCCGTCGCCGGCTGCCAGTCCGGGGAAACGCTGCCGAGCTGGATCCGCGCGACGGCGAGCGCCCAGCGCATCGCCTCGGTCATGTCCTGCGTCAGGTTGTCGGTGGCAAGTCCGATGCGCACGCCGGCCTTCTGCATCGCGGGCGTGGGCGCCATCGTGCCGCCGGTGGCGTTGCCCTTCGGGATGTGCGCGACGGTCATTCCCGACGCGGCCATCCGCCGGATGTCGTCGTCGCTCAGATAGATGCAATGCGCGCCGATCAGCCGGTCGTTGAGGAGGCCTGAGCGCTCCAGCAGTTCGGTCGGCGTGCAGCCGCTGCGCTCGCGGATCACTCGGTTCTCGAGCGGGCTTTGCGACAGGTGCGTCCACACCCGCACGCCGGTCTCGCGGGCCATGGCCGCCACCTTCAGCAGCAGCGCGTCGGAGCAGGTGTCCGAGGCGTGCGGGGCCAGCATCACGTTCATCCGGCCGCCGGCGCCGCCGTGATGGGTGGCGAGCAGGCGCCGGGTCGCCACGAGGCAGTCGTCGCCGATCCTCGGGTCGTGCTCCCAGATGCCTTCGTGGACGCGCGTGAAGTCGACGTCGTGGAAGCGGCTGCACGACCAGACGCGCAAGCCGAGTTCCGCCATCGCCGGCAGCGTGAGGTCGGCGTGTACCCAGCTGTCGACCATCACCGTCGAGCCGAACGTCATCGCCTCCAGCGCGCCGAGGCGCGCCAGCGCCACCGCCTCGTCGGGCAGGATGTCGTGGCCGTGCGGTACGCCGCGCGTGTACGCGGGCGCGAAGCCCATGTCGAGGGCGATGCCGCGCATCAGCGACAGCACGGCGTGAGTGTGCAGGTTGACGAAGCCCGGCGTGATCACGCGCCCGGGCAGCGCGAACACCTTCCCGGCGTCGAGCGTCGCCGGGAACTCTGACCGCGCGCCCACCGCCGCGATCCGGTTGCCCGCGAAGGTGACCACGCCGTCGGCGATGACGGGCCGCGCGGGGTCGCCGGTCAATACGGTGCCGCCCACCAGTGCAACGTCGAATGCCATGCCTTCCCTCCGTGGCTTTTCGCAACGCTATTAGACACCGCCGGCCGCCGAAAAACTTTCGTGCGGAGAAAAAATTGTTCTTGTGAATTGACAGCGGGGAACGCGCCGCATAAGATTGTTCCCTCTTTCTGCGCTGCGATAGGCGACGGGATTGTCCGTGTCGAATCGCGCGCGCCGCCGTCGCGCCCGCGCCTTCCGCAATCAATTCGCCTTGGGGAGTACCGCAATGATCAGAACCATATCGAGACGCGACCTGCTGAAGGGGATGAGCCTCACCGGGCTCGCCGCCGCGTTGCAGGCGGCCGGCGTGCCGGTCGTGATGGCGCAGCAGAAAGGCGAGCCGCTGCTCGTCGTCCAGTGGGGCGCCGCGTGGATCGACGTGTCGCGCGAGATCATGAAGGAGTACGAGCCGAAGTACGGCGACAAGATCACGTGGGAGACGCACGCCGGCGGCGCGATGGCGATCGTCGCCAAGATCAAGCCGGTGTGGCCGCGCGTCGGCTACAACGTGATCTCGGGCTGGGACCCGACGTTCCGCGCGATGATCGCCGAGGGCTGGGTCGAGCCCGTCAGCCTCGACGAGATGCCGGCGCTGAAGGAGATTCCGCCGTTGTACTTCCAGAAGGACAAGGCGGGCAGGCTGATGACCACGCCGCTGTCGACGTCCGGCGCGTTCTGGGGCTACCGCACCGATCTCGTCGACAAGCCGATCGAGTCGATCGAGCAGCTGCTCGAGCCGCGCTTCAAGGGCAAGCTGTGCGTGCCGTTCCCGGTGAACCTCACGGGTCTCCTGATGCTGACACTTGCGATCCAGCGCGGCGGCAACGAGCGCAACATGGAGCCGGGGTGGAAGTTCCTGAAGGAGCTGGCCGAGAAAGGGCAGATCGGCCGCGTCATCAACAACAACTCGGAGTTCATCAACGCGATGAGCTCGGGCGAGACGTCGGTCGCGTTCTTCAACATCGGCGCGTGGACGCAGGTCAGGAAGCGCTTCCCCTGCCGGATCCTGTCGCGGATGAAGGACAACAAGGGCTTCCTTTTCAACGAGGGCTTCGCCGTGATCAAGGGCGACAACCCGGCGAAGATCGTCGCGGCGAAGCGCTTCTCGAACTACTTCGCGACCGCGCCGATCAACCAGCAGTACAACTGGCCGCTGGGGTCGGGACCGACCAACCAGAATTCGAAGGTCAACCCGGACGTGGCCGACGTCTTCTACTCGCCGGCGGAGCTCGCGCAGTACGCGTACATCGCCGACTTCGAGTACATGTCGACGCAGGTCGACGGCTACGCCAAGCGCTGGGAAACCGAGATCGCGCCGCTGATCCGCAAGGCCTGATGCGCCGATGAAGGCGCCAATGAGGGCGCCGATGAGCGCGCCGATGAACGCGGCGCTCCGATGACGGCCGCCACCGATCCGGCGCCGGCAACGGCGCTGTCGCGGCTGCACCGGCTGCTGCTCGCGCCGGCGGTGCTGATCGTCGCCGTGTTCCTGATGGCGCCGATCGCGCTGATGGCGGTCGAGAGCTTCCATCCGTACGTCCCGGGCCGCGCCGGCTCGGGCGCCGGGTGGACGCTCCAGAACTACACCGAGCTCGCCAGTTCCGCGTACGCGTTCTATTTCTGGGACACGTTCCGGATCGGCTTCATCGTCAGCGCGCTGGCGGTGGCGCTGGCCGCGCCGGTCGCGTGGCACGCCGCGCGCACCCGCCGCCACGGGCTGCGGCTGTTCATCTTCGGCCTGCTCGTCAGCCTGCTTTTCTTGAGCCTCATCGCCAAGCTCTACGCGATCCAGATGACCTGGGGCGCCACGGGGCCGCTGACGTTCTTCGGCCGCTGGATCGGCATCCCGGTCAACAGCCCGCGCTATGCGGAGGTGCAGGTGCAAATCGGGCTGCTCCACTTCGTGCTGCCGGTGGCCACGCTCATGCTGATCGGCACGTTCCAGAACATCAACCCGCAACTGGAGCGCGCCGCCGAGTCGCTGGGCGCGCCGCGCTGGCACGTCGCGACCAGCGTCACGCTGCCGCTCGCGGTGCCTGGCCTGCTGTCGGCGTTCATGATCGGCTTCGCGATGTGCATCAGCAACTTCGTGGTGCCGCTTATCCTCGGGCGTGGCGTGGTGCTGTTCACGACGAACCTGATGTACACGCGGTTCTCCGACGTCGCCAACTACCCCAGCGGCGCCGCGATCGGCATCATCATGCTGGTGCTCGCGATCGCCATCGTCTACGGGCTCACGGTGATGGTGCGCACGCTGTTTCCGCAGGAGGTGCGGCCGTGAAGCCGCGCACCGCCGGCTGGCGGGTCGGCACCGACGCGCTGGCCGCCGTGGTGTTCTGGCTGGTGCCGGCGATCGTGTTCCTGTTCCTGCTGCTGCCCATCGCGGTGTCGGTGCTGCTGTCGTTCGACGACCGCGAGTTCCTGGGCGCGTTCCCGCCGACGCAGTTCTCGCTGCGCTGGTATCGCAGTTTCTTCACGAACCCGGCCTACCTGACCGGCCTCGTCACCAGCCTCGAGCTGGCGCTCCTGTCGACCGCGATCTCGACCGCCGCCGGCACCGCCGCCGCGGTCGCGCTCACCGCGACGCGGTGGCGCGGGCGGCACTTCCTCGAGACGCTGTTCCTGTCGCCCAAGATGGTGCCGACGGTGGTGATCGGCTTCTCGATCCTCGGCTTCGCGTCGGCGATCCACATCTTCGACGCCTTCACGCGGCTCGTCATGGGCCACGTGATCATCACGATTCCGTTCACGATCCGTGCGGCGCTCGCTTCCCTCGTCGGCATCCGCCGCAGCATGGTCGAGGCGGCGGCCTCGCTCGGCGCGTCGCCGTGGCGCGCGTTCCTCGACGTCACGCTGCCGCTCGCCAAGACCGGCATCATCGCCGGGGCACTGCTCGCGTTCGTGCTGAGCTTCGACGAGGTGGCGGTAAGCCTGTTCCTGTCCGACGCCTACACGCAGACGCTGCCGATCGCGCTGGTGGCGGAGATGCGCAGCAACCTCAACCTGACGGTCGCCGCGGTGTCGACGGTCTTTGCCGCGCTGACGGTGCTGATCGTGATCTTCCTCGACCGCACGACGGGGCTCGACAATGTGATCGGAAAAGGGCTCTACAGCGGATGATGGCCGACGGACTGAAGCTCGACGGGGTGGTGAAGCGGTTCGGCGACCACGTCGCCGTCGACGAGGCGACGCTCGCCGTCGGTGCCGGCGAGATCGTCGCGCTGCTGGGGCCGTCCGGCTGCGGCAAGACGACGACGCTGCGGCTCATCGCCGGCTTCGAGAAGCCCGACGCGGGGCAGATCGCGATCGGCGGCCGGAACGTCGTCGGCCTGCCGCCGTTCCAGCGCGACATCGGCCTCGTGTTCCAGGACTACGCGCTGTTCCCGCACATGACGGTGGCGCAGAACGTCGACTACGGGATGCGGCAGCACTCGGTGCCGCCGGCCGAGCGCGACGCGCGCCGGGCGCGACTGTTGCAACTCGTCCGCTTGGAAGGGCTGGGCGCGCGGCGGCCGTCGGCGCTGTCCGGTGGCCAGCAGCAGCGCGTGGCGCTCGCCCGCGCGCTCGCGATCTCGCCCAACCTGCTGCTGCTCGACGAGCCGCTGTCGAACCTCGATGCCAAGCTGCGCGAGACGCTGCGCTTCGAGCTGCGCGAGATCCTGCGCGAGGTCCACATGACCACGCTCGTCGTCACGCACGACCAGCAGGAGGCGATCGCGCTCGCCGACCGCATCGCGTTGATGAACGCCGGGCGCATCGTGCAGGTGGGCACCGGGCGCGAGATCTACGAGGAGCCCGCGACGCGCTTCGTCGCCGAGTTCATCGGCCAGTCGCTGTGGTTCACCGGCAAGCTGCTGCCGGTCGAGGCCGACGGCTTCTGCCGTTTCCAGTCCGACGACGGCAATCTGTTCGTCGTGCCCGTGCCCGTGGTGGCCGGCGGCACCGGCTCGCCGCAGGGCATGTCGATCCGGCCCGAGCACGTGCACTTCGAGCCGCGCGCGGGCGACCGCAACCGCGTTCCCGCGCTGATCGAGCGCGTCGAGTTCTTCGGCGCCGAGCTGATCGTCCACTGCCGGTTGGAGCGCGGCGGCCGCGTGATCGCGGTGCCGATCCGCTCCGACGACCCGGCGATTCCCGAGCCGGGGAAGCGCACCGAGCTGGGGATTGCGGCCGAGCGCTGCCGGGTTATTGACGACGCCTGAGCGGGGCTCCCGCTAGTATCCAGCGATCGCGCCGTCGGAGCGCGGGTCGACGGCGCCGGCGATCACGCCGTTGGGATGCAGCACGATCGCGCCCGCATGGCCCATCTGGTCGGCGTACGCATCGACGACCTCGACGTCGTGGCCGGCCTCGCGCAGCGCGCGCACCACGGCTTCGGGAATCCGCGATTCCAGCTTCAGCGAGACGCTCTCCTGCCCCCAGGTCTTGCCGAGCAGCCAGCGCGGCGCCGTCACCGCCTGCTGCAGCGTCTGCCCGAACATCGCGTAGCGGCTGAACACGGCGGCCTGTGTCTGCGGCTGGCCGTCGCCGCCCATGGTGCCGTAGACCATCGTGCGGCCGTCGGTGAGCCGTGCGTGTGCCGGGTTCAGCGTATGGAACGGCCGCCGCCCGGGGGTGAGCAGGTTGTGCGACGCGGGGTCGAGCGAAAAGCTGCTGCCGCGGTTTTGCCACGCCGTGCCGACGCTGTCGAACACGACGCCGGAGCCGAACTCCCAGAACACGCTCTGGATGTAGCTGACCATCCGCCCGCTGGCGTCGATCGCGCCCATCCAGATCGTGTCGCCCTTCTGCGCGGGTTCCGGCCACGGCCGGGCGCGCGCGGGATCGATGGCGCGGGCGCGCTCGTCGAGTGCGGCGGCGGTGAGGAACGACCCGGGGTCGACGGTCATCGCCGCGGGCTCGCAGACGTGGCGGTTGCGCACCAGGAACGCCTGCTTGGTCGACTCGACCAGCCCGTGCAGGTGCGCGTAGCCGTCGGCCTCGCTGCAGCCCAGCCGGTCGAAGATGCCGAGGATCATCAGCGACGCGAGTCCCTGCGTCGGCGGCGGCAGGTTGTACGCGGTGCCGACGGAAAGCGCCACCGACAGCGGTTCGACAACGGACGCCGCGTGCTTGGCGAGGTCCTCGTACCGCAGCGGGCTGTCGTGGCGGACGAAGTCACGGTCGAGGCTCTGCGCGATGTCGCCGCGGTAGAAGTCGTCGAGGCCCTGCCGCGCCAGTTGTTCGAGCGTCGCGGCCAGCGCCGGATAGCGCAGCAGCGTGTCCGGCACCGGCGGCTTGCCGTCGTGGAGGTAGGCCGGGCCGAACCCGGGCTGCGGCGCGAGTTCGCCGAGGAACCTGGTCGTGTAGGCGGTCTGGCTGCGCGTGACGGGCGCGCCATGCGTCGCGTACCACGTCGCGTCTTCGAGGAGGCGCGCGAGCGGCAGCGTGCCGCCGCCCAACGCCAGCGCCGTCCGCCAGCCGGAGATCGCGCCGGCGACGGTGTTGGCGGCGAAGGGACCGCGCGACGGAATCGCCGCGCAGCCGCGGTCGCGATAGAACGCCGGGGTGGCGCGCAGTGCGGCGCGGCCGCAGGCGTCGATCGCCACCGGCGGCTTGCCCGGCTCGCTGATCAGCCAGAAGCCGTCGCCGCAGATGCTGTTCATGTGCGGATAGACGACGGCGATGGTGGATGCCGCGGCGACCATCGCCTCGATCGCGTTGCCGCCGTCGCGCATGACGGCAACGCCCGCCTGCGCCGCGAGGTGATGGGGGGCCGTGACCATGCCGCGGCGGCTTGTCAGTGTCTGCAACATGATGGAATTCCGTGTCGAAAGTACCCGTGTCGGGCGTGTGTCAACCCGATGCTGCGCGCCCCGTGCTCAGTGCGCAAGCAGGCGTCGCGCCAGCGCCAGCAGCATCGTGTCGTTGCCCCGCGACGCGATCAGCGACAGCCCGAGCGGGCAACCGTCCTGCGTGGCGAGCGGCAGGCTGATCTGCGGCAGGCCGGCGTGGCCGGCGATGCACAAGAGGCCCAGGCACCGGTTGCGCCACGCGTCGAGTTCCGCGGCGGGGCTTGCGCACCGCGGCGCGATGCCGACGGCCGTGGGGATGACGAGCACCGCGTCGTCGGCGAGCAGGTCGTCCATCCGGCGCCGGATGTCCGCGCGATGCACGCTGGCGGCCTTCGCGGCCTCGGCGGTGATCGTCGACGCCCATTTGAAGCGCTCGGCGATGCCGGCGCCGAAATCGGGCGCGAGGCCGCTCACCCATTCGTGGTGCGTGCGCCAGATTTCGAACGCCTGGATCGTGCGGAAGTCGGTGGTCCAGGCGTCGATGCCCGCGGCGCTGACGCGGACCGGCGCCGTGGCGCCGACGCGCGGCAGGACGGCCTCCAGCGCGGCGCGCGCGGCGGGTTCGGCGTGCTCGAACGCGTCGACGCCGACGAGGATGCGCCCAGGTTCGCGCGCCGGCGCGTGATCGTCCAGCAGCACGCGGCCCACGCGCTCGAACAGCGCGGCGTCGCGCGCGAACCAGCCGGCGGTGTCGAAGCTGGGCGCGAACGCGATGGCGCCGTCGAGCGGGATCGCACCGTGCGTGACGCGCATGCCGATGACGCCGCAGTAGCTCGCGGGTATCCGCACCGAGCCGCCGGTGTCGCTGCCCAGCGCGAAGTCGACGAGGCCGCCGGCCACCGCCGCTGCCGAGCCCGACGACGAGCCGCCGGGGATGCGCCCGGGTGCGGCCGTGTTGACGGGCGTGCCGTAGTGGCGGTTCTCGCCGTTGAGGCTGTACGCGAGCTCGTCGGTGTGCGTCTTGCCGACCATGGTTGCGCCGGCCGCGAGCAGACGCTCCACCGCGACCGCGGTGCGTTCCGCGGGCGGATGCGAGTCGAGCCACGACGGGTTGCCGAAGCCGGTGCGGTGCCCGGCGATGTGGTACAGGTCCTTGACCCCGAACGTGGTTCCGGCGAGGGGGCCGGTCGCGGCGCCGGGGAGCGCGACGTGCGTGTGCCGGCAGAACGCGCCCAGCGTGTCGCGGTCGAGGATCGAACCCGCGTCAATCATGGCCGGAAGATCTGCACGGGCTTGCGCTCGAAGCTCATCCGCCCGCCCTTGAAGCCCATCAGCGGCACCGCGAGTTCCGACACCGCCTCGGCCGCCGTCGCGCAGTCGATCACGACGAGGTCCGCCGGCTTGCCCGGGCCGAGGCCGTAGTTCTCTCGCCGCAGCAGCTTCGCGGAGCGCTTGGTCACCATGTCGAAGCAATCGGAGAAATCGCGCATGCCGGCGTGGGCGATGTTCGCGTAGACGTTGGCCATCCGGATCAGCGAGCAGTCGCCGAACGGCGTGAACGGGTTCAGCACGTTGTTGGTCGACAGCGAGCAGTTGACGCCGTGGTGCAGCATCTCGTGGACGCGGACGACGCCGCGCGTGTGGTTGTGGTCGCGGTCGCGGCCCATCAGGTAGAGATCGGTCGACGGCAGCACGGTCACCGCGACGCCGGCAGACGCCAGCCGCCGCGTGATCGGCTCGAGCTCCGCCGGCGTGAGGAACGTGAGCTTGGTCACGTGCCCGACGGCGACGCGGCCGCCGTAATTGAACTTCTCGGTCAGTTCGGCGACGTACTCGATGTCGAGGTAGTCGGCCGACTTGCCGAAGTCGAGGTGCATGTCGATGTCGGCGTCGAACTCGCGCGCGATGCGGAACACGCGGTCGATCTGGCCGTGCGGATCGGTGTCGGTGTAGGGCGCAGCACCGACGACGCGCGCGCCCTTCCGCATCGACGCGATCATCAGTTCCTCGGTGCCCGGGTTGTTGGTCATGCCCTCCTGCGGGAACACGCAGATCTCGGCGTCGATCGCCCACTTGTAGTCGGCGACCGCCTGGAACACGCCTTCCAGCCCGCGCAGGCCGATGCCCGGGTCGACCTCGACGTGCGTGCGCATGTGCATCGTGCCGTGCGACACCGCTTTTGCGAGCGTCCTGCACGCGCGCTCGTAGACGTCGTCCTGCGTGAAGCTCTGCTTCTGCCGCGCGACCTCGCCGATCGCCTCCTCCAGCGTGCCCTTCTCGCTCTTGCAGCGCGCGAGGATGCACGACTTGTCGAGGTGGATGTGGGTCTCGCAGAACGGCGGCGACACGAAGCGGCCGCCGACGTCGATCTCGCGGCCGCTCGCTGCCAGCCCCGGCGCGATCACCTTGATCAGGCCGCCCTCGATGCCGATGTCGGTGAGCCCGTCGCTGCCGTCGATCCGGGCGCCGCGAAGTATCAGGTCCATGCTCTCGCCTCGCTTGGGGTTTGGGTTCAGGTTTCGCCGAGATACGCGCGCTCGAGCGCCGCGTCGCTGCGGATGGCGTCGGGCGAGCCGGCGGCGACGATGTCGCCGGACTCGATGACGTAGGCGCGGTCGGCGATGGCCAGCGCGAGCGCGGCCATCTGGTCGACCAGCAGCACCGTCATCCCTTCGTCGCGCAGGTGCGCCAGCACGTCGAACAACGCGTTGATGATACCCGGCGCGAGGCCGAGCGACGGCTCGTCGAGCAGCAGCACGCGGGGCCGGCCCATCAGTCCGCGGGCGATCGCCAGCATCTGCTGCTCGCCGCCGGACAGGAGGCCCGCGCGGCTGTGGCGCCGGCGCTCGATCATCGGGAAGCGCTTCAGCATCGCGTCGACTTCGGATGGCTGGAAGTCGCGCCGCGTGTGCGCGCCGAGCCGGATGTTGTCCTCGACCGACAGCTCGGGGAACACCTGCCGGCCCTCGGGGACGAGCACGAGGCCCGCGCGGACCACCTCGTGCGCGGCGAACGACGACACGTCGCGGCCGAGCAGCAGCACCTGCCCGCCGACCGGCCGCAGGAGCCCCGACAGCGAGCGCATCAGCGTCGACTTGCCGGCGCCGTTCGCGCCCAGCATCGCCACCAGTTCGCCGGAGTTCACCTCGAGGCTCACGCCGCGGAGCACCGGCGCGCCGCCGTAGCCCGCGGCGAGTGCGGCGACCGACAGCGCGCCGTCCTTCGGCGCCACCCAGTCCGGCGCGCGCGGACGGGGCTGGAAGTGCCCTTCGCCGAGGTAGGCCTTGATCACGGCCGGGTTGCGGCGCACGTCGTCGGGCGCGCCCTGCGCGATCGCGCGACCGGCGTCGAGCACGACGACGTGGTCGGAGATGCCCATCACGAGGCTCATGTCGTGCTCGATCAGCACCACGGCGACGCCGCTGTCGGCGATCTTGCGCAGCAGCGCGCCCAGCTTCGCCTTGTCGCCGTGGGCGAGCCCGGCGGCGGGTTCGTCGAGCAGCAGCGCCTTCGGCCGGCCGGCCAGCGACCGCGCGATCTCGACCAGCCGGCGGTCGACGTGCGACAGCGCGCCGGCCGCCGCGTGCATGTCGCCGGCGTAGCCGACGAACGCCGCGAGCGCGCGGGCTTCGGCCACCGCCGCCGGCGCGGCCGTCGCGGCAGCGGCGAGCGGGTTGCCGGGACGGCCGTGCGCCATGGCCGCCACCAGGTTCTCCAGCACCGTGAGGCTGCCGAACAGTTGCGACGTCTGGAACGTGCGCGCGATGCCGGCGCGCGCGATCGCGTGGACGGTCAAGCCGGCGAGCTCGACGCCGCCCAGCGTCACCGAGCCGGAACCCGGCTTGTAGAAGCCGCCGATCAGGTTGATCGCGGTGGTCTTGCCGGCGCCGTTGGGCCCGATCACGCTGGTCACGTGCCCGGGCAGCGCGTCGAAGCCGAGGTTGTCGACGGCGAGCAGGCCGCCGAAGCTGATGCCGAGGCCGCGCACCGCCAGCGTCGCGCCGTCGGCATGCGCGAGCGTCGCCGTTCCCTCGGCCCGCATCGGTTCCGGCGCGCGGCGCGTGAAGAGCTTCGCCGCAAGTCCGGCCACGCCGCTCGGCGCCACCCACAGCACGACGAGCAGCAGCGCGCCGAAGAACAGCACGCGGTATTCGGCGAGCCCCGACAGCATCTCGGGCAGCGCGATCACGATCGCCGCGCCGATCAGCGGGCCGTAGGTGCGCTCGGCGCCGCCGATCATCACCACCAGCACGAACAGGATCGACTGGAACAGCGAGAACGACGACGGCGCGACGAGTTCGGTGAGCGGCGCGAAGAAGGTGCCGGCCACGCCCGCCGCCACCGCCGACAGCGTGAACGCGAGCGTGCGCGTCGCGAGCGGGTTGTAGCCCAGCGCCGCGGCGGCAGTCTCGGCGTCGCGGACGGCGCGCAGCGCGAGGCCCCAGCCGCTGGCCGCGAAGCGGCGGTAGGCGAACAGCGCCAAGCCCGCCGCCAGCACCGTGGTGACCGCCAGCGCGCGCTGCCCCCACTGCCAGCCGAAGAGGGCAATCGGCGGGATGTTCATCAGGCCGTTGGAGCCGCCGGTCAGCCCCTTCCATTCGATCACGCCGTACTCGACGATGAACGCGAACGCGATCGTCACCATCGCGAGGTAGGGGCCGCTGACGCGCAGCGCGATGAGGCCGAGCCCCGCGCCGATCGCGCCGCTGACGAGCGCCGCCACCGGCAGCGTCAGCCAGAAGTTCCAGCCGAAGGTCGTCGTCAGGATCGCCGCCGCGTAGGCGCCGATCGCGTAGAAGCCGACGTGGCCCAGCGACACCTGGCCCGACAGCCCCAGCAGCACGTTGAGGCCGACGCCGACGACGACGGTCAGCGCGGCCAGCGTGATCAGGTAGAGCTGGTAGTTGTTGGTGAGCGCCGCGAAGCCGAGCGCGGCGGCAACGAGGAGGGGCAGGGCGTAGTCGCGTCGCACGGGAGGGTTCAGACCTTCTTCACGGCCGCGACGCCGAACAGGCCGTGCGGGCGGATCGCGAGCGCGACGATGACGAGCGCGAACGTCAGGATGTTGGTGTAGCTCGACCCGACGTACGACGTTACGAGCGCCTCGGTGAGGCCGTAGATGAAGCCGGCGATCACCACGCCGCGCGCGCTGCCGATGCCGCCCAGGATCGCGACGGCGAACGCCTTGATGCCGAACAGCATGCCGAGGTCGGCCGAGACGGTGACGAGCGGCGCGATCAGGATGCCGGCCACGCCGGCGAAGACGGTGGAGATCGCATAGCTCGCGGTCACCGCGGTCGACACGTTGATGCCCATCAGGCTCGCCGCGCCCGGGTTCTGCACGATGGCCGCCAGCGACTGGCCCAGCCGCGTCCGGCGCGTGAACAGCGCGAGCCCTGCCGCGACCGCGATGCCGACCAGCGGAATGGCGATCTGCAGCGGGTAGACGTCGATGTCGCCCAGCTTGAGGTGCGGGCCCGAGAACGGCGACGGGAAGCTGCGCGGCTCCTTGCCGAACGTGAACAGCACGACGTTCTCGAGCACGATGCCGACGGCGACCGTCGACATCAGCCACGCGTTGGATCCGGCGCGGACGAACGGCCGCACGGCGAGGCGCTCGACCAGCGCGCCCCATACCGCGCAGAGGGCGAGCGACAGCAGGACGGAGGGGACGATGCCCCACTTCAACTGTTGCGAGAACACGAACGCGAGCACGGCGCCCAGCATCACCGACGTGCCCTGCGAGAAGTTCACGGTCGACGAGACCGAGTACGTCATGTAGAAGCCGAGCGCGATCAGGCCGTACATCGCGCCCAGTCCCACGCCGGATACCAGCGCCAGCGTCAGCAAGGGAGACGGTCCTGCGACAGGCGCCGCGCGCGGCGGGCGTGGCCGGAGAGGCGCACGCGCGCCGCGTTGCGGGTCATTTCGACGCGCGGCTTACTTGACCGGGACGATCTGCGCGCCGTCGTACTTGACCATGATGTAGTCGTGCTCGGTCAGCGCGTCGTGGTTGGTCGCCGAGAACGGCTTCGAGTAAGCCTTGATCAGGCCCTTGTAGTCGTTGATCTTGTAGAAGCCATCGCGGATCTGGTCACCGCTGGTGCCGCCGCCGGCCGTCATCGCGAGCGCGGTCAGCTGCATCGCGTCGTAGGCGTTGGCGTAGCCCACCGGCGGGACGATGTCGCCGACCGCCTTGATGTCCGGGTACTTCTTCATCAGCGCCGCGACGTTCTGCTTGCCGACGTCGCTTTGCGCGCCGAAGTAGCTGTACGTCTGGATGAACACGACCTTCTGCGCCTGGTTGCCGGCGAGCTCCGGGAAGCGGCCGCCCGAGATGCCCCAGTGCGAGATCACGGGCACGTTCCAGTTCATCCGCTCCAGCGACTTCATCACCTGCGCCGCGGGCCCGGCGTTGGACACCAGGATGATCGAGTCGGCGCCGGCGGCCTTGAGGCGCGACAGCTGCGACGTCATCTCGACGTCCTTCTCCTCGAACTTCTCGGCGCCGGCGCTGGTGATCTTGCTTTCGCCGACCGCGATGTCGAGGCCCTTCTGGTTCGACTCGCCCCAGGGGTTGTTGATCAGCATGTAGCCGGGCTTCTTCGCGCCGTAGGTCTTCATCGCGTAGTTGATGAGCGCCTTGTCGACCAGCTCGTCGACGGCCGACACGCGGAACACGTAATTGGGATTGGCGCCGTTCCTGGTGATGCCCGTGCCGGCGGCCCACGTGCCGATGTAGGGGACCTTCTCCTTGTTGGCGATCGGCACGATCGCCATCGCCACCGGCGTGTCGATGCCGCCGAAGATCGCGACCACCTTCTCGTTCTGGATCAGCTCGCGGGCGGCGATCTGGCCCTTCGCGGGGTTCGACTCGTCGTCGCGCTTGACCAGCGCGAGCTTCTTGCCCTGCACGCCGCCCTTGGCGTTGATCTCGTCGATGGCGACTTCGAGGCCGCGGGTGATCGCCTCGCCCGATTTCGCCGACAGGCCGGACAGCGCCCCGACGAAACCGACCTTGATGACGTCCTGCGCGAGCGCGGGGAAGGCGGACATCGACGTTCCCGCGACGGCGAGGACGAGGAGGGCGCGACGGGTGGGGGATACGGTGCGGCGGGTCATGTTGGCTCCTTCATTGCGATTGAAACGAATCCGGTGGCATGGCGCGGCGTCCAGTCTATCTTCATCGCGGCGCGTCCATCAGGCTGACATGGGCGCAGACGATCCGCCAGCCCTCCGGCCGCCGCACCCACGTCTGGCTCTGGCGGCCGATGCGCGGGTTGCCGGTGCGCGTGAACTCGGTGTTGACGGTGGCGAAGTCGCGGCCGAACGTCGTCACCACGGTCCGCTGCAGCGTCCGCGCGAGGCCCGCGGCCGGGCGCGCGGCGCGAAATGCCATGATCTCGTCGTAGCCATAAAGGTTCTCGGTCGCGCCATAGCGCAGCGTGCGGGGGTCGTCCCAGAACAGCTCGTCGAGCACCGCGACGTCGTTGCCGGTGAGTGCCTTCTCGTAGCGGTTGAATGCCGCCGTGACCTCCGCCACGACGGGTGCTGCGTCAATCTCGTTCATTGCGGGCCTTCGCGGCTGCCCGCCGCGCGGGCTGGCGCGGGCGGAGCGGGGCATGGCGGGGAATCCTGTCCGGGGCATTCTGTCCCAAATGGTGCACGAGTGCAATAAAGTTTCACCGAGGGAAATCGGCACACGGCCGTGGTGCGCCGGCCTCCCTCGGCGGTTCTCGGATGGTGCGCGGGCCACGCCGAAACGGTGCCGCGCGGCGGCCCGCAGTTGCCCCGCAGTCATCCTGCAAAACCGGCACAATGGAGGATGCCCAAGCAGGAGAGGAAGGACGGCGATGCTGCCGACGCGCCCCGGAATGCCGCCGCGGGCGCCGTCCGGCCGTCGCTGCGCGCGCGCTTCGGCGCGCTGCGCAACCTCCCGCCGTTCATCCGGCTCGTCTGGCAGACCAGCCCCACGCTGACGCTCGCGCAGGGCGCGCTGCGCCTCGTGCGCGCGCTGCTGCCCGTGATCGCGCTCTACGTCGGCAAGCTGATCATCGACGAGGTGGTGCTGCTCACGCAAGCGCAGCATGCCGCGACCTCCATCCGGCAGTGGTGGTCCGACGGTCTCCTCGACCGCATCGGCACGCTGCTGGCGATCGAGTTCGGCCTCGCCGTGCTGTCCGACGTGCTGGGCCGCGCCGGCGCGCTGATCGATTCGCTGCTGTCCGAGCGGCTGTCGAACGCGACCAGCCTGCGGCTGATGGAGCACGCGGCCACGCTCGACCTCGAGGATTTCGAGGACAGCGAGCTGCAGGACAAGCTGGAGCGTGCGCGCCGGCAGGCGTCGGGCCGGATGACGCTCTTGGGCCAGCTGTTCGGCCAGGCGCAGGACGCGGTGACGATCGTCAGCTTCGGCGCCGGGCTGGTGATCTACGCGCCGTGGCTGATCCTGCTGCTGGCGATCGCGCTCGTTCCCGCGTTCATCGGCGAGGCGCACTTCAACGCGCAGAGCTACACGCTCAACTACGCGCGGACGCCGGAGCGGCGCGAGCTCGACTACGTGCGGCAGACGGCGGCCTCCGCCGAGACGGCGAAGGAAGTGAAGATCTTCGGCCTCAACGCGTTCCTGATCGAGCGCTACCGTGCGCTCGCCACGTCGTTCTTCGAAGCCAACCGCAGGCTCGCGCTGCGCCGCGCGGCGGTGGGCAGCGTGCTGACGACGATCGGCACCGTCGCCTACTACGTGGCGTACGCGTACATCGTCTGGCGCACGCTGCACGGCGACTTCACGATCGGCGACCTCACGTTCCTCGCCGGCTCGTTCCGCCGGCTGCGCACGCTGCTCGAGAACCTGCTGCTCGGGTTCTCGCAGCTCGCGGGCCAGGCGCTCTACCTCGACGACCTGTTCTCGTTCTTCGCGATCCGCGCCGAGATCACGTCGCCGGCGAATCCGCGGCCATTCCCCGACCCGGTGCGCGTGGGCTTCACGTTCGAGGACGTGGGCTTTCGCTACCCCGGCGCCGAGCGCTGGGCCGTGCGCCACCTGTCGTTCACGCTGCGCGCGGGCGAGGTGCTGGCGTTAGTCGGCGAGAACGGCGCCGGCAAGACCACGCTGGTCAAGCTGCTGGCGCGGCTCTACGACCCCGACGAGGGTCGCATCCTGCTCGACGGCTGCGACCTGCGCGAGTACGACCTCGACACGCTGCGATCCAACATCGGCGTGATCTTCCAGGATTTCGTCCGCTATCACCTGACCGCCGCGGAGAACGTCGCCGTCGGCCGCATCGAGGCGCGCGACGACCGCCCGCGGATTGTCGCGGCCGCGGAGCGCAGCCTCGCCGACGAGGTGATCCGCAAGCTGCCGAAGGGCTACGACCAGGTGATCGGCAAGCGCTTCCGCAACGGTGTCGACCTCTCCGGCGGCGAGTGGCAGAAGATCGCGATCGCGCGCGCCTACATGCGCGACGCGCAAATGCTGATCCTCGACGAGCCCACCGCCGCGCTCGACGCGCGCGCCGAGTTCGAGGTGTTCCAGCGGTTCAAGGAACTCTCGCGCGGCAAGACCGCGGTGCTGATCTCGCACCGGTTCTCCAGCGTGCGGATGGCGGACCGGATCGTCGTGCTGGTCGACGGCGCCGTCGATTCGATGGGCACGCACGACGAGCTGCTCGCGCGCGGCGGGCGCTATGCGGAACTGTTCGAGCTGCAGGCGGCGGGGTACCGGTAATCGCCGGTGCCGCGTTGCGGCGCGCGGCATCGGGGTCGAGGCATCGCGGCGGCCACGGGTTTCACGTCCTTTCAACCCGGGCTACGTCTGTGTACCCCTCGCACCGCCCAAATAGGTGCCCGGCGACCGCCGATACGCCTCGGCGCATCGCTCGGAACAGAACCACGGTCCGGTCGGCGCGGATCGGCGGTACGCCTCGTACGGCGCGTGCATCTTGCACACGGGGTCGATCCACGCGGAGTCGGGCGCCGGCGCCAGTTCGATCGAATGCAAGGGCACCGGGTCGGCGATCGATCGCAGCGCGACGTCCCCGATGTCCTGCACGACGATGCCGGAGGCCACGGCGACGTCCGCGACCGGCCGCGTCGCCAGCAATTGGCCGGGTGAAGCCAGCGCGGCGATGCGCGCCGCGACGTTGACCGTCGAACCGAAGAGGTCGTTGCCCCGGCGCAGCACCGGGCCGTGGTTGAGCCCGGTCCGCGTCAGCGGGATCCGCGGTTCGGCGCGGCACGCGGGGAGCAGGTGGCCCAGCACCTTGAGCGCGGTCGCGGGATCGGGAAACCCGAACATCGCCTCGTCGCCGATCCACTTGATCGGCGGCCCGAGCCCGCCGAGCGCGTCGCGGACCAGCGCCTCGAAGTGGCCGAGGATCGCGATCGCCGACGCATCGCCATAGACGTCCGCGATCGCGCTGAAGCCCGCGAGGTCGACGAACGCGACGGTCGCGACCGCGGATTCGAAACCGGAGACGGCGCTGGCATTGGCACTCATGATCGATTGTGGTGGTCGCCCTGGGCCGGGTCAAGTTGTCGCGCGCGGCGATCGGACAAGGCTTCCGCACGGTAGCCGGCCGCAGCCGGCCAAGTCGCGTTCTCCCGGCCGGGCAAGCCGACCCCCGGCACGATGACAGGTGGCGGGCTGGTGGGCTCGACGCTAGACTCGACGCTGGCTCGGCGCGAACGCGGCGACTGGTCCGCGCCCGGGAGCGAGTGGCCCGGCGCCGACCCCGGCCAAATTCCCGCCAGATCCCATGTCCATGCCGGAGCGTGCCCAATGCTGACAGTCTTTTCCTCGCCCTCGCGTTACGTCCAGGGCCGCGACGCCACCCGGCACCTCGCCGACGAGATGATACGGATGGGACACGCCGAGTGCCCGCTGTTCATCGCGGGCCCCCATGCGCGCCGCCTGGTCGAGCCCATCCTGGCCGAGACTTTCGAGGCGCGGCAGATGAGCTATGCGTTCGTGGACTTCGGTGGCGAGTGCTCGGCGGCGGAGATCGCGCGCTGCGCGGCAGAGGCGAGGCGGATCGGCGCCAGCGTCATCGTGGGTGTCGGCGGCGGCAAGGCGCTCGACACGGCGCGCGTCGTGGCCAACGAGCTCGACCTCCCGGTCGTGTGCTGCCCGACGGTCGCGGCAAGCGATGCGCCGTGCAGCGCCTCGTCCGTCGTCTACAGTGAAGACGGGGTCTTCGAGAAGTGCATCTTCTGTCGACGGAACCCGGATCTCGTCCTGGTCGATACCGCCATCATCGCCCGCGCGCCGGTGCGCTTCCTCATCGCGGGCATGGGTGACGCGCTGGCCACCTGGTTCGAGGCGGACACCGTGCATCGCGCCTGCAAGCCCAACGGCGCCGGCGGGTACGGCACGCTGGCCGCGATGGCGATCGCGCGCACCTGCTACGAGACGTTGCTGCGGGACGGTCGGTCCGCGGTGGCCGCGGTCCGCGCCGGGGTGGTGACGCCGGCGGTGGAGCGGATCATCGAGACCAACACCCTGCTCTCGGGGCTGGGCTTCGAATCGGGCGGGCTGGCGCTTGCCCACGCCATTCACAACGGGCTCACGGCCGCGCCGGAGACGCACCGCTGCCTCCACGGCGAGAAGGTGGCGTTCGGCACCCTGGTGCAACTCGTGTTCGAGGGGCGGGAGTCTTCCGAGGTCCGCGAGGTCATGGCGTTCTGCGCCGCCGTGGGCTTGCCGCTCACCCTCCGCCAGCTCGGAATCCAGGAGTTGTCCGCTGAACGAGGCAGGCTGATCGCGGAACGCGTACTGGCGCCTGGAGAGACCTCGCACAACGAGCCCTTCGAACTGACCTGGGTCGCCGTCAGCGATGCGATCACCGCCGCCGACGCGATCGGGCGGGATTTCCTCGCGTCGCACGGCGACTGACCCGGTCGGGTCGCTGCCGCTCGCCGGTGCCGGCATCGGCCCGCACGCCGGGCGCATCGAAAGCAGATTCGTGCGCTATCCTCGGTGTCTTGGCGTGGGCGAGGAACCTCGGATGTAGGATCAGAACTCGGCGGACATGCTCGGGCGCTTCGACCCGGAACTGGCGGACCTGACCCGCCGCGAAGCGGCGCGCCAGCGCGCGACGATCAACCTGATCGCGTCGGAGAACTTCGCGTCGCCGCTCACCGCCGGGATGGAAGGCAGCATCTGGGCGAACAGGAACGTCGAGGGCTGCCCCGGCAAGCGCTTCGTCGCGGGCTGCGAGCGGGCCGACCGCGTCGAGGCCCTTGCCATCGAGCGCGCGAAGCAGCTGTTCGGCGCCGAGCCCGCCAACGTGCAGGCGATGAGCGCGACCATCGACTACGCGGGCTTCTCGGAGATCGCGCAGTCGGTGGGCGCGCTGCTGTTCGTCGACCTCGCGCACAACGTGGGGCTGGTCGCCGGCGGCGTCATCCCGTCGCCGGTGCCCTACGCCGACGTGGTCTCCACGTCCACGCACAAGACGTTCCGCGGGCCGCGCGGCGGCGGCCTCGTCCTGTGCCGGAAGGAGCCCGCCGCGAAGATCGACCGCGCGGTGTTTCCGGGCCTGCAGGGGGCGCCCAAGCTCGACATGATCGCGGCCCGCGCCGTCCTGTTTCGCGAATGCATGACCGACGCGTACCGGCGCTACGCGGCGCAGGTGGTGGCCAACGCCCGGGCGCTTGCCGAGGGCTGCCACGCATCGGGCCTGCGGCTTGTCTCCGGCGGCACCGACACCCATCTCGCGCTGGTCGACGTCACCGGCCTGATCCCCACCGGCCGGGAGGCCGAGGCCGCGCTGGCCGCGGTCGACATCATCGGCAACCGCAACGGCATTCCATTCGACACGCAGCCGCCCAACATCGCCCGCGGGTTGCGCATCGGCAGCCCGGCGCTGACGACGCGCGGGATGAAGGAGGCGGCGTTCCTGCGCGTCGGCACGCTGCTGGGCCAGGTGCTGAAGCAGCGCGACGATGCCGCGGCGCTGGCGGCGATTCGCACCGAACGCGCGGACCTCGCGGGCCGCTACCCGTTGTTCGCAGCGGAGTGGATGCCCGAGGCCTAGCAGGTCCGGCGCAGCGCCGGCGCTGCCCGGGACTTATAATTCCCGGCAACCTCACCAGGAGACTTCGAGATGAAGATCTGCAGCCCAAGGCTTTCCGCGATCGTTGCCGGCGCGCTGTGCGCGTTCTGCGCCGGCGCCGGCATTGCGCAAACCGACGCCGACAAGCGCGCCGCCGACCTCCGGGTCTACGCGTTCGGCGAGATCGGCATCGGCGGCTACGAAGTCGTCAGCCGCCTGTGGGCGGACTCGTGGCGCTCGGCGTTCCGGCTGGCGTCGTTCCCGACGCGGGAGCAGGCGATGGCGGCGCTGCAGGCCGAAGCGTCGCGCCGCGGTGCCGACGGGTTGCTCAACGTCAGCTGCTTCGACCAGTCGCCCGGGCGCCTGACGTCGCGCGACGAGCCCGCATACCTTTGTTCCGGCGTGGCGATTCGGGTGCTTCCGAAGAAGGGGTAGTCCGCACGGATTGCCTCCCCCGGGCTACGACCGTCGCAAGGCCAGTCGATTTACCGATGGGCCTTTCGCGCGGATAATCAAATTTCGCAGGCGGGCGCCGCGCGCCCCACGGGACAAAGGAGGATCAACAGATGCGAGTTCTCACGTTGTGGCGGATGGGTTCCACGCTTTGTGGAGTGGCGCTGTTGGCCATGTCCGGCTCGGTGATCGCGGCGGGCAACTGGATCGTCAATCCGGGGTTCGACACCAGCCTCGCCGGCTGGGCAAATCCGTTCAGCCGGGCCGTGAGCTGGAACGCCGCCGATAGCCGGGGCGTGCCGGACTCGGGCTCCGCGCGCATCACCAACCAGGGCACCAGCAACGGCGGCACGCCGCTCACCATCGTCCAATGCGTGCCGCTGACCCCGTCGGCGGCGTACACGTTCGGCGCCCGCCTGAAAATTCCCGGTGGACAGCCAACGGAAACGACGGCGATGGTCTTCGTCGACACCTACACTTCGAGCGACTGCAACAGCGGCTTCCTGCGTGGGGAAATCGTTTCCGGTTCCGGCGCGACCTGGGAGCAGAAGAGCGGGAGCCTCACCGCGGGTGCCACCGCTCACAGCGCCCTCCTCGCGCTTGGCGCGTGGAAGCCGACCGGCGTAACGGCCGACGCCTCGGCGCTTTTCGACACGGTGTTCCTGCGTCGATCCGGCGAGCCCTTCGAGGTGGGGCCCGCGATGTCGGCCAATTGGTACGACCCCGCCCAGTCGGGGCACGGGATCTTTCTCGAGCAACTGAGTTCAACGGGCGCGTGGATGTGCTGGTTCGCGTTCGATCTGGCCGGCAACCGGACCTGGATCTGCGGTCTTGGCAACGCCAGCGGCAACACGATCCAATTTCCCGATGCATTCGTCGTGAACGGCGGCAAGTTCCCGCCGCTGTTCGACCCGGCCGCGGTCTCGTCGGTCCGGTGGGGAAGCATTTCGCTCGCGTTCACCGGATGCGATACCGGCACGATGTCGTGGACGACGAGCGTTCCCGGGTTCCAGTCCGGAAGCATGCCGCTCGCCCGCCTGACGACCCTCTGGGCCAACGGGTGCTCGCCCTGACCCCGCTCGCGCCGGCGACGCTGTTGTAATCGCCGGCACCCACCCGGGTTTCGCGTTCGCGCAACCCGGACTACGACGAGGCGGGGACCGTTCCGCGAGTCACTTCCCGCGCGGCGGCAACGGCCCGCGCGCGAGCTTGGGCCGCGGGCCGAACACCGGCTTGCGCGTGCCGCCGGCGTCGATCTTCGCGAGCGCGGTGGCGAGCGCGGTTTCCAGCTGCCGATCCTTGCCCGCCGCCGCGTCCTGCGGCGCGTTGTCGATCTCGATGTCGGGATCGGTGCCGTAGTTCTCGACGCCCCAGCCCACGTCGTTGAACCAGAACGAGAACTCCGGCTGCGTCGTCTCGCTGCCGTCGACCAGCGCATGGCGCGGCCAGATGCCGATCACGCCGCCCCACGTGCGCGTGCCCACCAGCGCCCCGATGCCCATCAACTTGAAGCTGTGCGAGAAGATGTCGCCGTCGGAGCCCGCGTGCTCGTTGGTCAGGGTGACCACCGGGCCGGCGACGGCCTCGTCGGGATACGACGAAGGCTGCCCCCAGCGCGCCAGCGCGTAGCCGATGCGCCTGCGCGCCACTTTCTCCAGCAGCAGCTGCGACACGTGACCGCCGCGGTTGTAGCGGACGTCGACGATCAGCGCCTCGCGCTCGCACTCGGCGCCGAAGTAGCGGTGGAACTCGGCGAAGCCGGCCGACATCATGTCGGGCAGGTGGAAGTAGCCGACGCGCCCGCCCGAATGCTCGTGCACCCATGCGCGGTTCTTCTCGACCCATTCGCGATAGCGCGCCGGCACCTCGTCGGCAAGCGCGCCGACGACGACGTCGCGCGTCGACGCGGCGCCGCCTTCGCCCGTCCTGATCGTCAGTTCGACCTTGGCGTTCGCCTGGTGCACGAGCAGCGCCTGCGGCGGCTGCGCGCGCCCGACGCGCTGGCCGTTGACGGCCACGATGCGCTCGCCGACCTTCGCCTCGACGCCGATCGCGTTGAGCGGCGAATCGGCACCCGCGTCCCAGGTGTCGCCCTTGACGATCCGCGTGATCGCGTAGGAATCGTCGGCGGCGACGAACGAGAACTCGGCCGCGAGGTGGCCCAGCGCGACCGACGGCGGGCGGCGATGGTCGCCGCCCATCTCGTACGCGTGCGACGTGCCGAGCTCGCCCTGCATTTCCCAGATCAGGTCGGACAGTTCCGCGCGCGTTGATACGCGCGGCAGCAGCGGCTCGTAGCGCCGGTACACGGCATCCCAGTCCACGCCCGACATGTCGGGCACCCAGAACTGGTCGCGCTGCAGCCGCCAGACTTCGCGCAGCATCTGCGCCCATTCGCGGCGCGGGTCGACCGACAGCCGGATCCGCTCGAGGTCGATCCAGCCGCTCTTGCGCGACGGGCCTTCGGCCGCCGCCTTGTCGTGCTCGGCGCCGGCCTTCTTCGTGGCGGGGATGGCGCGCAGCCGCCTGCCTTCGCGCGCGACGAGCGTCACGTGGTCGGCGGCGATGGTGAACGCGTCGACCTTGTCCATCACCGTCTCGGTCTTGCCGGTCGCGAAGTCGAAGGCTTCGAGCCGTCCCGGCGCCTCGGTGTGCCCGCCGCGGCCGTGCGCGCCGACGATGGGCAGCACCGTCCACAGCACTCGGCCACCCGCGGCGCCGGCGATCTGCCCGAAGCGGTTCTCCTGCACGGGGAAGGCGGCGACGCGCGTCTCGATGCCGGCAAGCTCGACGGCGGGCAGCGCGGGCGTCGCGGCATCCTTCGCGCCGCGCGCGGCCTTGTCGTCGGCGGCGAGGCCCTTCGGCGCGGGATCGAACGGCGGGCGCCCGCCGGCCTGCAGCGCGATCAGGTACGGCCGCGCCGCGCGCGGGAACGACAGCTCGAACTGGACGCTGTCGTAGACGGGGTCGAACGTGCGGATCGACAGGAAGTAGAGGTAGCGTCCTTCCGGATCGAACGCGGGGCTGTAGTCGCGGAACTCGGGCTGCGTGACGAGCGTGCTCTTGCCGGTCGCGACGTCGCAGAGCTTGATCGCGCAGTGCCGCGCGCTGGTGAAGTAGGGGTATGCGAGCCAGGCGCCGTCGGGCGACCACGCGAGTTCCTCGGTGCGCCCGTATTCGCTGTGGTCCACGACCGCGAGCAGGCCGCTGGCGACGTCGCCCACCAGCACTTCGTTGCGGTGGTTGGCGATGGCGACGCGCGTGCCGGACGGCGCGGCGCGCATCGCGATCACGCGGCCGACGTCCCACGGGAGCGTCCGCGCACCGCTGGCCTCGTACGCGACGACGCGCTCCTCGCCCGACGCGTCGTCGACCGCGACCAGCGTGCTGCCGTCGGCCAGCCACTGGCCGTGGCGGCTGCGGCCGGCATCGGCGCCGCCGTGCTGGCGCACCGCGCCTTCCCACAGCGCGAACGTGAACAGCCTGCCGCGTGCCTCGACCGCGAGGCTGTGGCCGGCCGGATGCACGTGCACCGCGCCGAGGTGATTGGCGGCTGGCACGAAGCGGCGCGCGGCCTGCGTCCGGTGCGACGGCATCTCGACGTCGACGCGGGCGGTGCGGCCGGTGGCGGGATCGAACAGCCAGGCTTCCGCGCCGCACTGGTAGACGATGCGCGCCCCGTCCGTCTGCGCGTGGCGCGCGTAGAAGTCGTCGTGGTCGGTGTGGCGGCGGTTGTCGCTGCCGTCAGGCCGACACGAGTACAGGTTGCCCACGCCCTCGGCATCCGTCAGGTAGTAGACGCGGTCGCCGATCCACATCGGGCTGGTGATGTTGCCGGCGAGTTCCGTCATGCGGCGGAACTCGCCGCTGCCCGTGGCGTCGATCCACAGGTGCCCCGCGGTGCCGCCGCGATAGCGCTTCCAGCGCGCCGGGTCGGCGGTGTTGCGGCCGATCACGCATGCGCCGCCCGGGCCGTAGGCAAGGTGGTTCACCTGGCCCAGCGGCAAGAGTTGCGGCAGGCCGCCCGCGGGGTCGAGCGTGAACGCGCGGTAGTTGCGGAAGAACGGCTGACCGTAGGTCGACACGAACAGGATGTGCCCGGCAGCCGTCCACCCGCGCACCATCACGTCGGGACCGAGCCAGGTGAGCCGTCGCGCCGCGCCGCCCGCGGCGGGCATCACGTACACCTCGGGATGCTGTTCGTCGCGACCGGTGTAGGCGATCCACCGGCCGTCCGGGGACAGGCAGGGCATCGACGGTTCGGACAGTCCCGCGGTCAGCCGCCGCGCGATGCCGCCGGCGGCGTCGACGCGCCACAGGTCGTCGTCGCCGACGAAGGCGATCGAGTCGCCGGCGAGGGTGGGGTGGCGCACGTAGCCGTTGGTGGTCATGAACTGCGCCTGAAATAGAAGTGCCGGCCGGTGTCGACGTCGCCCAGCATCACGCCGGGGCCCTCGCGCGCGAGCCACGATTGCTTGCCGTTGCGCCACCACACCATGCCGTCGCGCAGCGCGCCTTGGTTGACGATCGCGCCCGCGCCGTCGCGCAGCAGCACTTCGCCGGAGCCGCGCACCGTGAGCTGCACGGTGTCGTGCTGGTCGGGATCCCAGGCCTGGAACGCGCCGACCGCCCAGCCGGGCGCGGGGGTTGCCGGCACGCTGTAGGCTGGCGGCGGAGGCGGTGGTGG
>CALQLA020000029.1 GCA_943331295.2 Bordetella parapertussis | reverse complement strand
CCGTGGTGGGCGAAGTTGAAGCCCGGACCGGTCTACTGCGCCGTCGACATGATGCCGGTGGGGATGCTGCTGACCGGGCCGACGATGACGGAGTACAGCATCGTCGACCGCAGTCGCGAGGATCTGTGCCCGGCCGGGAGCATCGTCCTCACCGCCGACGGCGGGCAGCATCCCAAGGGTCAGCCGCGCCCCGTGCCGGCAGCTGCAGCATCGCCGCAGGCGCAGGCCGTGCAGGAGCACATCAACCGGAGCCTGGCCGCCTACAGCGCCGGACGGTACGAGGATGCGATTGCCGCGGCCAGGCAGGCGCTCGCACTTGCGCCGGACTCGGCCGATGCCTGGAACAACGTGTGCGCCGCCTACAGCTCGCTGCAGCGCTGGGACAAGGGCATCGAGGCCTGCGCCATCGCGTTGCAGCTGCGGCCGGATTACCAGCTTGCCCGCAACAATCTCGCTTGGGCGACCTCGAAAGTCCCGGGCCAGCCGGTTGCTGTGCCGGACGCGGGACGATACCTCAACGAAAGCCTCGCGCTGTTCTCGGCGGGCAGCTATGACGACGCCGTCTACGCCAGCACCAAGGCGGTCGCTGTGCAACCCGACCGGGTCGAGGCGTGGAACAATCTTTGCGCCGCCTACAACGGCATGAAGAAATGGGACGAAGGGATTGCCGCGTGCACACGCGCGCTTGCCATCCGCCCTGACTACCAACTCGCGCGGAACAACCTGGCCTGGGCGGAGAAGGGGAAGATCGACGCGGCTGCCGCAGTGAAGCGACCCTGAAGGCCCTGATCCGAGGCGGAGCGAAGCGTGCCGGCCGTCGCAGGTTGCGCCGTGCTTCCCTTCCCGCGGGCCGGTCGCGCCACGCCGCTATAATCCCCGATTGCCCACGGACATCCCCATGACCAACCCACGCCACGACAACCGCCGCGCCGACGAGCTGCGGCTGGTGCGCATCACGCGCAGCTACACCATCCACGCCGAAGGCTCGGTGCTGATCGAGATGGGTGCGACCAAGGTGCTGTGCACCGCCAGCGTCGAGGAGGGCGTGCCCCCGTTCCTGAAGGGCAAGGGGCAGGGCTGGCTCACCGCCGAATACGGGATGCTGCCGCGCGCGACCAACACGCGGATGCGCCGCGAAGCCGCCGAGGGCAAGCAGTCGGGGCGCACGCAGGAGATCCAGCGCCTGATCGGGCGCAGCCTGCGCGCGGTGACCGACATGAAGGCGCTGGGCGAACGGACCATCAAGATCGACTGCGACGTGCTGCAGGCCGATGGCGGGACGCGCTGCGCGTCGATCACGGGCGCCTGCGTCGCGGTGGCCGACGCGCTGGCGTGGTGCCGCGCGAAGGGGCTGGTGGCCGGCGAGCCGCTCACGCAGTTCGTCGCTGCCGTCTCGGTGGGGGTGGTCCGCGGCGAGCCCGTGCTCGACCTCGACTACGAAGAGGATTCCGGCTGCGACACCGACATGAACGTCGTGATGACCGGCGCCGGCGGGTTCGTCGAACTGCAGGGGACGGCCGAGGGCACGCCGTTCACCGACGCGCAGTTGACGGGCCTGATCGCGCTCGCCAGGAAGGGCATCGGCGAACTCTTCGCCGCGCAGAAGGTGGCGCTGGGGATGCGGCGGTGAGCTGTCGCTGCGCCGGCCGTGCGCCGTCGCGGCAGGGCAGCGGCGGTCGCGCATCGCCGCGCCACGTTCGGGCAGCGGGGTTCCGGCGATGATCCCGCGGCTCGTCCTCGCCTCGAACAACGCCGGCAAGCTGCGCGAATTCCAGCGGCTCCTCGCGCCGTTCGGCATCGACGTGGTGCCGCAGTCGGAGCTCGGCATCCCCGAGGCCGACGAGCCGCACGTCACCTTCGTCGAGAACGCGCTGGCCAAGGCACGCCATGCCAGCCTGCACGCGGGCCTGCCGGCGCTGGCCGACGATTCGGGCGTGTGCGTGCGCGCGCTCGGCGGCGCGCCCGGCGTGTACAGCGCGCGCTATGCGGGCGAGCCGAAGTCGGACGCGCGCAACAACCTGCAGCTGGTCGCGGCATTGCAGGGGGTCGCCGACCGCCGGGCGCACTACGCGTGCGTGCTGGTGCTGGTCCGTCACGCCGACGATCCCGAGCCGATCATTGCCGAAGGCCGCTGGCACGGGACGATCATCGACGCGCCGCGGGGCACCGGCGGCTTCGGCTACGACGCGCATTTTCTCGATGCGGTCACGGGCCTGACCGGTGCCGAGCTGCCGCTGGAGCGCAAGAACGAGCTGTCGCACCGCGGGCAGGCGATGCGCGCGCTGATCGCGAAGCTGCGGGCCGATGATGAGTGAAGGGCGGCGCCCACCCAGGTTTCGCATTCGCTCAACACCGGGCTACGCATGCGCAATCCCGGACCCCCGTAGCCCGGTGTTGAGCGCCAGCGAAACCCGGGGAATATCCCGCGCCGGCACCGCGCGATGAATCTCCCACGCACCATCCCCATCATGCCCGCGCCGACTGCCGCCGGCGCGAAGGCCGCGGCTCCCGCCTCCGACAGCCCCCGCTTCGCGGCGCTGCCGCCGCTCTCGCTCTACGTCCACATCCCGTGGTGCGTTCGCAAGTGCCCCTACTGCGATTTCAATTCGCACGAGGCGGCCGGGGACCCGCCCGCGGAACGCTACGTCGACGCGCTGCTCGCGGACCTCGAATCCGCGCTGCCCGCGATCTGGGGCCGCCGCGTCGGCACGATCTTCATCGGCGGCGGCACGCCGAGCCTGTTCCCGGCGGCGGCGATCGACCGGCTGCTCGCCGGCATCCGCGCCCGGCTGCCGCTCGCGCCGGATGCGGAGATCACGCTGGAGGCCAATCCCGGGACGTTCGAGCGGGAGAAATTCGCGGGCTTTCGCGCGGCGGGCGTCAACCGGTTGTCGCTCGGCGTCCAGAGCTTCGACCCGCGCCATCTCGCGGCGCTGGGCCGCATCCACGACACCGGCGAGGCGCGCGCGGCGGCCGCCGCGGCGATGGCGCTGTTCGACGCGGTCAACCTCGACCTCATGTATGCGCTGCCGGGGCAGACGCTGGCCGAGGCCGAGGCCGACGTCGCCGCGGCGATGGCGTTCGGTACCCCGCACCTGTCGTTCTACCAGCTGACGCTCGAGCCCAACACGTTGTTCCACCGGTACCCGCCCGCGCTGCCGGATGCCGACGCCGCGGCGGACATCGAGGACGCCGTGCATGCGGCGCTCGCGTCCGGGGGCTACCGCCAGTACGAAACCTCGGCGTTCGCGCGCAACGGACACGAATGCCGGCACAACCTCAACTACTGGCGGTTCGGCGACTACCTGGGCATCGGTGCCGGCGCGCATTCCAAGCTGTCGTTCCCCGATCGCGTGCTGCGGCAGGTGCGCTGGAAGCAGCCGCAGCGCTACCTCGAGGCGATGACAAAGGAGGGACCGCTGCAGGAAGCGACGACGGTGACCCGCGACGACATCGGCTTCGAATTCATGCTGAACGCGCTGCGCCTGACTGGCGGCGTGGCCACCGCGCTGTTCGCCGAGCGCACCGGCTTTCCGCTGGCGCTGGTCGAGCCCGAGTTGGCGGCGGCCCGTGCGCGCGGGCTGATCGAGGACAACCCTGCCGTCATCCGGGCCACGCCGCTGGGCCGCCGCTTCCTGAACGACGTGCAGGAGATCTTCCTGCGCGACGGGGAGCCGGGGACGACGGAGCCCGTGCGGTGAGTGCCGGCCGGCCGGCGGACGTCCCCGGGGCGAACGCGTGTCAGCGAGCGGCGGGGTTCGACCGTTGAACGCAATTCGACCCCACGATCTCCCATGAAACGCGCCAAGCTGCAGATCACCGTTCCCGTGCCCAAGCCCCGCAATCCGGGGGCGGCCGCCCCGCTGCTGAAGAAGGGCGGCGCGCACGGCAAGACGACGGCCGCGCTGCGCCGGCAGCGGAAAGTTGAACTGCGGGTCGAACTGCGCCGGCTGGAGCGCGACCCGGGAAGCGCCGAATGACGCGCTGGCCGCACGACCCGACGACACTCTGCCGCAGCGACCTGGAAGGCGGCAGGATGCGCGAGCTGTATGCGTCGGCCGTCGACCCGAAGCGTGCGCTGAACGACGAGCAGCTGTCGGCGTCGCTGGCGGCGACGCTCGCCCTGCGCCCTCACGGCGCGGGTTGGTGGGTGTTCGCCTACGGCTCGCTGCTGTGGAATCCGCTGTTTCCGGTCGAGGAGATGCGGACCGCGAAGCTGCACGGGCTCCACCGGCGGTTCTGCCTGTGGTCGCTCGCGTCGCGCGGCACGCCGGAGCGCCCGGGCCTCGTGCTCGGGCTGGAGCGCGGCGGCGCGTGCCGAGGCGTCGCGCTGCGGCTCCCCGCCCCGCTGGCGCTGGACGAACTGCAGCTTCTGTGGCGGCGGGAGATGGTGGTCGGCTCCTACCGGCCCCGCTGGGTCACGCTGGAGTCGCACGGGCGCACGATCACGGCGCTGACCTTCGTCGTCCGTCGCGACCACCCGCAATACACCGGCAAGCTGAGCCTCGCGCAGAAGGTCGACGTGTTCGCCGGCGCCTGCGGCGCGTTCGGATCGTCGGCGGATTACCTGGAGCGCACCCGCGTGGCGCTGCTCGCGCACGGCATCGCCGATCCGTACCTCGAAACGCTGGCCCGGGAAGTCATCGCGCGCCGCGAGGGGTGATTCCGCGTCAGATCGCGATGTGCCTACCGCCGTCGACGTTGATCGTCTCGCCGGTCACGTAGCCCGCGTCGCAGATCAGGTAGTGCACCGCCTTCGCGATGTCCTCGGGCATGCCCTCGCGCCGCAGCGGCGTGTGCGAGATGATCCGCTGCCGCGACAGTTCGTCGAACGATTCGTCGTCCGGCCACACGATCGGCCCGGGCGCGACGGCGTTGACGCGGATCTCGGGGGCGAGTTCGCGGGCCAGCGAGCGCGTCAACCCGACCAGCCCGGCCTTCGCCACCGTGTACACGACGAAGTTCTTCAGCGGCCGGTCGGCGTGGATGTCGGTGATGTTGACGATCGCGCCCTGCGCCTTGCGCAGCGCCGGCGTCGCCGCCTGCGCGAGGAACAGCGGCGCCTTGAGGTTGGTGCCGATGAGGTCGTTCCAGTCGGTCTCGGAGATGCCGCCGACGGGGGTCTGGAAGAACGACGACGCGTTGTTGATCAGCGCGTCGAGGCGGCCGAACGTCGCGAGCGTCTGGTCGACGACCGCCGGCAGCTTGGCCAGGTCGAGCAGGTCGGCCTGGATCAGCGCGACGGACTTTTCCCGCACGTGATTGAGTTCGGCCTGGAGGAGGCGCGCCTCGCCGGCCGACGCGCGGTAGTGGAGCATGATGTTCGCGCCCGCCGCGTGCATCCGCCGGCAGATCGCTGCGCCGACCCGCTTGGCGCCGCCGGTGATCAGCACGCTCTTGCCTTGCACCCCGCGCTCCCGTGTTCCGCGTTAGACTGCCGAGCAATCTAGCACAACCCCCCTCGTGCTGCATGCGCGCCGCCGGGGTATTCCCGCCTTGGCATCACCACACGACCTGCCGTTGCCTTCCGCCGCTGCCTGCGCGCACTCCGGGCGCGTGGCGACGCACATCCGCGCCGAGATCGCGGCGGCGGGTGGCTGGATTCCATTCGCGCGGTACATGGACCTCGCGCTGTATGCGCCGGGATTGGGCTATTACGCCGCCGGGGCGGCGAAGTTCGGCGAGGCCGGCGACTTCGTGACCGCACCCGAGATGTCGCCGCTCTTCGCCGCCGCGCTGGCTACACAGGTGGCGGCGATCCTCGCAGCGACGCGCGAGCGCGAGGTCCTCGAGCTTGGGGCTGGCAGCGGTCGCCTTGCCGCGGGGCTCCTCAACGCGCTGGCCGCGCACGACGCGCTCCCGGCGCGCTACGCGATCCTCGAGCCGAGCCCCGACCTGCGCGCGCGGCAGCAGGCGCTGCTGGCCGCCGAAGCCGCTCTCCACGTCGCCCGCGTCGAATGGATCGACGCGCTGCCGCCGCAACTCTCCGGTGCCGTCGTCGCCAACGAGGTGCTCGACGCGGTGCCCGCGCATCTGGTGGTCCGGCAGGCGGGCGCGTACCTGGAGCGGGGCGTGATCGTCGCGGGTGCGGCGCTGGATGCGTCCCCCGGATTCGCCTGGGCCGACCGCCCGGCGCCGGACGCGCTCGCCGCAGTCGCGGCGGCCCGCTTCCCCCCGCACGGCGACTACATGAGCGAGTTCAATCCCGCGGCCGAGGCGCTGGTGGCCACGGTCGCGCGGATGCTGGCCGCGGGCGCCGCGCTGTTCATCGACTATGGCTTTCCGGCCGCCGAGTATTACCATTCGCAGCGCGACGCGGGCACGCTGATGTGCCACTACCGCCATCGCTCGCTCACCGACCCGTTCGCCTGGCCGGGTCTCGCCGACATCACCGCGCACGTCGACTTCACCGCGATGGCCGTGGCGGGCGTGGCCGGTGGCCTGTCGGTCGCCGGGTTCGCGCCGCAGGCGCCGTTCCTGCTGGGCTGCGGCATCCTCGACCGGCTGGCCGCGGTTGGCGCGCCGGACACCGTGCCCTACATCCGGGCCGCGGCGCCGGTGCAGAAGCTCCTCAGCCCGGCCGAGATGGGCGAGCTGTTCAAGGTGCTGGCGCTCGCGAAATCGGACGGCATCGCGTGGCCGGGCTTCGCGCTGGCCGACCGCTCGCACCGGCTGTAGGCAGGCAGCTACTGCGCGCCAGCGCGCTTGGCCACCGAGACGTAGCACATTTGTGCTACCATTGATCATTCAGAGGGAGCTTCGCGATGTCCACGACCACCATTCGCATTCCCCAGGATCTCAAGGAGCGCGTCGCACGTGCAGCAGAGCGAGCGGGAACCAGCGCGCACAGTTTCATTCTTGAAGCGATCGCGGAAAAGGCTGAACAGGAAGAACGCAGGGTGGAGTTCCAAGACACCGCCGAGCAGCGGTACGCCGGGATTGTCGCCTCCGGCAAGGCCGTGCCCTGGAGCGAGATGCGTCGCTATCTCGAGCAGCGGCTGTCCGGTGCCAAGGCGGTCCGACCGAAACCGCGAACGCTTGCGCGGTAGTCGTGTCGCGCATCGAACTCGCACCGGAGGTTGGGGACGATTTCGATCGCATCCTGGAATACCTCCTGGCGCACGAGGGGACGGACGCGCCATCGCGCGTTGCAGACATCATCGAGGCGATCGATGTCCTGGAGCGAAATCCGCTGATCGGTCGGCCTGCCCGGGCCGACCTTCGGGAACTAATCATCGGGCGCCGCACGCGCGGCTATGTTGCGCTGTACCGGTACGTCGCCGAACTCGATACGGTGTTCGTGCTCGCCATCCGCGGCCAGAAGGAGGCGGGGTATACAACAGCCCGGGCGTGACCGGCGAGGCGGCAGCCAAATCGGATGACGCGCATCGGCCAATGCGCCAGCCTTCGCCCTTGTGCGCCGGCCGAATGCGCGGCCTCGTGCTCCCGGGGTGACCACGGATGGATCGTATCGTCGGGATGAACTCCGTTTCGCATCGATTTTGTGTTGCACAGGAGTTCCATCCGCTCGGCAACCGCGAGCGAGTTCGCTTCGGAATTGGTGCCGAACACGGCGAGGCCGACACCGTTGGCGAGCAGCCACTTGCACTGCCGGACGAAGCGCTCCGGATCGGGCGAGAGGTCGGGCTTGAACGGGGTGACGACCGGCGACAGCACGCCGGAGATGGGTTGGGTCATGGCGAGGGGCAGGGAGGTAGTAGAGCGCGCGTGGTCGGGTTCTGGCGAATCGGCAATCCGCCGGCACCCGCCGCCTCCAGTATGCCGCAGAAGCCCGTGCATCGATCACCGTGCGATCGAACGGATAGCCGTCCCTGCGCGGTTCAGGCGCGCGGAAGGTGGGTCGCCAGCAACGCACCCAGATCCGCGATCGACGGTCCCGGCAGTGCCGGCGTTGGCAGGGGCGTGCCAAGCACCCCGGGCGCGACCGAATTCCGGTAGGCAATGATCGCATCCCAGTCGCGATGCATCAGCGCAGTCATCGCTGCCGCGGCGCCCGGATCGCCGCCGTGCAGGAAGCGGCCGGACCGGTCGATCGACGCGGTGATCATCATCCGCGTGTCCTTGGGCACGCCAAAGCGGCGCAGAAGGGCGCGGCCTTCGGTGGCCGGCTCGATACCCATGGCTTTCAACCGGTCGTACGTCGGCCCGCCGACGGCACGCGTGTGCGTGACCGTCACGTCGTCGAGCATCGCGGCGCGCTGGATGCCGTCGCCAAGGAGCCGCGGCCAGATGAAGTCGAAGCCCCAGCCGGCAAGGCTTTCGGAGAAGGTGGGCAGCGCGGTCGCGAGCAGCTTCCGGCTGAAGCACGGTGCCATGATCTCGACGAAGTTCGTGAGCCGCACGCTGAAGCCCGGCCAGTGCAGCGTCATCGGAATGCCGTAGTGGCTGTTCCAGTCGAGCGTCGGCTGGGCGATTTCGAGATCGAGGCCGTCCATCAACGCGAACAGCCGGTTGACCGTGGCCTCGTCGGCGGCGAGGTCGTCGTCGGGGAGCCAGACGTAGTCGTAGTCGCGCCAGAAGTCGGTGCGGGTGAGCAGTGCGTGCAGCCCCTGCCACTTCTGGCCCTTGTCGTCGATCCGGCGATCGAAGTCGTTGCGGTAGCGCGCGGGGTCGTTGCCGAAGTAGCTGACGACGAGATCCCACGTCCTCGTGGCGGGGGATCGGGTCCAGCCGGGATGGAGCGAGGCGTCGCCCGCGCGGACGATGACCAGGAAGCGCTTGTCCGGCTGTGTCAAATCGGCTCTCGACGTTTACGTGGCGGGCATGGTCCGATCAAGGGTCGCTGTTCGGCCGTGCGAGCCCGAGTTTGCGAGGGCGCGGGGACTTGCGTCAAGCGGTGCCTGTCGGTCGCATCGGCGGAGGGCGCAGGACGTTGACGATAGAATGATGCGTCGTTCGGGTCGTTCGCCGGACCGCACGGCAGCCTCTGGAAAGCCAAGTCGATGAATCCCCTGTCCCACCGCCTCTGCGTCGCTCCGATGATGGACTGGACCGACCGGCACTGCCGGTACTTCCTGCGGCTCGTCACGCGCCACGCGCGGCTGTACACCGAGATGGTGACGACCGGCGCGCTGCTGCACGGCGACGTGCCGCGCCACCTCGACTTCGACGCCGCCGAGCATCCGGTCGCGCTGCAGCTGGGTGGCAGCGCCCCGGCCGCCCTCGCGCGATGCGCGACGCTGGGCGAGCAATGGGGCTACGACGAGATCAACCTCAACGTCGGCTGCCCCTCGGAGCGCGTGCAGACCGGCAGCTTCGGCGCGTGCCTGATGGCCGAGCCGGCGCTCGTCGCCGATTGCGTGCGCGCGATGCGCGACGCGGTGGCGATCCCTGTGACGGTGAAGCACCGGATCGGGCTCGACCGCAACGACGACTACGGCTTCGTCCGGGATTTCGTCGGCACCGTCGCGGCCGCGGGCTGCGGCGTGTTCATCGTCCATGCGCGCAACGCGGTGCTGAAGGGGCTGTCGCCGAAGGAGAATCGCGAGGTGCCGCCGCTGAAGTACGACGTCGTGCATCGGCTGAAGCGCGAGTTTCCTTCGCTCGTATTCGTGACCAACGGCGGGATCGTCGACTGGGATGCGATCGGGCGCGAGCTGGAAGCGGTCGACGGCGTGATGCTCGGCCGGGCCGCGTATCACGATCCGTGGATCCTCGCGCCGGCGGATGCGCGGCTCTACGGCGCGGCCGGATCGGAACCTTCGCGTGCCGACGTGCTGCGCGCGCTGATGCCGTATGCCGAGGCGCAGGTGACGCGCGGCACGCCGCTGCGCTCGATCGCCTGCCACGTGCTGGGGCTCTACCACGGGCAGGCGGGCGGCCGCCGCTACCGGCAGATCCTGTCGGACGCGAAGCGGCTGAAGGATGCCGGCCCCGAGCTCTTCGAGGAGGCGCTGGCGGTGGTGGAGTCGTACGCGACGCCGGCCGCGGCCTGAGCCGGGACGGGGGACGGGTGGTTGCGGCAATCGGCAGGGTTTCCCCGGTACGCAAGGCGGGGGGCGTCAACCCGCCTTCGGCATGTCGTCGGCGATGTAGGCGCGGATGATGCCGTCGAAATCCGTGTCGGCCTTCATCCCGAGCGCAGGCCCCAGCGCCGGCGCGAAATTCGACGGCCACGTCGACACGATCCGGTCGATCGCCGGGTCGAACTGCCACTTGACGCGATCGGCCACGGCGTCGCCGGCGACGCGGCGCAGTGCGGCGACCATGTCGCCGATTGCGATCGAGATGCCCGGCACGTTGATCGACCGCGTGTGGCTGAACGAGGCCGCAGGCGCCTCGTGGCCGACCAGCAGGTTCGCGACGACCGCGCGCGGCGACTGCACCCACATTTTCGTCGCGGGCGCGACGGGGCAGGGCGCGTCCACCCCGGACAGCGGCTCGCGGATGATCCCGCTCGCGAACGACGAGGCCGCCTTGTTCGGCTTGCCGGGGCGCACGGTGACGGTCGGCAGGCGCAGCGAGCGGCCGTCGACGTAGCCCTTGCGCGTCATGTCGTAGACGAGGAACTCGCCGATCGCCTTCTGCGCGCCGTACGACGCCTGCGGCGTGACCGGCGCGTTGTCGGGAACGGGATCGGGCAGCGGGCCGCCGAACACGGCGAGCGAGCTGGTGAACACGAACTTCGGCGGCGCGGCGAGGCGCCGGCAGCGCTCCAGCAGCGCGCGCGTCGCGTCGAGATTGACGCGCATCCCGACGTCGAACTCGGCCTCGGCCTGGCCGCTGACGACCGCGGCGAGATGAAACACCGAGTCGGTGTCGGGCGTGATCGCGCGCTCGATCACGGCCGGGTCGGCAAGGTCGCCGGCGATCGTCGTCACCCGGGGATCGGCGGCGCCGGCGGCGGCGGCGATGTCGAGCAACACGATCTCGCGGACGGCGCGCTCCTGCCCGCGCGCGTCGGTGAGGCGGCCCCGCGCGAGAATGGCGCGGGCGAGGCGGCTGCCGAGAAAGCCGGCGCCGCCGGTGATGACGATGCGCATGTCTGTTCCTCCTTAAGGCTGTTGTTTGCCCGCATGATAGCCGGTCGCCGCGGCCCGCGTCCGTGGCGCGCCGGCGAACGCCGCCGCGGCCCGGCGGGGCGATGCCTGCGTGCTAGAATCCGCGCGCCCCCCGCGTGTCGCGCGCCGGGGCCAACGACCGTCCTTTCCCATCCGCCGCACGACGCCCGATGCCCATGGCCAACGTCACTTCACCGCGCCGGCTCGTCATCGCCACGCGCGAATCCGCGCTCGCGATGTGGCAGGCCGAGCACATCCGCGCCCGCCTCGCCGCGCTCCATCCGGGCTGCAGCGTCGAGCTGCTGGGCATGACGACGAAGGGTGACCAGGTGCTCGACCAGCCGCTCGCCGACATCGGCGGCAAGGGGCTGTTCATCAAGGAACTCGAGGTCGCGATGGCCGACGGTCGGGCCGACCTCGCCGTGCATTCGCTGAAGGACGTGCCGATGGACATGCCGGACGGCTTCGTGCTCGCGGCGATCGCCGAGCGCGAGGACCCGCGCGATGCGTTCGTGTCCAACCGTTACCTCGACCTCTCGCAACTGCCCGGCGGCGCCCGCATCGGCACCTCCAGCCAGCGGCGCGAGGCGCAGCTGCGCGAGCGCGATCCGCTGCTGCAGATCCTCCCGCTGCGCGGCAACGTCAACTCGCGGCTGCGCAAGCTCGACGAGGGCCAGTACGACGCGATCATCCTCGCCGCGGCGGGCCTGAAGCGGCTGGGCTTCGGCGACCGCATCGCCGCGCTGCTCGATCCCGAGGAGAGCCTGCCCGCCGTCGGGCAGGGCGCGCTGGGCCTCGAGTGCCGCAGCGACCGCGCCGACGTGATCGCCGCCTTGCTCCCCCTCGTCGACGTCGACACCACGCTCGCCACGACGGCCGAGCGCGCGTTCTCGCGCGCGCTGTCGGGCAGCTGCCACACGCCGCTCGCCGCGCACGCGGTGCGTCGCGGCAACGGCTTCTGGCTGCGCGGCCTGCTCGCGAGCCGCGACGGCGCGACGGTGATGCGCGGCGAGCAGTCGGCGCCGGTGGCGGATGCCGCCGCCGCCGACGCGCTGGGTCGGGCGCTGGCGGCGGATTTCCTCTCCCGCGGCGCCGCGGATCTCGTCGCCGCCTGATCCGCGGCGCGACCGCTCGCGGATGGTGCATTCGCTCTCCGCGGCCAACCCGCAATCCGGCGCGCGCCCGCTACACGGCGTCGGCGTGCTGGTCACGCGGCCCGCGCGGCAGGCCGGCGGATTCGCGCAGAAGCTCGCCGCGATCGGCGCCGTGCCCGTCGTCTTTCCCGCGATCGTGATCCTGCCGCCGGCCGACCCGGCGGCGCTCGCCGCGGCGCACGCGAGGCTCCCGGCCTGTGATTTCGCCGTCTTCGTCTCGGCCAACGCGGTCGAGTACGGCGTGCCCGATCCGCGGCGCTGGCCGCCGGGGCTCGTCGCGTTCGCGCCGGGCCCGGGCACCGGCGAGGCGCTTGCCGCCGCCGGCATTCCCGACGTGCGCATCCCTGTCGCCTCGTTCGACAGCGAGGGCCTCCTCGCGCTGCCGGAGCTCACCGCCGTCGCGGGCCGCCGGATCGTCATCTTCCGCGGCGACGGCGGCCGCGAGCTGCTGGGCGACACGCTGAAGGAGCGCGGCGCCAGCGTCGATTACGTCGCCTGCTATCGGCGGGCACCGCCGCCGGCCGCCGACGCGGGCCTCGCGGACGCCTTCCGCGAGCGGCGGATCGACGCGGTCACCGTCACCTCGAGCGAGGGCCTCGCCAACCTCTGGGCGATCGCCGACGACGCGATGCGCGCCCGCTGGACGTCGCTGCCCACGTTCGCGCCCCACCCGCAGATCGCTGCGCGCGCCCGCGCGCTGGGCCTCGCCGCGGTCGAGACGGCGGGCAGCGATGCCGGCCTCCTGGCCGGCTTGCTAGAATGGTTCGCGACGCATCCGCGGCCCGCCTGACGCGCTTTCCGCCGCCCCTTCCTCTTTTTCGTCTCCGAGACCATGCCTACCGACATCCTGATCACCGCGCCGCTGCCGCCGTTCCTCTACGACCCGCTGAAGGCCGCCTACCGCTGCCACGACTACGCCGCGGCCGCCGACAAGCCGGCGCTGCTGGCGGCGGTCGGCGGCTCGATCCGCGCTCTGGTGCAGGGCGGCGGCACGATCACGCCGACCGCGCTGCTCGACGCGCTGCCCAGGCTCGAGATCATCTCGGTGTTCGGCGTCGGCTACGACGGCGTGCCCGTTGCCTATTGCAAGGCGCGCGGCCTCAAGGTAACCAACACGCCCGACGTGCTGACCGACGACGTCGCCGATGTCGCCGTCGCGCTGGTGATGATGACTGGCCGCGGCTTCGTCCGCCTCAACCGCTTCGTCCACGCGGGCGGCTGGCTGAAGCAGGGGCCGGAGCTGACGACCAAGCTGGGCGGCAAGACCGTCGGCATCCTGGGCTTGGGCCGCATCGGCAAGGCGATCGCGGAGCGCGTGACGGCGATGGGCATGAGCGTCGCATACACGGGGCGCCGGCCGCAGGAAGTGCCGTACCGGTTCGTCGCGGACCTCAAGGCACTCGCGACGGCGTCCGATTTCCTCGTCGTCGCGTGCCCCGGCGGCCCGGAGACGAAGAACATGGTGGACGCGTCGGTGCTGGCCGCGCTGGGCAAGGACGGCACGATCGTCAACATCGCGCGCGGCTCCATCATCGACGAGGCCGCGCTCGTGAAGGCGCTGCAGGACGGCACGATCAAGGCCGCCGGGCTCGACGTGTTCGCCGACGAGCCGAACATTCCCGCGCCGCTCCTCGCGATGGACAACGTGGTGCTGCTGCCGCACGTCGGCAGCGCGACGCGCGAGACGCGGCAGGCGATGGGCGACCTGTGCAAGGCCAACCTCGACGCGTGGGATGCCGGCAAGCCGGTGCTGACGCTGATCTCCGAGCTGGCCTAGCGGTTGTCCTCGGCGGCCTCGACTTTACCTTGACGCGATCGCCGCGATCGGCGATCGTCCGGCCTTCCCGTATTGACCAGCTGGGGATCCGTGATGCGAAGCGCACTTCCCGCCGTCGGCCTTTCCCGCGCCGAGATCTTCGACCGGCTCGAGGCCTACGCCGCCGACGCCGTCGACTGGCGCAACGGCCGCGTCCCGCTGTACGTGTTCAAGGCCGACGACGAGATCGCGGCGCTCGGCCGCGATGCCTTCGTCCGCTTCTTCAGCGAGAACGGGCTGGGCGGCAAGCGCGCGTTCCACGGCCTGAAGCGGATGGAGGACGAGATCGTCGCGATGGGCCTGTCGCTGCTGCACGCGCCGGACGACGCGACGGGCTATTTCACCACCGGCGGGTCGGAGAGCATCATCGCCGCGGTCAAGACCTGCCGCGATTTCCTGCGCGACGCCACCGGCCGCAGCGACCTGCGCGGCAACATCGTGCTGCCGTACTCGGCGCATCCGGCGTTCACCAAGGCCGCGCGGCTGATGGACATCGAGACCCGCCGCGTGCCCATCGCCGCGGACTACCGCGCCGACGTCGCGCGGATGGCGCAGGCGATCGATGCCGACACGATCATGCTGGTCGGCTCCGCGCCGTGCTTTCCCTACGGCACCATCGACGGAATCGCCGACCTCGGCCGGCTGGCGCAGGAGCGCGGACTGTGGCTGCACGTCGACGCCTGCGTCGGCGGCTATCTCGCGCCGTTCGTGGCGAAGGCCGGCTACCCGGTGCCCGCGTTCGACTTCTCGGTCGAAGGCGTGACCTCGATCTCGGCGGACCTGCACAAGTTCGGCTTCTGCCCCAAGCCCGCGTCGACGATCTTCTACCGCTCGGCCGCGCAGGCCGCGTTCCAGCCCTTCGACGTCGACGACTGGCCGGGCGGCCGCTTCGCCACCGCCACGCTGGTGGGCACGCGCCCGGGCGGCGGCGTCGCCGGCGCGTGGGCGACGCTGCAGGGCATGGGCGAAGCCGGCTACGTCGCCACCGCGCGGAAGATCATGGAGCTCGCCGCCGCCTACCGCCGCGGCATCGAGGCGATCGGCCTGCGCATCGTCGGCGAGCCCGACCTCTCGATCCTCTGCTTCACCTCCGACGAGTGCGACATGATGGACGTCGGCGCCGCGATGGCGAAGCGCGGCTGGCTGCCGGGCCACGCGCGCGAGCCGCGGTCGATGCACCTGATGCTGTCGATGCTGCATGCGCCGGCGCTCGATGATTACCTCGCGGACCTGGCCGCCTCGGTCGCCGAGGTGAAGCGCGGCAACGCGGCGCCGGCGGCCGCCGACGCGACGTACTGACCTCCGCCGGCCTGGACGCGGCGAAGCATTCGCGCCATCCGGGCCGGCAACGCTCAAACGCAGTCCTATCGAAGGGGAGACCACCATGACGACGAATTTCTCGCGGCGCGACGCACTGAAGATGATGGGCAACATCGGCGTGGCGACGTTCGCCGGCGGCGGCATGCTGCAGTCGAAGTCGGCTTTCGCGCAGGCGGCGACGGCGATGCTGGGTCACTTCGGCTCGGCCAATCCGCAGACCTTCGGCAAGGCCAACGGCGGCTTCGCCAAGGCGCTGGGCAGCAACGTGAAGACCGAGTTCGTCACGGTCGGGGGCGGCCCGCAGGTGCTGGCGGCGATCGCCGGCAACAGCATGGACCTGTGCAACGTCGGGTCGTCGCCGATGGTCGTCGGCTTCGGCCAGGGCATCAAGATGTCGATGGTCTACGTCGAGAAGTACATCACCGACAGCGAGTGCCTCGCCGTGCGCCGCGACTCCGGCATCAACACCTTGAAGGACCTCAAGGGGAAGAAGATCGGGCTGCCGTTCAACACGTCGGTCCACTTCGCGATGCTGGCGGCGCTGAAGACCGCGGGCCTGACCGCGGCGGACGTGAGCCTCGTCAACATCAAGGCCGACTCGATCCTCGCGACGTGGCAGCGCAAGGACATCGACGGCGCGTACATCTGGCATCCGGTGCTGGGCGACCTGCTCGCCGACAACGGCAAGCTGCTGCTGAAGACCGGCGACCTCGCCGCCGGCGGCACGCTGGTGTTCGACGGCATCGTGGTGCGCGACGAGTTCAAGAAGCAGCATCCCGACCTCGTGCTCGCCTATCTGAAGGAATACGACCGCCTCTGCACGATGTACGAGAAGCAGCCGCAGGAGGTGGTGAAGGTGCTGGCCCCCTACCTCGCGATGACGCCCGAGAAGACGATGGACTACATCAACACGTTCCACGCCCTGTCGCCGAAGGAACTCGCGAGCGACAAGTGGATGGGCCTGCCGGGCGCGAAGGACACCGGCGTGCTGCGCACCCTGCAGGCGCAGGCGGAGTTCCTGAAGGCGGCGGACCAGCTCGCGACGATCCCGCCGAGCTTCGCGCCCTACGTCGACTCGACGTTCCTGGCGAAGATGGTCTGACGCCGCCGCGGCGCCCTAAAGCGATGGCGATCCATCCGGTCGCGCTCGACCGGGCCGCCCGTCCGGCCGCGTCGAAGCTCGTCGTCGCCGGCGTGGCGAAGCGCTTCGGCAGCGGCCCGTCCGCGGTGCAGGCGCTCCTGCCGATCGACCTCGCCGTCGGCGCCGGCGATTTCCTCGCCATCGTCGGCCCCTCCGGCTGCGGCAAGAGCACGCTCCTCAACATCGTCGCGGGGTTCGAGACGCCGACGGCCGGGCAGGCGCTGCTCGACGGGCGCCCGATCACCGGCCCCGGCCCCGAGCGCGGCGTCGTGTTCCAGCAGGGCGCGCTGTTCACGTGGATGTCGGTGCTGGACAACGTCGCGTTCGGGCCCCGCGCGCAGGGGCGCGGCGTGGCCGAGTCGCGCGCCATCGCGCAGCGCTACGTCGAGCTGGTCGGCCTCACTGCGTTCGCGCACCATTTTCCGTACCAGCTCTCCGGCGGGATGCAGCAGCGCGTGGGCATCGCCCGTGCGCTCGCCAACGAGCCCGAGGTGCTGCTGATGGACGAGCCGTTCGCCGCGCTCGACCAGCTGACGCGCGAGCTGCTGCAGGAGGAGATCCGCGCGATCTGGCGCACCACCGGCAAGACGATCCTGTGGATCACGCACAGCATCGAGGAGGCGCTGTTCCTCGCCACCCACGTGGTCGTGATGAGCGCGCGCCCGGGCCGCATCCGCGCGGCCTACGAGTGCAGCTTCTCGCGCGACGACGACCCGCTGGTGACCACGACCGCCGCATTCGCCGAAGCCAAGCGCGCGATCGTGAGCCTGCTGCGCCAGGAGTCGCTCGAGGCGCAGCGCCAGGAAACGGCGGCCTGACGGATGGCCACCGACATCGCAGCGGAGGCGGCGGTCGAAGGCGGGCAGGGCGACGCGCCGGCGCGCGGCACCGCGCGGCGCGACCGCTGGCTCGGCGTCGCGTCGTTCGCGGCGATGCTGCTCGCGTGGTTCGCGATCACCGGCAGCGGGCTGTGGCCGCCGCTGGTGGCGCCCGCGTTCCTGCCGTCGCCGGTGACGGTGGCGAAGACGTTCATGAAACTCGCGAACACCGGCTACCAGGGCCACACGCTGGCGCACCACTTCCTGATCAGCCTGATGCGCTTCGGCCTCGCCTTCGCGTTCTGCGTGGTGGTCGGCGTGCCGGTGGGGCTGATGATGGGCATGCACAGCGGCGTGCGCGCGGTGCTCGACCCGCCGATCGAGACCACGCGGCCGATCCCCAAGCTCGCGCTGCTGCCGCTGTTCATCATCTGGTTCGGCATTGGCGAACTCGCCAAGACCATCGTGATCGCCACGGCGCTCTTTCCGCTCATCTCCATCAGCGCGATGCAGGCGGTGCGCGCCGTGAGCGTGCGGAAGATCCAGGCGGCGCAGTCGCTGGGCGCCAGCCGCGCGACGATCTTCCGGCGCGTGCTGCTGCCGGCGAGCCTGCCCGGCATCTTCACCGGCATCCGTGTGTCGGTGGGCATCGGCGTCACGATGCTGGTCGGCGCGGAGATGGTTGCCACCAGCGACGGCATCGCGTGGATGGCGCTCACCGCCGCCGACTTCGTGCAGACCGACGTGGTGCTGGTCGGCGTGCTGATCATGGCGGCGCTGGGCTACGGGCTCGACCTCTTCTTCCGCGCACTCGAGCACCGGGTGGTGCACTGGGCGGGTCGCGAGTAGCGTCGCGCGCGGGGCGCGAGTGTTGCGCCGCAGCGGGCTTTGCCGCAGAATGCGACGAACAAAGTGTTCCTGGCATGAAACGTCCGGCGCCGGTCCGGGAGCGCCCCCGCCCTTCGGGGCGGCGCCATCCCGACCGCCGCCGGCCCACTCCTTTACCGGCAGGCAGCGATGACGAGAGGCGCGCACTCCGACGGGGCAACCCGGCCCCGGCCATGACGGGCCGGGTGCTGCTGGGCATGCTGACGCCCTCGTCCAATACCACGCTCGAGCCCGTGACCACCGCGATGATCGCGGGGCTGCCCGAAGCCAGCGCGCACTTCGGGCGCTTCCGCGTCACCGAGATCGCGCTGTCCGACCGCGCGCTGGGCCAGTTCGACGACAGCGAAATCCTGCGCGCGGCCGAGCTCCTCGCGCACGCGAAGGTGCAGTGCATCGGCTGGAGCGGCACCTCGGCCGGCTGGCGCGGCTTCGATACCGACGTGCGCCTCTGCGAGCGGATCACCGCCGCCACCGGCATTCCCGCCTGCACATCGGTGCTGGCGTTGAACGAGATCTACCGCGCGACCGGCGTCACGCGCTACGGCCTCGTCACGCCCTACCTCGACGAGGTCCAGGCGGCGATCCTCGCGAACTACGCCGCGGCGGGGTTCGAGTGCGCCGGCGAGCGGCATCTCGGCCTGCAGGACAATTTCTCGTTCTCCGAGGTGGGCGCCGACGCGCTCCGGCGGATGGTGCGCGAGGTGGCACAGGCGCGGCCGCAGGCCATCACGATCCTCTGCACCAACCTGCGCGGCGGGCCGCTGGTGGCCGAGCTCGAGGCGGAAACGGGCATCCCGATCTACGACTCGATCGCCACGGTGGTGTGGAAATCCCTGAAGCAGGCCGGCGCCGATCCGCGGCGCGTCACCGGCTGGGGCCGGCTGTTCCAGGAGCTGCCATGACGCACGCCGCGACCGGTTTCGACCTCGTCGTGCGCAACGCGCGGGTGGCGACCGCCGCCGACGTCTTCGCCTGCGACATCGGCATCCGCGACGGCCGCATCGTGGCGCTGGCCGCCGGGCTGCCCGCGGGCGCGCGGGACATCGACGCCGCGGGCCGCTGGGTGCTGCCGGGCGGCATCGACGGCCACTGCCACCTCGACCAGCCGATGAGCGACGGCTCGAAGATGGCCGACGACTTCCACACGGGAACGGTGTCGGCGGCCTGCGGCGGCACGACGACGATCATTCCGTTCGCGTGCCAGATCAAGGGCCGGTCGCTGCAGGCCGCGGTAGACGACTATCACCGGCGCGCGGAAGGCAAGGCGGTGATCGACTACGCGTTCCACCTGATCGTCTCGGACCCGACGCCCGACGTGCTCGCGCGCGAGCTGCCCAAGCTGATCGGGGAGGGCTACACGTCGTTCAAGATCTACATGACCTACGACGACCTGAAGCTCGACGACCGGCAGATCCTCGAGGTGCTGTCGGTCGCGCGGCGCGAAGGCGCGATGGTGATGATCCACGCCGAGAACGCCGACTGCATCGCGTGGCTCACCGATGCGCTGCTCGCGGCCGGGCACACGGCGCCCGAGTTCCACGCGCGCTCGCGGCCGATGCTGGTCGAGCGCGAGGCCACGCACCGCGCGATCGCGCTGGGCGAGCTGGTCGACCTGCCGGTGCTGATCGTCCACGTGTCCGGCCGCGAGGCGGTCGAGCAGATCCGCTGGGCGCAGGGCCGCGGCATGCGCGTCTACGGCGAGACCTGCCCGCAGTACCTGTTCCTGACCGCCGACGACCTCGTCGCCGACGGCTTCGCCGGCGCCAAGTGCATCTGCAGCCCGCCGCCGCGCGACAAGGCCAACCAGCAGGTGATCTGGGACGGCCTCGAAAGCGGCGTGTTCCAGGTCTTCTCGTCGGACCATGCGCCGTTTCGTTATGGCGGCACCGACGGCAAGCAGGCGGCCGGTGAAAACGCGCCGTTCAACAAGGTGCCCAACGGCATTCCCGGCATCGAGACGCGGCTCGCGCTGCTGTTCTCCGAGGGCGTGCTGGCCGGGCGCATCGACATCAACACGTTCGTCGCGCTGACGTCGACCAACGTGGCGAAGACGTACGGCCTCTACCCGCGCAAGGGCACCATCGCGATCGGCGCCGACGCCGACCTCGTGATCTGGGACGACAAGCGCGACCTGACGATCACCAATGCGATGCTGCACCACAACGTCGACTACACGCCGTACGAGGGGCGCCAACTCCGGGCGTGGCCCGCGATGACGATCTCGCGCGGCGAGGTCGTGTGGAACGCGCCCGAGGCCACCGGCGCGCGCGGCCGGGGCCGGTTCCTGCGCTGCGACCGGCCGCAGCCCGCCGTGCCGCGCCGGCGCATTGCCGCCGGGGAGCATTCCGGCCCGGATTCCTGACGCACCGAAGGAGAACATCGTGGTCAAGACGCTCGTGAACTGCCAGGCACTGCTGGGCGAGGATGCCCGGATGAGCGAGGTGCCGGTCGACATCGTCATCGACGGGAAGAAGATCCGCGACATCCGGCCCTCCGGCACCGCGGTGCCGGAGGGCGAGGTGATCGACCTGCGCGGATTCCTGGTGACGCCGGGGCTCATCAACTGCCACCACCACAGCAGCGAAGGCTACTACAAGGGGCGCAAGGACAACCTGCCGCTCGAGCTCTGGAACAACTACGTGCGGCCGCTGAAGGCGATCGAATTCACGCCGCGCGACATCTACCTGCGCACGATGATCGGCGCGATCGAGGCGGTGCACAGCGGCACGACGGCGATCACCGACGACGTCAACGTCAGTCCGCAGCTCCGCCGCGATCACGTCGAGGCGGTGTTCCAGGCCTACGAGGACCTGGGCATCCGCGCCTTCGTCGCGCCCACGCTGTTCGACCGCCCGTTCTTCCGCGGCGTCCCGTTCGTCGAGGAGGAGTTCCCGAAGGAACTGCTCGCCGAGCTCGACAAGACGCCGATGTACTCGTCGGCCGACCTCCTCAAGTACATGCGCGAGCTCGCGACCAAGCATCATCCGAAGCAGCACCGCGTCGGCTACATGGCGGCACCCTCGGCGCCGCAGCGGTGCACGAAGGAATTCCTGATGGACGTCCGGCGCATGGCCGACGACTACGACCTGCCGATGATGACGCACGTGCAGGAGACCCGGCTGCAGGTGGTCACGGGCCAGCTTTGGTACGGCTGCACGCCGCTCGAGTACCTGCACAAGATCGGCTTCATGAAGCCCGGCCTGCAGTTCATCCACGCGATCTGGCTGAAGCCGAGCGAGATCTCCATCCTCGCCGACACCGGCGTGACGGTGCAGCACAACCCGGGCTCCAACCTCAAGGTCGGCTCGGGCCTCTCGCCGATCCGCGCGGTGCTCGATGCCGGCGTCAACGTCAGCATGGGCTCGGACGGCTGCGGCTCGATCGACGGCACCGACATGCAGAACGTCCTCTATCTCTGCGGGCTGGTGCACAAGCTGCGCGGCGACCACAGGAAGTGGATCGGCGCGACCGAGTCGTTCCGCGCGGCGACGATGGGCGGCGCGCGGGCGCTGGGCCGCGAGAGCGAGCTGGGCGCGATCACGCCCGGACGCATCGCGGACCTCACCGTCTACAAGCTCGGCACCATTCCGTTCACGCCGCTCAACAACGCGCTGAACCAGCTCGTGTTCGCGGCGAGCCGCCACGAGGTCGACATGGTGATCGTCGACGGCGACGTGATCAAGCAGGACGGCCGGCTGACGCGCGTCGACGAGGGCAAGCTGCTGGACGAGATCCGCGAGGCCCACGCGCGCATCGCGCCGCTGCTGGCCGAGTCGGAGAAGGACACCGAGCGGATGCTGCCGCACTACGAGCGCATCTATCACCGCTGCCAGGCAGAGCACATTTCGGACGAGACCTACCCGGCGCGGTTTTCCCACTGAACGCCGGGAACGGGGCCGGCGTCGGCCCTGTTGGTGTCGTCGGCCGTTCGTGAATCCACTTCCTCGACGACCGGCAATCCCGTAACCGCGCCCGCAATCTGCGATCACCCGCAGCGGAGTCGCCGCTAAACATCGAATATTTCAACAGCATTGGCCGGCAGTTCCACTCCATGGGCCGGGACGGGACGACCACCCCGCAAAGCGGCCGTCGGCCGGGTCCTGAACGATCCACTCGCGACCTTCGCAAGCCGTTCTCAGCGGCACGGCACCAGCGACGCCGGCACCGCCCGGACGCAGATTGGCAACGGGCTCTGGCGAAACATGTGCGCGGATGGAGCGACGGCCCGGGCTGCTGCGCTTCAATGCCCGCGCGACGCTGTCGCCACCGACGATCGCGTCAGGGTGTCGCGCGGCCTTCCTCCACCGCGTGGCAGGCCACGTGCGCCGCGCCGCGGTCGATCAGCACCGGAACCTCGCGGCGGCAGCGCTCGTTCGCCAGCAGGCACCGCGGATGGAACGCGCACCCCGGCGGCGGCGCCAGCGGGCTCGGCACCTCGCCGGAGAGCCGCGCCCGCGTCCGCTCCGTGTCGTCGATGTCGGGCACCGTGTCGAGCAGCATCCGCGTGTAGGGGTGTTGCGGGGCGTCCAGCACGCTCGCGGTCTCGCCCCATTCCACCAGCCGCCCCAGGTACATCACGCCGATGCGGTCGGCCATGTGCGCGACCACGGCGAAGTTGTGCGAGATCAGCAGGTAGGTGAGCCCGAGCTGCTGCTGCAGCCTGCGCATCAGGTTGAGGATCTGCGCCTGCACCGAGACGTCGAGCGCCGACGTGGGCTCGTCGCAGACCAGGAACGCCGGGTCGCTCGCGAGCGCGCGCGCGATCGAGATGCGCTGCCGCTGCCCGCCGGAGAACTGGTGCGGGAACTTCCGCCGGTCGGAGGCCGCCAGCCCGACCAGCCCGAGCAGCTCGACCACGCGCGCGTCGATCGCCGCACGCCCCTCGATCAGCCGGTGCGTGACGATCGGCTCGGCGATGATCCGCGCGACGCTCCAGCGCGGATTGAGGCTCGCGTAGGGGTCCTGGAAGATCATCTGCAGGTTGCGCCGGTAGGGCAGTGCCGCGCGGCGGCCGGACAGGTGCGCCATGTCCGTGCCCATGAACGTGATCGATCCCGCGGTGACCGGCAGGATGCCCGCGATGCAGCGGGCGATCGTCGACTTGCCGCAGCCCGATTCGCCGACCAGCGCGAAGGTCGTGCCGCGGGCGATGGCGAAGCTCACGTTCTCGACGGCATGCACGACGCGCCGCGGCTCGCGCGCGACGATGCGGGCGAGGATGGGCGTGGAGACGTCGTAGCGCTTGGTCAGGCCGGCGACGGCGAGAATGGGCGCGGCGGGATCAGCCATCGCCGCCTGCCTTCGCCGCGGCGCTGTCCGGCGCGCTTTCCACGAGCCAGCACGCGGCCTGCCCCGTCGCCTCCGGCATCAGGTCGGGCCGCTCGCGCTCGCAGCGTGCGACCTTGACCGTGCAGCGCGGATGGAAGGGGCAGCCCTGCGGCAGCGCGTCGAGGCGCGGCATGCTGCCTTCGATCTGCATCAGCGTGGCGCCGCGCCGGCGCATGCTCGGAATCGACGCCATCAGGCCCCGCGTGTACGGGTGGCTGGGCGACTTCAGCACGCGCCGCGTCGGCCCTACCTCGACCATGCGGCCCGCGTACATCACCGCGATGCGGTCGGCGGTGTCGGCGATCACGCCCATGTCGTGGGTGATGAGCAGCACCGCCGTGCCGTGGTCGCGGCACATGCGCTTCAGGAGGTCGATCACCTGCGCCTGGATCGACACGTCGAGCGCCGTGGTCGGCTCGTCGGCGATGACGAGCTTCGGGTCGCAGGCGAACGCGAGCGCCAGCACCACGCGCTGCCGCATGCCGCCGGAGAGCTCGTGCGGGTAGCTGTCGAGGCGCTCGCGCGCGGCCGGGATGCCGACCTCGGTCAGCAGCTTGAGCGCGCGGGCGCGCGCGTCGGCGGGGGACAGGTCGAGGTGGGCGAGGATCGTCTGCGTCAGGTGCCGCCCGACGGTCAGCAGCGGGTTGAGGCTTGTCAGCGGGTCCTGGAACACGGCGCCGATGTCCTTGCCGCGCAGATGGCGCATCTCCTCCGCGGACAGGTGGTCGATGCGCCGGCCGGCGAGGCTGATCCGGCCGCCGGCGATCCGCGCCGGCGGGTCGAGCAGCCCGATGATGGCTGTGCCGGTCAGCGACTTGCCGGCGCCGGTCTCGCCGACCACGCCCAGCACCTCCCCGCTCGCGATCGAGAACGACACGTCGTCCACGGCGACCAGCGCGCCGCGCCGCGTGGGAATCTCGACCCGGAGGTGCTCGACCGACAGCAGCGGCGTCGCCATCACGACCCGGCGAGCTTCGGGTTGAGCGCGTCGCGCAGCCAGTCGCCGACGAGGTTCACCGCGAGCGACAGCAGCACCAGCACGGCGCCGGGGAGCATCGAGATCCACCAGTCGCCGGAGAACAGGAACTCGTTGCCGATGCGGATCAGCGAGCCCAGCGACGGCTGGTTCGCCGGCACGCCGACGCCGAGGAAGGACAGCGTGGCCTCGGTCAGGATCGCGAGCGCGAGGTTGATGGTGGCGATCACCAGCACCGGCCCCAGCACGTTGGGCAGGAGGTGCGAGGCGATGATGCGCCAGGTCGCCACGCCCGTCACCCGCGCGGCCTGCACGTATTCCTTGTTCCGTTCCACCAGCACGAGGCCGCGGACGACGCGCGCGTACTGCACCCAGAACGACGCCGCGATCGCGAGGATCAGCACCGGCACGGCCAGCTTCTCGTGCAGGTCGCGGTCCATGACGCTGCGCGTGATGCCGTCTATCATCAGCGCGATCAGGATCGCCGGGAACGACAGTTGCACGTCGGCGATGCGCATGATCACCGCGTCGACGAGGCCGCCGAAGTAGCCGCTGACGAGGCCCAGCGCGATGCCGACGAACGCGGCCAGCGCGACCGACGCGAGGCCGACGACGAGCGACATCCGAAGGCCGTAGATGATCGCCGACACCATGTCGCGGCCCTGCGGATCGGTGCCCAGCCAGTAGTGCTCGCCGAGGAGGCCGGCGGAGCCGGGCGGCAGCCGGGCGTCGATCACGTTGGCGAGCGCCGGGTCGGTCACGTCGTAGGGCGCGATCCAGCCCGCGCCGGCGCCCAGCACCAGCAGGACCAGCGTCACCGCGACGGCGACCATCGCCACCGGCGAGCGCCGGAATTCGTACAGCAGGTCGCTGTCGCGCCAGCGCGGCGGCGGGCTGTCGGTGACGGCGGCGCCCTCGCTCACGAGGCGGCCCTCGGCGCGGCGGAGCCGCCGGCGCGCACGCGGGGATCGATCGCGCTGTACAGCACGTCGACGGCGAGGTTGATGATCGCGAAGCAAAGCGCGACCAGCACGAGGTAGGCGGCGAGCAGCGGCACGTCGGCGAACTGGATCGCCTGGATCACCAGCAGGCCCATCCCCGGCCACTGGAACACGGTCTCGACGATGATCGAGAACGCGAAGATGTTGCCGAACTGCAGCCCGATGATCGTGACCACGGGGACCAGCGTGTTGCGCAAGGCGTGGTCGTAGTTGATCGTCGCGGCGGGCAGGCCGCGGGCGCGCGCGAACTTGATGAAGTCGGTGCGCAGCACCTCGAGCATCTCGGCACGCACGAGGCGCATGATCAGCGTCATCTGGAAGAGCCCCAGCGTGAGGCTGGGGAGGATCAGCGCCTTCAGTCCGGTCACGGTGAGCAGGCCCGTGGTCCAGCCGCCGACGGCGACCACGTCGCCGCGGCCGAACGAGGGCAGCCAGCCCAGCCACACCGAGAACACGAGGATGAGGATGATGCCGATCAGGAACGTGGGCAGCGCCACGCCGACGAGCGATCCGGCGAGCAGCACCTGGCTCACCACGCTCCGGCGGTGGAGCGCGGTCCATACGCCCAGCGGGATGCCCAGCGCGACCGCGACCAGCATCGCGCAGACCGACAGCTCGAGCGTCGCCGGCAGGCGGTCCATCAGCAGCGATCCGACCTTCTGGCCGAAGCGGTAGGAGACGCCGAAATCGCCGCTGGCGGCGTCGCGGACGAAACGCCCGAACTGGAAGATCACCGGATCCTCCAGCCCGAGCTGCGCTCGCATGGCGGCGCGGTCCGCGAGCGACGCGGCCTGCCCCACCATGTTGTTCACCGGGTCGCCGACGTAGCGGACCAGCGCGAAGCTGACGAGGGCGGCGACCAGCAGGACCAGGACCGTCTGCGAGAGGCGGTTGAGGACGAGCATTCCCACCGGCAGCGGATCCTGCGCGCGGTTCCGTCGGTCCCGGTCAGTTCGGCATCTTCACCCAGCGCAGTTCGAGGCTGTCGTCGTTGCGCAGCACCAGGTTCACGCCCTTCTTCACGCCCCAGGCGATTCCGGCCTGGTGCAGCGGCACGTGGCCGATGTCGTCCTTCTCCTGCTTCAGCGCCTCGTTGATCAGCGCCTGCCGCTTCTGCGGGTTGACCTCGGTCTCGATCGCGATCGTCAGGTTGTCGACGCGGTTGTTCGAATACGAGCCGACGTTGTACGTGCCGATCTTGTCCTCCGGCGTGTTGCTGGTGTCCTGCAGCGTCGAGTGCGCGTCGTAGGACAGCGGCTGCCAGCCGAGGATCGACATCGTCGTGTTGCGCGACAGGATCTTCTCGAAGTACTTGGTGCGGGTCTGCGCCAGCAGCTTCACCTTGATGCCGACGCGCCCCAGCATGCCGACGATCGCCTGGCAGATCTTCTCGTCGTTGACGTAGCGGTCGTTCGGGCAGTCCATGCCGATCTCGAAGCCGTTGGGGTAGCCGGCCTCGGCCAGCAGCTTCTTCGACGCCGCGATGTCGAACGGCAGGCGGATGTCGAGCTTGGGGTCGTAGCCGTTGATGCCCGGCGCGATCATCACGCCGGCATTGTGCGAGGTCCCGCCCATGATGCGGTCCTTGATCGCGTTCATGTCGATCGCCTGGTAGATCGCCTGGCGGACGCGCTTGTCCTTGAACGGGTTCTTGCCCTTGACGCTGGACTCGAGGAGCTCGTCGCGCTTCTGGTCCATGTTGAGGAAGATCGTCCGCAGCTCGAAGCCGGTCAGCACGGTGTTCTTGCCGGTCGCGTTGACGCGCGCGACGTCCTGCTGCGGCACGGGGTACATCATGTCAATCTCGCCGGACAGGAGCGCCGCGACGCGCGTGGCGTCGGCCTGGATCGGCGTGAACACGACCTCGGTCAGGTTGTGCTCCTTCGGTCCCCACCACGCGTCGTGCGGCACCAGCGTGGTCTTCACGCCGGCCTGGCGCGACGCGATCTTGAACGGGCCCGTGCCGTCGGTGTTGTTGGTGGCGAAGTTCTCGACCTTCTTCTTGACGCTGGCGGGGGCGGTCGCGTTGTTCTTCTCCGCCCAGGCCTTGCTCATGATGTAGGTCGACGTCGTCTGCTGCGGCAGGATCGGGTTCGGCGTCTCGAGGATGAAGTCGACGGTGAGGTTGTCGATCTTCTTCACTTCCTTGACCGAGGCCAGCGTGTAGGCCATGTCGGACCCGTCCGCCTTCGCGCGGTTGACCGAGAAGATCACGTCGTCGGCGGTGAACGGCTCGCCGCCGTGGAACTTGACGTTGGGCCGCAGGTGGAAGCGCCAGGTCTTGGGGTCGGTCTGTTCCCATTTCGTGGCCAGCGCCGGCACGAGTTCGAGGTTCTTGCCGCGCCCGACCAGCGGCTCGTAGACCTGGCCCAGCCACGACAGCGTGAAGGTCTCGGCCAGCGCGTGGGGATCGAGCGACGCGGGATCGACCCGGTACGCGTAGCGGAACGTCTTCGCATCGGCCTGGGCGATACCGAGCACGACAACCAGCAACAGCCAAATGAAGCGTTTCATGACGACTCCCTTTTCGTGCGGCGGCGACGACGGGCGCCCCCGTTGAAGGTGTTTCTCCCGGGACCGGCGCGTCCCCTGCATCGGGCACGCCGTTTATTCTCTCGATGATACATACTTTACTACGATGCACAATCCCGGCGTGCGCAGGCGGGTGCCGGCGGCTGTTGCGCGTGCTCGTGCGCCGTGGCCTGCTACCGGCGCGATGACGCCCAAGCGACGGCGCAATGGCAACATGGCGGCGGCTTCTCCGTCGACGGCTCGGCGCGCGTCGCGGCCGCCGACCGCGTCGGGCGCGAGCGGTTGCGGCGCCGCGGCGCCCGGCGCCCGAACGCCGCACGAGGCAGGCTTCACTCAACAAACCCGGGATTCCGTCTTAACAAACCGAGCCACCTCTCCCGGACGACGGTCCGGATTTCCGGGAGCAGGTCAATTCAGCTGGAAGCTGCGCATCGGTCCAACAATGCCGGCCCCGACGCTGTCACCAGCGAAACCGTTCCGCGACGAAATCCGGCGCCGCGTCCTTGAGCAGTCGTGTGTCGGGCAGCAACGCCGTCGGCTTGCCTTGGTCGATGCCGCCGCGGATGTACAGGCTCGCCAGGCCCGCGGCGTGCGCGCCATCGATGTCGTGCTCGAGCGAATCGCCGACCGCCAGGACGCGACGGCGGTCGATCCCGGGAAGCGCTGCCAGGCAGCGCTCATAGATTGCCGCCTCGGGCTTGCCATACCAACGCACGTAGCCGCCCATCGCGGCGTACTTCTGCGCGAGCGCGCCGGACGCGGGCTGCAGACCACTGCGCGTCAGGCGCACCAGGTCGCTGTTGGCGCACAGCAGCGGAATGCCGCGCCGCACGCCGGCCGCCAGCGCGGGCCGGTAATCGGCGAGCGAGCGCCGCGGCGTATCGATGCCCAGCAGCAGGATGAAGTCGGCGTCGGCGACGGTGCCAACGGGATCGAGGTCGAGCCCGGCGAGGAACAGCGCCTCTCCCGATTCGGCGATGAGATAGCAACGGCGCCCGAGCGCCGCATGAAATAGATCGGCGCGCGTTGCGAGCGTCTCCCACACGACTTCGCCCGACGTCACGACGGCGGCGAATGCCGCGACCGGAAAGCCCAGCGCAGCGAGCCGCGCGCGGTTCTCCCGCGTGCGCCGGCCGGAGTTCGAGAGCAGCACGAGCGACTTGCCGGCCTTGACGAGACGCTCGACGCATCCCGCGGCGTCGGGGTAAGCGCGCGCGCCGTCGTGCAGCACGCCGAACTGGTCGAGGATGAGCCCGTCGAAGCGGTCGGCGATCGCTGCGAGTCCGTCGATACGCGTCATGCGCGCGCTCCGTCGCGCGCGAGCAGCGCCGCGCCGTACGACGCTTCGGCATGCGCCGCGACGGTCACCGGCACGCCCAGCACGCGCTGGCGGATCCGCCGCCACGCCGGATTCGCCGCGCCGCCCCCGGCCGTCGCGACCTGCCGCGGAAACGGCGCGCCGAGCTGCTCGAGCAATCGATAGCCGCGCGCCTCGATGCGCGCCATCGACTCGAACAGCCCATGCAGGAACTCGACATCCGAAGCCGGACGCGGCGCGAGCCGCGGCGCGAGCGCGGGATCGTTGTCGGGGAAGCGCTCGCCGGGGCGCAACAAAGGGTAATAGTCGAGGGGCGACGGCTGGTCGGCGTCGATCTGCGCGGACAGGCGCATCAGGTCCGCCGCGGTGAACAGCGATGCCAGCACCGCCCCGCCCGTATTCGATGCGCCGCCGGCCAGCCATGCTTCGCGGAGCCGGTGCGTGTAGATCCCATGCGCGGCGCTGGCCAGCGGCCTCTCCGCGACGATCTTGAGCACCATGGTCGAACCGAGCGAGGTCACCGCGTCGCCCGTCGATGCGATGCCGGCAGCGAGCGCCGCGGCGACGCTGTCGGTGGTTCCGGCGACGATTCGCACGCGCCGCCGAAGGCCGAACCGTTGCGCGATCGCAGTATCGACGAAACCGATCGCCGTCCCCGCCGGGACGACGCGGGGCAGCAGGGCGGGATCGATGCCGAGCCCCGTGATCCATGCCGGCCAGCGGCGCGCGGTGCAGTCGTAACCGAGCTTGAGCGCGTTGTTCTCGTCGGTGATGCCGCACGCGCCGCAAAGCCTGGCGGCGATCCAATCGGCCTGATGCAGGGCGAAGGCCGGCGTGGCGCCGTGCGTGCGCTCGAGCAGTTGCAGCATGCGCGCGAGCGCCGAACCGGTGCCGCGCGCGGCGCTGTCTTCCGGCGCGACACGCTCGATACGCGCTGCCTGCTTGCGGCTGCTTTGGTCGTTGTACATGAGGGCCGGCGTCAGTGGACTTCCGGCGCCGTTTGCGAGCAGGATCGTGCCCGACGTGCCCGCGACGGCGATGGCGCCGACGCGCCCGGCATCGATGCGCCCGAACAGGTCGTCGAACGCACGCACGGCCGCGTCCCACCACTCATTCGGCGCCTGTTCGATGCGCCCGTCGCACTGCCGGGGCGCCGGCATCGCGGTCGCGACGAGCGCAAGTTCAGTGCCGCCCGTGTCGATCGCGCAGGCACGGCACTGCGACGTGCCGGCGTCGATGCCGACGAAAAGCTCAGCGCTGCCGGCGGGCATCCAGCGTCTTTCGGTAACGTTCCGCCTCCCAGCCGAGCAGCCCGCCGGCTTCCGCCAGGTCGAGCACGGCGAGCGAGGCATCGGCCGGCAAATGCTGGAACAGCAGCGCGAGGCACAACAGCATCTCTTCCTGTCCCGCCGTGATGTCCGGCCGCAGCAGCACACCGCGTCCGGGCAGCACGACGAACGGCGCGTCCGCGGCTTCGTCCGTCGTGATGCGCGGACCGAGGAACACGACCTGATCGGGAAACAGCGGCCCGGCGAGCGCATGACGCAGGCTGACCGCGTCGGTCGCGATGTCGTGCAGGCGCGGCGAGCGCGGCAACTGCAACCCGCGCGCGGCCGCTTCGGCACCGAGGGCCGCAAGGTCCGCCGCGGGCGCGCGGCGCGGCACGGTCGCGAGCCGACGTTCGATATCGTGGATCAGCGTCTCGGCCGACGCGCAATCGTCGGCGCCGACGACAAGGCCGTGATTGGCGAGCAGCACGACGGCCGGCGCCGGCCGGCCGAGCGCCGCGATGGCGCGCGTCAGCGGCAGCCCCGGACGGCAATACGGCAGCCAGCGCCAGTCCGTGCCTTCGAGCCGCTCTGCCGCGAAGCCCGCGCCGTCGTCGCGGACCGCCGCGGCGAGCGCGTGGATCGAGTGCAGGTGCACGACGACACGATGCGGCAGGAGCGCGTGCAGCGTGGTCTCGATCGACGGGCGCAGGCTCGCGCTGCCGCCGAGCACGTGCGGCGACACCGGATCCGCGGCCCCCGCGGCGACGGAGACACGCACGCCGTCGAGCGCGACGGGCACGAAGATCGGTTCGCACTCGGCCTGCGCGAGCCACTTGCCCGATGCCTTGACCCACAGCGTGTCGTGGGACTTGAGCGACACGTTGCCGCCGCCGCCCTGCACGAGCATCGGGTCGCCGCCGAGACGCGCGGATAGTGCGGAGACTTCGGAGAGATCGGCGGTCGTCATGCGCGGTCCTGTACGTGCCGGCGCCATTCGGCGGCGTAGCCGGCGATGTCGAGTCCGGGAGTATCGACGCGGCGCGCGGGAACATCGACGCGCGGCAGGCTGCCGCCATTCGCCTGCATCGCCGCGAGCAGGCTTGCGCCGATCGCGGTGCCGTCGGTGCCAAGCGCGACGTGCACCTCGACCTCGGGCAACAGCGCCGCGAGCGCGCCGGTGAACGCGTCGTTCGCGGCGAACGCGCCGTCGATGTAGAGATTGCTCACCGGTCCGGTCAGCAGGATTGATTCGCGCGCCATCAGCGCCGTGTACAGCGCGGCGAGCGCCGCCGCTTCGCGCGCGGTCGCCGGCTCGCCGGTGCAAGTGCCGGCGCGACCCGGATACGGTCCGCCGGACGTCGAGAACGAAGGCAGTGCGAACAGGCGGCGCGCGAGAACCGCCTTTACGTCGTCGAGAGTGGGGGCGACCACGAGCCCTGCCGCCCCGGCGACCGCCGCGTATTCGCGTCCACCCATGAAGCGGCTGCACGCGATCGGCCGGCCGAAGACGTCGACGTTGGCAAGCGTGTCGCGCGCCGGGTCCAGCGCATCGATCCTGCCGGCGGAGTTGAAGCAGACCATCCAGGTGCCGGTGGAGAGCAGCGTGAACGGCCCCGTCACGCCCGCGAGATAGCGCAGATAGGCGGCATTGCTGTCGTGGATGCCATTGAGCACGCAGCACTCCGCCGGTAGGTTCAGGGCAGGACGCAGGCGACCGAGCGATTCCCACGCCGGCCGCCTGAGCGGGAACAGGCCCCGCCATCCCTGCGCATCGACGAGCGAGGACAATCGCTTCTCAAGCGGCGCCCATAGATCCGTGTGGCAGCCGAGCGCGGTGACCTCCGAGGCCATCCTGCCGGTGAGCCGCCACGACCAGTACTGCGGATAGGCGAGCACGGCGCGCGCGCTGCGCCACGCGGAACCTTCCGCGCGCTGCGCCCAGTACAACTGCCGGCCGAGATTGAGACCGGCGGGCAGGCGCGGCGAGAACGTCTCGGCGAATCGCGGGCGGAGCGCGTCGTAGTCGGCATCGATGTCCGCGGGTGGCAGGGCTTCGTAGTCGCGAATGGGGAACAGGGGCGGCCCGATGCCGTCGTCGCCGTCACCGACGATCGCCGCCGCCGCGCCGTGCGTCGTCGGCACGATCGCGCTGAGGTCGAAGCGCGCGGCCAGCGGCGGCAATTCCGAGCAGAACCACGACCACGCCGCATCGGCATCCAGCGCGCCGCCCGCGCTCCGGCTCGCCGCGCTCGCCGAATCGAGCACGACGCCTTCGCGATCGATCGCCGCCAGGCGGATGCGAGTCTTGCCCACATCGATCACCGCCACCGCCGGTTGCCGCGCCGCCGCCATCAGACGCCCGCCGCCGCGCGCAGTTCGTCGACCAGGGACGGGCCGCAGGCGATCGTGTAGTCGAGTTCGAGCATCCCGCGCGCGCCGAACTCGTTGGTCCAGCCGCCGGCCTCCTGCACGAGCAATTGCCCGGCCAGCACGTCCCATGAGCGCAGTTCGCGCTCGAAGTAGCCGTCGATGCGTCCGGCGGCCGTCATCGCGAGGCAGACTGCCGCGGAATTGAACTTGAGGATGTCGCTGCCTTCGCGCAGCAGCTTGCCGACGAAGCGCAGGTGCTGCGCCTTGCTGCCGCGCTGCGCGTACCCCGCGGCGATGCGGCCCGCCCCGAGCCGCGCGCAGTCGCTCACGCGAATCGGGCGGTCGTTGCATGTGGCGCCCGCACCGCGCTGCGCGCTGAATGTTTCGCCGAGCATCGGCACGTGCACGACGCCCGCCATCACCTGTCCTCCCTCGACATAGGCGATGCTCACCGCATGGCTCGGCAGGCCGCGGATGAAGTTGATCGTGCCGTCGATCGGGTCGACCACCCACAGCCGTTCCGCCTGGACGCCGCCGCCCTCCTCGCCCAGAACCTCGTCGCCCGGAAACGCGCGCGCGACTTCGGCGCGGATCAGCCGTTCGACGACGTGATCGGCCTCGGTGACGAAGTCCTGCGCGCCCTTGACCGCGACGTCGAGCCGGTCGCGCCGGAAGCCGAGCAGCAGGTCGCCCGCCTGCCGCGCGACGGCACGCGCGAGCGACAGGCGATCGGCGATCGGCTTGTTCACGACGGCTCCGGCGCGCGCGGCAGGCGCGCTCGCGACGGGCAATCGGCGACCCGCCCGGCCACGATAGCTCCCGGCGTGCGCAGCCGACGCACTTACTGGAAGCGCTGCAGGATCTGCGTCGCGTCGGCCTGCGCCTTCTTCAGCGCGGCGTCGGGCGCGGCCTGGCCGTTGATCGCGGACTGGAGCGAATCCATGAGCGCCTTGTGCACGCGCGCGTTGTCGTAGACCGACAGCGCCTTGACCGCGTACTGCAACTGGTCCCGCGCGACCAGCGCGGACGGCAGTCCGGCGGTGTACTTCTGCATCTCTGGCACGTCGTACGCGGCCTTGCGCACGGCGACATAGCCGGTTCGCGCGGAGAATTCGGCCGAGCGTTCGGGGCTCACGAGCCACTTCGCAAAGGTCCATGCGGCGTCCTTCTCGGCCTGCGAGGCGCCCTTGAAGATGAAGATGTTGCCGCCGCCGACCGGCGTGCCGCGGCGCGCGTCGCCGGGCAGCATCGCGACGCCGACCGGAAATTTCGCCTCCTTGCTCACTCGCACCAGATTGCCTGTCGTGTGCCACATCATGCCCGTCTTTCCGGCGAGGAAATCGGTAGGCACCGTCGCCCACGCGATGATGCCGGAGGGCATCGCGTTGGACTTGATGAGGCTCAGCCAGAAGTCGAGCGCCTTCCTGTGCTCGGGCGAATCGAAGTACACCTTCTTTCCGTCCGGGCTCATCATCGTGCCGCCGGCCTGCGTGACCATCGCCTGGAACGGCCAGTAGAGATCGGGCTGCGACGACGGGATCTCGATTCCGTAGCGCACGATGGCGCCGGACGCGTCGCGCTTGACGAGTTTGTTCGCCGCATTGGCGAACTCGGCCCAGGTCGCAGGGGCCTTCTCGGGGTCGAGCCCGGCTTCCCTGAATGCGTCCTTGTTGTAATACATGATCACCGTCGAGCGCTGGAACGGCAGGCTCCACACCTTGTCGCCGACCACCGAGTTGGCGAGGAAAGCCGGATAGATGTCGGCGATCAGCCTCTTCTCCTCGTCGGTCTTAACGAAGTCGGAGATCGGCTGGATCATGTCGTCGTCGATCAGCGTGAATACATTGGTCGAGTCGACGATCGCCATCGCCGGCGGATTGCCGCCGCGCGCGGCGGTCTGCGCCTTGACCAGCGCGTCGACCTGGTTGCCGGCGAACACCGGCTTGATCGTGATCGAGCCGTTGGCCTTGGTGAACGCGGCCGCGAGACTCTCGTAGGCTTCGGCGATGGGGCCGCCGGCCGAAACCGGGTAGTACATCGTGATGTCGATCGCGAGTGCCGAGCCGGCGGCCGCCGCCGCCATCAGGCCCGTCATGACGCGGGCTGCAATTGATCTTCTCAACATGATTCCTCCTGTTCTATTTGATTCCGACACGGATGAAAGACTGCACGAACTGCCGCTGAAACAGCAGAAAAGCGACGAGCAGCGGCGCGACCGAGATCAGTGTCGCCGCGCTGATCGTCGACCAGTCGACACCGGTTTCCGCCGCGCCGAACAGCGCCAGGCCGACCGTCAGCGGCCGCTTTTCCACCGAATTGGTGACGATCAGCGGCCACAGGAAGTTGTTCCAGTGGAAGCTGACGGAGACGAGCCCGTACGCGACGTAGATCGGCCGCGCAACCGGCACGTAGACTCGCCAGAGGATGCCGAGCGTCGAGGCGCCCTCGACCTGCGCGGCATCGTCGAGTTCGCGCGGCACCTGCTTGAAGCTCTGCCGCAGCAGGAAGATGCCGAACGCGCTCGCCATGTACGGCAGGCCCATGCTGGTGATCGTGTCGAGCAGGCCCATCCTGGCCATCGATCGGTAGTTCTCGACGATCAACACGTCTGGCGTGATCATGAGTTGGACGAGAACGAGCGCGAACACGACATCGGCGCCGGGGAAGCGCACCTGCGCGAACGCATACGCGGCCAGCGTGCAGACGACGAACTGCACCGCGAGGATCAGCGTGACCAGCAGGAACGTATTGAGGAAGTAGCGCGGGAACGGCGCGCGGTGCCACGCCGCGACGAAGTTGTCCAAGGTGAGCGGCGCGTCGGGCACGAAGCGCGCCGCATATTCCGCCGGATGCACGGCCGCCCACACTGCGAACAGCAACGGGACGACCCACAACAGCCCGAGCAGCCATGCGGCGGCTTCCTCGAGGATGAACGGCTTGCGCGCGATGCTCATCGATAATGGATCCGGCGTTCGAGGAAGCCGAACTGGAGCAGCGCCAGCAGCGCGAGGATGACCAGCAGCACGACGGTGAGCGCAGCCGCATAGCCGGTGTCCCAGAAGCTGAACGCGGTCTCGTAGATGTAATAAAGGATCAGGGAACTGGCGTTGTTGGGCCCGCCCTTGGTCATCACGACGATGTGGTCGACGAGCTTGAACGAGTTGATCACCGCGTTGACGAGCACGAACAGCGTCGTCGGCATGATGAGCGGAAGCGTCACGCGGCGGAAGAAGTACCACCGGCCGGTGCCGTCGAGTTCCGCCGCCTCGACCAGGTCGGGCGGGATCTGCTGCAACGCGGCCAGGTAGAAGATCATGAAGAAGCCGGCTTCCTTCCACACGGTCATCGCGATGATGCACCAGAGGACGGTGTCGGGGTCGCCCAGCCAGTTGCGCCGACCGATGCCGAAGAGTCCGGTGATCTGGTCGAGCAGGCCGTAGTCCGGGGTGTAGAAGAACAGCCAGATGTTGGCGGCCGCGATCATCGGCAGCACGGTCGGCGTGAAGTACGCGAGGCGGAGCACGCCGCGGCCGCGGATCTGGCCGCTCACCCACACCGCCATTGCGATCGCGAGTGCGATGCTCAACGGGATCGTGCCGAGCGCGAACACGAAGTTGTTCCAGAGCACCTTCGCGAAGATGGGGTCGCCGACGAGGCGCTGGAACTGGTCGAGCCCGACGAACCCGGCCGAAGCGCCGCGCCGCGGCGTCGCGTGCACGCTGTCGATGAGCGACGCGATCATCGGCCAGTGCGTAAAGGCGACCAGCAGCACCGCCGCAGGCAGGACCAGCAGCGAGCCGAGCAGCCATTGCCGCGATGTCCCGGGAAGCGTGTCGTTCAAGCGGCGCGCTCGAGCGCGGCCGGGCTGACACGCTGCCCGCCGCCGTCGAACAGATGCTGGTCGGCGACATCCCAGTCGAGATGCACCTTCGCCCCGGCAACCGCGTCGGCCATGCCGGCGACCCGTACCGCGAGGCGCTGGCCGAAGACATCGCAGAGCACGAGCGAATCGGCGCCCAGGTATTCGACTGCCACGACGGTCGCCGGCAGGCCGGTGGGGGCCAGCCTGATGTTCTCGGGACGCAGGCCGAGCGAGCCGTCGGGATTCGCCGCCGCCCATCGCGGCAGCGAGGGATCGCAAGCGAAGGCTTCGAGCGTCGCCGGATCCTTCACTCGCAGCAGGCCCATCGGTGGCGTGCCGATGAAGCGCGCGACGAAGCTCGTCCGGGGCTGCGCATAGAGTTCGTGGGCCGTGCCCTGCTGCTCGATGCGGCCGTCGCGCATGAGGATGATCTGGTCGGCCATCGTCATTGCCTCGGTCTGGTCGTGCGTGACGTAGATCATTGTCATCTTGAGGCGCTGCTGCAGGCTGCGGATCTCGGCGCGCATCTCATGCCGCAACTGCGCGTCCAGGTTCGACAGCGGCTCGTCCATCAGGCAGATCTGGCTCTCCGCGACGATCGCCCGGCCGAGCGCCACCCGCTGCTTCTGGCCGCCCGACAGTTGCGCGGGCTTGCGCTCGAGCAGGGCCGCGATGCCGAGCAGATCGACCGCGCGCTGCAGGCGGCGCTCGCGCTCGGCCGCGGCGATGCGACGCACCTTGAGCCCGAACAGGATGTTCTCGCGCACCGACAGGTGCGGATACAGCGCGTACGACTGGAACACCATTGAGATGCCGCGCTGCGCGGCACGCAGGCCGTCGACGCTTCGCTCGCCGAAGCGGATGGAGCCGGCGCTGGCGGCTTCGAGACCGGCGATGATGCGCAGTGTCGTCGACTTGCCGCAGCCTGAGGGGCCGAGGAGCACCAGCAGTTCGCCGGCGCGCGCCTCGAAGTCGATGCCGGCGAGCGCGGTGATCCCGCCCCAGCGTTTTTGCAGACCGCTCACAGTGATGCCTGTCATCGCCAACCCTCGACTCTCGCGGGCAAATATACCACCACGCCCGGCCGTTGCACCCACCCGTCGGGTAGGTCGACACCTAGCCTGTCGAGCAGGTTGTCCGGATCTCCGAAGAAGACGTTCTGCGGCGCTTCAGCGCGTCTTCCGCACCGAGGCAAGGAATACCGCGACGGCCTGGGTCCTCGTGCGCACATCGAGCTTTGCGTAGATGTTCTTGAGGTGGAACTTGACGGTGTGCTCGGAGATCGCGAGCTGCTCTGCGAGTGTGCGGTTGCTCGCGCCGGAGACCAGCGCGCCGAGCATTTCGGCTTCACGCAGCGTCAGCAGCTCGCCGGGATCGCGACTCAACTGGCGGACGGCGAAGAACGGAAACACCATGCGGCCGGCGGCGACTTCGGCAAGCGTGGTGACCAGGACTTCGGGTGGCTCGCTTTTCGACACGAATCCTGCGCCGCCGAGCAGCAGCACCTGGCGCGGGATCGACGGATCGGTCGCTCCGGTGTAGACGATCACCGGCGGCGCGCTTTCCAGCGCGCGCAGGCCCTGCAGCACCGCGCGGCCGTCGCTGCCGGGCATTTCCCAGCCGATGACGGCCACGTCGAAGTGGCGCCGGCGAACTTCAGCGAGAAAGCGTTTCCCATCGGGCACGGTCGCCGCGAGCCGGAACCGCGAATCGCGGCCGATGATCTGCTTCAGGCCGCGCACGACCAGCGGATTCTTGTCGGCAAGGATGACGTCGACCGGCATTCCGGCGAATCTCGCAGGCAGGGCCGCATGGGTCCGGCGGCCGGATCGGAGTCGCGGCGCTGCCGCAACGGGCTAGTATAGTCACACAACATCGGCGGCTAAGCTTCAGCGCGCTCCGACGCGAATCCTTCCAACCGGCTACCGCGGCTCGACCCATGCTCATCGCCCAGATCACCGACACCCACATCTTCGCCGGCGGCACAACCGGCTTCGGCGAGGCGGTCGACACCGCCTCCCGGCTGCGTGCGGCCGTCGATTGCATCCGTGCGCTGTCCCCGCAGCCGACGGTCGTTCTGGCGACCGGCGACCTCGTCGACAAGGGCGACCCCGCCGACTACGCGGAGCTTGCCGAACTCCTCGCGCCGCTCGGGATGCCCGTATTCCCGATCCCCGGCAACCACGATGCGCGACACGCTATGCGCGATGCATTCCCGGCCATCGCGCAGCGACTCGACAGCCCATTCATCCAGTATGCGGTCGACGACTACCCGGTTCGCCTGGTCGCGCTCGACACGCTGGAGGAAGGCCGCATCGGCGGCCGGCTCTGCGCCGAACGGCTCGCCTGGCTCGAGCGCTCGCTCGATGCATCGACGCGCCCGACGGTGCTGTTCATGCATCACCCGCCCTACGACTTCGGCGCCGCGACGAACGCGGACATGCGCTGCGAAGGCGGCGAAGCAATGGAGAGGATCGTCGCGCGTCACGCCAACGTGCAGGCGGTGCTCTGCGGCCACCTCCACCGCTCGACGGTGCAGCGGTGGGGCGGTACGGTCGTGTGCTCGGTGCCGGCGACTGCGCCCACACTCCAGGTGAATCTCGACGGCTCGCATCCGAAGGGATGGGTCGATACTGCGCCGACTCTGGGTCTGCACCTCTGGCGCAATGGCGGGCTCGTGAGCCACGTCATGTCGACCGACGAGGCAGCGCGATTCACGCCGTTCCGGCGCAAGGCGGCCTGAGAGCGTGGGCACGTGGCGCCGGCCCGCTCGCCGTCGCTCGCCGGGCACCCTGCCCACGCGCAAGCTCCATCCCGCAGCGACGCCCGGCCGCCCCGTCTTTGCGTCGGCTTGGTCAAGCCGGGCCGTGCTAGGCTCCGCCCGATCGCGCCCTGTGGCGTTGGATTTGCTGTCCGTTATCCGTCGGTGGTGCACCTGATCACGCAGGCGACGCTGGACCGGCCGGAGCGCGAGGACAGCGGGCTGGCCGCGGTGCTCCTCGATCGCTGGCCACGGCGCGCTGTGAGAAGCTCGTCGGGGCCAACCGGCCGGTGGAGTTGCTTCAACGCTGAAGAACGGGGAAGAAATGCGCAGGTTCTTTTCGATCGTTGCCGCAGTGGCCGGCGCCTGGCTGCTGTCGGCGTGTTCGACCGTCGGCCGGGTGCAGGACAATGCCATTGCCTGCGAGGTTGCCATCGTCGGTGGCGGGGCAGCGGGGCTGCATACGGCCTACCGGCTGGGGCAGCGCCTTGGCGACCGCGTGTGCCTGTTCGAGCGCAGCGACCGCTTGGGTGGCCGCATCTACGACGTAGGGAAGGACCCCGGCGCGTCGGACGGCCCCTACGTCGCCGTGGGCGCGCGCCGGATGATGGAAGGCCAGGAGGTGCTGTTCAAGCTTGCCGAGGAACTGGGCCTGGCGTTGCAGAAGCCCGACGAGAAGGCCGACCTGATCTTCGCGCGGGGCATGTACTCCACCAACAAGGACGACTTCGTCAAGCTCTATCCGGGCGTCAAGTTCGATGCGGCCAAGGGCGATGCCGAGACCCAGTTGCTGGAGGCGCTGCTCAAGAGCGACGAACGCCGGCGCGTGGACCAGTACCCCGACTTCCGCTCGTACGGCGAGCAGGTGATCGGCCCGGCGGCCTTCCAGTACCTGCGCGACATGAGCCGCTTCCGCTTCGACTTCGAGTACCCGCTGAGCGCCCGGAGCTACCTCGACTTCCTCGAAGAGGAGATGGACGTCTGCTGCCAGGCTTCCTACCCGGTGGGCGGGATGTCCTCGTTCATCCGGGGCATGGAGCAGAAGGCGCGCGCCAGCGGCGTTCGCATCTTCACGGGCGAGACGGTGCTCGCCGTGGACAGGACCGAGGGCGGCTACACCCTGACCACCGGCAAGCGGCGGGTGGCCGGCCAGCGCGTGGTCATCGCCGTGCCGCCGCAGGCGCTGGAGCGGATCGGCGGCGGGATCGTGGAGGCGATCCGGGCCCAGCCGCAGTTCAAGGCGCTCGTCGGCGTGCGGGTCACGACCATTGCGCAGTGGTACGACACCGCCTGGTGGAAGGACCTGGCGCGCGTGTCGGACGGCAAGGGCGTGTGGCGCGCGTGGACGACCGACCACTGCCTGAACTTCATCGAGATGCCGCAGGAAGACTACGCCGCCGCGCAGAACGTGGTGCGAGCCGTCTACACCGACCGCGCGGACTGCGCCAAGATGTGGGCGGACCTGGCCCGGGCGGGCGACGGCGAACTCGAGAGGGAAGTGCAGAAGGGTTTGCAGCACCTCTTCGCCAGCAATGGCGTGACGCGGCCCGTGGACGTGGGCAAGGCCGCTCGCACCTTCTACTGGGATTGGCCCGATGCCTGGTACTACGTCCGCTCGGGAGTCCCGTATTCGAACCAGGACATCTACGACTGGGCAGTCGAGCCGCTGCGGGGCGAAGACGTCGCGCTGGCCGGCGAAGGCTACAACCCGCAGCGCTCCACATGGAGCGACGGGGCCTACAAGTCGTCCATCCACCTGCTGAACACCCGGTACGGCATGAACCTGCCGGGGCTTCAGCCCCGGGCGGCTGCACGCTAGGGAAGCTCTGCGCAACCAGTCATGAGACCAGCCGCGCGAATTGGATTGTCGAATTCCGGGGTCGACGCAGCTCCACCGCGGCGTTTTCGTTCGCCTGCGGGTGCGATTTGCGGCTTCACCGCGGGTATTCCACGTTCATCAGACGCAGCTCTCGTGTCTTGGCCGCGCGCGGCTCAGGGCGTCCGCTGCGGCCACAGCACGGCGACCATCGCGATCACCACCAGCAGCAGCGCGATCCACTCGGACAGTCCCGGCCGCTCGCCCAGCAGCAGCATCCCCGAGAACACGCCGACCACCGGCACCGGCAGCGACGTCATCGACGACACGATGATCGGCAGCACCCGCGCCAGGCGGTACCACGCCCAGTGCGCGACAGTGCCGGCGAGGAAGATGCTGTAGAAGACCGCGAACAGCCCCTCGCCCTCGGGCATCCGGAACGGCATCGTCGCGGCGAACGGCGCCAGGATCCCGATCGGTATGAATCCCAGCAGCAGCATCCAGCCCGACAGCGCGTTCTGCCCGATCGGCACCGTCCACTTGCGCAGCAGCACGGTGCCGAGGGACCACGAGGCCGCCGCCGCGATGATGATGAGCGCCGCAGTCGGCGTGCGCTCGAAGTGGCGGATGTCGTCGCCCAGCAGCGTCGCCATTCCGGCCATGCCGATCGCGAGCCCCGCCAGCTTGCGCGCCGACAGCGGCTCGTGCAGCAGGAACATCGAGATCAGCACGCTCCACAGCGGCATCGTGTAGGCGAGGATCGCGCTGCGGCCCGCGGGCAGCTGCTGCACGCCGAACAGCAGCAGCCCGTTCCACAGGCCGACGTTGAAGAGCGACAGCACCGCGACCTTCGCCCAGAGGCGGCGCGGAATGGCCAGCGACTCGCCGGAGAGCCGGGCGACGGCCATCAGGCTCAACGCGGCGAAGGGCATCGTGAGCGACCGGTAGGTGAGCGGGTCGAGCTGCGCGACGCCCATTTTCATCACCGGCCAGTTGCAGCCCCAGACGAGCGTCACCACCAGGATCGGCAGCAGCGTGCCGGGGGGCAGGTAGGCCTCGCGCGCCCCGCGCGCCCGAGGGCGCGGCGGCGCCGTCACGCGCGATCCCGCGGCGCCGTCCCGTACTTGCTGTGGTGGAGTTCGCGCGCCTGCGTGACCCAGGCGTCGCGTCGGATGCGGCCCGGGAACTCGGGCAGCTTGGCATCGAACTCGTCGATGTCGCGCTCGTTCCAGCGGGCGATCTGCCGGTAGGTCGTGATGCCGAGCTGGTAGAGCATGCGCTCCAGCACCGGCCCGACGCCGACGATCAGCTTGAGGTCGTCGGGCGTGCCGGGGCCGCCCAGCAGCGGCGGCGGCGCGTTGTTCTCGAGGTCGACGACGAGCTGCCGGTAGCGCGCGGCGTCGGCGCGCGCGGCGGCGAGTTCCGCCTCGCGGAGAGCACCGGCGCGGCGCAGCGCGGCCGCCTCGCGCTCGAGGCGGCGGATCACGCGGGCACGCTCGGCGACCGCGCGGTCGTCCGGCGCCGCGGTGGCGGCCGGCGGGGATGCCGGGGGAAGGGCGGCAGGCACCGGCGCCGGCAGCGCGGCGTCGGGCGCGGCGTCCATGCCCGGCTCCCGGGGCGGCTTCCCGCCGCGCGCGCGACCCGCCCACATGCCGAGGGCGAATGCGATCACGACCGCGACGAGTGCGAGGATGAGGACCAAGGTGAGTCGTGTGCGAGCGGCGCGGGGGAATCGCCTCGTGATTGGCGCAGCCCGGACGCCCAAGGGCCGGGCGGGCGGGCCCGCGGCTGCCGGGGTCGTCCGTCGCGGATTGTACCGCTCCCGGCGATGCCGGGCCAATCGGCGTTCCGGGGCGCCCCGCCTGCTAGAATCGGACGCGCAAATCCCCGCCACCCGAACATGCCCGATCCCGCAGACCAAACCGTGCCACTGGGCGTCGAAGCCGCCGCTGCCGCGAAGGCAGGCGCCGCCCCGGATGCGGGCGCGCCGGCGCCGGCTGTCGGCGCGGCGCAAGGCGTCACGCGCGCGATGCTGGCCGGTGTCGCCGTGCTGGCGCTCGTCGCCGCGGGGGCCGCATGGCAGGACGGCCGCCGGACCCAGCAGGCTTTCCGCGCCGAGGTCGCGCAGAAGCTGTCCGAGATCGACGCGATGACGCACGCGGCGGCGAAGGCGCAGACGCAGATCGCCGCCGACCTGCGCGATACGCAGGCGAAGATCACCCTGCTGGAGGCGCGCATCGCCGAATCGCAGGCGCAGCAGGCCTCCCTCGAAGCGCTGTACCGCGATCTTTCGCCGTCGCGCGACGAAATCGCGCTGACGGAGATCGAGCAGGTGCTCCTGGTCGCCAGCCAGCAGCTGATGCTCGCCGGCAACGTGCAGTCGGCGCTCGCCGCGCTGCAGCTCGCCGACACCCGGCTGCAGCGGCTCGAGCGCCCGCAGTTCCTGCCGCTGCGCCGCGCGCTTACCCGCGACATGGACCGGCTGAAGGCGATGCCCTTCGTCGACGTCGCCGGAATGAGCGTGAAGCTCGACCAGCTCCTGGCCGGCATCGACGCGCTGCCGCTCGCGATGGACGAGCGGCTGCCGGCGGCGGCGCCGGTCCAGGCGCCGCCGCCGGCGAGCGAGCCGTGGTGGCGCGCCACGTGGCGCGGCGTGTGGGCCGAGCTCCGGCAACTCGTGCGCGTCGAGGTTGCGGACCGGCCCGCCGCGCCGCTCCTGGTGCCGTCGCAGCAGTATTTCCTGCGCGAGAACCTCAAGCTGCGCCTGCTGTCGGCGCGGATCGCGCTGCTCAACCACGACGACCGCAGCTTCAAGGCCGACGTCGCGGCCGCCGGCGCGTGGCTCCGGACATATTTCGACCTGCGCGCGAAGCCGGTGCAGGCGATGGACGCGACGCTGAAGCAGCTCGCCGCCACGCCGACGGCCGGCGACATGCCCGATCTCGCCGGCAGCCTCGAGGCGCTGCGCGTGCTGCGGATGGCGCAGGACCGCACGCCGGCGCGCGCGCCGGAGCGCGCCGCGGGCGGGGCACCCCGTCCGCCGCGCTGACGGGCCGCCTGCCGCCGTGCGCGTCCTTTTCTGGTTCCTGCTGCTCGCCGCAGCCGCCGTCGGCGTCGCGCTGGCCACGCGCCTCACGGCCGGCTACGTGCTGCTGGTCGCGCCGCCGTACCGCGTCGAGGTGTCGCTCAACCTGTTCCTGGTGCTGGCGGTCGGCGGCTTGGTCGGCGGCTACCTGCTGGTGCGCGTGATCGGCCGCGCGCTGCATCTTCCCGACGAAGTGCGCGCGTATCGCCGGCGGCAGCAGCAGGAGCGCGCGCGGGGCAGGCACGACGCGGCCGTCCTCGCGCTGCTCGAGGGTCGCTACGGCAAGGCCCGGCAGTTCGCGCAGGAAGCGCTGGCGATCCCGCAATCCACCGGCCTGTCGGCGCTGGTCGCGGCGCGCGCGGCGATCGAGACGCGCGAGTTCGCCGCTGCGGAGGCGCTGCTGTCGCGGCCCGACGTCATGGTGCCGAGCCTCGCGGTCCCGCGCCTCATGCTCGAAGCGGAGCTGAAGCTCGAGTCCGGCCAGCCGGCCGAGGCGCTCGCGCGGCTAGCGGCGCTGCGCAAGGAAGCGGGTGCGCACACGGCGGCGCTGCGGCTCGAGCTCCGCGCGCTGCAGGCCGCGGGCCGCTACGCCGATATCCCGCCGCTTCTGGACCAGTTGGTGAAGCGCAAGGTGTACGGCGCCGACGAGGCCGACCTGATCCGCGCCGTCGCCCACGCGCAGGTGCTGGCGCAGGCCGCGAACGATCCCGCGCGTCTGCGCGGTTACTGGACGAAGCTGTCCGACAACGACCAGCGCAATCCGCGCGTGGCCGAGGCCGGCGCGCGCGGCTTCCTCGCGCTGGGCGGCGACCGCGAAGCCGCGGAGATCATCGTTCGCAGCCTCGAGCGCGCGTGGACGCCCGAGCTCGCGGTGCTCTACGCCGAGTGCCGCACCGCGGACGCGACGCGGCAGCTGGAGAAGGCCGAGTCGTGGCTCGCGGCGCACAGCCAGGATGCGCTGCTGCTGTACGCGCTCGGCATGCTGTGCGAGCGCGCGCAGCTGTGGGGCAAGGCGCAGACCTATCTCGAGGCGAGCCTCGCGCTCGACAACTCGTGGCGCACCAATGTCGCGCTGGGCGAGCTGCTGGTCCGGCTGGGGCGCCACGACGAGGCGAATCCGCATCTCGCGGCGGCGCTCAGGATCGCGCTGCTGGAGCTTCGCCGCCACGACCTCGGGGCGTGAATCTCCCACGTAACGGCGTCCCGGCCGCGGAGTGCGGGCGACGCGGTCAGCCGGCGGCGACCTGCGCGGCGTAGGTGAAGCTGTCGGCGAAGAACTCGTCCTCGGGCAGGCCGCGCGTGCCGACGAACGCCGCGCGAGCGGCGTCGATCATCGCCGGGCCGCCGCAGGCGTAGACCTGGTAGCCGGAGAGGTCCGCGAAGTCGTCCAGCACCGCCTGGTGCACGAAGCCGCGGCGTCCCGGCCAGTCGTCGTCGGGCGCGGGGTCCGACAGCACCGGAATGAACGTGAAGTTGCGGCTCTGCTGCTGCCACGACCCCGGCAGCTCGGGCAGGTAGAGGTCGCGCCTCGCGCGGGCGCCCCAGTACAGCACCATCGGCCGCTGGTGGCGATGGTGCAGCGCGTGCTCGATCATCGCCTTGATCGGCGCGAAGCCGGTGCCGCCCGCCACGAAGAGGATCGGCTTGTCGGACGCCTCGCGCAGGTAGAACGAGCCGAACGGTCCCTCGAGCCGCAGGATCTCGCGCCCCTTGTACTCGTTGAACAGCTGCTGCGTGAAGAAGCCGCCGGGCACGTTCCGGATGTGCAGCTCGAGCAGCGCGTCGTCGTGCGGCGGATTCGCCAGCGAGAAGCTGCGGCGGCGCCCGTCCTTCAGCAGGAAGTCCACGTACTGCCCGGCGAGGTACTGCAGCCGCTCGGTCGCCGGCAGCTTGAGTCGGACGATCGCGACGTCGGGCGCAGGCTTCGCGATCGACTCGATGCGGCAGGGCACGCGCTTGATCTGGAGGTCGCCCGAGCGCCGGACCTCCTTGACCTCGATCACGAGGTCGGAGAGGGGGCGCGCGCAGCAGAAGAGCGCAAGGCCGCGCGCCTTCTCCTCCGCCGTCAGCGTCGACGCCTGGTGCGCGCCGTAGTCGACGCTGCCGTCGAGCACCTTCCCCTTGCACGAGCCGCATGCGCCGTTGCGGCAGCCGTAGGGCAGCGTCAGGTCCGCGGCCATCGCGGCCGACAGCACGGTGTCGTCGGCGGCGCAGGTGAACGAGTGGTCGCCGGGCTTTATGGTAATCTGGTATGGCATGAAATTCCTGCTCGGGTCGTTGCCCGAACCAGCGGGCGTGGCGTATACGGCGTACGTTGGACGGGCCGCCGCGACCTGCCCGCACCCGGCCTCGAACGGCGAGGCCCCACGAGGACACGGACGGCGACCACAGTGCTCCGGGTATTGCTGATTGGCTGCGGCGACGTCGCGCTGCGCACCGCCGACCTGCTCCGGCCGAAGGCCCGCCTCTACGGCCTGACGCGTCGCCCGGACGACATTCCCAAGCTCCGCGCGCACGGGATCATCCCGATCGTCGGCGACCTCGATTCATCGCCGACGCTGAATCGCCTGCGCGCCGCGCCCTTCGCGGTGCTGCACTTCGCGCCGCCGCCGCCCGACGGCCGCGACGATCCGCGGACGCAGCGCCTGATCGCGGCGCTGGCGCGGGCCCGCAGCATACCACAGCGCTTCGTCTACATTTCGACGTCGGGCGTCTACGGCGACTGCGCCGGGGCGCGCGTCAGCGAGGCGCGCCCGCGCCGCGCGCAGTCGCCGCGCGCCCGCCGCCGCGTGGCGGCCGAGGATCGCCTCCGCGCGTGGGCGAAGCGCCACGGCGTCGTGCTGTCGATCCTGCGCGCGCCGGGCATCTACGCCGAGACGCGGCTTCCGATCGAGCGGATCAAGCACGGCACGCCCACGCTCGCGCCGGACGAGGACGTATTCACCAACCACATCCACGCCGACGACCTCGCGCGCGCCACGGTCGCGGCGCTGTTCCACGCGAAGCCCAACCGCGCCTACAACATCACCGACGACGCGGAGATGAAGATGGGCGGGTGGTTCGACGCGGTGGCCGACGCGTTCCACCTGCCGCGCCCGCCGCGCGTGTCGTGGGAGGAGGCCGAGCACCGGATCGCGCCGATCCTCCTGTCCTTCATGAGCGAATCGCGCCGCCTGTCGAACGCGCGGATGAAGCGCGAGCTCCGCGTGCGGCTGCGTTACCCGACGCCGCAGCGGCTCCTGGACGAAGTGGCGCCGCGCGACCTCAAGAAGCAGCTGGCGCTTCCGTTGTGACCCGGCAGATCACCGGCCTGCCGGAGCCGGCGGGCGGCGGCATCGACCGCGAACCGGTGCCGGCCGGCGCCTCGGTCGGCCCCTCGCGCGGCAGCGCGCTCCTTGCCCGGCTCGCCGCCTACGAGCGGCTCGTCCGCCTCGACAAGCCGATCGGCATCCTGCTGCTGCTGTGGCCGACGCTGGCGGCGCTCTGGATCGCCGCCGACGGGCGGCCGCACTGGCGACTGGTGCTGATCTTCACGCTGGGCACCGCGCTGATGCGTTCCGCGGGCTGCGCGGTCAACGACTGGGCCGACCGGGGTTTCGACGCACACGTGAAGCGGACGGCGGGACGTCCGCTCGCCACCGGGGAAATCGCGCCGTGGGAGGCGCTCGCGGTCGGCGCCGTGCTGGCGCTGCTGGCGTTCCTGCTGGTGGTCCCGATCAACGAGCGGACCGTCGTGCTGTCGCTGCCCGCGCTGATGATCGCCATCGTCTATCCGTTCTGCAAGCGGTTCTTCGTGCTGCCGCAGGCGTTCCTCGGCATCGCGTTCTCGTTCGGCATCCCGATGGCCTTCGCCGCCGCGCTGGACGCCGCGCCGGCGCAGGGCTGGTGGCTGCTGCTCCTCAACCTGTTCTGGGTGGTCGCCTACGACACCGAGTACGCGATGGTCGATCGCGACGACGACGTGCGGCTCGGCCTCAAGACGTCGGCGATCGCCTTCGGGCGCTTCGACGTCGCGGCGGTGATGGCGTGCTACGCCGTCTATCTCGGCGGCATGGTGGCGATCGGCATGGCGGGCGGGTTCGGCCCGTTCTACTACGCCGGACTCGTCGTCGCCGCCGGCTGCGCGCTGTGGCACTGGCGGCTGATCCGCACGCGGACGCGCGAGGGCTGCTTCGTCGCATTCCTGCACAACAACTGGCTGGGCGGCGCCGTGTTCGCCGGCGTCGTGCTCGACTTCGCGGTCCGCCTGCACGCATGGCCCCGCTGGACCTAGCCGCCGGCACCGCGCGGAAGGAGGGGTTGCCGCCGGCGCTCGCGCCGGACGCGCGCGTGCTGCTGCTCGGCAGCTTTCCCGGCGAGGCGTCGCTGACCGCGGCCCAGTACTACGCGCACCCGCGCAACCACTTCTGGCCGCTCCTCGCCGCCGTCCTCGGCGAGCCGCTCGTTGCGCTCGACTACCCGGCGCGCCTCGCGCGCGTTGCGGCGCGGCGCGTCGGCCTCTGGGACACCATCGTCGCCTGCGAGCGCCGCGGCAGCCTCGACGGCGCCATCCGCAACGCGGAGCGCGGCGAGATCGACCGCGTGCGTGCGCTCGCGCCCGCGCTTGCGGCCGTCTGCTTCAACGGCAAGACGGCGGCGCGCGCGGAACCCGCGTATCGGGCCGCGGGATACGCCACCTGCGTGCTGCCGTCGTCGTCGCCGGCCTACACGCGCCCGTTCGCGGAGAAGCTCGCCGCATGGCGCGCGATCGGCTCGCTGCTCGACGCCGCGGCGGCGGGGGACGCGCGGTGCGCGCCGCGGCCCTAGCGCTGGCGCTCGCCGCCGCGACGCTCGTCGGCGCCGGCGCCGCGCACGCGCTGCCTGAGCCGGAGCGGGTGGCGTTCGCGTCGCGCGACGTCGATGCCACGGGCGATGCGGTGCGCATCGACGGACTGCTGTACCGCCCGGCGGTCGTCCCGGCCGGGGGCGCCCCCGCCGTGGTCGCGGTCCACGGCTGCTCGGGGATGTGGAGCAACGTCGCCGGGCACGAGACCGAACTGTCCCGGCACAACGTCGCGTGGGCTGAGCTGCTTCTGGCCGAGGGCTACGCCGTGCTGTTCCCGGACAGCTTCAACCCGCGCGGGCAGCGGCAGGTCTGCACGATCCGCTACGGCGAGCGGACGATCGATCCGCCGCGGCGGCGCCTCGACGTGCTGGGCGCGCTCGCCTTCCTTGCCGCGCAGCCCGGCATCGACCGCGCGCGCATCGCGCTCGTAGGCTGGTCGCACGGCGGCAGCACGACGCTCGCGACGATCAATGCGCAGGACAGCGCCACGATCGCGGCGCGCGCCGGACCCGATGCCCCGCCGTTCTTCCGTGCCGCCGTGGCGTTCTATCCGGGTTGCCGCGCCTCGCTGCAGGCGGGTTCGCGCTGGCAGCCGGCCGTGCCGACCCGGATCCACATCGGAGCCGAGGACGACTGGACGCCGGCGGCACCCTGCGTCGCGCTGGGCGAGGCGATGCACCGGCGCGACCTGCCGCTCGAGGTGACGGTGTACGCGGGCAGCCACCACGCGTTCGACGGTCCGGGCACGCGGCTCGTCGTGCGCCGCGACGTGCCGAATGGCGTGAACCCGGGGCACGGTGTTACCTTAGGCCCCAATCCGGCCGCGGCATCCGCCGCCCGGGACCGCGTCCGCGCCTTCCTGCGCGAACGACTGGGGAAGACCCCGGCCGCCGATTCCCCCGGCGGATAAAACCGACAACAGGAGCACGGATGGAACTCGGACTCATCGACCGCGTCGTCGTCGTCACCGGCGCGAGCAAGGGCATCGGCTACGCGTGCGGCGTCGCGTTCGCGCAGGAGGGCGCCAAGGTTGCGCTGGTCGCGCGGAGCCGCGCCAACCTCGATGCCGCGCTGGCGCGGTTTCCGGCGACGAAACACGCGCCGATGGCCATCGTCGCCGACATGGGCCGCGTGGAGGACGCGCAGCGCATGGCAGCCGAGGCGACCGCGGCACTCGGCCCCATCGACGTGCTCGTCAACTCGGCTGGCGCCGCGCGCCGCCACGCGCCGGAAGACCTCGACGCGGCGGGATGGCACGCGGCGATGGACGCCAAGTACTTCACGTACATCCACCCGCTCGACGCCGTGCTGGCCGGCATGGTCGCGCGCGGCCGCGGCGCGGTCGTGAACATCATCGGTTCCGGCGGCAAGACGGCGAACCCGCTGCACCTCTCCGGCGGCGCCGCAAACGCCGCGCTGATGCTGGCCACCGTCGGCCTCGCCGCCGCATGGGGGCCGAAGGGCATCCGCGTCAATGGCATCAACCCGGGAACGACGGTCACCGACCGCGTCTACGAGGGGCTCGCCGTCGAATCGAAGATGACCGGCAAGCCGCAGTCCGAGCTGATCGCGCGGGCCGAGGCGCGGATCCCGCTGCGCCGCTACGGCAAGCCGGAGGAGGTCGCGCAGGTCGCGCTGTTCCTCGCGTCCGACCAGGCAAGCTACGTCACCGGCGCGATCGTGCCGATGGACGGCGGGTCCGCGGCCGTGATCTGACGGCGGGGCCGCGCTACCGCGTGCCGCCGTGGCGCGGCGCGCGCACGAACAGCGTGGCGACGAAGCCCAGCGCCGACGCGGCGAACAGCAGCGTCAGGGCGCTCACCCACGCATCGTTCAAGGCACCCGCGGCGCGACCGCGGTCGAGCAGCGCGCCGATCGCGGGCTGGAGGATGCCGGTGCCGAGGAAGATGCCGACGTTGACCACCGACGTCGCGATGCCCGAGTGCTCCGGCCGGTTCACTTCCTTGGCGACCGTCCACGTGAGCACGAACCCGGGGCACAGGATTCCCATCAGCAGGAACCACGCGTGGCTCGCCCACGACGGGAACGGCACCTGCCAGATCCACGGCAGCCACGACAGCGTGTAGAGCAGCACGTAGACGCGCATCACGCCGCGCCGGTTGGAGAGGCGGTCGGAGATCATGCCGACGGCCAGCGCGCCGAACGCGACGCCGAGCAGCATCAGGCTCGCATGCTGCGCGGCCGCGACGCGCGACACGCCGTAGACGTCCTGCAGGAAAGGCACGGCCCACAGTCCGGCGAAGGCGAGGAAGCTGCCACCGACGCCGATGTTGACGAAGAAGCCGGGCCACGTCGCGGGATTTCGCAGCACGTCGGCGAGCGCGCGCGTCCATGCCACCGGCGTGCCCGCGGGCATTGCCGCGCCATTGACGGCCGCAAAGCCCATGTCCTCCGGCCGGTCGCGCACCCGCAGCCAGCTCAGCACGCCCAGTGCCACCGAGAGGACCGCGAGGCCCGCGAACACGGCGCGCCAGGTCGTCAGCGTGACGATCCACGCCAGCGGCATCCCCGCGGCCACCGCGCCGAGGTTGCCGGCGAGCATCGTGACGCCGGAGAGCGTCGCGAACCGGTCGCGGGGAAACCACGCCGCGGTGACCTTGAGGATTGCAATGAACACGACGGAGGTGCCGATCCCGACCAGCGTCCGCCCGGCGGCGGCCACCTGCCACGTGGGCGCCAGCGCGAACGCGAGCGAACCGGCGCCGGCCAGCACCGAGCCGGCGGCGAGGATGCGCCGGGGGCCCAGCGTGTCGGCCAGCACGCCCACCGGGATCTGCAGCACCGTGTAGACGTAGAAGTAGGTCGCCGCGACGGTGCCCAGCACGGCGCTGTTGATCGCGAACGCGCGCGTCAGCTCGCCGGCGATGGCGGCCGGCGCGGTCCGGTGGAAGAACGAGAGGACGAAGCTCGCGAGCACGATCCCGTAGACGATGCGGCGCGCGCGGACGAACGACGGGGCGGCGGGGGTCGCAGTCATCCGGCATTGTACCGGCGGCATCGCTGCCGCCCGCGCCGTTTGGTACCATCGGCTTCGCACGGTCGCCGCGCCCGCCTCGGTGCCGCGCGGCCCGGCCTCCGCCACCCACCTCCCTTCGCCCGTGAAATACGCCGACCTCCGGGACTTCATCGCGCAGCTCGAGCGCCGCGGCGAGCTCACGCGCATCGCCGCGACCGTCGATCCGCGGCTCGAGATGACGGAGATCTGCGACCGCGTGCTGAAGGCCGGCGGGCCGGCGCTGCTGTTCGAGAAGCCGGCGGGCCACGCGATCCCCGTGCTCGGCAACCTCTTCGGCACGCCGCAGCGCGTGGCGCTGGGCATGGGCGAGGAGTCGGTCGCCGCGCTGCGCGAGGTCGGCCGGCTGCTCGCGTTCCTGAAGGAGCCCGATCCGCCGAAGGGGCTGAAGGACGCCTGGCAGAACACGCGGCCGCTGTTCATGCAGGTGCTCAACATGGCGCCGAAGGAGCGCTCGGGCGGCCCGTGCCAGGAGATCGTCTGGGAGGGCAGCGACGTCGACCTCGCCCGGCTGCCGGTGCAGACGTGCTGGCCCGGCGACGCGGGGCCGCTGATCACATGGGGCCTCACCGTGACGCGCGGGCCGCACAAGGCGCGCCAGAACCTCGGCATCTACCGGCAGCAGGTGATCGCGCGCAACAAGGTGATCATGCGCTGGCTCGCCCATCGCGGCGGCGCGCTCGATTTCCGCGAGCACGCGCAGGCGCACCCGGGCACGCCGTTCCCGGTCGCGGTCGCGCTGGGCGCCGATCCGGCGACGATACTCGGCGCCGTGACGCCGGTGCCCGACTCGCTGTCCGAATACCAGTTCGCGGGCCTCCTGCGCGGGTCGCGCACCGAGATCGTACGGTGCATCAGCCACGGCCTGCAGGTGCCTGCCTCCGCCGAGATCGTGCTCGAAGGCCATCTGCTTCCGGACGCCGCGGATCCGACCGGCTACGAGACCGCGGCCGAGGGGCCGTTCGGCGACCACACCGGCTACTACAACGAGGTCGAGCGCTTCCCGGTGTTCACGATCGAGCGGATCACGATGCGCCGGTCGCCGATCTACCACTCGACGTACACGGGCAAGCCGCCCGACGAGCCGGCCGTGCTGGGCCTCGCGCTCAACGAAGTGTTCGTGCCGCTGCTGCAGAAGCAGTTCCCGGAGATCGCCGACTTCTACCTGCCGCCCGAGGGCTGCTCGTACCGGCTCGCCATCGTGTCGCTGAAGAAGCAGTACCCCGGCCACGCCAAGCGCGTGATGTTCGGCGTTTGGAGCTTCCTGCGGCAGTTCATGTACACGAAGATCATCGTCGTCACCGACGACGACGTGGACATCCGCGACTGGAAGGAGGTGATCTGGGCGCTGACCACGCGCGTGGACCCCGCGCGCGACACGCTGCTCGTCGAGTCGACGCCGATCGACTACCTCGATTTCGCGTCGCCGGTGTCGGGGCTCGGCAGCAAGATGGGCATCGACGCGACCAACAAGTGGAAGGGCGAGACGAGCCGCGAATGGGGGCGGCCGATCGCGATGGATGCGGCGGTCAAGGCGCGCGTGGACGCGCTGTGGGGCGGGCTCGGCCTGTAGCGGCCCCCGGGTGTCGGGGCGCCGGGGCGCCGGTCAGGGGCCGCGCTTCCAGTTCCGCGCGATGCGGATGGCGGTCATCACGTAGGAGGCCATCCGCACCCAGCGCGCGACGCGCGGCATGCCGAACATCGGCAGCGCGATCGCCGCGAGCACCGCCGCGATGGGCCGCGCGGTCGGGACGCCCGCGGCGATCCGGGGCGGCGCCACCAGCGTGCGGATTTCGTGCACGGCGAGCGACATCCGCATCCGCTCGAGCGCTATCTGCGCGACGAGCTGCGCCTTGCGCTCGGCCAGCGAATCGGGGGCTGCGTCGCTCATCGCGTCCTCACCGGCGCGGCCGGTCCTGCAGCTCGCCGACCAGCCATTCGTGGTCGCGCTCGAGCTCCGCCAGCGTCGCCTCGAACGGCGCCGGGGCGGTCTTGCTGTCGGACTGGAGGCGCAGCAGCGCGTAGCCGCCGATCGCGAAATGCGCGACCGTGACGGCAGCGACCGCGGCGACGCGGTGCGTGTCCCAGAACAGCACGACGACCAGCGCCGACGCGGCGAGCACGCCGAACGCGAGGAACAGCACGGCGACGCCGATGAGGATGATGCGCGTCCGGGTGCGCTCGCGCTCCTCGGCGAACTCGACCGCGGCGAGCTCGAGCCGGGTGTGGACGATATTGAGCGCGGCGGCAGCCACCCGCGCCAGCGCGCGCGCGATGCCGCCGTTGCCCGGGATGCCGTCGCTCACGTCGTGCTCGTGCCGCGGGTGTCGTCGGCCGGGTTCAGCGGCGGTTCATCAGCAGGCCGACAACGACGCCGACCGCGGCGGCGATGCCGATCGCCTGCCACGGATGGTCGTGGACGTAGTCGTCGGTGGCGCGGGCGGTGTCCTTGGCGGTGTCGATCGCCTGGCCCTGGATTTCCTGCAGGCGCAGCTTGGCGTTAAGCAGCTTCTTCTCGACCTGCGCGCGCAGGTCCTTGGCCTTGTCGCCGGTTTCGTTCGCCGCGCGCTGCAGCATTTCCTCGGCCTCGGTGAGAACGGACGAGAATTCATCGACGATGGTGGCGCGGGCTTGCTCGATGCTGTCGCTCATGGCGTGGCTCCTTGACGGTCCGGTCCGGTGCGGCATCCCCGCGTGCGGGGCGGCGCTTGGAGGTGCATTATAGCCATTGCCGGCCGCGGTCTGCGTGCGGCGGCGCACAATCCGGGCGGCGCCGCTTGTTTTCGGCGGCGCCCGACCCCACGTGGGGGTTGCCGCGCAACCCCGCGTGGCGAAGGAGACTGGACGATGGCCGAATTCCCTGCGCCGCAATCCCCCGGACCCGCACGCGCCGCCGCACCCGACGCGGCCCCCGGCCAACGCACGCCGCCGGTGTCCGCGGCGTTGCTCGCCTATGCTCTGTTCGCGGCAGGGGCACTCGCCGCGCTGGTTTCGTCCGGCGGCATCGTCGTCGGGATGCCGCTGATGGGCATCCTCGGCATCGCCGGCGTGATCGTCTGCTACGTGAAGCGCGACGACGCGGCGGGCACCTGGGTCGCGTCGCACCTCACCTGGCTCATCCGCACGTTCTGGTTCTCGCTGCTGTGGGGCATTGTCGGCGGCATCGTCTTCGTGCTGCTCTTCATCGTCTTCCTGCTGGGGCCACTGCTGGCCGTCGGAATCTGGGGCGCCGCCTCGCTGTGGGTGCTCTACCGGGTCATCCGCGGCTGGCTGCTGTTCAACGACTCGAAGCCGGTGCCGGGCGCCTGAAGGGCAACTGAGCGGCGGCCTCAGCGCTGCGGCATCCGCTCCGCCGCCGCGGCGTTCCGATAGACCCACTGCACGAGGAAGTCGAGCGCCGGCGCGCCGCGCGCGGCGTTGGCGTGGTTGATGATCGCCACGACGATCCAGCGCCGGCCCTCGGCGTCGATCACGTAGCCGGCGAGCGCGCGCACGCCTTCCAGCGAGCCGGTCTTCAGCAGCGCCTGCCCGGCGACCGAGCCGTTCTGGAAACGCCGCTGCACCGTCCCGTCGACCGCCGCCACGGCGAGCGAGCTCGCGAACTCGTCGCGCACCGGGCTCGCATCGGCGGCGGCGAGGAGCCGCGCCAACCCGTTCGCCGATATCCGTTCCTGGCGGGACAGGCCCGACCCGTTCTCGATCACGAGTCCCGGCAGGCGCAGCTTGCGCCGGGCGGCCCACTGCTTCACGGTCTCGGCCGCCAGCGCGGGCGTGGCCGGCGGCGGATACGCGGTGGTCGCGAGGGTGAGGAACAGGTGGCGCGCCATCACGTTGTTCGACAGCTTGTTGACGTCGCGCACGATGTCGTAGAGCGGCGCCGACAGCATCGTCGCGAACGGCGCCGCGCCGGCCGGCGCGCGGCCTTCCTTCACCGTGCCCCCGAACTGCCCGCCGGCCGCGCGGAAATACGCCGTGAACATGCCGAGCGCATAGTTCGGGACGTCGAGCAGCGCGAGGTACCAGTCGCGCTCGCCGCAGGCGGCCGGGTACGCGCCGGCGAACGTCGCGGACGCCGTCGCCCCGCGGTCGTTGAACGCCGCGCCTAGCGTCGCCCGCCAGTCGCCGCAGGGGCCGCCGGCGAGCCGCGGCGCGGGTCCCAGGGCGACCTGCGGCAGCGGCGGCTGCACCGCGACGTCGACGCCGTCCTGCTGCGCATTGGCCGCGAACACCAGGCGTGCCGACTTGAAATTGATCAGCATCGCGTCGGGCCCGACGGTGTAGGGCTTCAGCGGCTCGCCGTCGAACGCGGCCGCGTCGTGCGGCGGCAGGCGGAAGTGCGAGCGGTCGACGACGAGGTTGCCGGAGACCGCGGCGAGGCCCTGCGCGCGCAGCGCGGCCATGAACGCCTGCCACTGCTCGACCGTGATCTTGGGGTCGCCGTAGCCCTTGAGGACCAGGTCGCCGGCCAGCGTGCCGCCGTCGAGCGGCCCGCCGAGGTAGGCCTCCGTCTTCCAGCGGTACTCGGGGCCGAGGAGTTCCAGCGCCGCGAACGTCGTGACGAGCTTCATCACCGACGCCGGGCTCATGCTGCGGTCGGCGTCGTAGTCGAACAGCGGCGGGTGCCCGCCCGTCTCCTGCACGACGATCGCGACCGCGTTCAGCGGGACGCCGGCGTCGAGGAACGCGCGGCCGACGGCGCGCGGCAGCGTCGGGTGCGCGCCCTGCGCGAAGGCGGTGGCGGCGAGCGCGAAGAGCGCCGCGGCGCAGGCCAGGCGCCGGCCGAAAACGCGGAGTCGTGCCCGGGGCCTGTTCACTGGACTGCCTTCGTGCTTTGCACTCCGGTATTCGCCCTCGGGGCGGCCCGTCGGGCTCATGCGTCGGCGAGGATATCGAGCGTGCCGTCGACGAGCAGCGCGAACTCGTCGTCGGTCACGATGTAGGGCGGCATGAAGTAGACCGTGTTGCCGATCGGCCGCAGCAGTAGCCCGCGGGCGAGGGCCGCGGCGAAGAACCAGCGCGCGAAGTCGGCGCGCGCGGTCGCCACGTCGAACGCGAAGATCATTCCCTGCCGGCGGAAATGCCGAACCTTCGGGTGCGCGGCCAGCGCCGCGGCCCGCGCCTGCCAGCGCGCCGCGCGGGCCGCGTTGCCGGCGATCACGTCGTCGTCGGCGAAGATGTCGAGCACCGCGAGCGCCGCCCGGCACGCGAGCGCGCTGCCGGTGTACGAGTGCGAATGCAGGAAGCCGCGCGCGACGTCGTCGGCGTAGAACTCGGCATACACCGCGTCGGTGGTCAGCACGCAGGACAGCGGCAGGTAACCCCCGGTGATGCCCTTGGACAGGCACAGGAAATCGGGCGCGATGCCGGCCTGCTCGCAGGCGAACAGCGTGCCGGTGCGGCCGAAGCCGGTCATGATCTCGTCGGCGATCAGCAGCACGCCGTGCCGCTCGCAGGAAGCCTTCGCCAGGCGCAGGTAGTGCGGGTCGTGCATCACCATGCCGGAGGCGCCCTGCACCAGCGGCTCGACGATCAGCGCCGCGGTGGTGGCGTGGTGCGCCGCGAGGTGGCGGTCTAGCGCCGCGGCGGCGCGTTCGGCGACGTCGCGCGCGGATTCGCCCGGGCGCGCCCCGCGCGCATCCGGCGACGGCACGATCGCGTTGTGCTTCAGCAGCGGCGCGTAGACGTCGCGGAACAGCGGCACGTCGGTCACCGCGAGCGCGCCGAGGGTCTCGCCGTGGTAGCCGCCGGCGACGCTGACAAAGCCCGTCTTGTCCGGCCGGCCGCGGTTCCTCCAGGCGTGGAACGCCATCTTGAGCGCGATCTCGACCGCCGAGGCGCCGTCGGACCCGTAGAACGCGTGGCCGAGGCCCGGCGGCGCCAGCGCGGCGAGGCGCTCCGACAGTTCGACCACCGACCGGTGCGTGCAGCCGGCGAGCAGCACGTGCTCCAGTTCCGCCTGCTGTGCGGAGAGCGCCGCGTTGATCCGCGGATTGGCGTGGCCGAACAGGTTCACCCACCACGAACTCACCGCATCGAGGTAGCGGTTGCCGTCGAAGTCGTACAGCCACGCGCCGCTGCCGCGCGCGATGGGCACGAGCGGCAGCGTCTCGTGCGTTTTCATTTGCGTGCACGGATGCCAGACCGCCGCGCGGCTCCGCGCCAGCCAGCCGGCGTTGTTCATTGCGGCCGCCCGAGGTAGATGTAGAAGCTCGACGCGCCGCCGCTGGCGCGGCCGTAGGCCAGGTAGAACGGGCCGAGGAACGTGTCGGCGGCGACGAACACGCTGCCCGCCTTCACCAGGTCGCCGGCGCCGATCGTGTCGCGCTGCAGCCACGTGTTGCCGGCCTCGACCGACCCGCCGGCGAAGACGTTGCCGCCGATGAACGGGACCCTTGCGATCCGGTAGTAGTACACGGCGCGGCCGAAGCCGAGATAGCTGCCGGTGAGCTGGCCGTTGCGCAGCCCCGAGAGGTTGAGGAAGCCGCCCAGCATGAACGGATTGACGACCGACGGGTCGTCGCGGTTGAGCGCACCGGCGCGCACGGCGACGTTGAAGAAGCTGTCGGCCGTCAGCGGGATGCCGGCGTTGGCGTAGAAATCGCCGCGGGCCAGCCGGTTGGTCACCTCCGACGGCGCGCCGTCGATGTCCTGCGTGCGCTGGCCGTAGAAGGCGTCGAGCGTCGCGCGCACGCCGCGGCGCGGGAAGAACGCGTTGTCGAGGCTGTCCCAGCGCGCGAGCAGCCGGACGCCGGCGTCGGTCTCGCGCGCGGCCGGGAAGCCCGGCAGCGCAATCGTCGGGACCGCCTTGTAGTAGGTGTAAGTCGGGCCGAACCGGATCTCGCCCAGGTTGGCGACCGGCGCGCCGATGTCGAGCCCGACGTTGTTCGTCTGCATCGAATACTCGGCCACGCGCTGCGAGCCGGAGAACACGTAGCGGGGCTGGTTCTGCACCGAGCCGCGCGCCGCCACGAACGCGGTCCGGTGGATGTCGAACGGCTGGTAGAACTCGGTCGCCGCGCGCGACAGCTTTCCCAGTTCCAGTTCGTTCGTCCACTCGGCGCCGAGGCTGTTGACCCAGACGCGGCGGTGGCCGACGAGGAGCGCGAACGACGACTCACCCTGGAAGTCGCTCTGGAAGGCGAGCCCGAAGCGCAGGTAGTTCGGGCCCATCGACTTCTCCTGCACGTCGACCACCAGCCCCGTGCGGCCGGCGTCCTCGGCGGTCCGGTAGTCGATGCGCTCGTACTCGCCGGCGCCGAAGAGGCGCGAGATGCCGGCATCCAGCTTCGCGGTGTCGAGCGGCTCGCCGACGGGGACGTTGAGCCGGGCCGAGATCATCTCCGGATTGGCGTAGTCGGTGCCCTCGACGCGCACGTACTCGATGACCGGCCTGGGCACGTCCTCGATCCGCGGCCGCGCCGCCTTGTACGCGGCGTAGGCGGCGGGCGGCAGCGCAAGCTCCTGGAGGCGCGGCGAGGCCGCCCTCGCCGCCGCCTCGCCGCGGGCGATGAACTCGCGGCCCTCCGAGAAGTCGATCGCCGACAGCGGGCCGAGGTCGGGCGAGATCAGCACGTCGGAAGGCTTGAGGCTCGCGAGCTGCTGCCGGACGTTCTGCTCGGTCAGGATGTTGATCATCTGGCTCGTCAGTCCGATCACCGACGAGAGCTGGTCGCGCGACATCAGCGGCGTGCCGATGTTCACCGCGATCACCACGTCGGCGCCCATCTTGCGCACCACGTCGATCGGCAGGTTGTCGACCAGCCCGCCGTCGCCCAGCACGTGGCCGCGGATTTCCGCCGGCGAGAACACGCCCGGAATCGACATGCTGGCGCGCATCGCCTCGTACAGCGGGCCGCGGTCGAAGACGTACGGCTGGCCGGTCACCATGTCGGTGGACACGGCGCGGAACGGGATCGGCAGCAGGTCGAAGTCCTTGACCCCGTCGGCGTGGTCGGTGAGGTTGTGCAGGAACAGCTCGAGGTTGCTGCCGGAGATCGCGCCCTGGAAGCCGCGGAACTTGCCGTCGCGGAACCCGATCTCGATCGGCAGCGGGAACTGGGTGTCGCGCTGCTTGTCGCGAAACGAGAGTTCCTTGCGCGGCGGCGTGTCGGAGAAAAGCGTCGTCCAGTCCACCGACGTGACGATCTTCTGCATGTCCGCCGGCGAGCTGCCGCTCGCATAGAGGCCGCCCACGATCGCGCCCATCGACGTCGCTGCGACGAAGTCGACCGGGATGCGCATCTCGTCGAGCACCTTCAGCACGCCGACGTGGGTGATGCCGCGCGCGCCGCCGCCCGACAGAACGAGGCCGATCCGCGGCCGCCGCGCGGTGGGGACGGGCGGGTCCGAGCGTTCGGTCTGCGTGCCGGCCGGATTGGCTTCCTGCGCGGCCGCCTGGGCTCGCGCCGGCGTGGGGACGAGCCCGGCCGGCAGCGAACAGGCGACCAGGCAGGCCGCGGCGCCGAGCCAGCGCGCCGCGCGCGGAATGGCGCGCGCGAGTGCGCCGTTCGCGGCTCCGCCGGCCGGACCGCGGGGCGCTGTGCCGCGGATGGTGGAGGGTGGCGAAGACACAGGGACCGGGGGAATGGGCATGGAAAATCCGGTCTGATTATACCGGCGGGGAGTGGCTCGCCGCGGCGGTCGCCCGTTGCCGGGGCCGCCGGAATGTTCCGCCCGATGCACCGGACATTGAACTACAGGCTGCCTGCACTGGTCACTGTCCATGCCGGTGCCGCGCCGGCCCGTCAATTCGTCGACCGGGACGGGCTGCTGGCGCGGATGGCACCGTTCTTGGATCGCGCCTGACGCTTGAAAGGATTACCTTTTATGAAGCCATTCCGTTCGTTTATCCCGCCGCTGGCCGTCATGCTGATGGCCGCGTCGGGCGGTTCGTCCGCGCAGGGCGTACTCATCGACCGCAGCGAAATCCGTTTCGTTTCCAAGCAGTTGGGATCGTCCGTCGTCGGCAAGTTCAGGAAATGGCGGGCCAATGTCGATTTCCGGCCGAAGGACCTCGCCCACTCGCGGGCCGAGTTCGAGATCGAGCTCTCCAGCATCGACCTGGCCAGCGAGCAGTCGGAATCCGAGCTGCGGCGGGCCGACTGGTTCGATACGGCGCAATTCCCGGTGGCGCGCTTCGCGTCCAGCGGCGTGAAGAACCTCGGCGTCGATCGCTATGAAATCGCCGGCCAGTTGTCGATGAAAGGAACCACCCGCGACGTGGTCATTCCGATGGTCCTGAAGAGGGATGCTTCCGGCAACAGCGTCGCCCAGGGCCAGTTCACACTGAACCGGCTCGATTTCGGGATCGGCGACGGCATGTGGGCGGCGACGGACAACGTCGCCAACGAGGTCGCCGTGCGGTTCCGGATGGTGCTGCCGCAGGTCGGCTGACGCCGGGCCGCGGGGCGGGCGGGGGCATCATCCCCGCGGGCGTTCGATCGCGGCCCGCATGCGCGCCACGGCGGCCACCAGTTCGCGGGTGATCCCCGGCTCGCGCACCGCGTGGCCCGCATCCGGCACCACGATGTAGCGGGCCTCGGGCCACGCGCGCGCCAGCGCGTCGGCGGTCACCGGCGGGCAGACGATGTCGTAGCGGCCCTGGACGATCGTGCAGGGCAGGTGGCGGATGCGCGGCAGGTCGGCGAGCAGCTGGTCGGGCGCAAGAAAGGCGCGATGCACGAAATAGTGCGCCTCGATCCGGGCGATCGCGAGCGCCGCCGAATCGTTCTCGAACGCCGGTGGCGCCTCCATGGGCAGCAGCGTCGAGCACACGCTCTCGTAGCGGTCCCACGCGCGCGCGGCGGGCAGGTGCACGGCGGGGTCGGGGCTCGTCAGCCGGCGATGATAGTTGCCGAGAAGGTCGGCGCGCTCGTGCTCGGGCAGGAACGTCGCGAACGCGCGCCACGCTTCGGGAAACACGTTGCGCATCCCGTGCATGAACCAGTCGAGCTCGCTCTGCCGCGCGAGGAAGATCCCGCGCAGCACGAAGCCCAGGCAGCGCTCCGGATGCGCCTGCCCGTAGGCCAGCGCGAGCGTCGAGCCCCAGGACCCGCCGAAGACCAGCCAGCGCTCGATGGAAAGATGCGCAGCCGCTCGAGGTCGGCGACCAGGTCGGCCGTCGTGTTGTCGCGCAGTTCGGCGACCGGCGTCGACCGCCCGGCGCCGCGCTGGTCGAACAGCACGATGCGCCAGTACGCGGGATCGAAGAAACGGCGGTGGTGCGGCAGGCAGCCGCCGCCGGGGCCGCCGTGCAGGAAGACCACGGGCACCCCGGCGGGGTTGCCGCAGGCCTCCCAGTACAGCGTGTGCAGCGCGTCGACGGCGAGCATGCCGTTGGCGTGCGGCTCGATGCCCGGGAACAGCGGATCGCCGCGATTCTGCGCGTTGTCGGGCTGCGGCATGTCTTGACCAGACCCGCGGGCGCGCTCAGCGTCCGCCCGGCCGCCCGTAGGGCGCTGCTGCTCCCCCTCGGGGGGCAGCGAGCAGCGCGAGCGTGGGGGCCGTCGACTTCCCGCCGGGCCGTCCCAAGGGAAGTCGTGCTCCCCCTCGGGGGGCAGCGAGCAGCGCGAGCGTGGGGGCCGTCGACTTCCCGCCGGGCCGTCCCAAGGGAAGTCGTGCTCCCCCTCGGGGGG
>CALQLA020000028.1 GCA_943331295.2 Bordetella parapertussis | reverse complement strand
TCCCCGCGCTCATCGCCGGCCGCCGCCGCCGCCGCCGCGGCCGCCGCCACCGCCACCGCCACCGGCACCACCGCGCGCGCCGCCCCCGCTGGGCGCCGACCGCGACGCACCGCTGCCGCTTGACGTCGGACGCGCGGATGCGCCGCCGCGCGCCCCCGACATCGAGCTGCGGCTCGACGCGCCGCGCGAGCTGTCCTGCTGCGTCTGCCGTCCCGAGTCGCCGTAGCCGCCGAACGCATCGCCGCCGCCGCCGCCACGACTGGCGCTGCCGCCACCCGCGGGCTGCGTGGACGGGCGTGCTCCGCCGGCCCCCGCCGGCTGCGTCGAGGGCCGCGCGCCGCTGCTGCCGGCCGATCCGCCATAGCCGCCGCCCGAACGCGTGTCGCCCGCGCGGTTGGCCGGCGCTGGCTTGCCGACCGAGTTGCTCACTTGCCCGGGCTGCTTGTTCGACTTCCACGCCGTGCCGCCGGCCGGCTGCTGGCCCGCCCCGCCGCGGTTGATGTTGCCGGTGTTGATGTTGCCCGTGTTGATGTTCGTGTTCCGGTTGATGTTGATGTTGGCGTTCCCGCCGTAGTTGGTGCCGTAGTGGTTGCCGTTCCATGCCGCGCCGATCGCGGCGCCCCACACGACGCCTGCCGCGAGCGCGGCGCCGGGCGCATACGGGTAGTAGTACGACGGGTAGGGCGTCGGGTAGTAGCCGTAGACCGGCACCGCGCCGTACACGACGACGGTAGCCGGGTTGTACTGCGGCACGTAGATCACCTGCGGATCGGCCGGGGCGACGGTGATGATCTGCTGCTCGACCGTCACCACCTGCTTGCCGTCGGACTTGAGGTTCCCCGCGGCCTGCGCCCGGCGGCGGAAGCTCTGGATCGCATCGAGCACCGCCCCCTGGTCGTCGACGACGGCCTCGCCCAGCGAGCTGGTCCAGTCGAGGTCGTTGCTCATCATCTTCACGACGTCGGGGTAGTTCAGCAGCGACTTGACGGCGTCGTCCCATTTGTCGTCGATGGGGAGCTTGGGATCGGACTTGCGCTTGTCGAGGAAGCGGTCCGCCTGCACCAGCTGCAGCGGATTGGTCGACGCCGGCAGGATGATCGCGACCAGGTCGTCCGGATACAGCGCGATCGGGCCGACCAGCTTGCCGAGTTCCTCGGCGGACAGCGGCGCCGCGGCGCCGCCGGGCGCCGCCGGCGCCTGCGCGCCGGCATGCATCCCGAACAGGAGCAGGGCGACGACGGTGAAGAGCGCGGCCCAGCGCGACGGGCCGCCGCGGTTCGCGTGCGTGAAGAGGCGAAGACTGTTCATCATGCGTGCTCCGGTTCGTTGGTGCGCCCCGCTGCGCCCGGCGACCTGCCGCGGTCTGCCCGGGACCCCATGTACTGCCCGCCCTCGCGCGGCGCCGGAGGCGCGCGCACGAGCGCGGGCGGTGCCGCCTACTTCGACTTCGGCGCCGCCGGCTTCGCCGCCGGCTCGACCGAAAGCGCCAGCGCCTCGGTGTAGGTCACCTCGACCTGGTCACCCTTCTTCACGACCTTGAACTGGTCGGGGTTCTTCACGTCGAGCGTGACCGTGTTGCCGCGCGGGCCCTTGAGCGTGATCGTGCTGGCCTTCGGGTCGACGGCGGTCACCTCGGCAATGGCGGTGACCTGCCGCCCGCCGGCAACGGCCGGCTTCTCGCCGGGCTTCGCAGCCGCGACGCCTTCCTTCACGGTCACGTCGCCCTTGGCGCCCTTGGTCTTCTTCAACTCGAGGGTGAGCGCCTGCGCGTAGCGTGCGACGACGACGTCGCCGACCTTGATCTGGTCGAAGTTCTTGACCTCGTCGCCGGCGACGATGTCGAAGCTCTCGCCCTTCGGGCCCTTGAGCGTCACCGTCCGCGTCGCGCGGTCGATGCCGGTGACCTGTGCCGACACCTCCACCGCCCGGACCACCGCCGCCTTGCCGGGCTCGCTGGCGACGGCGACGCCGCCGGCCGGTGCGGGAGCGGGGGCGGGTTGCTGCGCCGCTGCGGTCGCGGCCACCGCCGCGGTGATCAAGGCGAGCACGAATGCCGATTTCGTTTTCATTGCAGACTCCGTCGTTTCATGGAAAAAAGGAATGCACTGCGGGATGCCGCCGGCCACCGGCGGCGTCCTGCCCGTTGCCGGACGCGATTGTCGACGCCGGCACGGGCCCGACGATGGACGTCCGCGGACATTGTCCGGACATTTTCAGACAGATTTCCCGGCGCAGCTTGCGCAGGACTAAAACTCCTTCATTCTACCGTAGACCAGGGGGCGTGGAGCGATCGCATGGCCCGTCGTGCCGCAGCGTTTTCGCAGCCAGGCCGACGATGCCGCCAGGCCGACGATGCCGCCAGGCCGACGATGCCGCCAGGCCGTCGTCGCATCCGCCACGAGCTTGCGGCGGATCAATACCGCGGCGGGCGACCGGCAGATAATGGTCGCTGAGGCGCAGGTTGGTCGCGGCGCGTCACGGCTCTTCCGGTGGCGCTCGCGTCGGGATGAACCCGATGCGCCCCGTTTCCGCCGCCCGAGCGGAACCATCGCAATCCGGACCCAGGAGCGACTCATGGCCACCCGCATCGAGAAAGATTTCCTCGGCGAGAAGGAAATTCCCGGCGACGCGTACTACGGGGTGCAGACCCTGCGCGGCAAGGAGAACTTCCACATCACCGGCATCCCGATGTCGGCGGAGCCGAACTTCGTCAAGGCCTTCGGCTACGTGAAGAAGGCGGCCGCGCTCGCCAATCGCGACCTCGGCGTGCTCGACCCGAAGATCGCCAATGCCATCGCCTGGGCCTGCGACCGGCTGATCGCCGGCGAGATGCGCGAGCAGTTCGTCACCGACTTCATCCAGGGCGGCGCCGGCACCTCGACCAACATGAACGCGAACGAGGTGATCGCCAACCTCGCGCTGGAGCACCTCGGCCACAGGAAGGGCGAGTACCAGTACGTCAACCCGAACGACCACGTCAACTTCGGGCAGTCGACCAACGACGTCTATCCGACGGCGTTCCGGCTGGCGCTGATCATGCGCCTTGCCAACTACATGGAATCGCTGACCAAGCTGCAGGAATCCTTCTTCGCGAAGGGCCGCGAGTTCGAGCGCGTGCTGAAGATGGGCCGCACCCACCTGCAGGACGCGGTGCCGATGTCGCTGGGGCAGGAGTTCCACGGCTGGGGCACGACGATGGGCGAGGAGGTGCAGCGGATCGCCGACGTCCGCAAGTTCCTGCACGAGATCAACCTGGGCGCCACGGCGATCGGCACCACGGTGACGGCGGCGCCCGGCTACCCCGAGCTCGCCACCAAGTACCTGTCCGAGCTGACCGGCATGACGTTCATCCTCGCCGGCGACCTGGTCGAGGCGACCTCCGACACCGGCGCGTACGTGCTGCTCTCCGGCGTGCTGAAGCGCACGTCGGCCAAGCTCACCAAGATCTGCAACGACATCCGGCTGCTGGCCTCGGGACCCCGCTGCGGGTTCAACGAGATCCACCTGCCGCAGATGCAGCCGGGCAGTTCGATCATGCCGGGCAAGGTGAATCCGGTGATCCCGGAAGTGGTCAACCAGACGGGCTTCCTCGTCATCGGCCTCGACCTCACCGTCACGCTCGCCGCGTCGGCCGGGCAGCTGCAGTTGAACGTGATGGAGCCCGTGATCACCTTCGCGCTGTTCACGTCGATCGCCACGATGGAGCACGCGGTCGACAGCCTGCGCGTGCACTGCATCGACGGCATCAAGGCCAACGTCGAGCGCTCGCGCGAGATGGTGCTGAACTCGCTCGGCATCGTCACGGTGCTGAAGCCCTCGCTCGGCTACAAGGCCTGCGCGGACATCGCGCGCGAAGGCTACGAGACGGGCAAGTCGCTGCACGACATCGTGGTCACGGAGCGGAAGCTGATGACGCAGGAAAAATGGGATGAGGTGTTCTCGTTCGAGAACCTGATCAGCCCGAAGTTCGAGCAGTAACGCCACGCCGGGGCGTCCCCCCCGGCCGGGAACACTCATGACCTTGTCGATAGTGTTGCAGTTCGCGGTCGTCCTGGCCGCGATCTGGATGGGCGCGCGCTACAGCGGCGTGGGACTGGGGCTGTGGGGCGCGGTGGGCCTGCTGGTGCTGGTGGTGGGGTTCGGGGTGAACCCGACGTCGCCGCCGATCGACGTGATGCTGATCATCCTCGCGGTGATCATGGCCGCCTCGGTGATGGCCGCCGCGGGCGGCATCGACTTCCTGGTGCGCATCGCGGAACGCATCATCCGCGCCAATCCGAAGTAGGTGACGATCGTCGCGCCGCTGACCACGTGGACGTTCACGTTCCTCGCGGGCACCGGGCACATCGTCTACCCGCTGCTGCCGGTGATCTACGAGACGGCGCACCAGAACGGCATCCGGCCCGAGCGGCCGATGGCGGTCGCCACCATCGCTTCGCAGCAGGCGATCACGGCGAGCCCGGTCGCGGCGGCCACGGCGGCGATGATCGGGCTCTTCGCCGAGAAGTGCATCACGCAATGGGGGCTGCCGCAGATCCTGATGATCTGCGTGCCGGCCACGCTCACCGGCGTGATCGCCGCGGCGGTCGTCTCGATGTTCCTCGGCAAGGACCTGAAGGACGACCCGGAGTACCAGGCTCGCCTTGCGGCCGGCGTGATCCCGGCGCCGGTCAGCACCGCCGACCGGCCGCCGCTCGCGCCGAGTCGTCCGGGTCGGGCGCCACCGGCCTCAGTTCGCCCTCCCACTTGGCAACGACCGCGGTCGCGATGCCGTTGCCGATCACGTTGGTCGCCGTGCGGCCCATGTCGAGGAACTGGTCGATGCCCATGATGAGGAGAAGGCCCGCCTCCGGCAGGCCGAAGGTCGGCAGCACCGCGGCGACGACGACCAGCGATGCGCGCGGCACGCCGGCCACTCCCTTGCTCGACAGCATCATCACGAGCAGCAACGTGACCTGCTGTCCGACGGACAGCTCGATGCCGTAGGCCTGCGCGATGAACAGCGGCGCGAACAGCATCACGTATTCGGTGAGCTTCAGCATTGCGTGCGCGAGCTCGTTGATGAAGCTGACGATCGTCGTGGCGGGCTTGTCCTTCAGCGCGGCGAGCGCGAAGCCGAAGAACAGCGAGAACACGAGGATCTGCAGGATCTCGTTGGTCGCCATCGACTCGAAGAAACTGCGCGGGAAGACGTGGACGATGAACTCGCGCAGGCCGAGCCCGCCCGTCTTGAGGTCGGTGGAGAGCCCCGCATCGGGCAGCGGGAGCTTCAGGTTGGCGCCCGGCTGGAAGAAGTTGGCGAGCACCATGCCGAGCAGCAGCGAGACGAGCGACGCGGTGATGAACCACAGCAGCGCCTTCAGCCCGATGCGCCCCATTTCCTTCGCGTCGCCGGTGCCGGTGATGCCGGCGACCACGGTCGCGAACACGAGCGGCGCGATGATCATCTTGATCAGGCCAGGAACACGTCGGCGAGGATCGAGAAGTAGCCGGCGACCTTCGCGGCCGTCGCGGCATCGGGCGACATCTCGTGCGCGAAGTGGCCGGCGAGGATGCCGGCAACGGCCGCCACCAGGATCAGGATCGTGAGCTTTGAACGCATGGCGCGCCTGCCGTCGTTGCCGGAGCCGACGTTCATCCTACTCCGGCAGGCGCGACCGGCGGCACGGCCGGAGCCAACTGCTTGACGCAGGTCAATGGACCCCGGCGACTCGGGCCGGAGGCTACCTGCCCCGGCCGCAAGCAGGGCATCAGGCAGGACGGTGCACGTGCGCAAAGACTCGAGCCATGACTGCACCGCGTGCAGGCGCGTTGCGGGAGCCGCCATCCGGGCATCTATGGCGCGCGCCTTGCCTGTCCAACCGAGCGCATGGCCCGCAACTGGGTCGCGAGCCACGTTGCGCTCTCGACCGGGGTCCCGTTGCCGCATCGAACGAGGTAGGGTCGCCCCGACACGCTGCTGGCCGTGGCAGCCAGTTCGACGAACTGCTCGGCGCTCTGCACGGCCCCCCGGTCTTCGAGGTACTTGAGCTTGCGCATCAGGTGCACTTTCGCTTCCGCCCCCGGATACCAGGTGCCGTTGCGATTGAAATCGCAGCCGGAGGTCTCCAGCCTGGACAGCAATCCCTCGATCTCGCTCCGGGCCGGCGGAGAAAGCGGTGCCGCGGCGGCCGACGCGAGGAGGCAGGCAAGCAGCAGGGCGGCGAGGATCCGCATTCAGAGCCGCCACTCGATCGGCAGGATCGACATGAACCAGACCTTGAAGCGCTTCTATCCGTCCAAGTGGGAATGGCGCCGGTATCGGCCCGGGGCCCGGTCAGAAGCGGACAGCGTAGTTGAGGTAGGCGCGCAGCTCGGTGGCCGTCGGCGACCCCTCCTGATGCAGCCACGCGTAGCGGAACGTCGCCACCAGTCCCTCCAGGATCGTACCCTTGCCGAACGCGTAGTCAACGCGGACGTCGGTCTCGTTGCGGTCGGGAATCGCCGCGCCGGTCTGCGCGTCCCCCACCGAGCTCTGCGGGTAGTACTGGCCGCCCAGCGTCAGCGTGGCCTTGTCGCCGATCGCGATCGGATACTTGCCGTCGATGTAGAACGTGTTGAAGACGTCGATCGTGTACTGCTCGTCCATCCGCACGTAGCCGTTCTTCGCGAATTCCCAGGTCCCGCCCGCGTAGGCGACGCCTTTCTGGGTGCCCGTGCCGCCCGCCGCGTTCGACATCCAGACGAAGCTGTCGGACTGGCGGGCCTTCATCTTGGTGATGTAGCCGCCGGTGTAGGACACGTCGTTGGCGGAACCCGTCAGCGTGTAGGCCTCGAACGTGTTGGGCACCATCCGGTTGTCCTGCGGGTTGATGAACGGCCGGTTGACGAGCTGCCGGTAGCCGGTGATCGCCTGCCCGAAGATCCGCACGGCGCCGAACGCCTCGCCCAGCACGGTGATCTGCTGCTGCCCCGGCCGCAGCAGCTTGGTCCCGTCCTTGTCTTCCGGGCCGTAGAGCTTCTGCGACGTGTAGCCGATGATCCCCGCCTGGAACAGATCGCCCCACCACGGGCTGCGCAGCCCCGCCCATCCGCCGAGCGCCCAGGCGGCGCTCGGCGCGCCGGTGAGGCTTTCCTGGTCGAAGTAATAGGTGCGCAGCTGCAAGACGGGCTCGAAGCCGCCGGGAAGCAGGTAGGCGTCCTTGGCGGGGTTCCCCGGATTGATGCCCTGCGCGGTGGCGGTGGCCATCGCGCCGACGGCGCAGGCCGCCAGCAACAGCATTTGCGCGGCCTGAAGGAGGCCGTCTTGCGCGCGATCCGATTGCATCGTGTCCACCCCGCGTTAAGTCATGGCACGCTCCGGTGGCGATTCTAGGGTCCGGGCAGGGGCGGGGGCAATGTCCTCGAACAGGGGCGCCATGTGGGCCGCGGAGCGATGCGCGACCGCGCTCGAAAGCATGGGCCCGCATTGTTCGCGATGCGGGCGCGTGAGATTGCCCGGAGAATGCGAGGTGATTCCATGGCCGGCGCCACGCTTGCTCTTCTCAAGATATTGACGTATTCGATCATCTACCCCTGATCGCAAGCCCGCCCGGTGATGGAGCGCGTCTCGGCGCGGGACGGGCAAGCCGTCCGTGCCCTCCCGCCGTCGCCCGAAATTCACCGCATGTCCCACGCTGCCGGAGTTGCCCCGATGCAAGACCATTCGACCGTCCGTACCTGCTGCCGCGCTCTGTTCCTCGGCGTGGCGATCGCCGCCACGCCCGCCGCCCCGGCACTGGCCGGCCCATCGCACGGCAACGGTCCCGGCCGCTGGCGCTGGCTGGCCGACACGTACTGGATCGTTCCCCCGGCGAACTTGCCGGCCGTCGTCTTCGACGCCGCCAGCGCGCGCGTGGCACCCATCAGCGACCAGACCGTCTATCACATCAACGGCTACCGGGAAGGCTACTTCTGGGGCAAGAACGTCACGCAGATCGGCACCGCGGCCCCGTCGTGCTCGTCGCTGGTGGGGTCGGTGACGCCCGAAGGCCGCGTGTTGCTGAGCTTCACGACGACCGGCAGCGACGGCGCGGTGTCGCAGCAGCAGGGATTCGGCGAGATGGTCGAGCAGCGCGGGCAGTGGACGATGCTGAACCAGACGTCATCGGCGAACTTCGCGCACTGGGCCTACATGGTCGAGTCCGCGCCGGGCGACGCCAGCTGGCACTCGCTGCCCGGCGTCGGCCTGTCGGTGACGGCATTTCTCGCGCAGTGCCCGGGGGACGGCGCGCAGTCGATCGGGCGTTAGCGCCGGGGCCCGGTTCGCAACGCCGCGCCCTCCTCGCGTCACGCAGCGCGCCATCTGCCGGCAGGACCCCGCGGGCCTTCTACCGGATCACCTCGTTCGCCCGCAGCAGCACCGACGGCGGGATGGTGATGCCGAGCGCCTTGGCGGTCTTCAGGTTGATCGTCAGGTCGGTCTGGTTGGGTGTCTGCACCGGCAGGTCACCGAGACCGCCGCCGACGGACGCGATCGGCAGCGAGACCTTGGTGTCCTTCAGCGCACGCAGCGCGACGGTCCCGCTGGAGAGGATCAGCTCGACGGGGATGGCCGCCAGTTCGGTCGCGCCGGCACGCGAGCGTTCCGCGTTGCCGTCCGCCCAACGATAGTCGATCTGCAGGTTCCTGCCTTCGACCCACCCCCGCTCCTGCAACCCCTCAGGCCGGCCACGTCGAGCTTGCCGTTCGGACTGGTCGCAGCCGGGCTCATCAGGACGCCCAGTCGCCGCGTCCGCTCCGCGCGTTGCGCACGCGCCGCGAACGGGACCGTTCCCAGCGCCAGGGCAAGCAGCACGTCACGTCGTTGCATTCCGTTTCCTTTCGTCCGCGACGGGAATGCGCAAACGCGCGGACGATTCTACAGCGATGCCGCGGCCGACGGACGCATGCCCGGCCTCCGACACGTGCCGAAGCGTTCGGCAGCGCTTGCGCCTTGCCGACTCATGGCATCGCTGCCGGACCGTGACGACGCAGAAGTCCGATGCCCCATACGAGTTCACTCCGGGCGCGCAACGCACCCGAAGGCGGCTTGCCGCAGTGGCCGTCCTGCTGGTCGGGGCCGCCACAGCGGGAGTGTGGTATGCGCAGGCCACGTTCCCGCGCTGTGTCGTCCTCGCCTCCGGGGTCAAGGACGCGAGCTACCATATCGATGCGCAGCGCTATGCCGAGTTGCTTGCGCGCGACGGCGTGACGGTCGTCGAGCGGATGACCGGCGGCGCCGCCGACAATGCGGCTCTGCTGCTGGACCCGAAGTCGGGCGTCGACGCCGGCTTCATGGAGGATGGCGTCCTGGCGGAGCACATCAGGATCCCGGCAAGCCACGCTCAATCCGGTCGCTTGAATATCCAGTACGCGACCGGGATGAGCGCAATTTCCAGCGCGGCATAGACGATCAGGATTGTCGACGGTCGACCATCGACAACAAAACTGATTATTCGACCGATGACAAGGCCACCAGCGAAGACAATCGTGGTCAGGACGGCAGCGTTCCTGTATTCGCTGCTGAACGCAGCCCACAGCCAGAACAGTCCCAGCCCGAGATACAGGCACATGACAGCTCTCAGGATATGGGAAAGGTCTATGCCCAGTTCACTCACGCCAAGAAACGTACGAGCGAACCAGACAGGAGAAATTCCGTACAGCAACGCAATCGTGGAAACCGTGGCGAATGCCAGCAGCAGGAAGTACCGTTTCAGTTGCATGATCGGTCCGTATGGCAGGAATTGTCTACGATGACTTCAACAGTCGCCGCGGTCGCTTGTCCCGCTCCATGCGCCATACCACGCGAGCCGGAGTTCCAAGAGTCGAATGCCGTTCCGCAACTTTCCGTGATCGTATCATCGGACTGCGCGCGGCGCTTCGAGGCGAATCGTGGGCCCGGTGCAGGGATGCGGCGACGGACGTACTTGGCGCGGGACTTGCCTCGTTCATGGAGGCCTTCTGCAATTGCTTTCATGGTCTGCGCCACAAGGTCGCGTGACAGACCGTGCAGCAACCAAGGAAGCCGAAGCCTGGGCGGCTAGGGCATGCCGCGCGAAATCGGCGCCTCAGCACGCAGGGACTTGCTTGCGGGCAGTTCCGATTGAGCGCACAGTTTGAGCACCTGTGCCCGTGCGCAGGCCCGAGCAACGGCTGCACCTTCAAAGGCAAGCCCGAGGAAGCCTGAAACCGATCCTCTGCGTCCCTTGGTTCCACCATCCCCGGATGGATTCGCTTCACCGAGCGGCGTATCGGCTCCGACCGCGATATGACGCGAATTCTTCCACAACCGATGTGCACACCACGGAGAGGTTGAAAATGCGCGGAAGCACTTCCGAAGCACGATCCGGTGCGGGACGCCTGCTGCAGTGGCTTGGCCCCGTTGCAGCCGCGTGCGCGCTGAGTTGGACCGCCGTGTCGGCCGCTCAGGCGCTGCTGGTGACGAATGGAGGCGGCAACTCGGTCCTTTCGTACCAGACTTCACCGCCCGCAGCGCAAGGCGCCTTCGTCACGCCCGCGAGCCTGGGGCTGCTCAACCCCAGGGGCATGACGATCGGCCCGGATGGCGATCTCTATGTCGTCGGCACGGACCTGGCCGACCCCAACACCGGACACGTCAATCGGTTCAACGGGCAGACCGGTGCCTTCATCGAACGAGTAGCCAATTCCGGGTCCGGCATATTCGACCTCGCATGGGGTCCGGACAGCAGGCTCTATGTCACGAGCGCGACGAGCAATCGCGTGTTCGTGTTCGATGGCGACACGGGCCAGCAGAGCACGTTCGTGCAAGCCGGCGCGGGAGGACTCGCGAACCCGCGAGGACTTGCGTTCGGCCCCGACGGGAACCTCTACGTGGCGAGCCCCGACACTCGTCAGGTGCTGCGTTACAACGGTAAGACCGGCGCCTTCATGGACATATTCGCCGCGGGTCTCGACGCCCGGGGCCTGACGTTCGGGCCCGACGGAAACCTTTACGTCACCGATTTCGCCCGGGACCGCATCCAGAATTTCAACGGGCTCACCGGTGCCTTCCTCAGCACGTCGTTCGCATCGGGCGGTGGCCTCGTCGGCCCCGTCGGCGTGGTGTTCGGGCCGGACGGCAACCTGTATGTCAGCGGGTCGACCAGCAACAACATCGTCCGCTACAACGGATCGACCGGCGCATTCATCGACGTCATCGGGTCCGGCAACGGCCTCAGCAGTCCCGGCAGGATGGTGTTCGCGCCGCTTCCTCCCGGACCCGGGCAATTCCAGGGCATCTGGTGGAACGATCCGGCCGGCTCGGAATCCGGCTGGGGCATCAACTTCGCGCATCAGAACGATACGATCTTCGCGACCTGGTTTACCTTCGGGCTCGACGGCAAGCCCCTGTGGCTGGTTGTCGGCGCCAACAGGACCGCGCCGAACGTCTACTCCGGACGGCTCTACACGGGCACCGGCCCGGCCTTCAATTCGGTGCCGTTCGACCCTTCCAAGATCGTCGCGACGGAGGTCGGAACAGCAACGTTCACCTTCGAAAACCTCTGGCGGTCCAGCTTCGCCTACACCCTCAACGGCATAGCGCAGACCAAGACCCTCACTCGCCAGCAATTCAGCTCACCGATGCCGACTTGTGCGTGGGGCGCGCAACCGAATCTCGCCCTGGCGACGAACTACCAGGACATGTGGTGGGCATCGCCGCCGGGCTCGGAATCGGGGTGGGGGATCAACTTCGCGCATCAGGGCGACACGATCTTCGCAACCTGGTTCACCTTCGGGCTCGACGGCAAGCCGCTGTGGCTGGTCGTCGGCGCCAACAAGACCGCAGCGAAGGTCTATACCGGCACGCTGTACACCGGCACCGGTCCTGCGTTCAACGCCGTGCCGTTCGATCCGTCGAAGGTGGCCGGGACGCCTGTGGGATCGGCGACGTTCACTTTTTTCGACGGCAACGAAGCGAGCTTCGCGTACACGGTCAACGGCATATCGCAGACCAAGACAATTGTTCGGGAGAATTTCTCGGCGCCCGGCACGGCTACCATGTGCAAGTAGGCGTCGCGGCATGATCGCACGCTCGGCGCCACCACGCCCGGGCCTTGCCCGCCGTGCGGCATGACGCCGATCTTGCGATGAGGGCGGCCGGGGTCATGCCGGACTATGCATCGGTCCGGCGAGGAAGGGGTCGTGGCCGCACGTGGCGGCACGAACCACGACGGCCTGTGTCTGGACCTTGTACGAAGCGACGGGGCTGACCACGAATTCCTTCCGGCCGGGTGGATAGGCGTCGCGGACCTCCGCCGGAACCCTCTTGCGGAAATAAAAATGCCGCGCTTGCCGCGGCGGTAGAGGTGATGCTCGGTCGTCGCTTGCACGGTTGCCTCCCAGGCTGTGTAACAACCTGTGCAGCAACCGGCGGTTCATCTGCGGAGCATCCTGCGATATACGCAGGACGATCAGCGACTTGGCAAGGTATTGGGGTGGCTGATGGGACTCGAACCCACGACAACCGGAATCACAATCCGGGACTCTACCAGCTGAGCTACAGCCACCACTGAACGGCGGGTGCGGCGACGGCGCGGCGGCTTCGGCCAAGTTGGCGAAACCACCCTTGCGTCGCGCACCAAAATTCTGGCACGCCCGACAGGACTCGAACCTGTTACCACCGGCTTAGAAGGCCGGTGCTCTATCCAGATGAGCTACGGGCGCCCTGTCGGAACGGTAATGCGCGCCCTGCAGCGTCGCCGCAGCCATGCCGCGTTGCCTGCGGCATCGCGGCGGGGCTTCCGGACTTGCCAGAGCGGCAATGCCGGCAGCTTGACGCCCAAAGCGACCCGCGAATGTTAGCACGGGACGCCGATTTCCCGAAGAAGGCCGGTCCCGGGCGCCCGCACCCGGGGATGGCCCGGACCTCCTGCGGGCGCGTCAGCGCGCCAGGTTGCGCAACTCCCGCAGCGCGACCGACAGCATCGCCGCGTCCGGCACCGCGACCCCGCGCAACTCGGCCAGGATGCGGCCGGCGCGCTCGACCGCGCGCCGGTTGCCATCGACCCACGCGTTGATCAGCGCGGCCGGCCCCGTCGTCCGGGTGCCGCCCGCGAGCACCTCGCCGGTCAGCGTGCGCTGGAGCGAGGACAGGTCGTCCTCCATCGCCGCCCGCGCCAGCATCTGCCAGTGCTCTTCGGCGGGGAGCACGGCGATCCGCTCGCGCACCCAGGGCAGGCCGAGCCGCGTGCCGAGGTCGAAGTAGACGCGGGCCACGTTCTCGACGGGGCGCTCGGCGACGGCGGCTTCCTCGAGAATGTCGAGCGCCGCGTAGAGCATGTCGAGCGCGACGACGCGCGCAGCCAGCGCGGCCGGCGTGCCCTGCGCCACGCGTCCGGCGACGTCGGCGTCGAAGCGCGCGCGGTCGACGTCCTCCTGCAGCGTCGGCAGCTTGGTCGCGAGCGCCTCGACACCCGGCGCGAAGCGCGTGATCGTCGCGCCCATCTCGTCCTGCAGCCGGCGCGAGCGCAGGAACCACGTCGTGCCGCGGTCGATGAGGCGGCTGGAGTCGATCAGCAGCCCCGCCTGCACCGCGTCGTCGACGCGGTTGTCCAGCGCCTCGATCGCCTGCCACATCGGGATGAAGCCGAAGGTCTCGCGGGTGAGCAGGAACGCGCGGACGACTTCGTGCGGCTTCGCCCCGGTCGATTCCACCAGCCGGTGGACGAACGTGCTGCCCACGCGGTTGATCATGCTGTTGGCGACGTGCGTGGCGATGATCTCCCGGTGCAACGGGTGCCGCGCCATGTGCGCGGCGTAGCGCTCGCGCAGCGCCTTCGGGAAATAGCGGGCGAGCGCCGTCGCGACCCACGGGTCGTCGGGCAGGATCGACGCCAGCAGCTCGTCGTAGAGCCACATCTTGCTGTAGGCCAGCAGCACCGCGCGCTCGGGGCTCACGAGCCCCCGGCCGTCGCGCCGCCGGCGCGCGATCTCGTCGTCGGCGGGCAGGAACTCGATCGCGCGGTTGAGGCGGCCGGCGCCTTCGAGGAAGTGGATGAAGCGCTGCTGCGCGTCGAGCAGGTGCGGCGCGAGCCGCCCGGTGACGGACAGCACCTGCGTCTGGAAGTAGTTGTCGCGGAGCACCAGCGCGGCGACCTCGTCGGTCATCGCGGCGAGCTGCCGGTCGCGCTCCGCGCCGTCGATCTCGCCGGCGGCGACGGCCTGCCCCAGCAGGATCTTGATGTTGACCTCGTGGTCGGAGGTGTCGACGCCGCCCGAGTTGTCGATCGCGTCGGTGTTGATCCGGCCGCCGGCCTGCGCGTACTCGATGCGCCCGCGCTGCGTGCAGCCCAGGTTGCCGCCTTCGACCAGCACCTTGCAACGCAGGTCGCGGCCGTCGACGCGCACCGCGTCGTTGGCGCGGTCGCCGACGTCGGCGTGCGTCTCGCCCGCTGCCTTCACGTAGGTGCCGATGCCGCCGTTGTAGAGCAGGTCGACCGGCGCCTTCAGGATCGCGTTGACGAGCTCGCCGGGCGTGAGATGGTCGGCGGCGACGCCGAGCACCGCCTTCGCCTCGGGCGCCACCGGGATCGACTTGGCGGTGCGCGGGAAGATGCCGCCTCCTGCCGACAGCAGGCGCGCGTCGTAGTCCTGCCACGACGAGCGCGGCAGCGCGAACAGGCGCGCGCGCTCCGCAAGGCTCGCGGCGCAGTCGGGGTCCGGGTCGAGGAAGACGTGGCGGTGGTCGAACGCGGCGACGAGCCGGATGTGCGGCGACAGCAGCATCCCGTTGCCGAACACGTCGCCCGACATGTCGCCGATGCCGGCGACGGTGAACGGCACCGCCTGCGTGTCGATGCCCATCTCGCGGAAGTGGCGCTTCACCGCCTCCCACGCGCCGCGCGCGGTGATGCCCATCGCCTTGTGGTCGTAGCCCGCCGAGCCGCCCGACGCGAACGCGTCGCCCAGCCAGTAGCCGTACTCGGCGCTGACGCCGTTGGCGTAGTCGGAGAACGTCGCCGTGCCCTTGTCGGCGGCGACGACGAGGTACGGGTCGTCGGCGTCGTGGCGCTTCACGTCGCTCGGCGGGACGATCGCCCCCGCGACGCGGTTGTCGGTGAGGTCGAGCAGCGCGCGCAGGTAGTCCTGGTAGCAGGCGATGCCCTCGCGCATCCAGGCGTCGCGGTCGGACGGCGGCGGCGCCTTCTTCAGCACGAAGCCGCCCTTGGAGCCGACCGGGATGATCACCGTGTTCTTGACCATCTGCGCCTTCACGAGGCCGAGGATCTCGGTGCGGAAGTCCTCGGCGCGGTCCGACCAGCGCAGGCCGCCGCGGGCGACGCGGCCGCCGCGCATGTGCACGCCCTCGAAGCGCGTCGAGTAGACGAAGATCTCGAACATCGGCTTCGGCTCGGGCAGCCCCGGCACCCCGGCCGGATCGAACTTGAACGACAGGAACGACCGCGCGTTGCCGGCGTCGTCGCGGCGCCAGAAGTTGGTCCGCGTCGTCGCGTTGATCAGCGCGAGGTACTGGCGCAGCACGCGGTCCTCGGACAGGTTGTCGACGGCGTCGAGCGCCGCCTCGATCGCGCGCGCCGTGTCGGCCGCGCGGGCGCCGGCCTCCCTGCCCAGCGCCGGATCGAAGCGCAGCCGGAACAGCTGCACCAGGTCGGCCGCGATCGCGGGATGGACGGCGAGCGTCGCCTCGATGAACGCCTGCGACAGCGGGAAGCCGACCTGGCGCATGTACTTCGCGTAGGCGCGCAGCACGACGATGTCGCGCGCGGGCAGCCGCGCGGTGGCGACGAGGCGATTGAAGTCGTCGTTCTCGACGTCGCCGCGGAAGACCTGCAGGAAGGCGTCGGCGAACACACCGTGCAGCGCACCGATGTCGGTGGCGTGTTCGATCACCGCGCCGGCGAGGCCGAAGTCGTGCAGCCACACCGGCGGCGACGCCGCAGGCGCGATCATGTACGGGCGCTCGTCCTGCACGCGGAAACCCATGCGCTCCAGCATCGGCAGGCTGTCCGACAGCGTGACCGGCGCGCCGCTCCGGAACAGCCGGAAGCGCAGCGTGCCGGGCGCGGCGCCGGCGGGGCGATAGAGCGCCGTCGCCATCGGATGGGCCGCGTCCAGGCCGGCCATCAGCCGGATGTCCTCCACCGCCGTGGCGGCGTCGACCTCCTCGCGATAGCCGGCGGGAAACGCCCCGCGGAACCGGCGCAGCAGCGTGTTGCCGCCCGCCTCGCCCTCGGCGGCCAGCAGCGCCTCGGACAGGCCGTCCTGCCAGCGCCGCACCGACGCGGCCAGCGTGCGCTCGAGCGCCGGCACGTCGTACGCGGGAATGTGCCCGGGCACGGTGCGCACGATGATCAGGATGCGCGCCAGCGCGGACTCCGACAGGCTGACGTTGTGCTCCGAGCGCGTCCCGGCGAACGCCTTCATCAGGATCGCCTCCCACTTGGCCCGGAGGTCGGTCGTATAGGTCTCGCGCGGCGCGTAGATGAGGCACGACAGGAAGCGCTCGAACGCGTCGCGGCGGACGAACAGCCGGAACCGCTGCCGGTCGCCAAGGTGCAGGATCGCCATCGCGGTGGCGAGGAGTTCGTCCTCGGTGATCTGGAACAGTTCGTCGCGCGGATAACCGTCGAGGATGTGCGAGAACGATTTTTCCGCGTGGCCGCCGGCCGGCTGCCGGGCGCGCGCCGTGACGTTCGCGATCTTGCGTCGCACCAGCGGCACGTCCCTCGCGCTGGCGCTGTAGGCCTTGGTGGTGAACAGGCCGAGGAACCGGTCCTCGCCGCAGACGTTGCCGGCCGCGTCGAAGCGCTTGACGGCAACGTAGTCGAGATGACCCGGCCGGTGCACCGTCGAGCGCGACGTCGACTTGGTGACGACCAGGAGGTCGGGACGGCGGGTGTAAGCGCGCACTTCGGGCGGCAGCGCGGCGAAGCGCGCGGCGGACTCCTGCCCCGACGACTGGCGCAGGATGCCGAGGCCCGAGTCGGGCACGATGCGCAGCGCCACCTCGCCGTCGACCTCGACGAGGTCGTGCGCGCGATAGCCGAGGAACGTGAAGTTGCCGTCGGCGAGCCAGCGCAGGAACGCGATGCCCTCGGCCAGTTCGTCCGGCGGCAGCGGCAGCGCCGGCCCGGCGACGCCGGCGGCGATCGTCTCGACGCGCTGCGCCATCGCCTTCCAGTCGCCCACCGCGGCGCGCACGTCGCCCAGCACGCGCGCGATGTCGGCGGCCAGCGCGGCGCGGTCGCCGGCATCCGCGATCCGGTCGACTTCGACGCGGATGAACGATTCGGGCTGTCCTTCGCCGCCCGCATCGGAAACGAGCCGCAGCAGGCGGCCGTCCGCGGCGCGGACTACGCGGATGATCGGGTGGATCACGAGGTGCAGCGTGAGGCCGTGCCGGTTCACCTCCATCGTCGCCGAGTCGACGAGGAACGGCATGTCGTCGTTGCTGATCTCGACGATCGTGTGCGTGGACTGCCAGCCGTGCTCGGTGCGCGCGGGATTGAACACGCGCAGCTTCGCCCGGCCCGGCACCCGCTCCGCGGCGAACCGCCATTGCGACACCGCGGCGCCGTAGAGGTCGGCGGGGTCGCGCGCGGCGAGGTCCTCGGCGTCGACCTGCCCGTAGTAGCGGCGGGTGAAGTCCTCCAGCGCCGCGCGGTCCGCGGCGGGCGCCTCGCTGCCCACCCTCGCCACGACCGCCGCGATCTGCTGCGCGTTGGGCTCCTGCCCGCTCGTCCTGTCGCTCATGCCCGTTGCCTCGCTGTTGGTGCGGGATGGATGGTTTCGCGGCGCGCGCACCCGGCGCTGCGTGGCGGCGACGACGGCGCCGGCATCAACGCGCGGTCACCGCGGACGCTGCAGCGCGCGCAGCTTGTTCACCGCCTGCGCCGACTGGTCCGCGCAGGCCTCGACGCCGGCCTGGCGCAGGTCGCGGTCGAGCCCGGCGCGGGCGCGGGGGACGTCGTCCGCCGCGACCTTGCGCGATATCTCCACGTACCCGTCGCCGCCGGGAAGCCGGGTGACGTCGACGTCGTAGCGCTTGCCCGCGTCCCGCCACGTGGTCAGCGCGATGGGGCCGAGCGCGGCGACGCCGTCGGGCAGGGGCCACAGCTTCACGACGTCGCGAAGGTAGCCGACCTGCGCGGGGGCGAGTTGCGACGCGAGCGACGCGCGGCCGGCCACGAGGTCGCGGGCCGCGTCGGCGCCGATCCTTTGCGACAGCGACACCGCGCCGGCGAGCTTGTCGCCATGCAGGTCGTACTCGCACTTGCCGGCACCTCGCGGCAGCAGCGCGGGCGGCACGGCGGCGCAATCCTGGTCCGCCACCTTCAGCGTCAACTCGTCGCCGTCCGGCCCGGAGCGCAGGCGGATGCGCACGCCGCGCGCGAACAGCGACAGCGCGGCGTCGTCGAACAGGTGGACCGCCTGCGGCGGGCCCCGCGGCGCGAGCTTCAGTGCGCGCTCGATGGCTGCCGGGTCGCCGCACAGCGCGACCTGCACCTCGGCGTTCGCCACCTTCGGCTTCCCGCCGGCGACCGCGGTGGCCGGGCAGGCGGCGAGCACGGCGGCGATGGCGGCAAGCGGCAAGACGGCGATCGCGACGGGCAGGCGGCGGAGCGCAGGCGGGCACCGGGGCATCGGAGGCTCCACGAGGGGTCGCGGCGGCGGCCGAAGGCGGGACGCCGGCGCGCGGACGAAGGGCACCGTCGATTATCGCCGATCCGCCCCGGCCTGCCCCAAATTGCATCGCCGCACCGGGATGTTGCGACATTTCGGGGCTTGCCGGCGCCCGGGAAAAGGGCGTGTTGCCCCGCAACAAGGATGGCACGGCGCATGCTCGAATCCCATCCAGTATACAAAGAGAAACGCATGGCCCCCGTTGCACGCCCGCCCCTGCCGGTGACGATACGCGCCTGGCTCGCCGCCTGCCTGGAAGGCGACGATCCGCGCGCCCTCCTCGGCGCGCCGCGGACGCACCTCGCCGACCACGTCTACGCCGAGCTGAAGGCGCAGATCCGCGACTTCACGATCGTGCCGGGCGACCGGCTGTCGGAGGCCGAGATCGGCGTCCGGCTGGGGGTCAGCCGCACGCCGGTGCGCGAGGCCCTGCTGCGGCTGCGCAACGAAGGCTTTCTCGAGGTCGAGGCGAAGACCGGCTGGTTCGTGAAGCCGCTCGACTTCGGCAAGCTCGACGAGCTCTACGACCTGCGGATCACGCTCGAGCTCGCGAGCGTCGCGAAGCTCTGCGCGCAGCCCGACGCCTCGTCGTCCGCGCTCGACACCCTGAAGTCGGCGTGGCTGGTGCCCGCGGCCGAGCGGGAGGCCGACGCGCGCGCCGTGGGCGCGCTCGACGAGGCGTTCCACGCCACGCTGGTGCGCGCGGCCGGCAACGCGGAAATCGCGCGCGTCCACTGGGACGTCACCGAGCGGATCCGCATCGTGCGCCGGCTCGATTTCACGCGCGCGAACCGGGTCGACGACACGTACACCGCGCACGGCAAGATCCTCCGCGCGATCATGCAGAGGAAGCCCGACCGGGCGCAGATGCTGCTGAAGAGCCACATCGAACTCAGCAAGGCCGAAGTCCGCAAGATCACGCTGCACACGCTGCACGAGGCGCGCGCGGCGACGCACCGCTGACGGCCCCGGCGCGGGGGCCGCCCGCGCGGTCCGCTCACTCCAGCTTGAGGCCGGCGGCCCGCACGATCCGCGCCCACTGCTCGGTCTCGCGGCGCAGTTCGTCGGCGAACTGCTCCGGCGACCCGAGCACGGCCACGAAGCCCATCGCGCGGAGCCGCGCGACGAACTCCGCGTCGCCGCCCATGCGCACCAGTTCCGCATGCAGGCGGCGGATGACCGCCGGCGGCGTGCCGGCCGGCGCCAGCACGCCCTGCCAGTTGAGCACCTCGAAGCCCGGCAGTCCCGATTCGTCCAGCGTCGGAATCTCCGGCGCGATCGCCAGCCGCTGCCGGCTCGTCACCGCGATCGCCCGCAACTGCCCGTTGCGGATCAGCGGCAGCGCGGTGCCGACGAAGGTGAACGCCAGCGGCACCTCGCCGCTGATCACGTCCTTGAACGACTGCGCGCCGGAGTACGGGATGTGCAGGAGCACGACGCCCGCGCGCGCCTGCATCCACTCCGCCGTCAGGTGGGCGAGGCTGCCCACGCCCGACGTCGCGTACGGCACCGTCTTCGGCGCGGCGCGGGCGGCGGCCGCCACGTCGGCAAACGACGCCGCGGCATAGCCGGGGTAGGCGACCAGCACCATCGCCTGCGATGCGACGATGGAGACCGGCGCCAGCGCGACCAGCGGATCGACGGCGCGCGCCCCCGCGAACGCCGGCAGCGTCGCGAGCGAGTTCGACGCGAAGAGCAGCGTGTGGCCGTCGGGCGGCGCCTTCGCCACGAGGTCGCTCGCGATGTTGCCGGCGGCGCCGGCGCGGTTCTCGACCACCACGCCCTGCCCCAGCGCGGCGGCGAGGCGCACGGCGACCATCCGCGCCAGCGTGTCGAGCGAGGTTCCGGCGGTGACGGAGGCGATCAGCCGGATCGGGCGCGCAGGCCACGGCGATTCGGCCTCCGCCGCCGGCTCGGCCGCCCGCCCGGCCGCCGCGGCGAGCGACGCGCAGAGCAGCGCGCCGATGACGAACGATCCCTGCCGCACCCTGCGGCCGGCGCGACCGGCCCCCGCGCAGGGTCCACGCGGGACGCCACCTCGCGCCGATGCGGCGGCGGCGCGCACGCCTGGAGCTAGCGGCCGCGCCACAGCGCGACGTAGGCCTCGTAGAGCTCCGGCTCCTCCCAGGGGATGTCGGCCGGATGCTTGCGCAGCCACGGGCTGCGCGGGTCGCGCAGCCACTCCTGCGGAAACGCGACGTCGATGTACTCCTCGCCGGCATCGAGCGAGGTGCGCGTCGGCACCGGCTCCCCGTTCGCGGCGGCAAGGAGCGCCGCGAACATGTCCACCCGCAGCGCCGGGCCGCGATGCATCGACGGCGCCGCGCGCCGGTTGATCTCGAGCACGTAGGGCAGGCCCGTCGCGCGCTCGACGATGAATTCGACGGAGAACATGCCGCTCATGCCCAGCCCGGCGACGAGTCGCTCGACCTGCTCGCGCACCGCCGGATCGTGGTGCTGGCGGCGCACGCAGGCGGGGCCCTTGGGCGCGGGGTCGCATTCGAGCACCTCGGCGCACCAGCCCGCGAGCAGCCTGCCCTGCCATGCGACGGCGGGATGGAACACGCGCACGCCGGCGAGCCCGCGCTGCACCAGCACGCCCTCGGTGAACGGCGGCACGGCGCCCAGTTCCGGCCGGGAGAGCCGCGCGAACTCCGTCTCCAGCGCGGCGATGCCATCGCAGATCGCGACGCCGAGCCCGCCCGTGCTGATGCTGCGCTTCAGCACCACCGGCCAGCCGTGCGTCGCCGCGAAGCGCTTCGCCGCGTCGATCGATTCGGCGACGATGCTCTCGGCGAAGCGCACGCCGAGGTCGCGCGCCAGCGCCGGGAGCCGCAGCTTGTCGACGCTGACCGCATAGTGCGCGGGATCGCCCAGCGAGAAGCCGATCAGCTCGCGGAGCCGCTCGTGCAGCGCCGGCTGCAGCTCGCCGGGGCGCTGCTCTGCGAGCGTGGCGAGCAGCCGGAACGTCATGTCGTCGCAGGGCACGATCACGCGCGGCGAGACCGCCGTCACCATCGCGGCCATCGCGTACACCCATTGCGCCGGGCTTGCCCGTTCCGGCAGGTGCCCGGTGCGGGACACGAAACGGCTCTTCCCGACCAGCGATCCGGGCGGCGCCAGCAACGACACGTCCCAGCCGGCGTCGGCCGCTGCCTTCGGAAAGCGGGCGGCGCCGAGCCAGCGCGTCTCGGTGGCAGCGAGCAGCAACGGCGTGCTCATTTCGCGCGCCGTCGCCCGCTATCGCCGCCGCGGGATGACATCGGTTTCCTCCGTTGCGCGCAGGAAGTCGAAGTCCACGCCGTGCTCGGCCTGGTTGACGCGCTCGAGGAACAGCTTGCGGTAGCCGCGCGCCGCGGCGGGCGGGGCGACCGCCCGCGTGGCCGCGCGCCGCGCGAGTTCCTCCGGCGCGACCAGCAGCGACAGCTCGCGGTTCGCCACCGACAGCCGGATGCGGTCGCCGCTTTCCACCAGCGCCAGCGGGCCGCCGATCGCGGCCTCGGGCGAGACGTGAAGCACGATGGTGCCCGACGCGGTGCCGCTCATGCGCCCGTCGGAGATGCGCACCATGTCCTTCACTCCGGCCCGCGCGAGCTTGCGCGGTATCGGCAGGTAACCCGCCTCCGGCATGCCGGGCGCGCCGGTGGGGCCGATGTTCTTCAGCACCAGGACGTCGCCGGCGGCGACGTCGAGCGCGTCGTCGTCGATGCGCCGCGCGAGGTCCTCGATGTTCTCGAACACGACGGCGCGGCCCTCGTGCTCCATCAGCGCCGGGCTCGCGGCCGACTGCTTGATGATCGCGCAGTTCGGCGCGAGGTTGCCGTGCAGAACGGCGATGCCGCCCTGCGGGTAGATCGGATCGGCGAACGGGCGCACGACGTCCTGCGGGAAGCCCGGCGGCGCGGCGGCGAGGTTCTCGCCCAGCGTGCGGCCGGTCACCGTCATCGCGTCGAGATGCAGCAGCGGCGCGAGTTCGCGCAGCACCGTCGTCATGCCGCCGGCACGATGCAGGTCCTCCATGTAGAACTGCCCGGAGGGCTTCAGGTCCACGAGCACCGGCGTCTCGCGGCCGATCCGGTCGAGTTCTTCGAGATCGACGCGGATTCCCATCCGGCCCGCGACCGCGGTCAGGTGGATGATGCCGTTGGTCGAGCCGCCGATCGCCATCAGCACCCGGAACGCGTTCTCGAACGCCTTGCCGGTGAGGATGCGGTCCGGCGTCAGCCGATCGCGCGCCATCTGCACGGCGAGCTTGCCCGTCTCCTCGGCCACGCGCGCGCGGTCCGCGGTCACCGCCGGCGCCGAAGCGCCGCCCGGCGCCATCATCCCGAGCGCCTCGGTCACGCAGGCCATCGTGCTCGCCGTCCCCATCACCGAGCAGGTGCCGACGCTGGCGACCAACTGGTCGTTGACCTCGGCGATCTGCGCCGCGTCGATCTCGTCCGCCCGGTAGCGGGCCCAGAACCGGCGGCAGTCGGTGCAGGCGCCCACGCGCTCGAAGCGGTGCGAGCCCGTCAGCATCGCCCCGGTGACGAGCGCGATCGCAGGCACGCCCGCCGACGCCGCGCCCATCAGCTGTGCCGGCACCGTCTTGTCGCAGCCGCCGATCAGCACCACCGCGTCCATCGGCTGCGCGCGGATCATCTCCTCGGTGTCGATCGCCATCAGGTTGCGCAGGTACATGCTGGTCGGATGCGCGAAGCTCTCGTGGACCGAGATCGTCGGGAACGGCATCGGCAGCCCGCCCGCCAGCATCACGCCGCGCTGCACCGCCTCGAGCAGCGGGCCGATGTTGCCGTGGCACGGGTTGTACGCGCTGCCGGTGTCGGCGATGCCGATCACGGGCCGGTTCAGCGCATCGTCGCTGTAGCCCGCGCCCTTGATGAACGCCTTCCTCAGGAACAGCGAGAACTCGGCGTCGCCATAGCTCGTGAGACCGCGGTGAAAGCCACCGGCCGGCGGCTTGCCGGATTCGTGTTCGTCGTTGCCTGCCATGGGTTTTCCGCCCTGCCCTCTCGGGATTGCCGCCGGCGAAATGCCGGCGACGGTCTGGGCGCGATTCTACCCTGCGCCCATCGGCGCGGGAGCGGCCGCCTCAATAGGTGGCGCGCCCGCCGGACAGGTCGAACACCGCGCCGGTGGAGAACGAGCAGTCGTCCGAGCACAGGAACGCGACCATCCGCGCGATCTCGTCGACCTCGACGAACCGGCCCATCGGGATGCGGGACACGATCTCGGCCCGGCGCCCGGCGTCAAGCGCGGTGGCCATCGCCGTCTCGGCCGCCGCCGGCGCGACGCAGTTGACGGCGATCGCAAGGCTGGCGGTCTCCTTGCCGGCCGTCTTGGTGAGCGCGATCAGCGCCGCCTTCGACGCGCTGTAGGCGCCGGCGCGCGGCATCCCTTCCTTGCCCTGGATCGACGCGACGTTGACGACGTGGCCGCGCATCGGCGCAGCGGCCTGCCCGCGCATCTGGTCCAGCACGGCGCGCAGGCACAGGTAGGCGCCCACCAGGTTGACCTCCAGCACGCGACGGAAGTCGGCGGGCGTGGTTTCCCACAGCGGCAGCACCTCGCCCAGGATGCCGGCGTTGTTGACGAACGCGTCGATGCGGCCGTGCGCGGCGACGTCGTCAGCCAGCGCGCGCGCGACGTCGTCCTCGCGCGTGACGTCGGCGACGCGCAGCGAGATGCGGGCGCGGTGCTCGGCGCCGAGCGCGCCGGCCGCGGCCTCCAGCGCCGGCGCGGCGCGGTCCCAGAGGCTGACGCGGGCGCCGCCGGCAAGTGCTGCGCGGGCGATGGCGATGCCGATGCCGCCTGCGCCGCCCGTGACCAGCACCGACCGGCCGGCGAGGTCGTAGCGGTTCACGCGAGGTCGCCCGGGTCGATGGTGCACTGCAGGCGGTAGATCGACAGCGCCGGCGGCGCCAATGCCGCAGCGAACGTCCCGTCGGCGAGCAGCGACCGGCACAGCGCGTCGAACGCGGGCAGGTCGCCCCAGCCCTCGACCAGCACGATCCATGGCGGGATCAGGTTGTCCTCGGCGCGCACGTTCTTTTCGGCGGTCTTGACCGCGCTGGCGGCTTCGTCGGCGACGAGCAGGTGGCAGCCCGCCATCCCGGGCCGCTGTGCCAGCACCGGCAGCACCGCCGTCGCGAGCCGCTCGCGATGCGTGGCCGCGTTGCCCGGGCCCACCGCGTAGCGGAACGTGCCGACGAGGCCGCCCTGACCGTGACCGAACGTCGCCGCCACCGCGCACAGCGAACGGGCGACGCCGCGGAAGTGGGGGACCGTCGCGCGCGTCCACGGCGTCGGGTGGTTGAGCCGCTCGAGATACGCGGCGCCGCTGACGGTGGCGGTCGACTCCGTTTCGTACAGGTTGAAGAATTCTGGCGTGCCGGCGACGCTGACGTAGCGGCGGCCGCGCCTGAAGCCGGGGATGCCGACGCGCTCCGGCATGTGTTCGCTGCCGTGCCACGCATAGAACGCGTCGCGGCCGTCCGGGCTGATGTCGTGCCATATCGCTACCGCGCCGCGTCCTGCCAGTGCCATTGCTGCTCGCTCCGAAGCCGGTGGGGATGGGGTGGGTGATGCCTCGCGACCGGACACCGGCGCGTCGCGCGCCGGCCCGGGAATCCGTTCTTTGTGGAACGTTGTTACAGTAGATTAGTTTGCCGGGTGGCGTGGCGTCAAGCCGATGCGCGGCGCCCGATCTGAGACAATGCTTCGCTGCCGGATTTCGGTGCACGGGCCACGCGTGCGGACGGCCGCCGGGGCACCCTTCCACCAGGAGCAATGCATGTACGAACAGTTGAGCCTCTACATCGACGGCGAATTCATCAGCGGCGGCGGGCGCCACGAGCAGGACGTGCTCGACCCCGCGACCGGCAACGTGATCGGCCGCCTGCCGCACGCGACGACGGCCGACCTCGACCGCGCGCTGGCGGCGGCGCAGCGCGCCTTCGAGACGTGGCGCACCGTCTCGCCGATGGACAAGTCGCAGCTGCTGCGCCGGGTGGGCGAGCTCACGCGCGAGCGGGCGAACGACATCGCCCGCAACATCACGCAGGACCAGGGCAAGCCGCTGTCCGAGTCGACCGGCGAAGTGACGCGCTGCGCCGACCACTGCGACTGGCACGCCGAGGAATGCCGGCGCATCTACGGCCGCGTCATCGCGCCGCGGACGCCGAACGTGCGCCAGCTGGTGCTGCGCGAGCCCGTCGGCGTCTGCGCCGCGTTCACGCCGTGGAACTTCCCGTTCAACCAGGCGATCCGCAAGATCGCCGCCGCGGTCGGCGCCGGCTGCACGATCGTGATCAAGGGTCCCGAGGACACGCCGAGCGCCGTCGTCGCAATCGCGCGGATGTTCCACGACGCCGGCCTTCCCCCCGGCGTGCTGAACCTCGTGTGGGGCGTGCCCTCCGAGGTGTCGGCCCACCTGATCAGCTCGCCGATCGTGCGCAAGGTGTCGTTCACCGGCTCGGTCGCCGTCGGCAAGCAGCTCGCGGCACTCGCCGGCGCGCACATGAAGCGGGTGACGATGGAGCTGGGCGGCCACTCGCCGGTGATCGTCTGTGCCGACGCCGACATCGAGCGCGCCGCCGGGATGCTGTCGACGCTGAAGTTCGCCAACGCGGGCCAAGTCTGCGTGTCGCCGTCGCGGTTCTACGTCGAGCACAGCGTCTACGACCGGTTCATGGCGCATTTCATCGACAAGGCGAGCGCCATCAAGGTCGGGCCGGGACTCGACCCGGAGACGCGGATGGGCCCGCTCGCGCACGCGCGCCGGCTGCCGGCGATGGCCGAGTTCGTCGCCGACGCCAGGGCGCGCGGCGGCGAGATCGCGCTGGGCGGCGGACGCATCGGCGTCAGCGGCTACTTCTTCGCGCCGACGGTCATCAGCAACCCGCCCGACGACAGCATGGTGATGACGCAGGAGCCGTTCGGGCCGATCGCGCCGTGTGTGCCGTTCAAGGACCTCGACGAGACGATCCGGCGCGCCAACAGCCTGCCGTTCGGGCTTTCGGCGTACGGGTTCACCACGTCGACGCGCAACGCGCTGCACCTGCAGAACGGCCTGCAGTCGGGGATGGTCAACATCAACCACTTCGGCGCCGCGCTGCCCGAGACGCCGTTCGGCGGCATCAAGGACAGCGGCATCGGCAGCGAGGGCGGCAGCGAGACCTTCGACGGCTACCTCAACACCAAGTTCGTCACGCAGATGGATTGAGCGGGCGACGCTGCACGTCATGGTCTGTTCGCCGACACCCGTAGCCCGGGTTGAGCCACGCGAAACCCGGGGACAGCGCACCTTGGATGCGTCCACCCGGGTTTCGCTTTGCTCAACCCGGGCTACGGCATTGGGATTTGCGCTCGCGCTGCTGGCGGCGGGAAGCGCCGCGGCGGCCGGCTGGCCCTCGTTCGCCGGCAACGCGCAGCACACCGGGCTTTCGCCCACGCCGGCGCAACCGCTCGCGACCATCCGCTGGTCGACGCCGGTGGACCTCGCGGTGCCGCCGAGCGGCTCGATCCTGATCCACTACGGCTCGCCGGTGATCACGCCGGCCAACACGGTGATCGTGCCGGTGAAAACCGGCGCCGCGAACGACTACCGCGTCGACGCGCGCAGCGGCGCGACCGGCGCGCTGCTCTGGACGGCAGCCACCGACTACCTGTTGCCGCCGCTGCAGCCGTTCGACTGGACGCCCGCCTACCAGCCGGTGCTGGCCCCCGGCGGCCGCGTCTACTACGCCGGCGCGGGCGGCACCCTCCTGTACCGCGACAATCTCGACGCCGCCTCGCCGCTCGCGTCCGGCCGCCTCGCGTTCTACGGCCTCGCGAACTACCAGTCCGCCACCGTGAGCTTCACTGGAACTGTCTTCGTCAACACGCCGATCACCGCCGACAGCCAGGGCAACATCTGGTTCGGCTTTCGCACCACCGGCACCGCGCCGCTGGGGCTCGTGAGCGGCATCGCCCGCATCGACGCCGCCGGCAACGGCAGCTGGGTGTCCGCCGCGACGGCCGCGGGCGATGCGTCCGTGACCCGTGTGCCCCACCAGGCCGCGCCCACGCTCTCCAACGACGAGGCGACGCTGTACGTGGTCGTCGCGGGACCGACTGCCGCCACGCCCGGCTATCTCGTCGGTCTCGACCCCGCCACGCTCGGAACGCGCACGATCGCGCCGGGCGTGCCGATGCGGGTCGCGCTGAAGGACCCGCGCAACGGCGGCACGGCCAACGCCGACCTCCCGGACCAAAGTTCGGCGTCGCCTACCGTCGGGCCCGACGGCGACGTCTACTACGGCGTCATGGGCACCCCGTTCAACGACTCGCGCGGCTGGCTGCTGCACTACTCGGGCGACCTCGCGCAGACGAAGGTCCCCGGCGCGTTCGGATGGGACAACACCTCGGCGGTGGTGCCGGCAGCGGCCGTGCCCTCGTACGCGGGGACCTCCGCGTACCTCGTGTTCGCCAAGTACAACGACTACGCGGGCCTCGACGGCGGCAACGGCGTCAACCGGCTCGCGGTGCTCGACCCCAACGTCGCGGTGCCCGACACGCATCCGTCGTCGGGCGGAACGCCGGTCATGAAGGCGGTCCTCGCCATCGCCGGCCCCACGCCCGACGAGGAGTACTTCCCGCAGTATCCCGACGCCGTCCGCGAGTGGTGCCTCAACGCCGCCGCCGTGGACCCCGCGACGAAATCGATCATGGCCAACAGCGAGGACGGCAAGCTCTATCGCTGGGACCTCGCGACCAATACCCTGACGCAGGCGGTCACGCTGTCGCCGGGAATCGGCGAGGCCTACACGTCGACGCTGATCGGCCCCGACGGCACCGTCTACGCGACGAACTGGGCGATCCTCAACGCGGTCGGCGCGGACGACACCGCTCCGGCGCTCACGGGCGTCGTGTCGCGCAAGACGCACGGCAGCCCCGGCGTGATCCACGACCTCACTCTCGCCGCCACGCCGCGCGCGCCGACGGTCGAGCCGCGCATCGCCGGTGCAGGCGGCAGCCACGCGCTGGTGTTCGCGTTCAACAAGCCGGTCACCGCCGCCGTCGCGGAAGTCACCGAAGGCACCGCCGGCGCGGGCACGCTGATGTTCGCGGGCAACGAGGTGACGGTGCCTCTCACCGGCACCGACGATGTCCAGTACGTCACGATCGCGCTGCACGATGTGGTGGCGCAGGACGGCGGCACCGGCGGCACGGGATCCGTGCGTATCGGGTTCCTGATGGGCGACGTCAACGGCAACAGGGTGGTGACGCTGGCCGACCGGCTGCGTCTGAACGCGCAGTTGACACAGGACGTGACCCCGGAGAATTTCCGGCTCGACGTGAACGGCAGCAATTCGCTGACGCTGGCCGACATTCTCGTGCAGAACGCGAACCTGACGCAGGTCCTGCCGCCGCCCTAGCGGTTGCCGCCGACCCGCCCCGTCCCGACCCATGCATTCGCCGGCGCGCCGCAGCCTGTTGCCCATCCTTGCCGGCGCCCTGTTCGTCGCCGCCGCCGTCGTGGCCGCGCTGCAGGGCGTGCCGCTGGCGGACGAGATCGTCCACTACCGGCAGGCGCAGGCCTTCGCCACGGGAAACTTTGCGGCGGACCCGGACCTGACGACGATCCCCGGCTTCCACGCCGTCGTCGCCGCGGTGCTGGCGGCGCTGCCCGTCGCGTCGCTCGGCGCGGCGCGCGGCGTGACGATGGTCTTCGCGCTCGTCGCCGTCGCCGGCTTCGCGAGCATCCGGCGTGCGCTGGCCCCCGCCGACGACTGGCGGCTCCCGACGGCACAGCTCCTGTTCCTGCCGATTCTCTTCCCGTTCGCGTTCCTGCTCTACACCGACGTGCCCTCGCTGGCGCTCGTGGTCTGGGCGCTGCGCTTCGCACTGGACGGCCAGCATGCGCGCGCCGGCGCCGCCGGCATCGCGTCGCTGCTCGTGCGGCAGACCAACGTCGTCTGGATCGCGTTCATCTCCCTGCTGCCGCTGCTCGACACGCGGCCGGGCGCCGGCGGCGCCTACCGGCAGCGCCCGACCGCGCGCACGCTGTGGCCGTACGCGATCGCGATCGGCGCGTTCGCCGGGTACTGGCTGTGGCAGGGCCGGATATCGCTGTCGACCACGCAGGCGCACGCGCATCCGGATTTCAGCCTGCACAGCGGCAACCTGTTCCTGATGCTGTTCGTGGCGGCGATCCTGTTCGCCCCGCTGCTGCCGGCGTGGCTCGCGCGCTACGCCGCCGCGGCGCGCGCGCAGCCGGCGTGGCTCGCCGTGCCGATCGTGTTCGGCATCCTCTATGCCGCGACGTTCCGCTCGGACCACCCGTACAACGCCTTCCTGCCCGACATCGTGCTGAGGAACGGCCTGCTCATGTACGTGACGGGCCACGCGTGGGCATCGGTCGCGTTCGGCGCGATCGGCGTCGTTGGCGCCTGCGCGCTGTCGCAGGTGCGCTGGCTGCGGCCGTCGTTCGCGCTGCTGATGCCGGTGTCGGCGCTGTTCGTCTGTGCGTCCTGGCTGATCGAGGTGCGCTACTACATCACGCCGCTCGCGCTGCTGCTGGCGCTGCGCGCGCCCGAGGGCCGGCGTGCCGAGCGCCTGCTGCTCCTCTGGTGGATGCCGCTCGCGCTGGCGCTGTTCGCCGGGATGATGCGCGTCCGGTACTTCCCGTGACGCGCGGCGGCGCGCGCGCCAAGGCCGCCGGTCAGTTGCCCTTCACCGCGCGGCGGAGCTCGTCGCGCATCTTCGCGAACTGCGGTTCGCCGGGATTGGCGACGGCCAGTTCCTCGACCAGCGGCAGCGCGCGCGCGGGCTGGTTCTGCCGGATCTCCAGCAGCGCCAGCGCATAGGTGGCCTCGGCGTCGCCCAGCGCGCGCGCCTTCGCGAGCGATGCCGCCGCGCCGCGCAGGTCACCCGCCTGCTGCTGCATGAGCCCCAGGTTGTAGAACACGCGCGCCCGCCGCGGCATCAGCTTTGCCGCCTGCGTCATCGCGGCGATGGCCTCGCGCTCGCGCTTCTCCTCCGCCAGCAGCAGCGCCAGCGAGTACTGCAGCTCGCCGTCCTGCGGCAGCTTCGCGATCGCGCCCCTCAGCGCGGCCTCGGCGTCGGCGTTGCGGCCGCCGGCCGACAGCAGGCTCGCGAGCGCCGCGTACGCCGGCACGAGGTAGGGGTCCATCGCGATCGCCTTGCGGTAGCCGGCCTCGGCCGCCGCCGTGTCGCCGCGCCGCCACGCGAGCCCGGCGAGGTTCAGCTGCATCGACGGCATGTCGGACAGCGATCGCTCGGAGGCCATCAGCTCCGCCCATGCCGACTCGAACGCGGCGCGGTCCTCGGCCGGCATCTGCGCCGGCGGCACGCCGGCCAGCGTCCGCGCCGCCTCAAGCCGCACCAGCTTGACCGGATCGCGCAACAGCGCCGCCGCGGCCCGCGCGCGCTCGGGGGGCGGCAGGCCGGCGAGCGCCGTCGCGGCGCCGGCACGCACCAGCGCGTCGGCATCGTTCTTCGCCTGCACGCCCAGCGTGGCCCCCGGCGCGCCGTAGTTGCGCGCGAGTTCCAGCGCGGTCGCGCGGACGATCGCCGGCATCGCGCGGTCGCCGACGATCCCCTGGAGGCCGGCCAGCGCCGACGGCGCGCCGTCGCGCGCGGCGGCGAACACCTCGCCGAAGTGCGGCCCCTGCCGCCGCGTTGGCCCGTACCACTTGGCCACCGCGTCGGCGGCCCACTGCGCCGACTTCTTCTCGTGGTCGTGGCAGCCGGTGCACGCGTTGGGCGTGCCCAGCTTCACCGACAGGTCGGGCCGCGGAATGCGGAAGCTGTGGTCGGGCCGCGGGTCGATCACCATGTAGGTCTTCGCCGGGATGTGGCAGTTGCGGCACGCTGCGCCCTCGCTGCCCGGCTTGTGATGATGATGGTCGCTCGTGTCGTAGTCTTTTTTCGCGAGCGTCGGAAAGCGGGGGTTGCCGGCCGGCGCATGGCACTGCGTGCACAGCGCGTTGCCGTCGGCCTTGAGGCGCAGGCTGTGCGCGTCATGGCAGTCGGTGCAGCGCACGCCCATCGCGTACATCCGGCTCTGCAGGAACGACGCCCACACGTAGACCTCGTCCTGCTGCTGGCCGTCGGGATGGTAGAGGCCTTCGCGCAGCAATGCCGGCCGGTAGTTGTCGAGGAACGGGCGGCCGGGCAGCTCGCCGTCGGACAGGCGCTGCCGGCGCGAGTGGCACGGGCCGCAGGCGTCGACCTGGTAGCGCGAATCGGTGCCGCGGAAATCGACGACGAGGCCGAGCGCGGCGGCGGCCGCGTTCGCCGGCGCGCCCTTCTGCGCCTTGGCCGACGCCGATTCCGCCCATGCGACGTGCGTGCTGCCCGGGCCGTGGCAGGCCTGGCAGCCGACGGAGAGCTCGGCCCACTTCGTGTCGTAGGTGTCCTTCGCCGCGTCGTAGTTGCGGCGCAGGTCGGTCGAATGACACTCGGAGCACATCAGGTTCCAATTCTGGTAGCGCCCCGTCGAGTGCAGCGGATCGTCGGGCTTGTGCCGATCGTTCGGATACAGCGAAAACCACCGCTTCTTCTGCGTATCCCAGGCCACCGTGGGCGACTGCAGCCGGCCGCCGGGAAACGCGACGAGGTACTGCTGCAGCGGCGCCACGCCGAACGTGTACTTCACCTCGTATTCGGCGGGCGCGCCGTCGGGCCCCTCGGTCGTGATGAAGTAGCGTCCGTCGCGCTGCGAGAACCGCGTGGTCGCGCCGCGGTGCGACAGCGTGACCCCGGAGAAATCACCCAGCACCGTGTCCTTGCCGGCCGGCTCCATCGCACGCTGGTGGTTCGATCCGCGCCACGCGGCCATCGCCGGCGCGTGGCAGCCGCCGCACTGCGTGTCGGCGACGTAGCTGGCGGCGACCGGCGCGGCAGCCTTGCCCGCGGTCGAGGCACCGCCAGGTTGCGCCGTCGGCGCCGGCGCGGCGTGCTGCCGCGCAAACCACATCCCGGCCCCGACCGCGGCCAGCACGTAGAGCACGACCAGCGCGGCGATGCGCGCCCGCCGGCGCGCAGCTGGCGCGGGCGCCGGCGCGGCGCGCGGGCGCGGCGTCAACGCGCCTCCCCGCCGCCCGGGCAGCGCGCCGTCACGGCTTCGTATTGCCGTCGAGCAGCGCCTTGAGGTTGGCGAACGGCGAATGCGTCGCGCCGCCGCCGGCCGCGCTGCCGGCGCCGCCGCCGGCCATGGCCTCGAGCTGCCGCTGGTGCTCGTTGTCGTGGCAGTAAAGGCACAGGAGCTCCCAGTTGCTGCCGTCGACCGGGTTGTTGTCGTGGTCGTGGTCGCGGTGATGGACGGTCAGCTCGCGCAGGTTCACCGGCGTGAACTCGCGCGTGCACCGGCCGCAGATCCACGGATAGATCTTCAGCGCGCGCTCGCGGTAGCCCTGCCCGCGCGTCTCGGCCGCGCGGCGCGCCTCGGCCACGATGCGGTCGAGCTTGTCGGAGTTTCCTGTCGCCATGTGCGTGCCCTGTCGTTGCGAAGCGCGTTGCCTGTCCGGCCCTGTTGCCGGATGCCTGTCGCCCGGCGCGCCCGTTCAACCCGCTGAACAGAGGGGCCCCGCCGGCAAACCGGATGGCCAGATTGCGCAGAGTAACGATATTATCGGAAAATTCGCCCACTATTTCCCGCCTCCGAGGAGCATTCCATGACCCGTGACCTCAACGCCCGCCGCCGGTTCCTGGGCCGGGCCGGCGCCGTTGCCGCGTCGGCGCTCGTTCCCGGGCTCGTCCCCGGCATCGCCCAAGCGCAGAGCGGCGAGTTCGTCGTCGCCACGTTCGGCGGGCTGTTCGAGAAGATCCTGCGCACCAGCGTGATCCCCGATTTCGAGAAGGCGCGCAAGACGGCCGTGGCGCTGCAGCTCGGCGTGGGCACGACGTTCATCCCCAAGATCGTCGCGTCGCCGCGCAAGTCGCCGTACGACGTCGTGTTCGTCAACGACGACGAAGCCTACCTCGGCCGCGACCTCGGCCTGTGGCTTCCCGACCAGACGAGCCAGCTGAAGAACGTCGGCAACCTGTTCGACGAGGTGAAGCCGTCGAAGCTGCCGCTGTACGTCACGACGCTCTACGAGTTCCCGCTCGTCTACCGGAGCGAGAAGATGGCGGCGCCGACGTCGTGGAGCGACCTGTGGAAGCCCGGCATCACCGTCGGCGTGCCCCACATCTCGAATTCGTACGGCCTGACGTTCCTGATGATCGCCGCGATGCTCAACGGCGGCAGCCCGTCGAACCTCGGCCCCGGCTTCGACGCGATCAAGCGGCTGCCGCGGTTCAAGATCTACAAGGGCGTCACCGACGGCGTCAACATGTTCCAGCAGGGCGAGGTGGACGCCGGCCTCTTCTACGGCCACCGCGCGCAGCAGCTGCGCGACAAGGGCATGACACTCGCGTCGGCGCGGCCGAAGGAGGGCGTCTGGGGCCAGCGCACGGGGTGCCAGATCCCGAAGGCATCCGGCAACCCGGACCTCGCCCGCGCGTGGATCGACACCACGCTCGACGTGCCGTCGCAGGCCGCGTTCGCGAAGGAGCTCTACAGCCCGACCAACCGGCTCGTGAAGCTGCCGCCGGAGGCGATGAACAAGAACATCATCACCGCCGAGGTGCTCGCCACGCTGAAGTTCCCGCCCTGGGACGTGCTGAACCCGCAGCGCGACGATCTTCTCACGCGCTGGAACAAGGAATTCGCATCCTAGCCTCGCCGCCGGCCCGATGAGCCCGCCCGACCCCAGCGGGGTGGTGTCCGTCGTTCGCGGCGCGCAGGCCGTCCGGTGAGCGCTGGCGGCACGATCGCGGCGCGGATGCACGCCGCGCCGGCGTTCGCGGCGCGGCGGTGGCCGGCCCTGCTGCTCCACCTGGGGCCGGCCACCGCGTTCTACGTGGTGTTCCTGGTCGTGCCCTACCTCGTGGTGCTGCGGATGAGCTTCAACCGCTTCAGCTCCACGAAGATGTACATCGAGGACTTCACGCTCGCCAACTACGCGGCGATCGTCACCGATCCGTACTACGGCGCGCTGCTCGCGCGCACCGTCGGCCTGGGCCTCGTCGTGACGCTCATCACGTTCCTGCTGGGCTATCCGCTCGCCGTGAAGATCGTCCGCTCGACGCCGCGGCTGAAGACGGTGCTGCTCGCCGTTGCGCTGTCGCCGCTCCTGATCAACCTCGTGGTGCGGACGTATGCGTGGCTGGTGCTGCTGGGCGACAAGGGCGTCATCAACGCGTGGCTGGTCGGCCACGGCCTCGTCGCGTCGCCGCTGCCCATCAACAGCAACCTGTTCGCGGTGACGATCGGCCTCGCGCACATCACGCTGCCGCTGATGGTGCTGAGCCTCGTCGGCGTGATGGAATCGATCGACGGCCGGATCGTCGAGGCGGCGCAGAGCCTCGGCTCCACGTCGCGGCGGATCCACTGGCGGATCCTGCTGCCGCTGTCGCTGCCGGGCATCGCTTCGGGCTCGCTGCTGGTGTTCTGCTTCACCATCAGCGCGTTCGTCACCCCGGCGCTGCTGGGCGGCAACCGCGTGTCCACGGTCAGCACGGTGATCTACGAGAAGTTCACGTACTCGCTCAACTGGCCGCTCGGCGCCGCGCTGGTGTTCGTGCTGCTGGCGCTCAACCTCGTGCTGATCGTCGCCCACGGCCGCGCGTTCCGCGAGCGCTAGCGCGCCCCACCGCCGCCCGCCCCCCGCCATGTTCGACCGCACCCTCGACCTCACCGCCTGGTTCGTCGTCGCGTTCATCGCGGCGCCGCTGGTGGTGATCATCGGCGGCTCGTTCACGACGTCGCCGTTCGTCGACTTCCCGCCGGTGGGGCTGACGCTCGACTGGTACCGGCAGCTGATGGGCCGCGCCGACTTCCTGCGCTCGTTCGTCGACAGCCTGAAGATCGCGGGAATCGCGACGGCCGTCGCGACGGTCATCGGCGTGGCGACCGCGCTCGGCCTCGCGCGCCTCGCGTTCCGCGGCATGGCGCTGTTTCGCGCGTTCGTGATGTCGCCGCTGATCCTGCCCACGATCGTAACCGGCGTCGCGCTGATGCAGTTCCTCCACACCGCCGGCGCCATCTCGACGCTGACGGGCCTCGTCATCGGCCACACGCTGATCACGATCCCCTACGTCGTGCGCACCGTCGGCGCGGGCCTCGTCGGGATGAACCGCGAGATCGAAGAGGCGGCGGAGAGCCTGGGCGCCGGGGCGCTGCGCGTGCTGCTGCGCGTGACGCTGCCGGCGATCGCGCCGGCGATCATGGCCAGCACGATCTTCGTGTTCATCACGTCGTTCGACCAGGTCACCGTGTCGATCTTCCTGTCCGGCCCCGACGTGACGCCGCTGCCGATCCGCATCTACACGTACATCGACTACGCGATCGACCCGATGGTCGCGGCGGTCTCCACCCTCCTCATCCTGTTCGCGTTCGTGGTGGTCGCCGTGCTGCAGCGGCTGCTCGGGCTCGAACGCGCCTTCGGCGCCTCCACCCGCTGACCCGGAGCACACCCATGTCCCTGCCTGCCGACGACAACGCGATCGATGCCGCGATCGCCGCCACCCGCGCGCTCCTCGACGCGCTCGAAGCCCGCCGGCTCGACGAATGCGAGGCGCTGCTCGCCCCCGACGTCGAGATCACGGTGCCGGGCGGCAGCGTCGTGCGGTCGATCCGCCAGCTTGCCGCGAACTCGACGCGCCGCTACACACACGTCGGCAAGCACTACGAGCGCTTCGAGGGCATGCGCAGCGCCGACGGCGGCATCACCGTCTACTGCATCGGGACGCTCCACGGCCGCTGGCTCGACGGCACCCCGTTCGACGGCATCCGGTACATCGACCGCTTCGAATTCGTCGACGGGAAGATCCGCCGCCAGCATGTGTGGAACGACACCGCGTACTACCAGATCGCACACGGGATCGCGCCACCGCCGCCGCCCCCGCCCGGCGCCGCTTGAGCCGCTCTTACTCTAATCCAGGATGACTCCGATGCCGACTTCCAACACCGGGCGGTTCGCCGAACCCGCCCCCGCCCTCGTCAACCGCGCGCGCGCCGAGGCCGTGATGCAGGCCAACGGCCTCGCCGCGCTGATCGGCGCCACGTACAAGAACCTCTACTACCTCTCCGGCCACATGCCGGACTCGGTGCTCGGCAACTTCGCCGACGTCACCGCGGCCGCGATCCTGCCGGCCGGCAGCGACGCGCCGCCGGCGCTGTGCGCGTCCGACTACGACCTCGCCTACCTGACGACGCGGCCGACCTGGATGCCGGAGCTGCGGATGTTCAGCGCGAAGACCCGCTCCAGCGCCGCCTACCTGCTCGAGATGATCAGCCAGGGCATCGGCATCGAGACCGAGCTGCGCGACCCGATGCGGCGGCTGTTCCAGGAGACGCGGCCCACGGCGCAGGAAGACCTCGTGGCGGCGATCGTCAGCTATATCGGCGACGCGCTGCCGGCCGGCCCGATCCGCTTGGGCTTCGACGACCTGCGCCTCGGCGCGCAGGTGGCGGCGAAGCTCCCCGGCCGCGTCGAGGTCGTCGACGCGCTGCATCTCTTCCGCCAGGTGCGGATGGTGAAGACGGCGCCCGAGCTCGCGCTGCTGCGCGAAGCGTCGGCGATCAACGACCAGGCGGTGCGCGACGCCGCGGCGGCGACGCTGGAAGGCCGGCCGATCTACGCGATGGTCGATGCCTATCGCGCGAGCGTCGTCCGGCAGGGAGCCCGGTTCCTCGGCGAGCGCGGGATGATGTTCGGCGCGGGGCCGGACGGCGGCTTCGTCCTCGACAACGGCTACGCGGAGCGGCGGCGCCTCGTCGCCGGCGACATCATCGTCTACGACGCCATCGGCACGTGGAAGCTCTACCACATGGACATCGCACGCACCGGCGTCATCGGCGCGCCGTCGACGCGCCTGCTCGAGCTGCACGACGCGGTCAGCGAGGCGCTCGCCGCCGCCGAGTCGAAGCTCCGCGCCGGCGCGCATACCCGCGACTGCGCGGAGGTGGCGCGCGACGTGCTCGTCGCCCGCGGCCTGCGGCCCGACCTGACGACGATGATGTTCCACGGCATCGGGCTCGACGTGCTGGAGTTCGCGCAGCCGTCGCACAAGACCGAAGGCTGGACGCTCGAGGCCGACATGGCGATCAACTTCGAGGTGTTCCACCGCGATCCCACCGTGGGCGGAGTCCATCTCGAGGACACGGTGCGCGTGACGCCGACCGGCATCGAGCACTTCACGACGCTGCCGCGCGAGGTGATCGTCCGCCCGGCGGCGTAGTCGGGACGCGGGGAGCGCCGTGGCGCATCGTCGCAGCGCCGCGCTCGCGCTCGCCGTGCTGCTGCTCGCGGCGGCGGCCGTCGCGGCGGCGGCGCCGCCGCCGCTCGAGACCTTCTTCAGGCGCGCCCAGTATGGCGGCGCCGTGCTGTCGCCGAACGGCCGCTACCTCGCCGTGATCGTCCCCGCCGGCGGGCGGTCGGGGCTGGGCGTGGTCGACCTCGAGACGCGAACGCCGGCGACCGTTACCTCGGCCGCGGCCGGCGACGTGCTGCGCGTCGAATGGCTCGACGACCTGCGGATGGTGGCGGTCGTCGGCGACCTCCGGCGCGGCACCGGCGAACCCCCGCAGGAGTCCGGCATCGTGGCCATCGACCGCGACGGCGGGAACCTGCGCGTCGTGGCGAGCGGCACGGGCCGGATGACGACAGGCAGCAGTGTGCCCGACCGCGGCTTCCGCCGGCCATGGACGGTGAGCCTCGTCCGCGCCTTGCCCGGGACGAAGGAAATCCTGCTGACCGCGTTCGAGCGCAGCAGCGAGAGCCTCGACCTGTACCGCTACGACACCGCCACCGGCCGCCGGACGCTCGTGTCGTTCGAGTCACCCGGCGACGTGACGCGCTGGATCGTCGATTTCGACGGCATCCCGCGCGCCGTCGTGGCCGACGATCCCAGGCACGACGCGTCGGCGTGGTACGTGCGCAAGTCCGCGCAGGACGCGTGGCACGCCGTCGACACGGCAAAGCTCGGCCGGCTCGCCTCGACGCCGCTGCAGTTCGATCCCGACGGCCGGATCCTGTACGTGGCGACGCGCCGCGACGGCGACCGGTCGGCGATCTGGGAGTACCACGTCGACACCGGAGCCTGGCGCGGCCCCGTGGCGCGCCACCCCGAGCGCGACCTCGACGCGACGACCGCGCGCTTCGTCGCCGACTACGCCGGGCGCCGCCTGCCGGGGCTGCGCTACGTCGACGACCGCCCGACGCTGCTCTGGTTCGACCGCGAGTACGCGGCCATCCAGACGAGCGTCGACGCGGCGCTGCCGGACACGGTCAACGCGCTGGAACGGCGCGGCAATCGCTGGGTCGTCGTCGCGGCGTCGGATCGCAATCCGGGCGAGGCCTGGCTGCTCGACGCCGCGACGATGAAGATGGAGAAGCTGTTCGCCTACGCGCCGTGGATCGATCCGTCGGCGATGGCGCGCACGGCGTGGGTGCGCTACCGCGCCCGCGACGGCCTCGTCATCCCGGCGCTGCTGACCCGGCCGGCGACGAGCGCCGCCGGGCCGCTGCCGCTGGTGGTGCTGATCCACGGCGGGCCGCACGTGCCCGCCGGCGCCTGGGGCTTCGATCCGGAGGTCCAGTTCCTCGCGTCGCGCGGCTATGCGGTGCTGCAGCCGCAGTTCCGCGGCACGCGCGGCTTCGGCTGGAAGCTGCTGTCGTCGGGCTACCGGCAATGGGGCGACACGATGCAGGACGACCTGGCCGACGGCGTCGACTGGGCAGTGGCCGGGGGGATCGCCGATCCGCGCCGCGTCTGCTACTACGGCGCCAGCTACGGCGGGTACGCGGCGCTATGGGGCGCCATCCGGGACGCCGTGCGCATCCGCTGCGCCATCGCGGCGGCGGCGGTCAGCTCGCTCGACTACCTGTTCGACAGCGCCGAGACCGACCTGTCGTTCGTCGCCAGCCGCACGACGCTGATGACCGAGCAGATCGGCGACCCGGCCACCGAGCGCGAGCGCTTCCGGCGCGTGAGCCCGCTCGCGCACGCGGCCGACGCGGGCGTGCCGATCCTGCTCGCCTACGGGGCCGCCGATACCCGCGTGCCGCTCGCGCACGGCACCGATTTCCGCGCGGCGCTCGACCGGGCGCAGAAGCCCTACGAGTGGGTGGTCTATCCGGACGAGGGCCACGGGCTCACCCGCGACGCCAACGTCGTGGATTTCTACACGCGGGTGGAGCGCTTCCTCGCGCGGCATCTCGGCACCGGAACCGCTGCTGCGAACGCCATTCCGGCGGACCCCGCGCAGCTGCCACGCTGACCCGCGCCGCACCCGGCGCCGGCGTGGCGACCAGCGCCGCGGCCCCGCCACGGACCGCCGGCCTTGCTGTACATTTCAACCCCTGCGCCGGCGATTCCGGCGAACGCGGAGATTCCCCATGCTGCAGACCCTGGTCCGGCTCGTCGCCGGCGCCGCCATCGCGCTCGCGGGTGGTACCGCGCTCGCGCAGGACTACCCGTCGCGTCCGGTGAAGATCATCGTGCCGTTCGCCGCCGGCGGGCCGGCCGACGTCTACGCGCGGTTCATCGCGCAGCGCCTGCAGGCGGCGCTCGGGCAGCCGTTCGTCGTCGACGACCGTCCCGGCGCCGGGTCCGTGATCGGCACCGACGCGGCGGCCAAGAGCGCGCCGGACGGCTACACGCTGCTGCTGATGTCGAACGCGCAGACGGTCAACGAATCGCTGGTGCCGAACAAGCCGTACGCGCTGCTGCGCGACTTCGTGCCGGTGGCGCCGATCAACTATTCCGACCTGGTGCTGGTCGTCCATCCGTCGGTGAAGGCCGACACGCTGGCCGAGTTCATCAAGCTCGCCAAGGCCGAGCCGGGCAAGCTCAACTACGCGTCGTCGGGCCCCGGCACGCCGTACCACATGGCCGGCGAACTGTTCAAGGCGATGGCCGGCGTCGACATCGTCCACGTGCCGTACAAGGGCAGCTCGGGCGCGCGCACCGACCTCCTCGGCGGCCAGGTGCAGATGATGTTCGACGCCGTGACGACGATGAACCAGCACGTGAAGGCCGGCCAGGCGAAGGCGCTCGGCACCACGGGGAAGCTGCGCTCCACCGTGCTGCCCAACGTGCCGACGATCGCCGAGGCGGGTGTCGCCGGCTACGAGACGGTGATCTGGCTGGGCGTGATGGCGCCGAAGGGCACGCCGCCCGCGATCGTCGCGAAGCTGAACGCCGAGATCACGAAGATCGCCAACAACCCGGACGTGCGCGCCGAATGGGCGAAGCAGGGCGCGATGGCCATGACCATGACCCCCGACGAGTTCGGCCGCTACCTCGCCGAGGACGTGGCCAAGTGGGAGCGGATCGTGAAGATCTCCGGCGCTAAAGCGGATCAATGAGCGGATCAACGAGCCGATCAATGAGCGCGACGACGACCCTGGCGGTGATCAGCGCGGGCGCGGCCAAGGGCCTGGTCTCGGCGCTGCAGGACGATTTCGCCGCCGCGCAGGGCGCCGCGATCGACGGCGCGTTCGGCGCCGTCGGGTCGATGAAGGAGAAGCTGCTGGCCGGCGCGCCCTGCGACGTGGTGATCCTCACCGCGGCGATGATCGCGGAGCTGGAGCGCGACGGGCGCACGGTGCCCGGCACCGCCGCGCCGCTGGGCCGCGTGCGCACCGGCATCGCGGTGCGCGCCGGCGCGGCGCTGCCGCCGATCGACGATCGCGGCGCGCTGCTCCGGCTGCTCCGCGCGGCCACGTCGCTCTACGTGCCCGACACCGTGCGCTCGACCGCGGGGCTGCACGTCGTCAAGGTGCTGCGCGAACTCGGCATCGAGGGCGAGGTCGCGCCGCGCCTCAAGCCGTTCCCGAACGGCGCGGCGGCGATGCGCGAGATGGCGCTCGCGACCGACGCCGCGCCGGTCGGCTGCACCCAGGTCACCGAGATCCTGTACACGCCCGGCGTGACGCTGGCGGGGGCGCTGCCGGCGGAGTTCGAGCTCGCGACCGTGTATTCGGTCGCGGTGTCCGCCACCGCGCGGCAGCCCGACCTCGCGCGCCGGTTCGCGCAGCGACTCGCCGGCGACGACGCCGCGGAATTGCGTCGCGCCGGCGGGTTCGAGCCTTGAGAACACCGGCGCCGCGTTGAGCGACACTTTCGACGTCGTCGTCATCGGCGCCGGCGCTGCCGGCATGATGTGCGCCGCGCGGGCCGGGCAGCGCGGCCGGCGCGTGCTGCTGGTCGACCACTACCACGTGGTCGGCGAGAAGATCCGCATCTCCGGCGGCGGCCGCTGCAACTTCACGAACACCGGCGCCGGTCCCGCGAACTACCTGTCGCAGAACCCCGACTTCTGCCGCTCGGCGCTCGCGCGCTACACGCCCGCGCACTTCGTGCGGCTGGTCGAGAGCCACGGCATCCGGTGGCACGAGAAGAAGCTGGGACAGCTCTTCTGCGACGCCAGCGCCGTCGACATCATCACGATGCTGAAGGCGGAATGCGCGCGCGGCAACGTGGCCTGGCGCGTCGGCTGCGCCGTGGCGGGCGTCGCGCGCGACGGCGACGGATTCGCCGTGACGACCGCCGAAGGCATGGTGCGCTGCGCGTCGCTGGTGATCGCGACCGGTGGCCTCACCGTGCCGAAGATCGGCGCGACGCCGTTCGGCTACCGGATCGCCGAGCAGTTCGGGCTGGCCGTGGTACCGCCGCGGCCGGCGCTGGTGCCGCTCGCGTTCGCGCCCGATGCGCTGGCGCGCTACGGCGACCTCTCCGGCGTGTCGGTCGACGCCGAAATCGCCTGCGGCGGCGGCCGCTTCCGCGAGAGCCTGCTGTTCACGCACCGCGGGCTGTCCGGCCCCGCGATCCTGCAGGTGTCGTCGTACTGGGACGGCCGCGCCCCGCTCGCGATCGGCCTCCTTCCGGGGCGTGATGCGCTCGCCTGGCTGCGCTCGCGGGCGCGCTCCGACGCGCGGCTGCCGAACGTGCTTGCCGAGCACCTGCCGAAGCGCTTCGCGCAGGCGTGGTGCGCGGCACACGGCGGCGAGGGGCCGATGAACTCGCTGCCGGACGAGCGCGTGCGCGCGATCGCTGCCGCGCTGCAGCACTGGGAGGTCCTGCCGTCGGGCACGCTGGGCTACGCCCGCGCCGAGGTCACGTTGGGCGGCGTCGACACGCGCGGCCTGTCGTCGAAGACGATGGCGGCGACGAGCGTACCCGGGCTCTTCTTCGTCGGCGAGGTCGTCGACGTCACGGGCTGGCTCGGCGGCTACAACTTCCAGTGGGCGTGGGCCTCTGGCTACGCCGCGGGCGAAGCCGCGTAGCGGCGCTTCTCGCCGCCTGCCACCACTCTCGTTACACCTTCAAATAGCCGGTGGTGTCTGCCGGATGTTTGATGTACGTCAAGCACGATGCCGCGCAACGCGCCTTAAATGATTGCGCTGTGCGTCGGAATGGAACCTTTCCCACGCGCAGTCGCGCATCGACGCGACCCTTGTTGGAGGAGAGGACCATGATCGAAACGTATTACGGACTGATGCGGCGCCAGGGGATTTCCCGCCGGAGCTTCCTCAAGTTCTGCAGCCTGACCGCGGCCTCGCTTGGACTGGGCGACGCCGGCGCGCAGCAGATCGCGCAGGCGATGCAGACCAAACCGCGCACGCCGGTCATCTGGCTGCACGGGCTCGAGTGCACGTGCTGCAGCGAATCGTTCATCCGTTCCTCGCACCCGCTCGCGAAGGACGTCGTGCTGTCGATGATCTCGCTCGACTACGACGACACGCTGATGGCGGCCGCCGGCCACCAGGCCGAAGAGGCGCTCGAGCAGACGATCGCCAAGTACAAGGGAAACTACATCCTCGCGGTGGAAGGCAATCCGCCGCTCGCCGACGACGGCGTCTACTGCATCCCGGGCGGCAAGCCGTTCGTCGAGAAGCTGCGCCGCGTGGCGAAGGACGCCAAGGCCATCGTGTCGTGGGGCTCCTGCGCGTCGTGGGGCTGCGTGCAGGCCGCGAAGCCGAACCCGACGCAGGCGACCCCTGTCCACAAGGTCATCACCGACAAGCCGATCATCAAGGTGCCGGGCTGCCCGCCGATCGCCGAGGTGATGACCGGCGTCATCACCTACATCCTGACCTTCGACCGGCTGCCCGACATGGACTCGCAGGGCCGCCCGAAGATGTTCTACAGCCAGCGCATCCACGACAAGTGCTACCGCCGCCCGCACTTCGACGCGGGCCAGTTCGTCGAGAACTTCGACGACGCCGGCGCGCGGATGGGCTACTGCCTGTACAAGGTCGGCTGCAAGGGCCCGACGACGTACAACGCCTGCTCGACCGTGCGCTGGAACGAAGGCACGTCGTTCCCGATCCAGTCGGGCCACGGCTGCATCGGCTGCTCGGAAGACGCGTTCTGGGACAAGGGGTCCTTCTACGATCACCTGACGACGATCAGGCCGCCGGGCGGGCTCGGCATCGAGGGCTCCGCCGACCGGATCGGCCTGATGGCCGCCGGCGTGGCCGGCGCCGCGGTCGTGGCGCACGCGGCGGTCAGCGCGATCAAGCAGGCGCGGAGCAAGACGCGCAATGACAAGGTGTCCGAGGTGGAGGAATAAGCATGTCTATCATCCAGACGCAGGGCTTCACGCTCGACAACAGCGGCAAGCGCATCGTCGTCGACCCGATCACCCGGATCGAGGGCCACCTCCGGATCGAGGTCAACGTCGACAAGGACAACGTGATCCGCAACGCCGTGTCCACGGGCACGATGTGGCGCGGGCTCGAGGTCATCCTGAAGGGTCGCGACCCCCGCGACGCGTGGGCGTTCGTCGAGCGGATCTGCGGCGTGTGCACCGGCGTGCACGCGCTCGCCTCGGTGCGCTCGGTCGAGGACGCGCTCGGGATCAAGATCCCCAAGAACGCGAACATCATCCGCAACCTGATGCACGCGACGCTCTATGCGCACGACCACCTCGTGCACTTCTACCACCTGCACGCGCTCGACTGGGTGGACGTGGTCTCGGCGCTCTCCGCCGACCCGAAGAAGACCTCCGAGCTCGCGCAGAGCATCTCGTCGTGGCCGAACAGCTCGCCGGGCTACTTCCGCGACGTGCAGAGCCGCCTGAAGAAGTTCGTCGAGAGCGGCCAGCTCGGCATCTTCGCCAACGGCTACTGGGGCAGCAAGGCGTACCGGCTGCCGGCCGAGGCCAACCTGATGGCGGTCACGCACTACCTGGAGGCGCTCGACTTCCAGAAGGAGATCGTCAAGATCCAGACGATCTTCGGCGGCAAGAACCCGCACCCGAACTGGCTGGTCGGCGGCATGCCGTGCTCCATCAACCTCGACAACACCGGGGCGGTGGGCGCGATCAACATGACGCAGCTCAACATGATCAGCGACATCATCGACCGCACGATCGCGTTCATCGACCAGGTCTACATCCCCGACCTGCTCGCGATCGCGTCGTTCTACAAGGACTGGTCGAAGATCGGCGGCGGGCTCTCCAGCCAGAACGTGATGTCCTACGGCGAGTTCCCCGACATCGCCAACGACTACTCGAACAACAGCATGCTGATCCCGTCGGGCATCATCCTCGGCGGCGACCTGAAGAAGGTGCTGGAGGTCGACCTGAAGGCGCCCGACCAGGTGCAGGAGTGGGTCACCCACTCCTGGTACAACTACGCCGACGCCGACAAGGACAAGGGCCTGCACCCGTTCGACGGCGTGACCAACCCCAAGTTCGAGCTGGGCGCCGGAACGAAGGGCACGAAGACCAACATCGAGAACCTGGACGAAAGCGCCAAGTACTCGTGGGTCAAGTCCCCGCGCTGGAAGGGCCACCCGATGGAGGTCGGCCCGCTCGCGCGCTACATCGTCGGCTACGCCCGCGGCAACAAGGAGATGACCGAGCAGGTCAACTACGTCCTGAAGACGCTCGACGTTCCCGTCACCGCGCTGTTCAGCACGCTGGGCCGCACCGCGGCGCGCGGGCTCGAGGGCTCGTGGGCGGCGCACAAGATGCGCTACTTCTACGACCAGCTGATCGCCAACCTGAAGTCGGGCGACTACGCCACGGCGAACGTCGAGAAATGGGACCCGGCGTCGTGGCCGGCCGAGGCGAAGGGCGTCGCGCCCTGCGAAGCCCCGCGCGGCGCGCTCGCGCACTGGGTGAAGATCAAGAACACCAAGATCGAAAGCTACCAGTGCGTGGTGCCGACGACGTGGAACGCCGGCCCGCGGGACGCCAAGGGTCAGATCGGCGCCTACGAAGCCGCGCTGCTGAACACGCCGATGGTCAATCCGGCGCAGCCGCTCGAGGTGCTGCGGACGATCCACAGCTTCGATCCCTGCCTTGCGTGCGCGACGCACGTGATGTCGCCGGAAGGCGAGGAGCTGGTTTCGGTCAAGATCCGCTAGGCAACGTCACGGGAGAGCGCGATGAGAGTCAACCCGGTTTCCGGCGAAGTGCTTGCCGGTCCGCTCGAGCATGTCTACGTGTACGAAGCCCCGGTGCGCCTCTGGCACTGGGTGATGATGGTCGCGATGATGTTCCTGATCCCGACCGGCTACCTGATCGGAAGCCCGCCGCCGGCGATCGGCGGCGAGGCGACCTTCACCTACATGTTCGCCTACATCCGGATGATCCACTTCATCGCGGCGATGGTGTTCGCCGTGTCGTTCGCGGTGCGGATCTACTGGGCGATCGTCGGCAACCACCACTCGCGGGCGATGTTCATCGTCCCGTTCTGGAACCTCAGCTGGTGGAAGGGCTTCTTCGCGCAGGTGGGGAACTACCTGTTCATCAAGCGCGAGTCGCCGCTGTGGGTCGCGCACAACCCGCTCGCGCAGTCCGCGATGTTCGGGATGTACACGGTGGGCACGTTCGTCACCATCATCACCGGCTTCGCGCTCTACGCCGAGCAATGGGGCTGGGGAACGACGCCGATGAACCTGATGGGCTGGGTGTTCGGGCTGCTGGGCGAGCCGCAGGCGGTGCGCACGGTGCACCACTTCGCGATGTGGTATCTCATCGTGTTTGCGATCGTCCACATGTACATGGTGTTCCGCGAGGACATCATGTCCGGCGAGACGATCATCAGCACGATGATCAACGGCATCCGGATGTGGAAGAACGAGCCGAAGCGCTGATGGCAGCGTCCGAATGACGATGGCGGCAACCCGCGCCGAGGGGCGACGCAGGGACGCGGCGACGCGCCAGCCTGCGCGCCTCTCCCTCTCCACGCGCAGGCCGGTCCACCCCGGCCTGTTCCTGGAGACGCGGTTCCTGAAGCCGCTCGGCATCAGCCAGAGCGAGCTCGCAACGGCGCTGGGCGTCTCGCGCCGCCGCGTCAACGAGTTCGTCAACGGCCGGCGCGCCATCACGCCGGACACCGCGGTGCGGCTCGGCATGTACTTCGGCAACGACGCCGCGTTCTGGATGCACCTGCAGGTGGCGTGGGACCTCCACGCCGCGACGCGCGACTTCATCGCGCCGAAGCCGCGCAAGCGCGCGGAATGACGCTGCGGCCGGCCGGCCGCGCGTCCCGAACACAAGACTTGATGTAGCGCAAACCTGCGCCCGCGACGCGCGCGTAGTCTTTCCCCTGTTACGCGATCCGTTACAGGGTGACGATGGAAACTCGCTGCGAAGTGCTGGTGCTGGGAATCGGGAACGTGCTCTGGGCCGACGAGGGCTTCGGCGTGCGCGCGGTCGAGGCGCTGCACCAGGGCTATGCGTTTCCGCCCGCGGTCGTGCTCCGCGACGGCGGCACCCTTGGCCTCAACCTCTACGAGGACATCGCCTCGTCGCCGCACGTGCTGGTGTTCGACGCGATCGACTTCGCGCTGCCGCCCGGCACGCTGCGCGTCCTACGGGACAGCGAAGTCCCGGCCTGGGGCCGCACCAGGCTCTCCCCGCACCAGAACGGCTTCAACGACGTGCTCGCGCTGGCGCAGCTCAACGGCCGCGCCCCGGCCCGGATCACCGCGATCGGCGTCCAGCCGCTGGAACTCTCCGACTTCGGCGGCAGCCTGACCCCGGTCGTCCGGGCCCGGCTGCCCGAGGCCGTGGCCTGCGCGGTGCGCGAACTCGCCGCGTGGGGCTTTGCCGGGACGCCGCGTGCCGCGGGTTCCATCGTGGAGCCGCTCAACGCGACGGCGCTGGCGCTCGCGGAATACGAGTCCGGGCGCCCCTCGGCCGCCGACGCGTGCCGCATCGGCGACGCGCGCGTGCTCGAAGATGCCGCGACCGGCACGGAGGACTGACATGTGCGTCGGAACCCCCATGCTGGTCACCGGCATCGAAGGCGCGTTCGCGCTGTGCGAGGGCCGCGGCCGGCGCGAGCGCATCAGCCTCGCCCTTGTCGGCGAGACGATCGCCGGCACGTGGATCCTCGCCTACCAGGGCACCGCGATGCGCGCGATGACCCCGGCCGAGGCCGCCGCCACCTCGTCGGCGCTCGACGCACTGCAGGCGGTGATGGCCGGCGAGTCGAACGTCGATGCCTACTTCGCCGATCTCGTCGACCGCGAGCCCACACTGCCGCCCCACCTGCAGGAAAAGAAACCATGAACGCCATCGTGCCCATGCCGCCGGCCGCCGGCGCCGACGCCCGAACCTATCCGCTCGTCGACCAGCTGTTCACCAAGCACGGCTTCGCGGAAGTGGACGCTGCCGGCTTCGCCGCCTTCGCCGGCCGCCCGGGACACGCGATGCTGGTGTTTACCGAGGACCCGTTCCGGTTCAAGGAAACGCTCGACCTCGCGGTGATCGTTCCCGAGCTCGTGCGCACGTTTCCCGGCCGCTTCGCCGTCGGCGTGCTGCTGCCCGACGCCGCGCGCGACCTGCAGCCGCGCTACGGCTTCCGGCGCTGGCCCGCGTTCGTGATGCTGAAGGACGGCCAGTACGTCGGCGCGGTCGACGGCCTGCGCAACTGGGACGAGTACGTCATCGCGGTCGAGGAACTGCTGGCGACGGCGCCGTCCCGCCCGCCGACCGTGGGCATCGCCGTGAAGGGCCCCGACAACAACAATGCTGCGTGCGGCAGCTGATGCAGCGACAACAGCAAGGAGCGACACGATGAAAGACTTCCCCCTGCCCGTGCGGCTGGTCGGCGCGGGCTCCCAGCCGGTCGAGGACGAGGACCTGCAATACCTCGCGATGCCGCGCGAAATGACCACGTTCCGGATGCCGCTCGTGCCGGAGAAGGCCCCCGTCCACGCGCTCGCCGAGGCCCGCGACACCATCAGCGCGCTGCTCGCGGCGATGGAAGGCTGGGACCCGGACGCCGAACCGCACGGGCCGCGCGTCGACCTCTCCGGCATGGGCGGAGAGACGCTCGAGATCATCAACCAGGTGCTGGGCGAGGGCGAGGTGAGCGTCCGCATCGACGGCGCCCGCCCGCACGTCATCCAGGAGAGCGTCTTCACCGGCGTGTGGCGCGTGGTCGCGCCGGATGCGGGCAATGCCGCGGCGGGCGACTGGCTCGAGGCCGCCAAGATGCCGCGCGTCGTCGCGGAGGCGGCCCGGGCAGGCGCTGCGGTGCGGCTCGCCGACGTCGCGGTGCCGGCGGGGGCGATGAACTCGCCCGCGCTGCTCACCGAGATCGCCGCGCAGATCCACGAACGCCGCGCCGACGGCACCGCGCACGTGATCAACCTCACGCTGTTCCCGATGTCACCGGAGGACCACCAGGTGCTGGAAAGCGCGCTGCCGGTCGGGCCGGTCGCCATCATGTCGCGCGGCTTCGGCAACTGCCGGATCACGTCGACCGGCGCGCGCGACGTCTGGCGCGTCCAGTACTTCAACAACATGAACACGCTCATCCTCAACACGATCGAGGTCGTGGGGATGCCTGAAGTCGCGCTGGCGGCGGCGGAGGATCTCGACGACACCCGCACGCGGCTCGCCGAACTGATCGAGTGGATGAGTGAGTCCTGCGCGCAATGACGGGCGCCCGCGCGGCAGCGGACCCGCCGGGAACCGCGGGCGACACCCGCGTCATCGGGCCCGCGACACGGATGGAGTGCAAGGTGTGCTGGCACGTCTACGACCCGGCCCTGGGGGACGACGTGTGGCAGATCCCGCCGGGCACGCCGTTTCCGGACCTGCCCCCGCACTGGAGCTGCCCGAACTGCGCGACGACGATGGACGGCTTCCTGGTACTGGCCGATGACTGAGGCTGCCGCGCTGCTGCCGGACCCTTCGCCGCGACTGGTGACGGCGTTCCGCGCCGTCGCCGGGCGGATGCAGGGGCTGTCGTTCGTCAACCCGGCGGTCGACGTCGAAGCCGTCGCGTTCGCGCCTTGGGGCGGCCACTGGCTGGGGGTGATGGTGACGCCGTGGTTCATGAACCTGATGCTGCTGCCGCGCGACCCGGCCGCGTGGGAGCCGCTCGCCCCCGGCGCGAAGCGGAGCTACGCGTTCCCCGCCGGCAGCTACGAATTCATCGGCGCGCGCGATGCGCTGGCCGGCGACTACCTCGCGTGCTCGCTGTTCTCGCCGCTGCTCGAGTTCGGCGACCACGAGGCCGCGCGGCAGGTTGCGGCACTGGCGCACGAAGCGCTGTTCGATCCGGCAAACGCCGAAGTTCCGTCCGTGCCGCAGGCCAACCTGACACCGCCGCCGGCTGCCGCCGCGGAGCCCGCGCCCGGCCCCATCGCCCAGCTCAGGGAACAGGCCGCGGCGCCGCTGTCGAAGCGCGACTTCCTCCGCGGCCGCTTCGTCGGAGGGGATCGTGCCGATCGAGGGTGAACTCACGGTGCGCCTCGCTTGGGACGGGCGCCGCGTCACCGCCGTCGGAATCAAGTCGAGCCGGCCGTTCGCCGCCGCGCGGATCCTTACCGGCAGGATCCCCGCCGACGCCGCCGCCACCGTGCCGATGCTGTTCGCCATCTGCGGCGGCGCGCAGGGCGCGGCCGCCGCCGGCGCGCTGTCCGCCGCCGGCGCGACCGACGTCGCCGCCGAGCCCGCGCGGCACGCGCACGGTGTGGCGCTCGAGACCATCCAGGAATACTGCTGGCGGATCCTGATCGACTGGCCGCAGGCGATGGGCTTCGCGGCCAACGCGACGCCGGTCGCGGCGGTGCGCCACGCGATCGCGGCCGCGGCGCGCAACGCCGACGGCAGGAGCAGCGCGCTCGGCAACGTGCCCGCGATGCGCGAGCTCGGCGCCCAACTGTCGCGGCTCGCCGAGCAGGCGATCTACGGCATCCCGCCCGCGGCATGGCTGGAGATGGCCGACCGGGCGGCGCTCGACGCCTGGATCGCGCGCGGCAGCAGCACGCCGGCGAAGCTCCTAGGCATGATGCAGGCCGACATGCCCGGGCTCGGCCGCAGCGACGTCGCGCTGATGCCCGCGCCCACCCGCGAGTCGCTGCTGGCCGTCATCGTCCCCGCGCTCGACCGCGGCCGGGATTTCGAGCGCGCGCCGGACTGGGAAGGGCGGCCGGTCGAGACCGGCGCGCTGGCCCGCGCGCAGAGGCACCCGCTGGTGGCGGCGATCGTCGCCGCCGACGGGCACAGCGCGGGCAGCCGCTTCGTCGCCCGCCTCGTCGACCTCGCCCGCCTGCTCGGCGAATTCGCGACGGCCGCGCCGGGCGACGGTGCGCTGACCTGCGTGCAATCTTTTCCGGTCGTCGCCGCCGAGGGCCTCGCCGCCGTGCAGACGGCGCGCGGGCTGCTGCTGCACCGAGCCCGCATCGACGGCGGCCGCGTCGCCGACTACCGGATCGTCGCGCCCACCGAATGGAACTTCCATCCGCGCGGCGCGCTGGCGCAGGGGCTCGCGGGCCTCGACGCCGGCAACCGCCTCGAACTCGAGCACCGGGCGCGGCTCGCGGTGCAGGCGCTCGACCCCTGCGTCGCCTGCCGGATCGAGGTCGAAGATGCATGAAATGTCGATCGCCGAAAGCGTGCTCGAGATCGTCGAAGCGACGGCGCGCGGCAACGCCGCGGCCCGCGTCGGGACGATCTGGCTGGAGCTGGGGGCGCTGTCGCAGGTCGAGCCGGACGCGCTGCTGTTCTGCTTCGACGCGGTGTCGCGCGGCAGCCTCGCCGAAGGCGCGACGCTCGAGTTCGTGCGGCTGCCGGGCAGCGCGTGGTGCATGCCCTGCGGCGACGTGGTCGAGGTCTCGCGTCGCGGCGACGGCTGCCCCCGCTGCGGCAGCCACCAGCTGCAGGTGACCGGCGGCGACGAAATGCGGGTCAAGGCAATCGCGATCGCGTGACCGCCACCGCGGCACGGCTCGCCCCCATCGAAGGAGAACCGGAATGTGCACCACTTGCGGCTGCGGCGACGGCGACACGCGCATCGAGGGCGTGACGGACGAACCGGACAACGGCATGCACCGGCACGCCGACGGCACGGTCCATGCGCATTCGCATGCCGTGGCGGACGGCCATGCGCAGGCGCACGCGGACGGCAGCGTCCACAGCCACGCGCACGACGGCGAGCACGCGCACGGACCCGCGCCGTACGGCAACGCGAAGTGGCATAGACATCAGCCCGGCGCGGCTGCCGCGCACGGCGGCCTCGGCGCCGTGCATGCCGACGGCACGTCGCCGGCGCGGATCGTGGCGATCGAGCGCGACATCCTGGCGAAGAACGACGCGTTCGCGCGCGAGAACCGGCAGCGCTTCGCCGACCGCGGCCTGTTCGCGCTGAACCTCGTGTCGAGCCCCGGCTCGGGCAAGACGTCGCTGCTGGTGCGCACGATCGCCGAGCTGAAGGGCCGCGTGGCGGCCGCCGTGATCGAAGGCGACCAGCAGACGGCCCGCGACGCCGACCGCATCCGCGCGACCGGCGCGCCCGCGATCCAGATCAACACCGGCAAGGGTTGCCACCTCGACGCGCAGATGGTCGGCCGCGCGTTCGCCGCGCTGCCCGCGGGAGAGGGCGGCCTGCTGGTCATCGAGAACGTCGGCAACCTCGTGTGCCCGGCGGCGTTCGACCTGGGCGAGGCGCACAAGGTCGCGATCCTGTCCGTCACCGAAGGCGAGGACAAGCCGCTCAAGTACCCCGACATGTTCCACGCCGCGGACCTGATGCTGATCAACAAGATCGACCTCGCGCCCTATTGCGATTTCGACGCCGACGCCGCCACCGACTACGCGCGGCGGGTGAAGCCGGGGCTGCCGGTGATGCGCGTGTCGGCGAAGACCGGCGAAGGCCTGGACGCCTGGCTCGACTGGCTGCTGCAGGGCGCGGCGGCGGCCGCCGCCGCGCGCGACCGCGACGTCGAGGCGCTGCGCCGGCGGATCGGCGAGCTGGAATCCGTGCTCGCCCGCCAGGGGGGCGGCGTGCCGGCCGCCTGAGCGCGGCCCGCCGCCTTCGCGTCTGCCGAATGGATCCGCGCGTGCTGACGAACCCGTTGCCGGCGCCGATGCCGGAGGGTTCGCACTCGACCACCGCCGGATTGCGGTCGCCGGTGCGCCGCCGGATCGAGGTCCGCGGCATCGTGCAGGGCGTCGGCTTCCGGCCGTTCGTCTGGCGGCTGGCGACCGAGCTCGGCCTCGACGGCTGGGTGCGGAACGACGCGGCCGGCGTGACCATCGAGGTGGAGGGCGACCGGGCACGGATCGACGCGCTGGCGGCGCGCCTCGTCGCCGACGCGCCGCCGCGCGCGCGGATCGACGGCACGCGCGAGACCGAATGCGCGCCGGTGCGGCACGCGGGACGCTTCGCGATCCTCGAGAGCGGCGGCGGGCATGCGGCGACCGCCATCGGCCCGGACACCACCGTGTGCCCCGACTGCCTCGCCGAGCTCTTCGCGCCGTCGGATCGCCGCTACCGCTACGCGTTCACCAACTGCACCAACTGCGGGCCGCGCTACACGATCACGCGCGGCCTGCCCTACGACCGCGCGCGGACGAGCATGGCTCCCTTCGCCCAGTGCCCCGCGTGCGCCGCCGAATACGCGTCGCCACGCGACCGCCGCTTCCACGCCGAGCCCAACGCTTGCCCCGCTTGCGGCCCGCGGCTGCGGCTCACCGACGCCGCGGGCAACGCCGTCGCCGGCGAGGACCCGATCGCGGGCACGCTGGCGCGCTTGCTGCGCGGCGAGATCGTCGCGATCAAGGGGCTGGGCGGCTTCCACCTCGCCTGCAATGCCCGCGACGCGGGCGCCGTCGCGCGGCTCCGCGCGCGGAAGGCGCGCGAGGAGAATCCGTTCGCGGTGATGGTCGCGGGCATCGCCTCGGCACGGCAATGGGCCGCCGTGACGACGGCCGAGGCGGCGCTGCTCGACGCGCCCGAGCGCCCGGTGGTGCTGCTGCCGAAAGCGCCCGGCACCGACGCCGCGCTCGACGGCGTCGCGCCCGGCCTCGCCTGGCTCGGCGTGATGCTGCCGTACACGCCGCTCCACTACCTGCTGTTCCACGAAGCGGCCGGCCGGCCCGCCGGCACGGACTGGCTCGCCGGCACGCAGGACCTGGCGCTGGTGATGACCAGCGCGAACCCGGGCGGCGAGCCGCTCGTCACGCACGACGACGAGGCGCGCACGCGCCTCGCGGGCATCGCCGACGCCTTCCTGTGCCACGACCGCGAGATCGTGATCCGCTGCGACGACAGCGTCGTCCGCGTCGGCGCCACGGCCCCCCAGTTCCTGCGCCGCGCCCGCGGCTACACCCCGGTCGCGATCCGGCTCGCCGCCCCCGGCCCGGTGATCGCGGCGATGGGCGGCTGGTACAAGAACACCGTCTGCGTCACCCGCGGCGACGAGGCCTTCGTCGCCCAGCACGTCGGCGACCTCGACAATGCGCCGACCTGCGCGGCGATGGAGGAGACGCTCCGCCACCTCGTCGCGATCCTCGGCGTGCGGCCCGACGGCGTCGCCCACGACCTGCACCCCGACTTCTTCAGCACCCGGCACGCGGTCGAACTCGCCGCGCGGCTCGGCGTGCCGGCCATCGGCATCCAGCATCACCACGCCCACATCGGCGCCGTGCTGGCCGAGCATCGCGTCGCGGCGCCGGCGCTGGGGCTTGCCCTCGACGGCGTCGGCCTCGGCACCGACGGCGGCGCGTGGGGCGGCGAGTTGCTGCTCGTGGACGGGGCGCGCTGCGAGCGCCTCGGGCGGCTGCGCCCGCTGCGCCTGCCCGGCGGCGACCGCGCTGCACGCGAACCCTGGCGCATGGCCGCGGCGGCGCTGTCCCTCGTCGGGCGCGGCGACGAGATCGTGCCGCGCTTCGGCGCGCAGCCGGCGGCGCCGATGGTCGCGCGGATGCTGGCGCAGGGCATCAACGCGCCGGAAACGAGCAGCATGGGCCGCTGGTTCGACGCCGCCGCCGGCCTGCTCGGCGTGAAGCCACGAAGCAGCTTCGAAGGCCAGGCCGCGATGCTGCTCGAAGGCCTCGCCGCGCGGCACGGAGACGTGCCGCCGGAGCCGGATCTCTACACGATCACCAGCGACAACCAACTCGACCTGTCGCCGCTGTTCGTGCGCCTGTCCGCCGTCACCCGCGCCGCTTACGGCGCCGCGCTGTTCCACGCGGTCGTTGTCGCCGCGCTCGCCGACTGGGTCGGGCGGGCGGCCGCCGCGCGCGGCATCGCCACGGTGGCCTGCGGCGGCGGCTGTTTCCTCAACGCGATCCTCGCGCGCGGCCTCCACGCCGCGCTGCGCGCGCGCAGCATCGCGATGCTCGAAGCGCAGGCGGTGCCGCCGAACGACGGCGGCCTCGCGCTCGGCCAGGCGTGGATCGCCCGGCACACCCTGAACCAAGAGGCCTGACGATGTGTCTCGCAATTCCCGCCCGTGTCGTTTCCCTCGTCGCGCCGGATTCCGCGCTGGTCGACGTCGGCGGCGTGCAGAAGGAAATCTCGCTGGCGCTGGTCGAAGGCGTCGCGGCCGGCGACTACGTGATCATGCACGTCGGCTATGCGCTGACGAAGCTCGACCCGGAAGAGGCGGCGCGCACGCTCGCGCTGTTCGCCGCGTCCGGCATCAGCCTCGCGGAGATGCAATGAAGTACATCGACGAATTCCGCGACGGCGAGTTGGCGCGCGGCCTCGCCCGGACGATCGCGCGCGAAGCGCGGCCCGACCGGACCTACAGCCTGATGGAGTTCTGCGGCGGGCACACGCACGCGATCTCGCGCTACGGCCTGAAGGACCTGCTGCCTCCCAACGTGCGGATGGTGCACGGGCCGGGCTGCCCGGTCTGCGTGCTGCCGATCGGTCGCATCGACAGCGCGATCGAGCTGGCACACCGTCCGGGGCTCATCCTGTGCACGTACGCCGACACGATGCGCGTGCCGGCCTCGAAGGGGCTGTCGCTGCTGAAGGCGAAGGCGCAGGGCGCCGACATCCGGATGGTGTACTCGTGCGCCGACGCGCTGCGGATCGCGCGCGACAATCCGGGCCGCGACGTCGTGTTCTTCGCGATCGGCTTCGAGACCACCACGCCGCCCACCGCGGTCGCGATCCGCACGGCGGAAGGCGAAGGGCTCGCCAACTTCAGCGTGTTCTGCAACCACGTGCTGACGCCGGCGGCGATCGCCAACATCCTCGAGTCGCCGGAAGTGCGCGAGCTGGGCACGGTGCCGCTCGACGGGTTCATCGGTCCCGCGCACGTGTCGACCGTCATCGGCAGCCAGCCCTACGAGTACTTCGCCGAGGAGTACGCGCGCCCCGTCGTGATCGCCGGCTTCGAGCCGCTCGACGTGATGCAGGCGATCCTGATGCTGGTGCGGCAGCTGAACGAAGGCCGTGCCGAGGTCGAGAACGAGTTCACGCGGGCAGTGACGCGCGACGGCAACGGCAAGGCGAAGGCGCTCGTGGCCGAGGTGTTCGCGCTGCGGCGCTCGTTCGAGTGGCGGGGTCTCGGCGAAGTGCCGTACAGCGCGCTGCAGATCCGGGAGCGCTATCGCGCGTTCGACGCCGAGGCGCGCTACGACATCCCGTACCGCGCCGTCCCCGACAACAGGGCCTGCGAATGCGGCGCGATCCTGCGCGGCGTGAAGAAACCGGCCGACTGCAAGGTGTTCGGCACCGTCTGCACGCCGGAGAATCCGATCGGCTCGTGCATGGTGTCGTCCGAGGGCGCCTGCGCGGCGCACTACACGTACGGCCGGTTCAAGGACGTCCCCGTCGTGGCGGCGCGCGCGGAGGCACCTGCCGGCGTCGCGGAGGCCGCGCGATGAGCAAGGTGCGCGCAGGCTACGTGCGGCCGGTCGATTTCCGGCACGGCCACGTCGACATGTCGCATGGCGGCGGCGGGCGCGCGATGGCGCAGCTGATCGACGAGCTGTTCCTCGCCGCGTTCGACAACGCATGGCTGCGCCAGGGCAACGACGGCGCGCGGCTGCCCGCGGCCGCGGGCAGGATGGTGATCGCCACCGACAGCCACGTCGTGTCGCCGCTGTTCTTTCCCGGCGGCGACATCGGCTGCCTGTCGGTGCACGGCACGATCAACGACGTCGCGATGATGGGGGCAACCCCGCTGTGGCTCGCCGCCACGTTCATCCTCGAGGAGGGCTTTCCGCTCGCGGACCTGAAGCGGATCGTCGAGTCGATGGCCGCCGCCGCGCGCGAGGCGGGCGTCCCGGTCGTCACCGGCGACACCAAGGTCGTCGAGCGCGGCAAGGGCGACGGCGTGTTCATCACGACCACCGGTGTCGGCACCGTTCCCGACGGCGTGGAACTCGGCGGCGACCGCGCCCGCCCCGGCGACGTCATCATCGTCAGCGGCCACCTGGGCGACCACGGCGTGGCGATCATGTCGGTGCGCGAGAACCTCACGTTCGAGACGACGATCGAGTCGGACACGGCCGCGCTGCACGGGCTGGTCGCGACGATGCTCGCGACTGCCCCCGGGGGAATCCGCTGCCTGCGCGACCCGACGCGCGGCGGCCTCGCCACCACGCTGAACGAGATTGCCGGGCAGTCGGGCTGCGGCATGGTGATCCGCGAGCGCGACCTGCCGATCCGCGGCGAGGTCAACGCCGCCTGCGAGTTCCTGGGACTCGACCCGCTCTACGTCGCCAACGAGGGCAAGCTGGTGGCGATCGTCGCCACGGAGGACGCGCCCCGGCTGCTGGCCGCGATGCGCGCGCATCCGCTGGGTGCCGACGCGGCGGTCATCGGCGAGGCGATCGCCGACCCGCACCACTTCGTGCAGATGGAGACCTCGTTCGGCGGCCGGCGCAACGTGGACTGGCTCACCGGCGAGCAGCTGCCGCGGATCTGCTGACGTGCGCATCCTGTTCCTGACGCACGCGTTCAACAGCCTCGCGCAGCGCCTCTACGTCGCGCTGACCGCCGCCGGCCACGCCGTCGCGATCGAGTTCGACGTCAACGACAGCGTGTCGGCCGAGGCCGTCGCGCTGCACCGCCCGGACCTGATCGTGGCGCCGTTCCTGAAGCGCGCGATTCCCGAGAGCCTCTGGCGCAACCACCGCTGCATCGTCATCCACCCCGGCATCCGCGGCGATCGCGGGCCCTCGTCGCTCGACTGGGCGCTGATGGAGGAGGAGCGCGACTGGGGCGTCACCGCATTGGAGGCGAACGGCGAGATGGACGGCGGCGACGTCTGGGCCAGCGTCGGCTTCCCGATGCGCGACGCGACCAAGTCGAGCCTCTACCGCAACGAGGTCACCGACGCCGCGGTCGAGGCGATCCGCCAGGTGCTGGAGCGCATCGCCACGCCGGGCTTCCGGCCGGAGCCGCTCGACTATGCGCGCGCCGACGTCCGCGGCCGGCTGCGGCCCGCGGTCCGGCAGGCCGATCGCGCGATCGACTGGAACGCCGACGGCACGGCGAAGGTGCTGCGCCACATCCGCGCCGCTGACGGCATGCCGGGCGTCCTCGACGAGATCGCCGGCATTCGCTGCCACCTGCACGGCGCGCACCCGGAGGGGCGCCTCTCCGGCGCCGCCGGCGCGGTGATCGCGCGGCGCGGCGGCGCGATCTGCCGCGCGACGATCGACGGCGCGGTCTGGATCACGCACCTGAAGCGCGCCGGGCCGGAGCCCGCGGTGAAGCTGCCGGCCGCAACCGTGCTGGGCGCCGCGCTCGACGGCGTCGCCGAGTCCCCGCTGGCCCCGGATGCGGCCGTCGACTACCCGACGTGGCGGCCGATCCGCTACGAGGAGCGCGGGTCGGTCGGCATCCTGCATTTCCCGTTCTACAACGGCGCGATGGGAACGCCCGACTGCGCCGCGCTGCGCGAGGCCTGCGTGCGCGCGCAGGCGCGGCCGACGCGCGTGCTCGTGCTGGCGGGCGGGCCGGACTTCTGGTCGAACGGGATCGACCTGAACCGGATCGAGGCGGCCGCCGACCCGGCCGCCGAATCGTGGGACAACATCAACGCGATGAACGACCTCGTCCGGGCGATCATCGTCAACGACCGCCAGCTGACGGTGGCGGCGCTGTGCGGCGGCGCCGGCGCCGGCGGCGCGTTCCTCGCGCTGGCCGCCGACCGGGTGTGGGCGCGCGACGGCGTGATCCTCAACCCGCACTACAAGACGATGGGCAACCTGTACGGCTCCGAGTACTGGACGTACCTGTTGCCGCGGCGCGTGGATGAGGCGCGTGCGCGCGCCGTCGCGGACAACCGGCTGCCGCTCGGTGCACGCGAAGCGCTGGCGCTGGGACTGATCGACGAAATCGTCGGCGCGCCTCTTGCCGGGTTTTCCGCGGCGATCGAGGCGAAGGCGCGGACGCTGGCCGAGGCGCCGGATTTTGGCGCCGAGCTCGCGGCGAAGCGCGCCGCCCGCGCCGACGACGAAGCGGCGAAGCCACTGGAGCGCTACCGCGACGAGGAGCTCGCACGGATGAAGCAAAATTTTTTCGGTTTCGATTCGAGCTACCACGTCGCCCGCTACAACTTCGTGTTCAAGCGTCCCCGCTCGCGCACGCCGTCGCACCTCGCCACGCACCGGGTCCGCGGCGGGTAGACCCCGGCGATGCGACGGAGCCCCGGCGGCGCCTGCCCCGGTCACGTTCGCGCGCCGGAGCGCATCCAGATCGCGTCCTCCTGCTCCAGTTCTTCCAACCGCGTCTCGATCTCGCCGATGCTCCGGTCGAGTTCCGGCAGCAGCACGTCCTGCAACGCGCGGGCGCGGCGCACGGCGCGCCGGTATTCGAGCTGCAGCCGCTCGAGGTTGCCCGCGACGGCGGCCAAGGGCACGGCAGGTGCAAGGAGCGCCGCGAAGGCGCGGCGGCAGGCTTCGGCTTCGGGGGAAGGATCGATCGCCGGCGCGGCGGGTACCGCATCCACCGCGAACCGGGCGTCCTGCAACCGGACCCCCATCAGCGACCGCGGCGCGCGATGGACGGCGGCGGCCGCGAGATCTGCCGGCGGATGGACCTGCAGCCCCTCGAGCCCGTGGCGGGCGACGGCTGCCCGCAGCGCGGCGACCGCGGTCGTCCACACCTGCTGGAATTCGCGCTGCAGTGTCGTGTAGCGATGCAGCTCGCGCAGCATCTCGCCCGCCAGGAGCAGGCACTTCTCGTCGAGGAACGTGTAGCCCTCGTGCATCGCACGCCGCTCGTCCTTCTGCTCGAGGACGACGCTGCGGGTGGGGGTGACGTCGGTCATGGTTTGCGATGGGTTGCGAATTTTCGTAGCCTGGGTTGAGCGCCAGCGAAACCCGGGGGAGTGCGCAAACTGGCACGGTCCACCCGGATTTCGCGTTCGCTCGACACCGGGCTACATCTGCTCATGGCGCGGCCGGCAGGTGTTCCGCGATCTGTGCATCCGACAGCCGCGTCAGCTCCGCGTGCGGCAGGCCGGCCAGCAGCTGCCAGCCGACGGCCATGCTCTCCTCGAGCGTGCGCGCGGTCGCCTGGTTGACGAGCGTCGACTCGAACGCACTCCCGAACGCGAGGTAGCGCCGGTCGGTGTCGGCAAGCCCCTCCTCGCCGACGACGCTCGCGAGCACCCGCGCCTCCACCGCGCGCGCATAGGCCGCATAGAGCTGGCTGGAGAGCGCCGGATGGTCCGGATGCGTGTACCTGCCGCCGGTGCCGTCCTTCATCAGCCGCGACAGCGACGGCAGAACGTTGACCGGGGGATAGATGCCGCGACGGTCGAGGTCGCGCGACAGCACGATCTGCCCTTCCGTGATGTAGCCGGTGAGGTCGGGGATCGGGTGCCCGATGTCGTCGGCGGGCATCGTCAGGATCGACAGCTGCGTCAGCGTCCCCTTCGACCCGCGGATGCAGCCGGCGCGCTCGAACAGCGTCGCGAGGTCCGAGTACATGTAGCCCGGAAAGCCCTTCCGGCTCGGGATCTCGCCCTTCGACGAAGAGACCTCGCGCAGCGCCTCGGCGTAGTTCGTCATGTCGGTGAGGATCACCAGCACGTGCTTGCCCTCGACGAACGCGAGGTACTCGGCCGCCGTCAGCGCGAAGCGCGGCGTGAGCAGGCGCTGCGTCGACGAGTCGGAGGCGAGGTTGAGGAACAGCGCGGTGCGCGACAGCGCCCCGCCCTGCTCCAGGCTGCGGCGGAAGAACTCGGCGCTCTCGTAGGGGACGCCGATGCCGGCGAACACGATCGCGAAGTCGCCGCTCGCGGCGTTGCGCAGCCTGGCGTGGCCGGCGATCTCGACCGCCAGCCGGTCGTGCGGCAGGCCGCCGCCCGAGAAGAGCGGCAGCTTCTGGCCGCGCACGAGGCTGTTCATCAGGTCAAGCGTCGTGATGCCGGTCTCGATGAAATCGCGCGGGCCTTCGCGGGCGACCGGGTTCACCGGCAGCCCGTCGATCGGGTAGGAGGCGCGCGCCGGGATCGGCGGGCCGCCGTCGATCACCTGCCCGACGCCGTTGAACACGCGGCCGAGGATCGCCGGCGACAGCCGGAACGACAGCGGCTCGCCGAAGAAGCGGACGACGGTGTCGGCGAGCGACAGGCCCGATGTCGATTCCAGCACCTCGATCGTCATCACGTCGTCGTCGATCGCGGCGACGCGCCCCAGGCGCGCGCGCCCGTCGGCGCCCGTCACCTCGACGGCGTCCTGCAGGCCGACGTCGAGCGTCCGGCGCAGGAACAAGAGCGGTCCTTCGAGCCGCGTCGCGGCGCCTTCAACCGTCAGTCGCATCGGCGGCCTCGCTCGTCGTCGTCAGTTGCGCGAACTCGCGCTCGATCTCCGCCTGCAGCGCGGCGAAGGGCCCGAGGTCCGCGTCGCCGATGTCCTCGCCCATCCGCTGCAGCGGCCGCATGCACGCCATCTGCGCGATCGCGTCCGGGTGCACGCCGCGCGCCAGCGCAGCTTCGGCGAGGTCGATGAAGTGGCCGAGGAGACGCATCATCGCGCCCTGCCGCGCCGGGCTGCAGACGTGGTCGATCGGCGAGAACGCCGACTGGCGCAGGAACGCCTCGTTGACGAGCCCCGCGCAGAACAGCGTCAGCTGCTGGCGGACCGGCAGCGCGTCCTTGCCGATGATCCGCGCCATCCGCTCCAGCCGCGCCTCGTCGTCCAGCAGCGTCAGGAACCGGCGCCGCAGAGGCAGCCACTGGCTGTTGCCCTCGGCCGTCCACCACGGCACGAACGTCTCGACGTCCTCGGCGTACGACTGCAGCGGGTGGATCGCCGGGTAGAACCGCGCCTGCGCGCGCTTGACGTCCAGCGCCCAGAACGCCTTCACGTAGCGCTTGGTGTGCGAGGTCACCGGCTCGGAGAAGTCGCCCGATGGCGGGCTGATCGCGCCGATCACGGTGACGGAGCCGGTGCCGCCGGCGAGCGGCACGACGATCGCCGCGCGCTCGTAGAAGTCGGCGATCCGCGACGACAGGTACGCGGGGTACCCGCCCTCGCCGGGCAACTCGCCGAAGCGGCCCGAAACCTCGCGCAGTGCTTCCGCCCAGCGGCTCGTCGAGTCGGCCATCAGCGCCACCGCGAGCCCCTGGTCGCGGAAGTACTCGGCGACGGTGATCGCCGAGTAGATCGACGCCTCGCGCGCGGCGACCGGCATGTTCGACGTGTTGGCGATGATCACCGTGCGCTCCATCAGCGGCCGGCCGGAGCGCGGGTCCGTCAGCCGCGGAAACTCCTCGAGCACCCCGGCCAGCTCGTTGCCGCGCTCGCCGCAGCCGAGATAGACGATCACGTCGGCGTTGCAACCCTTGGCCAGCGCCTCCAGCAGCACCGTCTTGCCGGTGCCGAAGCCGCCGGGGACCGCTGCCTTGCCGCCGGCGGCGATCGGGAACAGGCAGTCGATGACCCGCTGCCCGGTGACGAGCGGCACCGTCGCCGGCAGGCGCCGGACGACCGGGCGCGGCACCCGCACCGGCCATTCGTGGCGCATCGCGACCTCGCTCTCGCCGCCGTCGGCGGTTCGCACCGTGCAGACGGCCTCGTCCTCGCGATAGCGGCCGGCAGGCGCCACGCGCGTGACGACGCCGCCGATGCGCGGCGGCGCGAGCACGACCTGGGCGCGTCCGGCGGTGCCTTGCGCGCGGCCGAGGATGCCGCCCGCGTCGAGCGTGGCGCCGACCGCCACCTCCGGCGTGAAATCGAACGTCGCCGCTCCGGCCCGGCGCATCCCGGGGCGGATGAAGGCGCTGTCGGTGCCCGACAGCGGCCGCAGCAGCCCGTCGAAGATGTTGCCGAGGAGCCCCGGCCCGAGGGGGATCGCCAGCGGCAGCCCGGTGCCCGTGATCTCGACGCCGGGCCGCAGGCCGGTGGTGTCTTCGTACACCTGCACGACGATTTCGTCGTGGTCGATCCGGACCACTTCGCCCAGCAGCGCGAGCGGCCCGACGTGAACCGCCTCGCGCAGCGCGAACGAGCCCTCGGCGCGCGCGCGCAGCACGGGTCCGCCGATCCAGCGTATGGTTGCGTGGGTCACGTCGATTCCTTTCCTTCCAGTTCCGAGAGCAACAGCGCACCGACCTGTTCGCGGTCGTTGGTGAGTCCGGCCAGCGTGCCGTCCAGCACGTTGCCGCCAGCGCTGATCCGAAAGCCCGCCGCCACGCCCGGATCGGCGACGAACGCGGCCGTCACGCCTGCCTCAGCCAGCGCGGGGGCGAGCGCCTCGCGCTCCGCGGCAGGCCAGTCGGCCGCGTGCGCGATGCGCCACGCGCCGCGCGGCAGCCGCGCCTCGCCCTCGCGCCGGATTCGTTCCACCCAGTCCTGGCGCATCGAGGGATCGCGCCACGCCGCGACCAGCGCCTGCGGCAACCGCAACCACCCCGCCGCGACCAGCGCCGCGGCGCGCCGCTGTTCCGCGAGCCGCTCCATCGTCGCGAGCTTCGCCTGCGCCGCGCCCACGCGCGCCGCCATCCGCGCGCGCTCCTCGGCGAACGTGGCGCGTATCCGCGCGCGCGCCGCCTCGTGCGCCGCGGCCAGCAGCGTCCCGGCCCGCGCCGCCGCGTCGCCTTCGAGCGCGGCGCACTTCGCATCGCGGTCGGCGGCGACCAGCTCGAGCAGCGCGGCGGCGGCACGATCGATCGTCATGGGCACCGGCCCCCGCTTTGTTGGCGGCGAGCACGACGAGCGTGGGGGCCGTCGACTTCCCGCCGGGCCGTCCCAAGGGAAGTCGTGCTCCCCCTCGGGGGGCAGCGAGCAGCGCGAGCGTGGGGGCCGTCGACTTCCCGCCGGGCCGTCCCAAGGGAAGTCGTGCTCCCCCTCGGGGGGCAGCGAGCGCAGCGAGCGTGGGGGCCGTCGACTTCCCGCCGGGCC
>CALQLA020000027.1 GCA_943331295.2 Bordetella parapertussis | reverse complement strand
ATGTTGACGATGCGTCCCCAGCGCTGCCCCTCGGCGGTCATCAGCGGCAGCACCGCGCGCGTGCAGAGGAACGCACCCTTCAGGATCACGTCGACCACGCTGTCCCAGTCGGACATCGCCATCTTCGTGATCCGCATGTCGCGGGTGAACCCGGCGTTGTTGACGAGAACGTGGACGCTGCCCCATTCGGCCGCTACCGCCGCGACCATCGCGGCGACCGCATCTTCGTCGGTGACGTCCACCCCGTGCGCCTGCGCGCGGCCGCCCGCGGCGCGCAACCCCTCCGCCTGCGACTCCGCGGCGGCGAGATCGCGGTCGACCACCGCGACCCGCATGCCTTCGGCGACCAGCCGCTCGCCGATCGCCGCGCCGATGCCGCGCGCGCCGCCGGTGACGATCGCCACCTTGCCCTGCAGTCCGAGATCCATCGGCTACTCCTCAGTTGAAGAACCACCCTGGCCACGAAGGCTACGAAGACCTGGCGCGCTTCGTCATCTCGCGGCCGATGATGAGCTGCTGGATCTGCGTCGTGCCCTCGTAGATCCGGAACAGGCGCACGTCGCGGTAGAAGCGCTCGACCGCGCTGTCGCGCATGTAGCCGGCGCCGCCGTGAATCTGCACGGCGCGGTCGGCGATCCGGCCGACCATCTCCGAGCAGAACATCTTGCAGCACGAGGCCTCGAGCGACACCCGCTCGCCGGCGTCGTAGCGGCGCGCGACGTCGCGCACCATGCACTCGGCGGCGTAGAGGTCGGCCTGGCTGTCGGCCAGCATCGCCTGGATCAGCTGGAAGTCGCCGATCGCCTCGCCGAACGCGCGGCGCTCCACCGCATACCGCGTCGCCTCGTGCAGGATCCGGCGCGCCTGCCCGACGCAGACGGCGCCGATGTGCACGCGCCCCCGGTCGAGCGCCTTCATCGCCGTGGCGAAGCCGCGGCCCTCGACGCCGCCGATGATGGCGGAAGCCGGCACCCGCACGCCCTCGAAGTGCACGTCGGCCGACCACGCGCCCGACTGCCCCATCTTGCGGTCCTTCGCGCCGACGGTGATGCCCGGCGTGCCGGCCGGCACGAGGAAGGCGGTGATGTGCGCGTTCTTTGGCAGCCGCTCGGCGCTGGTGCGCGCCATCACGAGGAACAGCCCCGCCGACGGCGCGTTGGTGATGTAGCGCTTGCTGCCGTCGAGCACGTAGTCGTCGCCGTCCCTGACCGCGCGCGTGCGCAGCGCCGCGCTGTCCGAACCGCAGTCGGGCTCGGTCAGGCAGAAGCTGACGATGGTCTCGCCGCTGGCGATCCGCGGCAGCCAGTGTTCCTTCTGCGCGTCGGTGCCGTCGAGCAGGATGCCGTGGGTGCCCAGCCCGACGTTGATGCCGAGCGCCGAGCGGAACGCCGCCGAAGCCCAGGTCAGCTCCATCACGATCTCCACCTCTTCCGCCGAGGCGAGGCCCAGCCCGCCGTAGCGCTCGGGAGTCGTCAGCCCGAACAGCCCCATCGCGCGGAAGTCGTCGACGATCTCCGGCGGTACCCGGTCGTCGTCGGCCACCCGCGCCTCCAGCGGCACCAGCTTCTCCCGCACGTAGCGGCGGACGGTGTCGCGCAGTTCCTGCAGCACGTCGGCGTCGATCATGACGTCAGGCTCCTGCGAGGCCGACGATCGCGACGGCGCTGACGTTCTGGTTGGGCATGCCGCCCAGGTTGTGCGACAGGCCGAACACCGGCGGCTTCGCCACCTGCCGGTCGCCCGCGCGGCCGAGGAGCTGCAGGTAGTTCTCGTAGACCATCCGCAGCCCCGATGCGCCGATCGGATGCCCGAAGCACTTCAGGCCGCCGTCGATCTGGCACGGAATCGCGCCGTCGGCGTCGAAGCGGCCGTCGAGCACGTCGCGCCAGCCGTTGCCGGGGTCGCTGATGTGGAGGTCCTCCATCGTGACGAGCTCGGTGATCGAGAAGCAGTCGTGCACCTCCATCAGGCTGATCTCCTCGCGCGGCTTCGTGATGCCTGCTTCCTCGTACGCGCGCTTGGCGGCGATCCGCGTCGTGTGCAGGTAGCTGCCGTTCCAGCCCGATCCCTGCAACTCCCAGCCGTTCGACACCGCGAGCTGCAGCGCCTTCACCGTGACGAGGTCGTGCGCCTTGCCCAGCGCGCGCGCGATCTCCGGCGTGGTGACGATCGCGCACGCGGCGCCGTCGGAGACGCCGCAGCAGTCGTAGAGGCCGAGCGGCTCGGCGATGATCGGCGCCTTCAGCACCGTCTCCATGTCGACGGGCTTCCGGAGGTGCGCCTTCGGGTTGCGCGCGCCGTTGGCGTGGCTCTTCACCGACACGTGCGCCATCGCGCGCTTCAGGTCGTCCTTCGATACGCCGTGCTCCGCGCGATAGGCGGCCGCGAGCTGGGCGAAGTTGCCGGGCGCGGACCCGACCACGCCGACCATGTCGAAGGTCGTGCCGCGCGAGCGCACCGGCAGCCCGCCGTAGCCGGTGTCCTTCAGCTTCTCGACGCCCAGCGCCAGCGCGATGTCGGCGGCGCCCGAGGCCACCGCGTAGACCGCGCCGCGCAGCGCCTCGGTGCCCGACGCGCAGTAGTTCTCGACCTTGGTGACGGGGATGTTGTGCAGCCGCAGCGCCATCGCCAGCGGAATGCCGGAGGGGCCGATGTTCATCGCGTCGAAACCGACGGCGAGCCACGCAGCGTCGATCTGGCCGGTGCCGATGCCGGCGTCGGCCAGCGCCTCGGTGTACGCCTCGACCATCAGCGCCTCGGCGTCGTCGTTCCAGCGCTCGCCGAAGCGCGCGCAGCCCATGCCGAGGATCGCGACCCTGTCCTTGATGCCCTTTGCCATGATGCGTTCTCCTCGCGCGCGCTCAGGGAGCCGGCGCAGCCTTCCAGAAATACCGGACGAAGTCGCGCTGCTCGTCGACCGACTTGATGCGGAACGTCATCCGCATCTCGCGCCCGACCTCGATCGCGTCGGCGTCGGCGTCGGTGAACTCGGCAAGCATCCGGCCGCCGCCGTCGAACTCGACCATCCCGTAGTAGCCGGGCGGGTCGGGCGTGTAGGCCAAGCTGTCGGCGGTGCAGGTCAGGATGCGCGCGGTGCGCTCGGCGAGCGGGTAGTCGACCAGCGTGCCGACCGTCGCCTCGGTCGCGGCGACGCCGATCCGGGTGCGCGGGTACTGCACGGCGCCGGTCTCCTTGCAGCGCGCGCCGACCAGCCCCAGCACGGTCCGGCGGTTCCGGTACAGCGCGGTCAGCGGCTGCTTCTGGTCGAACTCGGCGCGCATGCCGCGCTCGAGGTCGAGCCGGCCGTTGAAGAACAGGTACTTGAGGTAGTTGCGCTCCGGCCGGCCGCGCGCGAGCCAGCCCTCGACGCCGCGCGGATGCGGGTGCGTCGCGATCGCTTCGGTGGCCTCGAACGCCAGCACGTCGCAGCCCTGGCCGAAGCCCAGCAGCAGCAGCCGCTCGCCGGGCTTCGCGTGCCGCAAGGCCTGCGCCAGCAGCACGAGGGGCTGCGCGCAGCCGGCGTGGCCGAGCGTCGCGCCCAGGCCGTCCTGCACCGCGGCGGCCGGGATGCCGACGGCGCGCGCGAGGCTCTCGGCCACACCCTTGACCGGGATCGGAACGATGAAGCGATGGATGTCCTCGCCCCTGAGGCCAAGCTTCGCGAGCGCTGCGCGCAGCGCGTCGCCGGCAATGCGGCCGTAGCCCTCCTCGCGAGTCCAGCGGGCTTCCCACGCGTAGTCGAACGTCGCATCGTGGCCGCGGAAGTGATCGACGAAATCGATCGCGACCGAATGGCTGCCCAGGAAGCGCGCGATCGGCTCGCCGCGACCGACGACGATCGCTGCCGCCGCGTCGCCGTTGACGAGCTCGCCCTCCGAGCCCGGGCGCGACGCCGCACGCTCCGCCCCGATGCACAGCGTGTCGCCGGCGCCGCCGTCGACGGCGCGCAGCGACTGGATCAGCGCGCCGGTGCCCGCCTTCTGGCTGCCGCCCACGTCCTGCGTCAGCACCGCATCGGCGAGGTTCAGCGCCTCCTTCACGATGCCCGCGTTCTGGCGGTCGGCGAACGGTGCGCTGGTCGACGCCAGCACGACCGCGGCGATTGCGCCGCGCGCGGCCTCCGGCAGCGCGTCGCGGGCGGCCTCGACGGCCATCGTGATCGCGTCCTCGTCCCAGTTCGCCATTGCGCGCTCGCCCCGGGCGTGCGCCTTCAGCCCGGGAGCGAACCACTGGTGCGCCTCGACGACCGCGGCGCGCTGCAGCCGCAGGCGCGGCACGTACGCGCCGTAGGCGACGATTCCGGCCATGTCTTGCCTCCTCCCTGTGCGGCAATGCCGTGCGCAGGACACGCCTGCCGGCACCGCTTCCGGCGGGCAGTGTAGAGGGCTTCGCGCAAGAATTCAATGCATGGAATGAGCATTCAACAGCGTGAATTCTTGTGGCAGAATGCGCCCCTCGGTGCCGGCCGCCGCCGTCGCCGCGCCCGTGGGAGGAATTCGCGTTGACCGTCGGCTCCGTCGTGCATGCCATCGCCATCCTGCGTCACCTCGCGGACCAACCGCAGGCGCGGGGCGTCAACGCGATCGCGCGCGCGCTGGGGATCAGCCCCAGCTCGTGCTTCAACCTGCTGAAGACGCTCGCCGCCCTGTCCTTCCTGCGCTTCGACCCGGCCACCAAGACCTATGCGATCGGCGACGGCCTCACCCGGCTCGCGCAGCACGCCGGGAGCACCGAGGCGGCGACGGTGCTGCTGCGCCCGCGGCTGGCGGCGATGGCGACCGAATATCGCGTCGCGAGCGGCCTGTGGCGGCTGCTCCCGAGCGGACGGCTGGTGCTGGTCGATTTCGCCGACAGCGCGCACGCGACGCGGATTCACATGACGGTGGGCCAGCGGCTGCCGATGTTCATCGGCGCGATGGGGCGCTGCGTCGCGGCCCGGAGTCCCCTGCCGGCGGCCGCGATCGCGGAGGCCGTCGCCGCGCTGCGCTGGGAGACGCCGCCTACCCTCGCGCGCTACCGCAAGGGCGTCGCCCACGCCCGCCGTCACGGCTGGGCGATCGACGACGGCGACTTCATGCGCGGCGTGACGACGATCGCCGCGGCGATCACGGATGCCGGCGGCACCGTGCGCTTCTGCATCGCCAACACGCTGTTCCAGGGCCAGCACGATGCCGCGACGATGCAGCGGATCGGGCGGGAAACGGCGCGCATCGCGGCGGCCGCGGCGCGCACGCTGTACGGTGCGCCGGCGGTACCGGCCGGGCCGGCAGCGGCCGCGATGATCGACGCCGCGCCGGCAACGGCGCCGATGATCAAAGCCGCGCCGGCAACGGCGCCAGTGATCAAAGCCGCGCCGGCAACGGCGCCAGTGATCAAAGCCGCGCCGGCAACGGCGCCAGTGATCAAAGCCGCGCCGGCAACGGCGCGGAAAGCCCGCGGTTCACGCTGATCGCCTCCATCACCCAGTGATGGAAGAAGCCGGCGTGCAGCGTCAGCACGCGCACCAGCGCGTCGTTGTCGTGGGCCTCGACGGCAGCGATGATCTCCTGGTGATGGCCGGTGATCGCCTCCTGCATCGCCCCCAGGTCCCGGTTGGCCTCGCCCGGGATGAGGTGGATGAAATACGACAGCCGCCGCGCGTGGTTGTAGAGCCGGCCGGCAAAGTCGCACAGGTACTCGTTGCCCGACGCGCGGGCGAGCCGGCCGTGGAATTCGGCGTTGAGCCGCGTGACCTCGAGGTAGCGGCCACCTGCGTCGGCCCGCTCGTACTGCGCCTCGATCGCGCGGAGCTCGGCGGCGAGCGCGGGCTCGCGCGTGCGGCAGAAATATCCGACCAGCCGCTCGGAGGCGCCATAGGCGTCGAAGAACTGGCCGACGTGCGCGATGTCGAGCGGCCGCACCGTCGCACCCTTGTTGCGCTGGATGACGATCAGCCCCTCGGCAGCAAGCCGGTTGAAGGCCTCCCGCGTCGGCGTGCGGCCGAGCCCGAACTGGCTCATCAGCAGCTTGTCGTCGATGCGCGCGCCCGGCTGCAGCGTGAGGTCGAGGATCCGGTCGCGGATCAGGTCGACGGCCGGCAGCGGTGGCACCGCGCCGCCGTTGCCCGCCGCGCCGCGCGGCGTTTCGCCCATGAGCATTCGCACCGGCACGCGGCCGCCGGCACGAGGGCGGGCTGGCCTGTCAGCGGCCACGGCCATCGCCGCCAGGCCGCGCGCGCCGCGCCGCGTCGCGCTGCCGCATGAGCCGCGCGACCACCGGGCTGCCCGGGCGGCCCAGTTGCTCGCGCATCGTGAAATGGTCGTCGGCGTCGAACACCTCGAACGACGCCGGCACGCCCTTCGTCGCCCAGGCCTGCGCGAATTCGGCGCTCTGGCGCGGGTACTCGCGACCCTCGCGGCCGCCGACCGCGACCAGGAACGGCACCGCGACCTCGGGCGAGAGCCCGAGCGGGCTGTTCCGGCGGGCCACCTCGGTTGTCAGCCCCAGCGTGGCATTGAGGAAGCAGAGGCGGACCGGCTCCAGGTCGAACAGCCCGGACAGCGACGTCGCGCACTCGATCGACGCCGCCGGATCGGCGACGCCGTAGCCGGCCCAGCGCGTCGCCAGCAGCATCGCGACGAGGTGCCCGCCCGCCGAGTGCCCGGACAGCGCGATGCGCGCGGGATCGCCGCCGTAGTCGCCGATATGCCGCACTACCCAGGCGACGGCGCGCCGGCACTGGTCGACCAGCGCGTCGAGCGTCACCAATGGCACCAGCGCGTAGTCGACGATCACCGTCGTGCGCCCGTGCGGGACGAAGCCGGCGGCGACATAGCTGAAGTCGCGCTTGTCCTGCATCCGCCAGTAGCCGCCATGGAAGAACACCTCGACCGGCGCCGGCCCCGCGCCGCCGGCCGTGAAGATGTCGAGCGTCTCGGCCGGCCCCGTCCCGTACGCGACGTCGAGGTGCCCTGCGAGTTCCTGCCGCGCGCGCTCGTTGCCTTCCGCACAGCGCGCGCGAAACGCGCGGAAGGCCTCCGCGCCTATCTTCGCCTGGTTGTCGTACTCGGCGTCGAGCGCCGCCTGGTCGTACTGGCGGAAGACCGTTGCCGCGCCCACGTCAGCCATGCACGAGCGCGCCGGCCACGACGACGGGCTCGCCGTCGAGCGCGACGGTGCAGTCCTGCATCGGGATGTCGAGATGGCAGGGCGTGTGGCGCGAGCCGCCGGCCTCGGCGTTGGGCCCCGTCGAGAACATGAAGTTGCCGGCGAACGCGCGCGACTCCATGCCGTTGGTCTCCTGCCGGTCCGTCGTGCCGAGCGCCGTCCAGTGCGCGCGCGGGCACAGGCCCCAGCCCAGGTGCGACACCGCGTAGCCCTCGGGATCGCCGAACTTCGCCATGTACTCGCGCAGGTACCGCGCGTCGAAGCCGCCGGCGATCGACCGGACGTAGCCGGCCTCGATTTCCAGCACGACCTCCGACCGGACGTACTGCTTGAACGGCAGGATCGCGTCGCCCGGGGCCAGCACGACGCGGCCGTTGGCCGAGCGCTCGTTCGGCCACGTGGCGACGAAGGCGCCGGGCCAGTGGTCCCAGCGCCCCGGTTCGTCGGCGTAGCCGTACTGCGTGAGGCAGGGGTACTCGCCGAGCGTCACGGCGAGATCGGTGCCGTGCTTCGAGACGATCGTCATCGCGCGCGCGGCGGCGAGCCGCGCCGTCGCGGCCAGCACCCGCGCCTTGTCCTCGACCGTCGGGACGAGCCGGACCAGCGTCGCCGGCGGCTCCTTGACGAGCAGGATCCGCGTGCCGGCCGCGAGGATCTCGAACTGCTCGGTGCCGCGGTCCATCCCCATCATGTCGACGACGAGGTCGGCTTCCTTCATCGCCGCGATCGCCGCGCGGTTGCCGGCCAGCGCGCCGCCGGAGGATGCGGCATAGTGATCGAGCTCGACCTGCATCACCCGCGCGCCGAGCTGCGCGGCGGCGAGCCGCGCGGTCGTGACATTGGCTTCGTAGGCGATGGCGCCCTTCAGCAGCAGCACGCCGCTGCCGGCGCCGACACCGCACAGCACCAGCACCCGGCTCCAGGCATCGAGCAGTTTCATATCGACATGCATGCGTGTCCTCCTGGTGCCTTGCGGTCCGGATGCGCTTGGGCGGCTGGCGCCGTCAGCGCGCCTCGCCGGCGCCTTCCAGCGCGTCGAGGTAGCGGTTGATCCGGTGGTGGATCATCGCCTCCAGCTTGTGCATCGGCCCGCGCTCGAAATAGCGCGAGCCGAGGCCCTTCTGCATTGCGCGCATCAGCGCCGCGTCCTCGTCGCCGAACCGCCGCGCGAACCGCGCCATGATCGCCACCTTGTCGGCGAAGCCGGGCTTGCCCGCGAAGACCTTCGGGATGCAGGTCCAGCCGGTCACCCGCGTGCGGGTTGCCGACAGCGGGTAAGCGACCCACGGCTGCACCATGTCGGCCCGGGCAAACAGGTAGAAATTCGGGCGGAGGAACGCGGAGTAGGCGAACAGCGCGCCCTTCTCGTGCTCCGCCAGCCAGGGCGCGGGGCCGAACAGCAGCTCCGCGTCGGGCGCCATCGTGCCGCTCACGTATTCCTTGTGCCAGCCGTATTTGGTCAGCGTGAGTTCGGCGAGCGCCTTGGTCGTGTCGTAGGTCGCGCCGCCGAAGGTGCTCCGGTGGATGATCTCGACGTGATAGACGTCGGCGAGGTTCTCGGGGATGAGCTTCCAGTTGCAGTCGATCTCGTAGGTGTACGTGTCGACCAGCATCATCTCCTCGGACTTCAGGTACGCCGCGGCGGCGCGGTAGTCGTCGGCGTCGAGGTAGTCGGCGAGGCTCGGGCCGTCCGGGTCGAACGAGATGAAGATGAAGCCGCCCCAGGTGTCGAGCCGGATCGGCGGCAGCCGGCAGTTCGCGGTGTCGAAATGCGCGAGTCCCTGCGGCCGCGATGCCGCGATCAGGCGACCGTCGAGGTCGTAGGCCCACGCGTGGTACGGGCAGGCGAAGCCGCGCGCGTTGCCTTCGCCGCTGACCAGCGCCACGCCGCGGTGCCGGCAGATGTTGGCGAACGCGCGGAGCTCGCCGGCCTTGTTGCGGCAGATCACGACCGGCTCGCCGAGGAGGTCGATCGCCCGGTAATCGCCGGGCTTCGGAAACTCCTCGACCCGGCCTACGACCAGCCAGTCCTTGAAGAACAGGCGTTCCTTTTCCAGCGCGAGGATGTCCTCGGACGTGTAGAAGCGCGCGGGGAGGTGCAGCGCCTCGTCGAGCGGCGCGCGCGTCGGCGCGAGCTCCGCGGCGGTGAATGCCGGTGCGGAACGGATGGGGATGAATCGCGAATCGGGTGCGTCGTCGCTCATGCCTGCCTCGCCGTCGACGCGGGCCTGTGCGGCCCGCGAATGTCGACAAAGTAAATATTCTTTGCCGCGAGGTCAAGCGGCGGCGAGCGGACGGCCCGTCGCGCGGCCCGCGACTCGTCGCTGCGGGAAGGGGCCGGGAAGCGCCGCGACTACAGCGCGCCGCCCGCGCGCTCGAGCCGGCCTTCGGCGAACCGCTCGATCCGGAAGCGGTGGAGCTCGAGCGAAGGCCGGCCGTCGACGATCAGTTCGCACAGGAGCCGCGCCACGGCCGGCGACAGCGCGAGACCGTGCCCGTTGAAGCCGGCGGCGACGTAGTAGCGGTCGATTCCCGGCGCGCGGCCGAGGATCGGGATGAGGTCGGGCGTGGCGTCGATGCGGCCGGCCCAGCTGCGCGCGATACCGCGCGCCGCGAGGTGCGGCAGCAGGTCGTACGCGCCCCGCTCGTACGCCGCCACCAGCCGCGCGTTGACGGCGGGCTCCGACCACGGTGCGAAGCGCGCATCCGGGCGCACCCGGCGCCGCATCGCCTCGAGAAACGGCCGGCCGAGGTGCAGCCGGAGGATGTCGCGGTGTGCCGCGTACGTCGGCAGGAAGTGCCGCAGGTGCCGGAACATATCCGGCGTGAAATCGTACTCGGCGTCGATGCCGCGGTAGCCGTTGCCGAGGTAGTACGTGCCGTCGGCGCGGGGCCGGAACGCCGCGTGCGGCGCCCACACGGCGATGTCCGTCGTCCGGCGTGCCGGGTGCGTCTGCGACACCGGCGCCCGGACGATCTCGATGGGCAGCGCAAGCCCGAGCGTGCGCGAGAGTTCGGCCGCGCCGACGCCCGCCGCGCACAGGATCGCGTCGCCACGGTATATGCCCTGCGCCGTGACGACGCCGGTGGCAGCGCCGCCGGTGGTCTCGATGCCGCACGCCGGCGTGCCCTCCTCGATGCGCACGCCGAGCCGCCGCGCCGCCGCCGCGTACGCGCGCGTCGCCTTGACCGGCTCGACATGGCCGTCGCCCGGCGTGAAGAGCCCCGCGCGCCACGCGCCGCCGAGGTCGGGAATGAGGCTCGCGACCGCCGCCGGCCCCAGCAGCCGCGAATCGACGCCGTGGGCGCGCGACGCGCGTTCGCCGTCGACCATCCGCGCTTCATCGGCTTCGGACTCCGCCGGCAGCAGGATGCCCCGCTGCACCAGCTCGATGTCGGCGCCGAGCTCCTGCGGCAGCCCCGGCCACATTCGCGCGGCTTCCGCCGCGAGCGGCGTCTCGGCGTCGTGGCGGCCCTGCTGCCGCAGCAGCCCCCACGCGCGGCTCGACTGCTCGCTGCCGACCAGTCCGCGCTCGAGGATCTGCACGGTCCGGCCGCGTCGGGCGAGGTAGTACGCGGTCGCGCAGCCGACGATGCCGCCGCCGACGATCACGACGTCGGTCCGGCGCGGCGGGTGCGCGGCGTTCATCGGCGCGCCCGCGCGAATGCGATGCGCGGCGCAGGCATCCGGATCACGCGGCGATCAGTACGCCAGGCAGTTCTTCAGCCGCGGGATCAGCCGGCCGCCCTGCATCACGGCCGAGATGTTGTCCGAATCGGCGACGGGCTTCACGCTCTTCGTCAGGTCGCCCTTGACGACGACGATGTCGGCCAGCTTCCCGGCGTCGAGGCTGCCGAGGTCGGCGGACAGCCCCAGCAGGTCGGCGTTCGACGACGTCGCCGCGCGCAGCGCCCCGAGCGGCGGCATCCCCGCCTGCTCCTGCAACTCGATCTCGTGGCTGTTGTACTTGCCGAACGGCGTGACGGGATCGGAGAACGCGTCGGACCCCGAGCCGATCGGCACGCCCATTTCCATCGCCAGCCGGAACGACTTGAGATGAAGGTCGAACATCGGCTCGGCCTTGCGCCGCGCGTACTCGGGGACGCCGGGCGTGTTGACCACGCGATCGAGCAAAGCGAGCGTGGGCACGAGGTACGTGCCCTGCCGCTTCATCTCGGCGCACGCCGCCTCGTCGAGGTGGAAACCGTGCTCGATCGAGTCGACGCCGGCCTTGATCGACGCGCGCGCGCCGAGCAGCCCCTCCGCGTGCGACGCGATCTTGCGCCGCAGCGCGTGCGCCTCGGACACGGCGGTCTGGATCTCCTCGTCGCTGAAATGCTGGTCCTCGAGGCTGTCGCGCTCGGACATCGTGCCGCCGGAGGTCCAGATCTTGACGACGTCGGCGCCGTCGCGCACCGACTGGCGGACCGCCTTCCTGATGTTGTCCGGGCCGTCGACGACGAAGGCCATCGACGAGCACCCGCACAGCCATTCCGACGGCAGGTTGTGCACGTCGCCGTGGCCGCAGGTCATGCTCAATCCGAAGTGAGCCGGCACCGTGCGCGGCCCGAGGATCGAGCCCTCGTCGACGGCGCGCTTGATCGCCACGCCGTTCCGGGAGCCGAGGTCGCGCACCGTGGTGAAGCCGTGGTCGAGCAGCTTGCGCGCGTCCGACACCGCGCGGGCGCAGTTCAGCATGTGCGGCTCGATCGACCACATCATCGGGTCGGCGCTGCGGCTGCCGAAGAAGTGCACGTGGGCGTCGATCAGCCCGGGGATCACCGTGTGCCCGTCGGCGTCGACCACGCGCCACGCCTTGCCCATCTTGATGCCGCGCTCCGGCGCCACTTTCGCGATCCTGCCGTTCTCGACCACGACGCCGAGGCGTTCGCGGGGGACGAGCTTCGTGCCCGTGAGCACGATGCCGCCGCGGATCAGTGTGGTGGGTGTGGTCATCTCTCGTCGCCTCCTGTGCGTGGTGCCCGCCGGTGTTTGCGCGCGCCGGCCAACCGCCGCCCGCGCGATCCGGACCCGGCGGATCGAGCGCACAGTATCGCCTCGGCCGGCGGGTTTATACAACTCCAACCCTGCTCCGACCGCCCTGAGGCAACGGTGGGCGCAGCACGAACGGGCCGGGTACCGGGCCCGGCGCGAGGTCACTGCACCCGCAGCAAGTCGTGGAGCGCGTGCAGGTTCTGCGGCGTGACGCGGATGACGCCGCCGCGGGGGCTGTCGATGTCCGCGATCAGGAAGAAGGCGATGGCGACCACGAGCGGCATCACGATCAGCAGCAGCACCTCGCGCCGCGCCCTGCGCGCGCCGAAGCCGACCAGGAGGTTGGCGCAGACCGCGATGGCCAACATCAGCAGCCACGCAGCGACCGGTATCCGGTTCCACCAGGCGGCCTGCGTGTAGCCCTGCGAGTTCAGCACGTCGTTCATCCCGGCGACCACCAGCGTGACAACCGGCGTCGGCTGGGTCGCGGCGACGCCGGCGACGGTCGACCACAGCGCGGCCTGCACCTTCGCGGTCTCGGCGTTGATCTCCCGCAGCGCGTCGCGGTCGCGGGTGGCGTAGAACCGCATCCGCTGGTCCACGTAGGCCTTCAGCAGCGTGCGCACCTTGGCGCCCTCGGCGGCCGGCAGCAGGTCGGCACGGACGAACTCCGTGCCGATCGCGTTGGCTTCCTCTTCCTCGAAGTTCTTGCGCTGGTCGTAGCGGTTGAGTGCCATCGAGAAGGTGAAGCCGATGATGAGCCCCAGCAGCGTCAGCGTGCCGCCGAGGACGATGTTGAAGTCCTCGCGGGCGCCGTCGTCGAGCGCGCCGCCGTCGGGGTGAGCGCCGCCGCGCGCCGTCCTGCGCCGCGCGATCTGGACACCGAATGCGGACGCCAGCGTGAGTCCGGCGAGCGTCAGCACGAAGACGGCCAGCGGGTAATCGATGAGGTTGTACATGGGGAGGAGGCCTGGTCGGTTCGGGGAAGGGTAAACGTCGGAATTTACCGCATTTCCCGGCCGGCCCGGTGGCCCGGCATCGGAGCGGCGGCCGGTCGCCCGCCACGAACGGGAATCGCACCGACCGCGCGCCATGGAACACTGTGACGCGGCGGGGAACGCGTTGCCCTGCGGACAGTCCATTTTCCCGACTCGCGCCGCGCCGGCGTGGTGTCGCCTGGACGGGCGTGGCGCGCCAACCGGAGCAAGGCGCGCCGGCGCACAGCCCGATCGGCGGTGGCTCGGGAGGGCGCGGCGCGCGGCCTGTTTCCAGCGCCGAAACATGGCGTTAGCGCATCCTGCGGCGAACACCCGGGTGCCGGTTCCGCAGCCCTGGCCGCACCGGTCGGCAGCCGGAACGGGCGTCGATGCGACAATCGCGCATCGCTGCGCTCGGACGACGCCGAAATACAGCACCCACCGGTACGAATTTTGCTAAATTGACGGGTCACAGCGTCCGCGGCGACGGGCAAACGGTAGCGCATCGAACGACCGGACCGCGCCAACCGACCGGCCATCCATGCGGCAGGCGGAAGCACCCGCAAGTTCCTGAAGGAGGCAACCCATGGCCGGTGTCCATCAGCGCTCCGGCACCGCAGGCAGCGGTGTGATCTCCGAGCTCGCGCTCGCGCGGGCACAGCGCAACACGGTCCTCATCATCGACGATCTGTTCAGCAGCCGCCTGCTGCTGGCCGAGATCGTCCGCCAGATCGACGGCAAGCTCAACCTCGAGCTGTTCGACACGCCGACGCGCGCCCTCGAGTACGCGCGCAACAACCGCGTCGACATCATCCTCACCGACTACAAGCTGCCGGAGTTCGACGGGATCGAGCTCGTCAAGCAGCTGCGCGCGCTGCCGCATTGCGTCGACGTGCCGATCGTCGTGATCACCGTCGTCGACGACCGCCGGGTGCGCTACGACGCGCTGGAAGCCGGCGCCACCGATTTCCTCATCAAGCCCCTCGACGAGCACGAGACCCGCGCGCGCTGCGCGAACCTGCTCGAGTTGCGGCGGCACAAGATCGTGCTGTCGGACCAGGCGCGGATGCTCCAGTACCAGGTCGACAAGTCGATCATCGAGGTGCACGAGCGCGAGCTGGAGACGCTGTCGAAGCTCGCGAAGGCCGGCGAGTTCCGCGACAAGACCACCGGCAACCACCTGCTGCGGATGGCGAGGTATTCGTCGCTGATCGGCCACAACCTCGGCCTGGGGGGCGACACCGTGCACACGCTCGAGGTGTCGGCGCCGATGCACGACATCGGCAAGATCGGCATTCCCGACTCGATCCTGCTCAAGGGTGGGCCGTTGACGCCGGCGGAAGCCGCGGTGATGCAGACGCACCCGCGGATCGGCTACGACATCCTGAAGGGCAGCCCGTCGAAGTACCTCAGCATGGGTGCGATCATCGCCCTCGGCCACCACGAGAAGTACGACGGCACGGGCTATCCGAACGGCCTGCACGGCGAGGACATCCCGATCGTCGCCCGCGTCGTCGCCGTCGCCGACGTGTTCGACGCGCTGGTCAGCGAGCGCCCGTACAAGGAAGCCTGGCCGATGGAACAGGGCATCAGCTACCTCAAGAGCCAGCGCGGCAAGCATTTCGACCCGACCTGCATCGACGCCTTTCTGGCGGACCCGACGCGGGTCGAGGCGATCCGGGTTTCTCTGGCCGACTGACCGGCGCGCCTCGGCCTCACCAGCCGGAAATGACCGCCGGCACGGGTGCCAGTTCGTCGCCCAGCAGCGCGTCGAGCTGCCCGAACGGCGCATCCTTGCGCGCCGTCGGCACGATGCCGACATCCTCGAAGCAGCTCATCGACCGCCAGCCGTTCACCGCGCGCAGCTTCGACGGCAGGCCATATTCCCACTGCTCCTGCACGTCGAACCGCGCACGGTAGCCGGGGACGACGATGGGATTCTCGTCGAACGTGCAGCTCACGTCGCCCGGCCGCCAGTAGAGCGCGGCCGGCTGCGCGGTATCGGTCAGCAGCGCGACCCGGATGAACCGCCGCGGCGGCACCGCGCCGGTGCCGTAGGCGCCGATCGAAACGGCGCTGGCGCCGGCCGTGAAGTAGAAATCGTCGGGCCGGTTGTAGCACGCGGGGTGCAGCGTGTAGCTGCCGCGCACGCCCTTGCGGCATTCGGGCCGGACCTGGTCGAACAGCGGCTGGTTGGCGGCCAGCGCCGACGGCGTGTAGAAATTGCCGTTGACGGTCACCTGGTCGGTGGAGTTCATGAACGTCACGAACGTCGGCTCCGATACGTCGCGCGTGGCGGCGACCACCGCATCGGCTTCGGTCCCGAGCCGGCCCCGGTACACGACGTGCAGCGTGACGTTCCAGGCGTTGATCGGCATCTGGCGTCCGGGGAAAGCGAACGTGAACTCGCGGCTGTCCGGGGCATCGATGCCCGCCATCGGGATGGCCGTCGCTTCGGTGATCGCGACGGGTTCCGACACCACGACTTCCTCGCCCAGGTCGACGCACAGCCTGGCCGTCGCGGCGTCCGCGGGCCACCTCTGCAGCACGTCGTCGTAGCAGAGTCCCCGGCGGTACTTGAGCACCGCGACCAGCAATCCCTGCTTCATCTCCTGCGCGCTGGACGCAGCGCCGCGCGAGGTAATGGGCGGGGTCGTGTTGCGGAGCCGCAGCTTGACGCGGTCGAAGCCCCGGTATCCCGCCGTCACGTCGGTCGCGCCTGCCGGTGGCGCGAACGGCGCGTGATCCGCGATGCCGAAGAAGCCGGCCGAGGGCAGGCTGATCTCCATCCGCCCGCGGAAGAAGTGGTTGAGCAGCCCGGCCGAATAGGCGACTGCGCGCGGGATCAGCAATTCGGCGCGGTCGTCGAAGCTCCCGCGGTCGAGCGAATGGATCACCGAGGCATTGCCTAGCCGCGCCGCCTCCGCCGCGTCACCCCAGATGCCGCGGCGCGTCATCCGGATCGGCCGCGAGGTTGTGCCTTCGTACATGTCCGGGACGGTGCCCGTCAGGTGCTCCTCCTTCCAGCCGTTGGCCGCCGCCACGACGGTTCGCTGGTACGCGGCGGAATCCGAAGGCGGAGACGGATACTCGCGATTGCCGAAGTTCTTCGCCGGAGTGAAGAAGCCGCGGCTGCTGTAGTCGGCGAGACCGCGCCCCGTCATCGTCGCCGCGCCGGTGCCGGTGCTCCAGAAATCGGCGTATCGGTCGAAGGCGGGGATGAGCGGATAGCCGCCGTAGACGAGCGGCGTCGCGTTCTCTGCGGTCAGCTTGCCTGCGACGTAGTCGTAGGTGATCGTGGTGTTGCCCTTGGCCCGGCCGTCGATGTACTTCTCGTACCAGGCGGCATGCCCGACGCCGTGATCCTCGTTGCGCGTGTGCTGGGGCTGGCCCATGTCCTGGTTGAGGTGCAGGACGTCGCCGAGCGCGCGAAACGTCGTCGCCCACCAGGCGTCGCGGGTCGGCTTGTCGGGCGCCAGGCGTTGCGTCAGGGAGCGGTCGTGGCCGGTCAGCGCCCGCCACATCGCCTCGCGCGCATCGAGCACGGTGAAGTGATTGCGCCGGCCGAGGTCCTCGACCGGTTCGCCCGTGCTGCTGAACGGTCCGGCGAAGCCGGTCGCCCAGACCGGTGCGGAGCCGTGGAGGTAGTCGCGGCAAACTTGCTCGGCGAGGCCCGATGCCGTCAGCGGCCGGTTGTTGTAGGGATCGAAGAAGTGGTTGCACCAGCGGTTGATGTTGCCGTACGGATCATCCAGGGGTTCGCGCTGGGCGTGGAAGATGACGCGGTTGAACAACTCTTCGCGCTTTGCGCTGTCGTCTTCGCGGACGGCACCGCTCATGAGCCAGCCGGGGACGAGGGTTCGGAGTTGGTCCATCTCGACCTTGTCCAGCGCTGGCATCTTTCCCTCGTTCCAGTCAAAATTTTGCGTCTCGCGTGGCATCATGGACGCGGTTGACACGTCGAAGTAGATGTTGCCAAGATTCGCGCCTTGACCTTTGGCAATGCCTAGAGCTGCAAAAAGGCTTGGATCAGTCACCAAATCGGATTGAAGTAACGCATTGAAGGTGATCCGCGCATGCGTCGCAAGTTCATAGCCAACAGCATTGCACGCCACGGCGACTAGGAGAGTGCCGAACGCCAAGTGTCGTGGGATCATTTTTCGCTCGCGAATTTCTTTGTTCGTGCAGCGGACTTCTGCCGTGCGACATCAACCCCGTCCTGTGCAACATCAAGCCAATACTCGAGTGTTGCTGCCGCTTGTCGTTCGCCATGCGTTCCTGCGATTGCCGAGGCTTCAACGATCATCGCCTTGTACATCGGAATGAGTAACGCTGCGTTATTCTGAATCTCTTCGATTCCGCAATCGACCCACGTCTGGATCTGGCGGAGGTGAGCGAGTCTGTCCATGACCTCCATCTGTACAGCCTCAATCACCAACGGTGCCCGCTGATCCTCCGGTATCGGAAAGCGTGCCATGTACCCGGCCTTGTAGAAGTACACCGCCGGCCGATACCGGGGCGCGAACAGCCGCGAATATAGTCCCGTTCCCCGGCGCAGCGTGAATTCGCCGTTGGCATCGGATCGCGTCACCGCGATCCAGCATCCCGACGCCCCGCCGACCAGGCCGCCGCCACCTTCCCAGCGGCCGATCACGTAGATGCCTGCCGCGGGCTTTCCCGTCGCGCCGTCGATCACGTGTCCGGTAAAGCCGGACGTGACGGCGGAGACGACAAGGCCGACCGCGCATACCGCGGCCAGCACCAATCCGATCCTTCGCTTTGTCATGGCCCTCCCCTACATCCCGTCGATCCGCCAGACCCCGTCGCTGTCGCGGATGAAAAGGATTGGATACGCGTACACCCCGTCCGGCTTCTGCCGGGTGATCGTCAGCGTCGCGTGGTCTTCCGCCAGCTCCGCGGCGCTGATCCGGCCCAGGCTGTCCACCGCCGGCAGCAACGCCGGGCCGAGCTGCAGGAAAGCCTCGCGGTACGGCTCGCGCACCGTCGACGCGATGGCGTCCGCCGCGGCGTCGACCTGGCCCACCCGCAGCCGGTCGAGCATTCCAGTGTAGATCCCCCGCAATCTGGCGGCCAGTTCCTCCGGCCGCCCGACGTGGACGGCGCGCTGCACGCGATAGAGGATCGTGCTGCCCTCGCCCCAGAGCGTGATGACCAGCGTGTACATGCCGGGATTCGCGAAGACGAGGGTGGCCGTGTGCTCGCCCTGCGGCACGGCGGGACCGGGCTCCGAGAACAGGGGTGTCGCGCTGCCGCCGAGACCGATGTCGAGCTTGCGGTACGGGAGCAGCCCGGGATTGCGCAGCGTCAGCACCGCCGTGTGCGGCGCCGTCATGCCCGAATCCGGGCTGACGTCGAGCCGGAACGGCGCCACGGCGTCGCTCCGGATCCGGAGGTTCTGCGCCAGCGACTTGCCGTCGGGACCGTTGAGCACGACGGCGAGCGTATTGTCGCCGGAAGCCAGCGGAACCGCGTTGACGAAGAAGTTGCCGAAGGCATCCATCGCCGCGCGCTGCCCGTTGATCGCGACGGCCGCGTTGACGGGCATCGTGGCGAAGCCCCGGATCGTCACGTTGTCGTCGTTGATCGCCTGGCCGTCGACAACGTTCCGGTAGACCACGCCCAGCGCCTGACGCGCGACGTGCACGGTCCGGCTGGCGCTGCCCCCGGCGACGCCGGAGGCCACGGCCGTGATCGTGGTTTCGTCGGCACCCATCGGCACCACGGCGGCGAACGTGCCGTTGCCCAGCACGGCCGCGACGCCGTTGACGGCGATCCCTGCGGGCGCGCCTCCGGCGAACGTGCCGGTGACGATGACGGTAGGGTCGAAGACGGACTCGCGCTCCGTCGGCGCGACGATGTTGAGGGCGAAGGCATCGACCGAGATCCCGATCCCGGTGGAGCTCGTGGCGGAGCCGAGGTTGTCGACGACCCGGACGCTGATCGTGTGGGCGCCTGCGGCGGCGCCGCGCCAGGTCATCGCATGGGGCGGCGCCGCGGCCGAGCCGATCAGCGTGTTGCCGTCGTAGAAGTCGACCCTGGCCACGGTGCCGACCCGGGTGCTGGCGACGACGGCGAGGTCGATCGGCGCGCCGACGGCGAAGCTGGTCCCGTCGGCAGGCGTGAGCCACGTCACGACGGCCGCCGTGTTGACGTTGATGCGGATCGGCGCCGAGGTCGTCTCCGCGCCCTGGTCGTCGACGGCCTTGCCCGTGAAAACGTAGGAACCGGCGATCGCATTGGTCCAGTTGACGATGAAGCGATAGGCGCCGCCGGTCGACGTCGGCGTGATCGTGGCGAACAAAGTGCCATCCTTGTAGAGGTCCATCCGCGCGATGCGGCCGTCGCCGTCGAACGCGTCGAAGGTGATCGACACCATCGAGCCGGCGACGTAGGAGGCGTTGTCCGGCGGCGCGGACAGCGTCGCGGTGGGCGGGCGGTCGATGGTGATGCCGGCGATGGCGGAACTCGCGACGGCGCCGAGGTTATCGGTGGCCCTCGCCTGCAGCGCGTAGGACCCGCCGGCGGCGTCGGTCCAGGCGGCCGCATACGGCGGCGCCGTGACCGTGGCGACCAGCGTGGAGGGGATGCTGCCCGGCGGCCCCCGGAAGAACTCCACCTTCGCGATGCTGCCGTCGGGGTCGCTCGCCGTGGCGGCAAGGTTCACCGTCGCCGGCGCGACGAACGCCGCGCCCGCAACCGGCGCCGCCAGCGTCACGACCGGCGGCGCATTGGCGATCACCGACACCTGCACCGGCGCGGATACCGTGGCCGCGCCGCGGTCGTCGGTGGCCCGCGCCGTGAGCGCGTAGCTGCCCGCGCGAGTCGGGACCCAGGTCGCGCCATAGGGCGGCGCCGTCGCGGTGCCAACCAGCATCGAGCCTGCCAGGAACTCGACCTTGGCCACCCGGCCGTCGGCGTCGCGGGCATCAGCCGCGAGCGCGACCGCGGCCCCCGTGCCGAACACGGACGAAGCTGCCGGCGCGGTCAGCGCCACGACGGGCGCGACGTTCGGGGTCGCGACGACGGTGATGTTGACGACCGCCGAGGTCCGCGTGCCGTTCCTGTTGTCGGTGGCCCTGGCCGTCAGCGCGTAGCTGCCCGCAGGCACGCTCTTCCACGTGTAGGCATACGGCGGCGTCGGCGCCGTGCCGAGCAGCGTGGTGCCCCCGCGGAAGAACTCCACCCGGGTCACCGACCCGTCGGCGTCGGCGGCGGTGGCCGCCAGCGCGATGTCCGCGCCGGACGCAAACGTCGCATTGTTCGCCGGCGCGACCAGGCTGACGGTCGGCGCCTTGTTGCCGGCCTTGGCGAGGACTGCGGCCCGGTCGTCGTCGGCCACGACCAGTTGTGCCGCGATGGTGTTGCTTGCGCGGCCGAAGCGGTCGCGCGCCGCGGCGACGTAGCGGTGCTCACCGTCCGCCAGCGGCGACGCCGGAACGTACATCAGCCGGCCGGTCGCAGCATCGAACCGGAGCGGCTCGACGATCGCCGCATCGTCGAGCTCCGACGACAGCGTGATTCCCTCGAGGTAACCCGGCAGGCCGGCGCAGGGGACACCGTTGCACAGCGGCTCGACCTGGAGCAGGAACGGGGGCTGCCGCACGGCGGTGCGCGCGTCGCCGGGCGGTTGCAGCAGCGTGAGTTGCGGGCGCACGTCGAACGCAAGCGTGGCCACGACGGGATCGTCCGGCTCGACCGCGGCCATCGCCAGCGCATGCCCGTCGCGGGAAAAGAGGCGGAGCACGCCGCCCCCGGAGGCAACGAAGCCGTCGCGCTCGCCGTCGTAGTGGAGCGCGGACGCACCAGCGACGTCGGCAGCCTCCAGAGCGGGCGCCGCCACCGGCGAAAAGTCGCCCGCGCGGACGCGAATTCCGGCTGCCGTGAGCAGCCACAGGTTGCCTGTCCGCGGGTCGAGCGCCGCGCCGCCGACCGACGCATCGGTGACGAACGATTCGAGCCGTGCGGTGCCCCCGTCGAACGCAAGGACCGTCACCGTCTGCCCGCGCAACACCCACACCCGGTCCGTCAGCGAATCGACGGCGATCGATGCGGCGGCCGACGCCGTCGGCTCCGGCGGCAACGCAAGCAGCGAGGACGACGTCGAAACGACGCGCAGGACCGCGCCCGAATTCGCGAGCCAGACCGCGTGGTCGAGCGCGACGGCGATGACGGAAAACCGCGCCGGCAGCCGATGGACGCCCTGCAGCCTGCCGTCGCAGTCGAAATGCGCGAGCGTGTCGCGGCCGGTGGTCACCCAGGCACTGCCGTCGGCGGGATCCGCGGCGAGCAGGACATTGTCGGCCGCCGTTGCATCGATCGCGATCATCGTCGGTGCCGGGCGTGCCGGAGACAGGCACGCGACCGTGTCGGCGTTGCGTGCCCAGACCCCGCCATCGGCCGTCGCCGCGAGCCGGGTTGCCGCCGGCAGGTCGAATCGCGACAGCGTTTCGCCGGTGACGATGTCGCGCCGTTCGACCGCGGTCGCGGTGGCAAGCCAGACCGGCGCCGCGCCGGCGCGCAGGTGCAGCCCCGCACTGCGTGCCATGGACGCCACCGCGCCCATGCCGATGAAGAGGCTCAACGCCAGCCACCCGCCGATTCGCATTGCCTGTCCCCCCTTGCCGCCATCGCGCACCCGGCAACCGCGCCGAAGCGTGCGACCCGGAAACCCTGTGCACAGCGTCGGGGACGGCATGGGGAGCGTCAATTCGGCCGGACGGACTAGGCCGCACCGCGACCCTCGCTTATCCCCTTGATCGGCAACGCTGTGCGGCCCGGGCACGCCACCTGCCTGTCAGTGCTGGCAGGCCGGCCGCGAGGCCCGCGCATGCGACCCGCCAGACCGCGGACGGCGATTTGCTATGCTCCGCCGAGTCTTCCTTCGCTCCGATCCTTCATGCACCCCGGCTGCCGTTCGCGCAGGACCCTTCGATGACGCCGACCGCCGGCCTCGCCCTCTACTGGGGCCTGCCGTTCGCGCTGCTGCTGCTGTCGATCGCCGTCGTGCCGCTCGTCGCGGCCGATTTCTGGCACGCGCACTACGGCAAGGTCTCTGCCTTCTTCGCGCTCGCGTTCATCGTGCCGTTCACCGCGACCTTCGGCACGCACGCGTCGCTCCACCACGTGGCGCATGCGCTGGTGCAGGAATACGTGCCGTTCGTCGTCATCCTGTTCTCGCTGTTCACGATCGCGGGCGGCATCTGCGTGCGCGGCAACCTCGTGGGCACGCCGGGCCTCAACACGGGGCTGCTCGCGCTGGGCGCGCTGCTCGCGAGCGCGATGGGAACCACCGGCGCGTCGATGCTGCTGATCCGGCCGCTGCTCACGGCCAACGAGAACCGCGTGCACCGCGCGCACGTCGTCGTGTTCTTCATCCTGCTGGTCGGCAACGTCGGCGGCGCGCTGTCGCCGCTCGGCGACCCGCCGCTGTTCATCGGGTTCCTCAAGGGCGTCGACTTCTTCTGGACGACGCGCGAGCTGGCGCTGCCGACGGCGCTGCTGGTCGGCGCGCTGCTCGCGATCTTCTGGCTCGTCGACCGTCGGCTCGCGGCGCGCGAGCCGTCGCCGCCCGCGCGCACGGCAGGCGGGCTGGACCTGCGCTTGGAAGGCCGCGTCAACCTGCTGCTGATCACGGGCGTCATCGGCGCCGTGCTGGTCTCGGGGCTGTGGGATCCGCACGTCACGTTCGAGATCGCTGGCGCGAAGGTGGAACTGCAGAACCTCGTGCGCGACGCGCTGCTCGTCGGCCTCGCGCTGCTGTCGCTGGCGCTCACGCCGAAGGCGGTCCGCGAGCACAACCAGTTCCACTGGGCGCCGATCGTCGAGGTTGCCAAGCTGTTCGCCGGCATCTTCCTGACGATCATCCCGGTGATCGAGATCCTGGCCGAGGGCCGGCGCGGTGCGCTGGGCGGGGTGATCGAGTTCGTCGTCGATCCGAACGGCATGCCGCGCAACGTGATGGTGTTCTGGACCACCGGCCTCCTGTCGGCATTCCTCGACAACGCGCCGACCTACCTCGTCTTCTTCAATCTCGCCGGCGGCAACCCGGCGGCGCTGATGGACCCGCTGAAGGGGACGCTGATCGCGTTGTCGATGGGCGCCGTCTACTTCGGCGCGCTGACGTACGTCGGCAATGCGCCGAACTTCATGATCAAGGCGATCGCCGAGGATCGCGGCGTGGCGATGCCGAGCTTCTTCGCCTACCTCGGCTGGGCGGCGCTGGTGATGCTGCCGCTGATGGCCGCGATCTCGCTGCTGATGTTCGGGATGGGACGCTAGCCGGACCGTAGGCGTAGCCCGGCGTTGAGCGTCAGCGAAACCCGGGGCAACCGTTGGCATGGTCGCGTCCACCCGGGTTTCGCTGACGCTCAACGCCGGGCTACGCGCTACGCTGGCTACCGTGCGCCCGCGGCTAGCCCAGGACCAGGATGCGCACGCGGTACGGCCCGTGCGCGCCGACGACGACCGTCTGCTCGATGTCGCCGGTGCGCGACGGGCCGGAGATCATGTTGATCGCGCGCGGCAGCTCGCCGCGTTCCCGGCGGATCAGCGCGAACGCCTCCTCCATGCCGCTGACGATCCGGCCGGCGTCGAGCACCGCGACGTGGGTGTCCGGCAGCAGCGTGGTCGCGGTCGGCGTGTCGGCGCCGGACAGCACGAGCAGCGTGCCGGTCTCGGCGATGCCGCAGAAGCAGCCGGTGATGCCCAGCCGGTCGGCGCCCACGGTCGGCCGCGCCTCGATCGCGAGCCCGGCGGCGGCCCAGTCGAGATCGGCAAACTCGGGCCAGCAGACCCCGGCGCGCGAGCGCTGCGCGGCAAGCGCCTGCGGCAACTGCAGGCCGTCGATGTAGCCGGCGACTGCCGCCGGTATCTGCTGCCGGTCGGCGATGCGCAGGACGCTGCTCTCCATGTCGCCGGCCCGCTTGATGAAGCGGGCGAGAAGGTCGTCCGGCATCCCCGGCCTCGGCCCGTGCGCATGCGCGGCCACGTACGCCTGCGCCGCCGCCCGCGCGTCGTCGCGGTTGCCCTGCCCGCCGGCGACGGCCTGCCGCACGCGGCCCAGGATGGCGTCGCGCGCGCTGCGGTTGTCCTTGAGGCTGGTCGTCATGGTCGCGCTCCGGCTGCGGCGCGGCCCGGGCTGTGTCGCCCCCGGGGCGCGCGCCGCGCGATGGCTATTTCACGTGGCTGCGGACGAACCGGTCGAGCCGATCCACGCCGCCGCGGATCATCTCGGACGACGCAGCGTAGCTGAAGCGGATGTGCTGGCCGTCGCCGGGCACGCGGCGCCCGAAGTGGATGTCGGCGAGCACGGCGATGCCGGCCTCGGTCAGCAGTCGCTTGCGGAAGACCTCGGAGTCGGCGCAGTCGGTGATCCGGCAGGCCTCGGTGACGTTCGGCCACGCGTAGAACGCGCCGCCCGGCGTCTTGCAGCTGATGCCGGGGACTTGGTTCAGCAGCCCGACGATCAGGTCGCGCCGCTCGAGGAAGCTCGCGCGCATCGCCTCCGCCGCATCCTGCGGCCCCTGCACGGCCTCCAGCGCCGCCCACTGCGAGATCTGCGACGCGCAGGAGTCGGTGTTGGTGATCCAGCGCGTGAAGAGCGGCGCCAGCGCGCGGTTCGCGATGTAGCCGATGCGCCATCCGGTCATCGCCCATGTCTTCGACGCGCCGTCGCTGATGATCGTGCGCTCCAGCATGCCCGGGCGGCTCGCCAGCGACTCGAAGGCGCCCGCGTACGCGAGCCGCGAGTAGATCTCGTCGGCGTACACCCACACCTGCGGGTGGCGCGACAGGATCGCGGCGATCGCGTCGAGGTCCGCGGGCTGCAGCATGCCGCCGGTCGGGTTGTGCGGCGTGTTGATGATCAGGAGCCTGGTCTTCGCGGTGATCTTCGACTCGAGCTCGGCCGGATCGAACGCGAAGTCGCGTGACTCGCGCAGGTAGATCGGCACCGGCAGCGCGCCGTTGGCGTGGATCTGCGACTCGTAGATCGGGAAGCCCGGCACCGGGTAGATCACCTCGTCGCCGACGCCGTAGTCGGTGACCGAGGCGATCGCGTAGGCGATGAACGGCTTCGCGCCGGCGCCGATCACGACGTCGTCGGGACTGATGTCGACGCCGCGCCGCGAGCCCATGTCGCGCGCCGCGGCGGCGCGCAGCTCGTCGATGCCGGCCGAAGGCGTATAGCCGTGGCGGCCGGCACGGATCGCCGCGATCGCGGCGTCCTGCACGTTGGCGGGCGTCGGGAAATCGGGCTGGCCGATGCAGAACGAGATGATGTCCTTGCCCTGGCGGACCAGCGCGTTGTACTCCGCCAGCACGACGAACGCGTTCTCGGTGCCGAGCGATTCCGCGCGGCGCGAGAGCTTCGGCGCGGTCAGCGGTGGGTTCATGTTGCACTCCTTGCGGATTCGGCGCGGACAGCCGGCGGCCGCTCGCGGTACAGGTCGCGGAAAGTCCGCCCGGCAGGCGCCGGCATGTCGCGCTCGTCGGTCCAGCCCGAGCCCAGCAGCGGCAGGCGGTGGATCAGCCCCCCGCTGCCGCCCATCGTCTTCATCACCCGCGCGCCGTGGCGCGTGGCGAACGCATACAGGCCGGGACGGAGCGCCAGCCACGACCACGCCTTTACGCCGAGGCGCTCGTACCACGGCCGCAGCCCGCGCTCGAACGACTTCTCGCGGAGCTTGCGCTGCAGGTCGGGCAGCGGTATCCGGACCGGGCACACGACGCCGCACTGGTTGCACAGCGTCGAGGCCTGCGGCAGTTCCTGCGCGTCGGCGAGTCCCGCGTACATAGGCGTCAGGATCGAGCCGATCGGGCCCGGGTAGACCCAACCGTACGAATGCCCGCCGATGTTCTGGTAGACGGGGCAATGGTTCATGCACGCGCCGCAGCGGATGCAGCGCAGCGCCTCCTTCACCTCGCTGCCCAGCACCGCCGAGCGGCCGCTGTCGACGAGGATGAAATACATGTGGTCGGGGCCGTGGAACTCGCCGGCGCCCTTCGGCCCCGTCAGGATGTCGACGTAGTTCGAGATCGACTGGCCGGTGGCGGACCGCGGCAGGAGGCGCATCAGCGTCGCGACGTCTTCCAGCGTCGGCACGATCTTCTCGATGCCGGAGATCGCCACGTGGACCTTCGGCAGCGTCGTCGCGAGCGTCGCGTTGCCCTCGTTGGTGACGAGCACCACCGACCCGGTCTCGGCGACGAAGAAATTGCCGCCCGAGACGCCCATGTCGGCGGTGAGGTAGTGCTCGCGCAGCACGCCGCGCGCCTCGAGGCACAGCGCCTCGACCTCGGTCTTGCGGGGCGTGCCGTGCTTCTGGTGGAAGAGGTCGGCGACCTCCTCCTTCGACTTGTGCAGCGCCGGGCCGACGATATGCGACGGCGGCTCGTAGTCGTTGATCTGCAGGATGTACTCGCCCAGGTCGGTTTCGACGACCGAGAGGCCCGCAGCCTCGATCGCGTGGTCGAGCGCGGATTCCTCGCTGACCATCGACTTCGACTTGATGATCCTCTTGACCTCGTGCCGGGCGGCGATCTCCAGCACCAGCGCGTTGACGTCGGCCGGAGTCCGCGCCCACAGCACCATGGCGCCGCGCGCAGTGGCGTTGGCCTCGAACGCCTCCAGCCAGACGTCGAGGCTGTCGAGCGCGCGGTTGCGGATGTCCCTGCCTGCATCGCGCGTGCCCTCGAAATCGTCGAGCTGCGACAGCGACGCGGCGCGATGCGACACGAACTTGCCCTGCATCTTCCGCAGGTTGGCCTGCAGCCGCGCGTCGTGCAGCTTGACGTGCGCGCGCTCCTTGAAGTGCATTGACGCGACCTGCATGGTTCATCCCCAGATAACCCGACCCGCTGGAACCGGGCCCGGCATCATTCGTAGCCCGGGTTGAGCGAGTGCGAAACCCGGGTGGTTGTGGCAATGGCCGGCGCCGCCCCGGGTTTCGCTTGCGCTCAAGCGGGGCTACGACAGGCTCCCTACGTCTTCGGCTCTTCCCCGGCCAGCACCTCGGCGACGTGCAGCACCCGGGTCGTCGTGTCGCCGCGACGCCGCAGCCGGCCCTCGATGTTCAGCATGCAGCCCAAGTCGCCCAGCACGACCGCGTCGGCGCCGCTGGCCGCCACCTGCTCGCACTTGTTGTCGGCGAGCCGCGCGGAAATCTCGCCGAACTTGATCGAGAAGGTGCCGCCGAACCCGCAGCAGGTCTCGCACTCGGGCATCTCGACGAGCGTGAGCCCCGGCACCATCGCCAGCAGCGCGCGCGGGCTGCGCTTGATGCCCAGCTCGCGCAGGCCGGCGCAGCTGTCGTGGTAAGTCGCCGTGCCCGCGAAGCGGCCGGGAACCGCGCCGAGCTCGAGCTCGTCGGCAAGGAAGGCGGTCAGCTCGCGGGTCTTCGCCGCCAGCGCGGCCGCGCGCGCGGCCATCGGGGGATGGTCGGCGAAGAGATCGGCGTAGTGCGTCGCGATCATGCCGCCGCAGGAGCCCGACGGCGCCACCAGCCAGTCGCAATCCTCGAACTCGGCGATGACCTTGGACGCGAGCGCCCTGGCGCCCTCGCGATCGCCGGAGTTGTAGCAGGGCTGGCCGCAGCAGGTCTGCGTCGGCGGCACGTAGACGTCTGCCCCGCCCGCCTCGAGCAGGCGGATCGCCGCGAAGCCGATCGACGGCCGCATCAGGTCGACGAGGCAGGTGACGAAGAACCCTACGCGCATGGGACGAGGAGGCGGCATGCGACAAATCTTAGCATGGTGAATCGACGCCCCTTGCCCACGGTCCGACGGGCGCGCGCAGGCGCGCCGCGCGGCGCGAGGTCGCGGCGGATCAGAGGAAGCCGGACTGCAGCAGCGCGACCACGCAGAGGCCCATCATCGGCTGCGGGAAGATGCCGAACAGCAGCAGCAGCAGGCCGTTGAACGACAGGAGGACGCGGTTGTCGCGCCGGGCGACGATCGGCGCCGTATCGACGGGATCGTCGAAGTACATCAGCTTGACCACGCGCAGGTAGTAGAAGGCTCCCACCAGCGACGCCATCACCGCCACCACGGCCAGCCACGTGAAGCCGGCGTTCACCGCCGCCTCCAGCACCGAGAACTTCGCGTAGAACCCGATGGTCGGCGGAATGCCGGCCAGCGAGAACATGACGATCAGCATGATGAAGGCCCACCACGGCGAGCGCTGGTTCAGCCCCTTGAAGTCGTCGAGCATGTCGGCCTCGAAGCCCTCGCGCGCGAGCAGCATCACCATGCCGAAGGAAACGAGCGTCGTCAGCACGTAGGCCACCGCGTAGAACATCGCCGCGCTGTAGCCGTTGAGGTTGGCCGCGAGGAAGCCCAGCAGCATGAAGCCCATGTTCGCGATGGTCGAGTACGCGAGCATCCGCTTGATGCTGGTCTGCGCGATCGCGGTGACGTTGCCGATGATCATCGACAGCAGCGACAGCACCATCAGCATGCCCTGCCAGTCGAACGCGATGCCCACGAGCGCCACGCCGAGCAGCCGCAGCATGAACGCGAACGCGGCGAGCTTCGGCGCGGTGCCGATCAGCATCGTCACGTACGTCGGCGCGCCGTCGTACACGTCCGGGATCCACATGTGGTACGGCGCCGCGCCCAGCTTGAACGCGACACCGGAGACCACGAACACGAGGCCGAACAGCAGTATCGTGCGGTTGCCGCCGCCCGCGAGGACGAGCTGCGCGATCCGGTAGATGTCGAGCGAGGCGGTGGCGCCGTAGATCATCGACATCCCGTACAGCAGCATGCCCGACGCGAGCGCGCCCAGCACGAAATACTTCATCGCCGCCTCGGAGGCGCGGATCGAGCTGCGGTTCATCGCGACCATCGCGTACAGCGAGAGTGCCTGCAGCTCCAGCCCGAGGTAGAGCGTGAGGAAGCTGTTCGCCGAGATCATCACCATCATGCCGAGCAGCGCGAACAGCGTGAGCACGAAGGTCTCGCCGCGGAACAGGCCGCGCGCCGCGAGGTAGCCGCGGGAGTAGAACAGCCCCAGCGACACCGCGATGTAGCTGAAGAACTTGAGCAGGTCCGACAGCATGTCGTCGACGACCAGCGCGTGCATCGCGAACACCGGCTCGAGTTCCGCCGTCATCAGCGTGAACCAGGCGCAGGCGAGCAGCGTCGCCTGCGTGAGCCAGTAGCCGACGTGGCGACGCTCGTCGGGAAGGAACGGGTCGACCAGCAGGATCGCGCAGGCCGCGACCAGCAGGATGATCTCGGGGACGATGGGCAGCAGCGAGTACGTGTTCATGGCCGGCCTAGAGCTTGCTCTTGGCGACGTGCGCGAGCAGGTCGGCCACGGACGTGTGCATCACGTCGATGAAGGGCTTCGGATAGACGCCCATCCACAGCACGAGGACCGCGAGCGTCGTAAGCAGCCAGAACTCGCGGCGGTTGAGGTCGGTTAGCTTCGCGACGTGTTCGTTGGCGACGGCGCCGAAGATGACCCGCTTGTACATCCAAAGCGTGTAGGCGGCGCCCAGGATCAGCGCGGTGGCGGCGAGGAACCCGAGCCAGAAGTTGACCTTCACCGCGGCGAGGATCACGAGGAACTCGCCGATGAAGCCGGACGTCGCGGGCAGCCCGGCGTTGGCCATCGAGAACAGCATCAGGAAGGCCGCGAACTTGGGCATGGTGTTCACGACCCCGCCGTAGTCGGCGATCAGGTGCGTGTGCATCCGGTCGTAGACGACGCCGACGCAGAGGAACATCGCGGCCGAGACGAAGCCGTGCGAGATCATCTGGGCGATCGCGCCCTCGACGCCCAGCTGGCTGAACAGGAAGAAGCCGAGCGTGACGAAGCCCATGTGCGCGATCGACGAGTAGGCGATCAGCCGCTTCATGTCGGTCTGCATCAGCGCAACGAGGCCGATGTACACCACCGCGACCAGCGAAAGCGCGATCACGAAGCCCGACAGGTAGCGCGAGGCGTCGGGCAGGATCGGCAGCACGAAGCGAAGGAAGCCGTACGCGCCGATCTTCAGGGTGATCGCGGCGAGGATCACCGAGCCGCCGGTCGGCGCCTCGGGGTGCGCGTCCGGCAGCCAGGTGTGCACGGGCCACATCGGCACCTTGACCGCGAACGACATGAAGAACGCGACGAACAGCAGCACCTGCACCTTCAGCGACAGCGGCACCTGGTACCACTCGACGATCGAGAACGTCTCGGAGACGTTGTACAGGTAGATGAACGCCACCAGCATCAGCAGCGAGCCCAGCAGCGTGTAAAGGAAGAACTTGACCGCCGCGTAGACGCGGTTCGGGCCGCCCCAGATGCCGATGATCAGGTACATCGGGATCAGCATCGCCTCGAAGTACATGTAGAACAGCACGGCGTCGAGCGCGCAGAAGGCGCCGTTGATGAGGCCCGACTGGATCAGGAACGCCGCCATGTACTGCGCCACGCGCTTCTGGATCACCTCCCAGCCCGCCCAGACGACGAGCAGCGTCATCAGGCTGTTGAGGATCACGAACGGCATCGAGATGCCGTCGACGGCGAGGACGTAGTGGATGTCGAAGCGCGGGATCCAGTCGGCCTGCTCGACGAACTGGAAGTCCGAGGTGCCGAGCTGGAAATGGATCCAGAGCGGCAGGGTGACCAGGAAGCCGGCGAGCGCGCCGAACAGCGCGACCCAGCGCGCGACGGCAGCGTCGCGGTCGCGGCCGAGGGCCAGCACCGCGAGCCCGGCGACGATCGGGACCCAGATGGCGAGGGAGAGATACGGCATTGTCGTTGTCATTTGCGCCGCCGGGGTCAGCGGCCGACCCACCATGTCAGCAGCGCGAACAGGCCGATGATCATGGTGAAGGCGTAGTGATAGATGTACCCGGTCTGGAGCCGGCGCAGGATGCCGGACGTCCAGCCGACGAAGCGGGCGGAGCCGTTGACGACCAGGCCGTCGATCAGCGCGCGGTCACCGACGTCGGAGAAGAGCGACCCGAGGCGGCGCGCGCCGCCGGCGAAGAACCAGTCGTTGAAGCGGTCGAAGTAGTACTTCTGGTCGAGCAGCGTGTAGACCGGGCCCATCGCCGCGGCGATCCGCGCGGGCAGCGCCGTGTTGACGAGGTACAGGTACCAGCTCGCGGCGATGCCGGCCAGCGCTAGCCAGAACGGCAGGCTCAGCACGCCATGGGTGATGAAGCCCTGGATCCCGTGCCACTCGGCCTTGAAATGCCAGATCGCCGGGTGCTCGGGCCGCACGACGATCGAGCCGGCGAAATACTTGCCGATCAGCATCGGCTCGACGCAGAGCCAGCCGGCGACGATCGACGGTATCGCGAGCGCGATCAGCGGCGCGGTGACGACCCACGGGCTTTCCTTCGGCGGCCCGTGGTGGCCGTGATCGTCGTGCCCGTGGTCGTCGTGGCCGTGGTCGCCGTGACCGTGCGCGGCCGGTTCCGTGTTGAAGCGGGGCTTGCCGTGGAATGCCAGGAACAGCATCCGGAAGGTGTAGAACGCGGTGACGAACACGCCGGCCACGACCGCGAAATAGGCGTAGGAATGGCCCGGGATGTTCGACAGGTGGACGGCCTCGATGATGGCGTCCTTGGAGAAGAACCCGGCGAACGGCGGGATCCCGCACAGCGCGAGGCTGCCGATCAGCATCGTGACGTAGGTGATCGGCATGTACTTGCGCAGGCCGCCCATGTTGCGCAGGTCCTGCTCGTGGTGCAGCGCGATGATCACCGAGCCGGCACCGAGGAACAGCAGTGCCTTGAAGAACGCGTGCGTCATCAGGTGGAAGATCGCCGCCGAGTACGCCGACACCCCCAGCGCGACCGTCATGTATCCCAGCTGCGACAGCGTCGAGTACGCGACCACGCGCTTGATGTCGTTCTGGATCATCCCGAGGAAGCCCATGAACAGCGCGCCGGTGGCGCCGATGATCGTGACGAACGCGAGCGCGGTGTCGGACAGCTCGAACACGGGGCTCATCCGCGCCACCATGAAGATGCCGGCGGTGACCATCGTCGCGGCGTGGATCAGCGCGGAGATCGGCGTCGGGCCTTCCATCGAGTCCGGCAGCCAGACGTGCAGCGGCACCTGCGCCGACTTGCCCATCGCGCCGATGAAGAGGCAGATGGCGATCACCGTTGGCACTGCCCAGGTGGTACCCGACCACGGCACCATCGTCTGGCCGACGAGCGCCGGCGCCTTGGCGAACACCTGCGCGTAGTCGAGCGTCCCGGTGTAGGCCAGCACCAGGCCGATGCCCAGCACGAAGCCGAAGTCGCCGACACGGTTGGCGAGGAACGCCTTCATGTTGGCGTAGATCGCGGTGGGCCGGGTGTACCAGAAGCCGATCAGCAGGTACGAGACGAGGCCCACCGCCTCCCAGCCGAAGAAGAGCTGCAGGAAGTTGTTGCTCATCACCAGCATCAGCATGCTGAACGTGAACAGCGAGATGTAGCTGAAGAACCGCGTGTAGCCGTCGTCGTCGGCCATGTAGCCGATCGTGTAGATGTGGACCATCAGCGACACGAACGTCACGATCACCATCATCGTCGCGGTCAGCGGGTCGATCAGGAAGCCGATCGCGAGCTTCAGGTCGCCCGACTGCAGCCACGTATAGATGTCGCCGTTGAAGCTGTTCCCGGCCAGCACGTCGCGCAGCACGACGAACGACAGGACCGTCGCGACCGCCACGCCCAGGATGCACAGCCAGTGCGACGCGCTGCGGCCGAGCTTCGGCCCGAACAGCCCGACGATGACCGCGCCCGCCAGGGGACTGAGCGGCACCAGGAGATAGAGTTGCTGCATCGTCATGTCGTTTGCCGCGCGGCCGCCCGGCGGGCGGGAGCGGACGGATGGAGTTCGTGGTTGCGCTTCATCTCATCCCTTGAGGTTGTCGAGGTCCTCGACGTCGATCGAGCCGACGTTGCGGAAGAGAAGCACCAGGATCGCGAGGCCGATCGCCGACTCGGCGGCGGCCACGGTCAGGATGAAGAACACGAACACCTGGCCGGCGGTGTCGGACAGGAAGCTGGAGAACGCGATGAAGTTGAGGTTGACGGCGAGCAGCATCAGCTCGATCGCCATCAGCAGGATGATCACGTTCTTCCGGTTGAGGAATATGCCGGCCATGCTGATCGCGAACAGGATCGCGCCCAGCACGAGGTAGTGCGACAGCGTCGGCGCCGAAAAGATGGCCACGTGTGTTTCCCCGATCCCCGTTCTCAGTTTCCGCTTCGTGCGGCCGTTGCCGCCCGCTGCGGAGGATTGTCCCTGTGCTGCTTTCCTGCCGTTCCCGGCTTCCCGCTCCTAGCCCTCGCGCTTGTCCGACGGCATCGACACGATGCGCAGCCGGTCGCGCGCGTGCACCTTCACCTGCTCGCCCGGGTCCTGGTGCTTGGTCTTGCGCCGCGTGCGGTGCGTCAGCGTGATCGCCGCCACGATCGCCACCAGCAGGATCACCGCGGCGATCTCGAACGGATAGGCATAGTCGGTGTAGAGCAGGCGGCCCAGCACCTTGGTGTTGTCGACGGCGGCCGCGGGCGACGCCGGCGCGATCACGGGCTTCAGGTAGCCGCCCAGCAGGATCAGCGCCATCTCCACCAGCACCAGCACGCCGATCGTCGCGCCCACGGGCAGGTAGCTGCGGAAGCTCCTGCGCAGGTTCTCGTGATTGACGTCGAGCATCATGATGACGAACAGGAACAGCACCATGACCGCGCCGACGTACACCAGCACGAGCACGATGGCGAGGAACTCGGCGCCCAGCATCAGCCAATGCGCGGCCGCCGTGCAGAACGCGAGCACGAGCCACAGCGCGGCATGCACCGGGTTGCGCGCGGTGACCACGCGCAGCGCCGCGAACACGAGGATCGCGGAGAAGATGTAGAACAGGGCGGGCTGGATGTTCATCGGTACTTCGCGTCGGCGGCGCGGTCCTTCGCGATCTGCGCTTCGTAGCGATCGCCGACCGCGAGCAGCATCTCTTTGGTGTAGTAGAGGTCGCCGCGCTTCTCGCCGTGGTACTCGAGGATGCGGGTCTCGACGATCGAGTCCACCGGGCAGCTTTCCTCGCAGAAGCCGCAGAAGATGCACTTGGTGAGGTCGATGTCGTAGCGCGTGGTCCGCCGCGTGCCGTCGGCGCGCTTCTCGGACTCGATGGTGATCGCGAGCGCCGGGCACACCGCCTCGCACAGCTTGCAGGCGATGCAGCGCTCCTCGCCGTTCGGATAGCGGCGCAGCGCGTGCAGGCCGCGGAAGCGCGGTCCCTGCGGCGTCTTTTCCTCGGGGAAGTGGATCGTGACCTTGCGCGCGAACAGGTGGCGGCCCGTGAGCGCCATGCCCTTCAGCAGCTCGAGGAGCAGGAAGGCATTGAAGAAGTCGCGGACGCGATTCAGCATGGTCGTCGGCCTCCTGCCGGGCCGTCCCAAAGGAGGCCTGCTCCCCCTCGGGGGGCAGCGAACGCAGTGAGCGTGGGGGTCGCTGCCCTCGTGCCGGGCCGTCCCAAGCGAGGGCCTGCTCCCCCTCGGGGGGCAGCGAACGCAGTGAGCGTGGGGGTCGTCTTCATCTTAGTGGAAAAGGTAGGCCCAGCGCGTCTGCATCATCGCGCCGAGGAAGACGATCCACACCAGCGTGACCGGGATGAACACCTTCCAGCCGAGCCGCATGATCTGGTCGTAGCGATAGCGCGGGAACGTCGCGCGGATCCACAGGAAGATCAGCAGCACGAACGCCATCTTGCCGAGCAGCCACGGCAGCCCGTCGCCGAACGGGTGGATGCCGAGGACCGGGATCTCGACGTAGTTGAGGAGCGGCCACGGCGACAGCCAGCCGCCGAGGAACATCGTCGCGACCAGCGCGGCGATGAGGATCATGTTCATGTACTCGGCGAGGAAGAACACCGCGAACGCGACGCCCGAGTATTCGACGTGGAAGCCGGCGACGATCTCGGACTCCCCTTCCGCGACGTCGAACGGATGGCGGTTGGTCTCGGCGATGCCGGAGATCAGGTAGACGACGAACAGCGGGAACAGCGGCCAGATGTACCAGTACGCGGCGCCGCCCTCCTGGCCGCGGACGATCTCGGACAGGTTGAGGCTCGACGCCGCCATCAGCACGCCGACCAGCGCGAAGCCCATCGCGATCTCGTAGCTCACGATCTGCGCCGCCGAGCGCAGGCAGCCGATGAACGCATACTTGGAGTTCGACGCCCAGCCGGCGAGGATGATCCCGTAGACGCCGATCGACGTCATCGCGAGCACGTACAGCAGCCCCGCGTGGATGTTCGACAGCACGAGGGTGTCGCTGAACGGGATCACCGCCCAGGCCGCCAGCGCCGGCCCCAGCGCCAGCATCGGCGCGATGAAGAACAGGTAGCGGTTCGCCCCCGTCGGGATGACGATTTCCTTGAAGATCAGCTTGAAGACGTCGGCGAACGGCTGCAGCAGGCCGAGCGGGCCGACGCGGTTCGGGCCGATCCGCACCTGCATCCAGCCGATGATCTTGCGTTCGGCCAGCGTGAGGTAGGCGACGCCGAGGATCAGCGGCAGCGCGATCACGACGATCTTCGCGAGCGTCCACACCGCGGGCCACGTCGGGCCGAAGAAGTGCTGGATCGTTTCCATCAGGCGGGGTGAATCTCGATCGGGCCGCAGAGGCCGGCCAGCGTGGCCGTGGCCGGGTGCGCGGCGCTGATGCGGGCCGCGCCGTCCGGGACGGAGGCGTCGACGACGGCGGCCAGCGTGGCTTCGCCGCCACCCTGGCGGATGCGCACCGGCGCGCCGGCCGCGACGCCCGCGCGCTGCAGCGTCGCGGCATTCATCCGGGCCGCGGGCGGCGCGGCATCGGCGGTCTGCTGCAGCGACGGCGCGCGGCGAACCAGCGCGTCGGCCGAGTAGATCGGAATGTCGGCGACGCGCTCGAAGCCCGCTCCGGGCGCGGCTGGCGCGGCCAGCGGCACGCCCGTGCGGTTGCCGAGGCGGCGGGCGATGTCGGCGGCCGGCAGCGTGGCACGGGCCTCGTCGATCGTCGCGAAGTCGAATCCGGGAAAGCCCAGCAGCGACCCCAGCACGCGCAGCACCTTCCAGGCCGGGCGCGTTTCGCCGAGCGGCTTGACCACGCCGTTGAACGCCTGGGCGCGGCCTTCGCAGCTGACGAAGGTGCCGGCGGTTTCGGTGAACGGGCCGACGGGCAGCAGCACGCTGGCGTAATCGGCGCCGTGGGCGAACGGCGACAGCACGGCGACGAATTCGGCCGCATGCAGCGCCGCCCGCGCCGCCGCGGGGTTCGCGCAGTCGAGCTCCGGCTCGGCGTGCAGCAGCAGGTAGGCCTTGCGCGGATCGCGCAGCATCGCCTGCGCATCGAGACCGCGGGCCTGCGGCAGCGCGCCGACGAGGTAGCCGCCGACACTGTTCGCGCCTTCGGTGAGGCAGCCGAGCGTCGCGCCGGTGATCTCGGCCAGCCATTGCGCCAGCGCGAACAGCTGGCCGGCCTCGACGTGCTGCTCGGCGAGGTTGCCGAGGAAGACGGCCTTGCGCTCACCGGTGGCGAGGCTCGCGGCGATCGCGGCCGCGGCGGCGGACGGCTCCACGCCCGCCAACGCCGGCGGCACCGGCTTGCCGGCGTTGCGCGCCGCGGCAACGGCGATGCCGGCCAGCGCGCGCGGCAACTGCGACGGCGCGACGACCGAGGCGTGGGCGAGCGGCAGCAGCCAGTCGTCGGCGACGGCGTGCAGCATCGAGACCTGCGCGCCCTTCTTCGCCGCCTGGCGCAGGCGCTGCGCGAGCAGCGGGTGGTCCTTGCGCAGGAAACTGCCGACGACGAGCGCGCGGTCGAGCGCACTGACGTCGGCGACGGGCATTCCGAGCCACGGAATGCCGTTCTCGGCCACGCCGGTGCTGAAATCGGACTGGCGCAGCCGGAAGTCGATGCTGTCGGAGCCCAGCCCGCGCGTCAGCCGCGCGGCGAGCGCCATCTCCTCGAGCGTCGCCTGCGGCGACACGAGCGTGCCGATCGCCGCGCCGCCGTGACGGGCGGCGATGTCGGCGAGCGCATGGGCGGTGAACTCGAGCGCGGCCTGCCAGTCGACGGTGACCCACACCCCGCCCTGCCTGATCATCGGCGCCGCGAGCCGCTCGGCACCGTTGAGGGCCTCGTAGGAAAAACGATCGCGGTCCGAAATCCAGCACTCGTTGACGGCTTCGTTCTCGAGCGGGAGCACGCGCATCACGCGGTCGTTCTTGACCTGGACGATGAGGTTGCTGCCGAGCCCGTCGTGCGGCGACACCGACTTGCGCCGCGACAGCTCCCACGTCCGCGCCGCGTAGCGGAACGGCTTCGACGTCAGCGCGCCGACCGGGCAGACGTCGATCATGTTGCCGGACAGCTCCGAGTCGACGGTCCGGCCGACGAACGAGACGATCTCCGAATGCTCGCCGCGGCCGATCATGCCGAGCTCCATCACGCCGGCGATCTCCTGGCCGAAGCGCACGCAGCGCGTGCACTGGATGCAGCGGGCCATCTCCTCGGCCGACACCAGCGGGCCGAGGTTCTTGTGGAAGACGACGCGCTTCGCCTCGGTGTAGCGCGAGCCCGAGGGCCCGTAGCCGACCGCGAGATCCTGCAACTGGCACTCGCCGCCCTGGTCGCAGATCGGGCAGTCGAGCGGATGGTTGATCAGCAGGAACTCCATCACCGCCTTCTGCGCGGCGACGGCGAGCTCCGAGTGCGTCCAGGCCTTCATCCCCTCGGCCACCGGCGTCGCGCAGGCGGGCAGCGGCTTCGGCGCCTTCTCGACCTGCACGAGGCACATCCGGCAGTTGGCGGCGATCGACAGCTTCTTGTGATAGCAGAAGTGCGGCACGTAGATGCCGAGCTTGTGCGCGGCCTCCATCACCGTCGCGCCCGGCGCGACCTGCACCGGCTTCCCGTCGATTTCGAGATTGAGCATGTCAGCGCCCGCCCGGCAGCCCGAAGGGCGCTGGCCGCCCCCTCGGGGGGAGACGAACGGAGTGGGTATCGGGGGCAGTCGGCGACCGCCCGGCCGCCCGAAGGGCGCTGACCGCCCCCTCGGGGGGAGACGAACGAAGTGAGTATCGGGGGCACATAAGCTAGATGTAGTCCGGCACGAGGCACTGCTTGTGGTCGATGTGGTACTGGAACTCGTCGCGGAAGTTCTTGACGAAGCTCTTCACCGGCAGCGCCGCGGCATCGCCCAGCGCGCAGATGGTGCGCCCGGCGATGTTGTCGGACACCGACAGCAGCAGGTCGAGGTCCTCGTTGCGGCCCTTGCCGTGCTCGATGCGGTCGACGATGCGCCACAGCCAGCCGGTGCCCTCGCGGCACGGCGTGCACTGCCCGCAGGACTCCTCGTGGTAGAAGTACGACAGCCGCAGCAGCGAGCGCACCATGCAGCGCGTGTCGTTCATCAGGATCACCGCGCCCGAACCCAGCATCGAGCCGGCCTTGGCGATCGAGTCGTAGTCCATGTCGGTCTGCATCATCACGTCGCCGGGCAGCACCGGCATCGACGAGCCCCCGGGAATGCAGGCCTTGAGCTTGCGGCCCTCGCGCATGCCGCCGGCCATCTCGAGCAGCGTGGCGAACGGCGTGCCCAGCCGCACTTCGTAATTGCCCGGGCGCGCGACGTCGCCGGAGATCGAGAAGAGCTTGGTGCCGCCGTTGTTGGGCCGGCCGAGGTTCAGGAACGCCTCGCCGCCGTTGTTGATGATCCACGGCACCGCGGCGAACGTCTCGGTGTTGTTTATCGTCGTCGGCTTGCCGTAGAGCCCGTAGCTCGCCGGGAACGGCGGCTTGAAGCGCGGCTGGCCCTTCTTGCCCTCGAGCGACTCCAGCAGCGCGGTCTCTTCGCCGCAGATGTAGGCACCGTAGCCGTGGTGGTTGAACAGCCGGAAGCTGAAGTCGGAGCCGAGGATGTGGTCGCCCAGGAACCCTGCGGCCTCCGCCTCGGCGACAGCCTCCTCCATCCGCTGGTAGGTGTCCCAGATCTCGCCGTGCACGTAGTTGTAGCCGCGCACGCAGCCCATCGTGTACCCGCCGATGATCATCCCCTCGATCAGGATGTGCGGGTTGTACCGCATGATGTCGCGGTCCTTGAACGTGCCGGGCTCACCCTCGTCGGAATTGCAGACGAGGTACTTGTCGCCCTTGTACTGCTGGGGCATGAAGCTCCACTTCAAGCCGGTCGGGAACCCGGCGCCGCCGCGGCCGCGCAGCGCCGACTTCTTCAACTCGGCGATCACGTTGGCGGGCGGGATCTTCTCCTCGATGATCTTCCGCAGCGCCGAGTAGCCGCCGCGGGCGACATAGTCGGCGAGGCGCCAGTTGGCGCCGGTCAGCCCGCGCATGATCAGCGCGTCGGGGCCGTAGTCGAGCAGTGCGGGCGAGCTCGTCATTTCACTTGCCCCCGCCCGCGGCGCGCAGCTCGGCGAGCAGCCGGTCGATCTCGTCGGGCTTCATCCAGCTGCACATCCGCTTGTTGTTGACGAGCACCACCGGCGCATCGCCGCAGGCGCCCATGCACTCGCCTTCCTGCAGCGTGAACATCCCGTCTTCGGTCGTCTCGCCGAAGCCGATGCCGAGCCGGGACTTCAGGTGCGCGGCCGCCTTGTTGGCGTCCTGCAGCGCGCACGGCAGGTTCGTGCAGACGGTGAGCTTCCAGCGCCCCGTCGGCTTCATGTTGTACATCGCGTAGAACGTGGCGACCTCGTACACCGCCACCGCCGGCATCTCGAGGTAGCGGGCGACGAAGTCCATGGTCTCCGGCGCGAGCCAGCCCTTCTCGTCCTGGGCGATGGCGAGCGCCGACATCACCGCCGACTGCTTGCGGTCGGGCGGGTACTTCGCGACCTCGTGGTCGATCTTCAGCAGGGCTTCGGCGCTCAGCAACGCTTGGTTCCTTCGGTGACGGGCGGCCCCGGGTTTCGCTGGCGCTCAACCCGGGCTGCGACGGCGCGGCGCTTCGACGAGGGGGTCACCGGTCGATCTCGCCGAAAACGATGTCCTGCGTGCCGATGATCGCGACGACGTCGGCGATCATGTGGCCGCGGGACATCTCGTCCAGCGCCGCGAGATGGGCGAAGCCGGGCGCGCGCAGCTTCAGCCGGTACGGCTTGTTGGCGCCGTCGGACACGATGTACACGCCGAACTCGCCCTTGGGATGCTCGATCGCCGCATACGCCTCGCCCGGCGGCACGTGCATGCCTTCGGTGAAGAGCTTGAAGTGATGGATCAGCTCCTCCATGTTCGTCTTCATCCCCTCGCGCGACGGCGGGGCCACCTTGTGGTTGTCGACGATCACCGGCCCGGGGTTGGCGCGCAGCCAGTCGACGCACTGGACGATGATCCGGTTCGACTCGCGCATCTCCTGCACGCGGACGAGGTAGCGGTCGTAGCAGTCGCCGTTGGTGCCGATCGGAATGTCGAAATCCATCCGGTCGTAGACTTCGTACGGCTGGCGCTTGCGCAGGTCCCACGGGATGCCGGAGCCGCGCAGCATGGGGCCGGTGAAGCCCAGCGCCATCGCGCGCTCGGGCGTGACCACGCCGATGCCGACGGTGCGCTGCTTCCAGATCCGGTTCTCGGTCAGCAGCGTCTCGTACTCGTCGACGCAGGTCGGGAAGCGGCGGGTGAAATCGGCGATGAAGTCGAGCAGGCTGCCCTGCCGGTTCTCGTTCATCCGGTCGATCGCGCGCGCGTTGTGGATATGCGAAACCTGGTACTGCGGCATCGTGTCCGGCAGGTCGCGGTAGACGCCCCCCGGCCGGTAGTAGGCAGCGTGCATCCGCGCGCCCGACACCGCCTCGTAGCAGTCCATCAGGTCCTCGCGCTCGCGGAACGCGTAGAGGAACGTGGTCATCGCGCCCACGTCGAGCGAGTGCGCGCCGAGCCAGAGCAGGTGGTTCAGGAGGCGCGTGATCTCGTCGAACATCACGCGGATGTACTGCGCGCGGATCGGCACCTCGATGCCGGCGAGCTTCTCGATCGCGAGGCAGTACGCGTGCTCGTTGCACATCATCGACACGTAGTCGAGGCGGTCCATGTACGGCAGCGCCTGGATGTACGTGCGCGTCTCCGCGAGCTTCTCGGTAGCGCGATGCAACAGGCCGATGTGCGGGTCGGCGCGCTCGATCACCTCGCCGTCGAGCTCCAGCACCAGCCGCAGCACGCCGTGGGCCGCCGGATGCTGCGGCCCGAAGTTCATGGTGTAGTTGCGGATTTCAGCCATGGGAACGTCCTGCCGCAGCGGCGGCGCAGGCGACGCGGCGAAGTTCGGTCGCGGCACTCATTCGGTGTCGGCGTAGTTCGGCTCGCGAATGATCCGCGGCGTGATCTCGCGCGGCTCGATCGTCACCGGCTGGTAGATCACGCGCGCCTGCTCCGGGTCGAAGCGCATCTCGACGTGGCCCGTGACGGGGAAATCCTTGCGGAACGGGTGCCCGATGAAGCCGTAGTCGGTCAGGATGCGGCGCAGGTCGGGATGCCCGGCGAACATGATCCCGTAGAGGTCGAAGGTCTCGCGCTCGTACCAGTTGGCCCCGGGCCAGATGTCGACCACCGTCGGCACGACCGGGAAGCCGTCGTCCGGCGCGAACGTGCGCACGCGGAGCCGCCAGTTGTTCGCGAGCGACAGCAGGTGGTAGACGACGGCGAACCGCAATCCCTCGCGCGTGCCGTTGCCGTAGGTCGAATAGTCGACGCCGGAGGCGTCGATCAGCGTTTCGAAGCGGAGCGCCGGGAGGTCGCGCAGGCTGCGCATCGTCGCGTCGAGCGCGTCGGCCGCGACGACGAGCGTAACCTCGCCGAGCGCCTCGGTGACGGCGGACGGGCCGGCGCCCGGCAGGGCGGAGAGCGCGGCGACCAGCGTGTCGGTGCGGGCGGTCATCAGCGGGCGATCGTGTTGGTGCGCCAGATCTTGTTCTGGAGCTGCAGCAGGCCGTAGATCAGCGCCTCGGCGGTGGGCGGGCAGCCCGGCACGTAGATGTCGACCGGCACGATGCGATCGCAGCCGCGCACGACCGAGTACGAGTAGTGGTAGTAGCCGCCGCCATTGGCGCAGGAGCCCATCGAGATCACCCAGCGGGGCTCGGCCATCTGGTCGTACACCTTGCGCAGCGCCGGGGCCATCTTGTTGCACAGCGTGCCGGCGACGATCATCACGTCCGACTGGCGCGGGCTCGGGCGGAACACGATGCCGAAGCGGTCGAGGTCGTAGCGCGCGGCGCCGGCCTGCATCATCTCCACCGCGCAGCACGCGAGGCCGAACGTCATCGGCCACATCGAGCCGTTGCGCGCCCAGTTGATCACGCTGTCCAGCGACGTGGTGACGAAGCCCTTCTCGAGGACGCCTTCGATGCTCATGCTGCGGCTCCGGATCGCGTTCGGGTCATTCCCATTCCAGCGCGCCCTTCTTCCACTCGTAGACGAAGCCGACGACGAGGATCGCGAGGAAGATCATCATGGCCACGAAACCGGCGAAACCGATCTCCGGCAGCACGATCGCCCACGGAAAGAGGAAGGCGATCTCGAGGTCGAACAGGATGAACAGGATGGCGACGAGGTAATAGCGGACGTCGAACTTCATCCGCGCGTCCTCGAAGGCTTCGAACCCGCATTCGTAGGGGGAGAGCTTCTCGGGATCGGGCCGGTTCGGCGATACCAGTGTCCCGACGGTCAGCAGGATGCCCCCGAGCAGGAGGCCGACCACGATGAAAAGCAGGATCGGAAAGTACTGTTCCAGCATGTCGGTCTTGCCGCGCATGCGCGCGGACATACCCTCGTTTAACGCTGCCGCGCGCCGCATTCGAGCGCGCTTGACGGCGAACCCGGGGACGCGTCGCGCGCGCCACCCGCCATCCGCCACAGGAACTGCCTCGTCCAGGCGCCCGCCGGATTCCGGCGCGCGCTGGCCCTACATTGGTGCCGACGGGGAGACTCGAACTCCCACGACTTTCGTCACTGCCCCCTCAAGACAGCGTGTCTACCAATTTCACCACGTCGGCGCTTCTTGCTGCCGCGGCCTCATCCGCCGCTGCCGGTTTGCCGGGCCGGCGCCCGTCACTGCACTTGCTTGCCTGCCTGCCGCCGCCACCGGGTCGTGCTGCGTCCGGGGCCACGGCCTGCAGGAACGCGCCTACTTCGGCACGTCCCCCGATTTCGAACCGCTGGCCCCCCCCGCTGCCGGCGCGGCAGGCGCTGCCGGAGCCGCGGGCGCCGCGGCCTTCGCGGGCTCCGTCGACGTTGCCGGCGCGGCCGCGCCTCCGGGAACCGTTGGCACGTCCGTGGCCTTCGGCAGGGGCATTTTTTCCATCACACCCGGCGCGATCACGCTCGTCGATCCGCTGCGCGTCGTGCCGTACCACGTGAGGCCGAGGCTGGACAGGAAGAAGACCGTCGCCAGGATCGACGTCGTCCGCGACAGGAAGTTGGCCGACCCGGAGGCGCCGAACAGGCTGCCCGACGACCCGCTGCCGAACGCGGCGCCCATGTCGGCGCCCTTGCCGTGCTGCAGCAGCACGAAGCCGCACAGCGCGACCGCAACCAGCAGGTGGACCACCAACAGTATGCTTTCCAGAACGCTCATCTAATGCTCCTGCGCCGCCGCCGCCTGACCCGGCGCCCCTGCCCGCCTCGCGGCCTTCGCCGCCTCCGGGATGGGGGCACCCTGCTCGTCAGACCCGCGCGATCGCCAAAAATTCTCCCGCCTTCAACGACGCGCCGCCAATCAGGCCGCCGTCGATATCGGGCATCGCAAATAACGCGCCGGCATTGTCCGCCTTCACGCTGCCGCCGTACAAGATCGCAACCTCACCCGCACCCGCCGCGGCAAGCCGTGCCCGCAGCGTCGCGTGCACCGCCTGTGCCTCGGCGGAGGACGCCGTGCGCCCGGTGCCGATCGCCCATACGGGCTCATACGCCACCACGCACTGCGCCATCGCCGTGCCGATTCCTTCCACCACCGCCTCGAGCTGCCGCAGCACCACCGCTTCCGTCGCTCCGCCTTCGCGTTCGGCCAGGCTTTCGCCGACGCAGACGATCGGCGTCACGCCCGCCGCCAGCGCCGCAGCCGCCTTGGCCGCCACGACGGCATCGGTGTCGCCGTAGAACTGGCGCCGCTCCGAATGGCCGACGATCGCGAACCTGCAGCCGAAATCGGTCAGCATCGCCGCCGATACCTCGCCGGTGTACGCACCCGCTGCGTGCTCGCTGACGTTCTGCGCGCCCCAGGCCACGGCCGTTCCCGTCAGCGCCGCCTGCGCCTGGCCCAGGTACGGGAACGGGACGCAGACCGCCAGCGTTCGGGCCGCGGCGCCCTTCCACTCCGCGGCAAGCGCGTCGAGCAGCAGGGCGTTGGCACGCAGCCCGCCGTTCATCTTCCAGTTGCCGACGACGAGCGTCTGCCGCATCGCTAGTTCACCCGAATCAGGCGGCAGACCGCGCCGCGAACATGGTCGTCGTGCTTTGCCCACGAAGCATAAGCCTGCGATTTTACCGCGCTGCGGCAAACCGGGTCAACGCGGATGTTCGATCGGTCCGCAACGGCGCGGACCGCGGACCGCGCCCGGACCGCGCGGCAGGGGCGTCAGACCCCCGCGATCCGCCGCAGGCGGCGCGTCAGCAGCGGCAAGAACCAGACGGCCAGCGTCATCGCCGCCAGCGTCGCCGCGACCGGCCGGTCGACGAACGCGAGGAGGCTGCCGTCGGACTTGATCATCGACGTGATGAAGTTCTCCTCCAGCATCCCGCCCAGCACGACGCCGAGGATCGCCGGCGCCACCGGGAAGCCGTTGTCCTCCAGCACGAACGCGCACAGGCCGGCGATAAGCATCACCGTGACGTCGAACGCCGTGTTGTTGATCGCGAACGAGCCGACCACGCAGAACAGCATGATCACCGGCATCAGCACCGTGCGCGGCACCTTGAGGATCTGCTTCGACACCTTGATGCACCACCAGCCGAGCGGGATCATGATCAGGTTGGCGAGGATGAACAGCAGGTACACCGCGTAGATGTTCTGCGGGTTGTTCGTGAACAGCGACGGGCCGGGATTCATGTTCTTCATGTAGAGGACGCCGATCACGATCGCGGTGATCGAGTCGCCCGGGATGCCGAACACCAGCGCCGGGATCCAGGCGCCGGCCAGCGCGCTGTTGTTGGCCGAGCCGCTCTCGACGATGCCCTCGACGTGGCCGGTGCCGAACTTCTCCGGCTCCTTCGACATCTTCTTGCTCACGGCGTACGACATCCAGGCCGCGATGTCGGCGCCCGCGCCGGGCAGCGCGCCGACGACCGTGCCGAGCGCGCTGCCGCGCAGGATCTGCATCGGGTATTTCTTCGCGAGCCCCCACATGCCGCGGAACACGTTGCCGATCGGCTGGTCGACGATCTTCAGCGGCGGATTGGTGTCGACCGCGTAGCGGATGATCTCGGAGATCGCGAACATGCCGATCATCATCGGGATCATCCCGACCCCGCCCATCAGCTCGACGTTGCCGAACGTGAAGCGGGGGAAGCCGGCCGGGTTGCCGAGGCCGACGCAGGCGACGGCCAGCCCGATCAGCAGCGACACGAAGCCTTTGAGCGGGCGATCCGACGTCATGAAAACCGCGCAGGTCAGGCCCATCAGCACCAGCCAGAAATACTCGAACGAACTGAACTTGAGCGCGAACTCGGCCAGCGTCGGCGCCGCGAGGATCAGCACGGCCGTACCGAAGAGCCCGCCGACCGCGGAGAACACCAGGCCCGCGCCCAGCGCCGTCTCGGCCTGGCCCTTCTTGGTCATCGCGTAGGCTTCGTCGGTATAGGCCGCCGACGCCGGCGTGCCGGGCATCCGCATCAGGCACCCCGGGATGTCGCCCGAGAAGATCGCCATCGCGGTCGCCGTGACGATCGCCGCGATCGCGGGCACGGGCGCCATGAAGAACGTGACCGGCACGAGCAGCGCCGTGGCCATCGTCGCGGTGAGGCCCGGCACGGCGCCGACGAAGAGCCCGAACAGCGACGCCCCCAGCATCACGACCAGGTTGTACGGGTCGAACACCATCGTGAATGCCTGGGCCCACGCGGCGCTCATCGCCGGCCCTCCCCGCCCGCGGCTACCATGCGATCCCCTTCAGCACGCCCCACGGCAGCGGGACCTTGAGCAGCTTGTAAAAAGCGTAGTGGACGCCCAGCGTCAGCAGCACGGCGAGCGGCACGATCCACTTCTTCGGCACGTCGAACACGACGAACAGCACGCCGAGGTAGATGACGCCGGTCGGGATGAACCCGACGCTGTCGACCAGCAGGATGTAGAACAGGTTGACGCCCACGACGGCGACGAACGCGACGAGGTGCCGGCGCGAGCCGACCCAGGCGTCGAGTTCGAACCAGTGCGCGCGCTCGCCCCGGGCCGCCCGGACGCGGAGTCCGTTGAGGATCAGCAGCGCGCCGCAGACGGCGAAGCCGACCGCGATCATGCCGGGGAAGAGAGCCGGCCCGACCTTCTGCCCGGGGATCGTCGGGAACGACTGCACGTGCACCAGCACGGCGGCGGCGAACAGCATCAGCAGCGCGCCCCAGACGGCGTCGTTGAGCTTCATGCGCGTGGACCGGCGGGCGACGGCACGTGCGGGGGCGCGCGCCGCGCGAACGCCGCCGTCACTTGGCGATGCCGACTGCCTTCATCGTCGCGCCGAGGTCGGCGTCGGACTTGGCCATGAACTTGCCGAAGGCCTCGGGGCCTTCGTAGACCACGCCGAAGCCGCGCTGCGTCATGAACTCGTTGTATTCCTTGCTGGCGACGATCTTCTTGATCGCCGCGGCGAGCTTGTCGCGGGCTTCGGGCGCCAGGTTCTTCGGCGCCGCGATGCCGCGCCACGCCGCCATCGTCCAGTTGCTGCCGGTTGCCGCCTTCAGCGTCGGGACGTTCGGGTACAGCGCGGCGGGGCGCTCGGCCATCACGGCGAGGCTCTTCAGCTTGCCGGCGTCGATCAGCGACCGGGCCTCGGGCAGCGACACCGGCGCGATCTGCACGCCGCCGGCGACGAGGTCCTGCAATCCCGGCGCCGCGCCGTTGGACGGCACCCACGGCACCGACGCCGGATCGACCTTCATGTCCTGCAGCATGCCGGCAAGGGCGAGGTGCCAGATGCCGCCCTGCCCGGTGCCCGATGCCTTGAACTTGCCGGGCGCCGCCTTGATCGCGGCGACGAGTTCGTTGACGCTCTTGTACGGTGAGTCGGCAGCGACCTGCAGGCCGGCCGGGTCGGCGTTGACGAGGCCGATCGGCGTGTACGCGACGCCCGTGAGGTCGGTCAGGCCCTGCCAGTGCATCATCCCGATCTCGACGGTGATCATGCCGATCGTGTAGCCGTCCGCCGGCGCCGCGGCGATCGCCGAATGGCCGACCACGCCGCTGCCGCCGGTGCGGTTGACCACGTTGACCGGCTGGCCCAGTTCCTTCTCGAGCAGGCTGCCGATGATCCGGGCGGTGGCGTCGGTGCCGCCGCCGGCGCCCCAGGGCACGATCATCGTGATCGGGCGTTCCGGATAGGCGGCCTGGGCGAGCGTGGCGACGGCGAGCGCGCCGACGGCGAGGGCGCGGCTGACCGCGCGCGGGATTCTGGTCATGTTTTCTCCTGGGAGCTGTGGGCTTCCGGTCGTCCGGGCGCCTGCTGCCCGCCTTCCGGTATCGCGGTGCCGAGTGTGGCAGCGGGCACCGAATTGGTCAACTGGCCTGACCAATTTCCGTGACCGCAGGTCGGACGGCAAGGCGTCCCGCGATGTGGCCGACGATCGCGGCAAGGAGGCGCATGAGGTCGGCCTCGAGCCGCGGGTAGCCGTCGTGCGGGAGGAGCGTCGCCTCGTCCATGTACAGGCGGCGGTTGATCTCGATCTGCAGGCTGTGCCGGCCCGCGCGCGGCCGGCCGTGGCGGCGGACGATCTCGACGCCCTTGTAGGGATCGTTCACCGCGACGAGGTAGCCCATGCCTTCGAGCGTCGCCGCGACGAGCGCGGTGAACGCCGGCTCGCAGGTCGTGCCGTCGCGGTCGCCCAGCACGAAATCGGCGCGCGCGCGCCCCGGGTCCTCGGCCAGCGCGTCGCCCTTCGCCGGCATCGAATGGCAGTTGACGTGCCACACCGCGCCGAACGCGCGCTGCCGCGCGTCGAGCACCGCGTCGAGCGCGGCGTGATACGGCAGGTAGCACGCGTCGATCCGCCGCCGGACCTCGGCGACCGGCAGCGGCCGGCGGTACATCGGCTCGCCGCCGTGCGCGAGGCGCCAGATGAGGCCGATGCCGAGCTCGGTCTTCCGCGACGGCACGAGCGGCTCGGGCCACGGGCCGTCGAGCAGCGCGGCGTCGACGTCGGCGAGGCTGCGGTTGGCGTCGATGTACGCGCGCGGAAAACGGGCCTCGAGCAGCGCGATGCCCAGCGCCGGGGCGTTCCGGTAGAGGCGCGCGACGTGCGTGTCCTCCGCCTGCCGCACCACGGCGCGGGACGGCGCGTGGTCGAAGTCGTCGGGATAGGCCTCGCCGCTGTGCGGCGAGTCGAGCACCAGCGGCATCCGGCCGGCCGCCGCGTCGGCGAGGTCGAAAGGGCGCACCACCGCGGCCACGCCCTCAGCCGGCGCCCGGCGTGTTGAGGTGGCAGGCCGACAGCCGCCCCGGCGCGATCGGCAGGAGCGCCGGGGCGGTGTCCCGGCACTTCGGCATCGCGTCGCGGCAGCGCGGATGGAAGTGGCAACCCGGCGGCGGATCGAGCGGCGACGGAATCTCGCCCTTGATCGGGACGAAGCTGCGCTTCTTCGGCTCCACGGTTCCCGCCTCGGCCAGCAGCGCCTGCGTGTACGGGTGGTTGGGCGCCGCGAAGATCGCCTCGGCCGGCCCCGATTCGACGACCCGGCCGAGGTACATGATCACCACGCGGTCGCTGATGTGCTTGACGACGCCCAAGTCGTGGCTGATGAACAGGTACGTGAGCGCGAGCGCCTCGCGCAGGTCGAGGAACAGGTTGATCACCTGCGCCTGGATCGAGACGTCGAGCGCAGCGACCGACTCGTCGCAGACGAGAAACTCGGGCTTGACCGCCAGCGCGCGGGCGATGCCGATGCGCGCGCGCTGGCCGCCGGAGAACTGGTGCGGGAAACGCCGCATCAGCGTCGGATCGAGGCCGACCCGCGTCAGCTGCTCGCGGACGTAGTCCTGTTGCTGTCCGCGGTCGACGAGGCCGTGCGCGACCGGCGCTTCGCCGACGATGTCCACCACGCGCAGCCGCGGATTGAGCGACGCATAGGGATCCTGGAAGATCATCTGCATCTTGAGCTGCTGCACGCGGGCCGCGGCCGGCGCGAGCCCGCCGATGTTCGTGCCGCGCCAGATCCGCTCGCCTTCGGTCAGCGACAAGAGGCCGACCGCGAGCCGGCCGAGTGTCGATTTGCCGCAGCCCGACTCGCCGACCAGGCCGACCACCTCGCCGGGCATGATCCCGAGGTCGACCCGATCGACCGCGTGGACGATCTCCTCGCGCATGCCGGCGCCGAAGACGTTGCCGATCTTCGCCGCGGTGTCGAGGTGCTTGACGAAGCGCTTCGAGACGCCGCGCAGTTCCACCAGCGGCACCGCGCCCGGCGCCGGCGCGCCGTCGCCGGCGGCGATGGGATTCTGGCTGCGGTCCGGAGCGGCCATCGATCAGCCCGCCAGCGGGTGGAAGCAGCGCACCTGGTGCGCGGTGGCGTCGAGGCTTTCCATCGCCGGGCTCGCGGTGCACGCCGCCGTCGCCCGCGCGCAGCGCTCGCGGAACGCGCAGCCGGGGCCGATGTCCAGCACCGACGGCGTCATCCCGGGAATCTGCCGCAGCCGCTCGCCGCGCGCACCGCGCGAGGGCACGGAGTCGAGCAGGCCCTGCGTGTACGGGTGCCAGGGCGCCGTCAGCACGTCGACCGTGGTGCCGGTCTCGACGATGCGGCCGGCGTACATCACGCAGACGCGGTCGGCGAGCCCCGCCACCACCGACAGGTCGTGGGTGATCCAGATCAGCGCAGCACCCGTCTCGCGCGTCAGCTTCTGCATCTCGAACAGGATCTGCCCCTGGATCGTGACGTCGAGCGCGGTCGTCGGCTCGTCGGCGATGATGAGGTCGGGATTGTTGAGCAGCGCGATGGCGATCGCGACGCGCTGGCGCATCCCGCCCGAGAACTGGTGCGGATAGGCCTGCAGCCGCTCGTCGGGCGACGGGATGCCCACCTTCACCAGCGCCGCGCGCGCCCGGTCGAGCGCCGCGGCACGCGACACCCGCTCGTGCGCGAAGATCGCCTCGGTCATCTGCACGTCGATGCGCAGCACCGGGTTCAGCGTCATCATCGGATCCTGGAAGATCATCGCGATCCGGTTGCCGCGCAGTTGCCGCATGTCCTCGGCCGACAGGTGCGACAGGTCGCGGCCGTTCAGCATGATCGTTCCCGCGGCGATCCTGCCGGGCGGGTCGATGAGTCCCATGATCGAGTAGCCGGTCATCGACTTGCCCGAGCCCGATTCCCCCACGAGGCCGACCACCTCGCCCTTGGCCACCGTGAAGGTCACGTCATCGACTGCCTTCACCACGCCCGCCTTGGTGAAGAAGTGCGTGCGCAGCCCGTTGACGGCCAGCAGCGGCGGCGCGGCGCCGCTCATCGCTGCAGCCTCGGGTTGAGCACGTCGCGCAGCTGGTCGGCGACGAGGTTGATGCTGACGATCGTGCAGACGAGCGCGATGCCGGGGAAGAAGCTGATCCAGTACTTGCCCGACAGCAGGTACTGGTAGCCGTTGGCGATCAGGAGGCCGAGCGAGGGCTCGGTGATCGGCAGCCCGAGCCCGAGGAACGACAGCGTCGCCTCCAGCGCGATCGCGGCGGCGACCTGCACGGTGGCCACCACGATCATCGGCGGCAGGCAATTGGGCAGCAGGTGGCGGAACACCATCCGCGCCGGCGACAGCGCGAGGCAGCGCGCCGCCTCCATGTACTCCTTGCGGGTCTCGACCAGCGCGGCGCTGCGCACCGTGCGCGCGTAGTAGGCCCACTGCACCGTCACCAGCGCAGCGATCACCTTGCCCGTGCCCTGCCCCAGCACCGCGATCAGGATCAGCGCGATCAGGATCGCCGGGAACGACAGCTGGATGTCGACGACGCGCATGATCAGCGTCTCGATCCGGCCGCCGAAGTACGCCGCCGAGAGCCCCATCGCGAGGCCGATCACCAGCGCCAGCGTCGTGGCGGCGATGCCGACGCCGAGGCTGATCCGCAGTCCATAGAAGATCGCTGACAGCATGTCGCGGCCCTGGTCGTCGGTGCCCAGCCAGAACGTGCCGCCCGCGGGCGTGGCGGAACCGGGCGGCAGCCGGCTGTCCATCACGTCGAGCTGCGCCAGGTCGTACGGGTTCTGCGGCGAGATCAGCGGCGCGAACAGCGCGAGGACGAGGATGATGCCGAGCAGAACGAGCCCGAAGACCGCCACCGGGTTCGCGCAGAAGTCGTCGACGATCCGCGCGAACGGCGTCTCGGCGGCCTTTGCCGCCGGCGTCGCGGCGGCGCTCATCCCTTGACCTCGGTCAGCCGCACGCGCGGGTCGAGCGCCGAGTACAGCACGTCGACGAGCAGGTTGATCAGGATGAAGATGGTCACGATCACCAGCAGGTAGGCGACGATCACCGGCCGGTCGAGCACGCCGATCGAATCGATCAGGAGCTTGCCCATCCCGGGCCACGCGAACACGCTCTCGGTGACGATCGCGAAGCCGATCAGCGAGCCGAACTGGAGCCCGATCACGGTGACGATCGGGATCAGGATGTTGCGCAGCACGTGGACGCCGATCACGCGCCGGTTGCGCAGGCCCTTCGCGCGCGCGAACTTCACGTAGTCCTGCAGCAGCGCCTCGTGCGCGCCGGCGCGGGTCAGCCGGATCAGCAGCGCGAGGTTGAAGAGCGCGAGGTTGGTCGCCGGCATCAGCAGGTGCCGGAGGCCGTCGACGGACAGGAAGGACACCGGCACGACGCCGAACAGCAGCGTCGTGGACCCGCGCCCGTTCGACGGCAGCCAGCCCAGCATCACCGAGAACACCATGATCAGCATCAGCCCGACCCAGAACGTCGGCAGCGAGAAACCGAGGATCGACCCGGCCATGATCGTGCGCCCCGAGATCCCGTTCGGCCGCAGCCCGGCCCACAGCCCGAGCGGGATGCCCAGCACGATGGCGATCAGCATCGCCGCCAGCGCGAGCTCCATCGTCGCCGGCATCCGTTCGAGGATCAGCGACAGCGCAGGCGTGCTGTGGACGAAGGAGCGGCCGAGGTCGCCGCGCATCACGCCGGACAGGAAGTCGAGGTATTGCAGCGGCAGGCTCTTGTCGAGGCCGAGCGCGGCGATCGCCCGCTCGCGGTCGATCTGGTCGGCCTGGGGATTGATCAGGATGTCGATCGGGTTCCCGATCGCGTAGACCCCGACGAACACCAGCAGCGACATGACGAAGAGCACGACCACGCTCTGCATGCTGCGGCGGATGATGAAGACGAGCATGGCGGATTCAGTCCCGGCGGGGCGCGGTGGTCGTCATCGTGATGATGTCGTAGCCCGGGTTTCGCTCGCGCTCAACCCGGGCTACGCCCGCCTACGCCCACGGCCTGGCGCTCAGCCCTTCGCCTGCTTGAACTGGAACGCCAGCGTGTACTCGTCGGTGCGCGGCACGTAGGTCACGCCCTTCCTGGTCGCCCAGATCGTGAACTGGAAGTGCACGGGCATGATGCCGAGTTCCTGCATCGAGAGCCGGGTCGCCTCCTGCAGCATGAACCGCCGGTTGTCGTCGTCGACCTGCTGCAGCGCCTGCTCGATCAGGTAGTCGACCTTGACGTTGCTGTAGCGGCCCCAGTTGACGGCGCCGAGGCCCTTGTCGCGGTTGAACGTCGCGAGCAGCGAGCGCAGCGGGCTCGACGCCTCGCCGGTGGAGGCGCCCCAGCCCACCATGTGGAAGCTGTATTCCTGCTTCGCGGCGCGCGCCGAGTACGGCGCCATCGGCGCGGTCTCGACCTTGGACACGATCCCCACGCGCGTCAGCATCTGCGCGACGGCCTGCACGATCTTCTCGTCGTTGACGTAGCGGCCGGACGGCCCGTGGATCGTGAGGTTGAAGCCGTCGGGGTACCCGGCCTCGGCCAGCAGCTTCTTCGCGCCTTCCGGGTCGTACGCGTCGGCCTTGAGGCCGGGCACGTGGCCGAACAGCTTCTCCGACACGAGCTGGCCCGACGGGACCGCCTGGCCTTCCATCACGCGGTCGGCGATGGCCGGCCGGTTGATCGCCTTCGAGATCGCGTGGCGGACGCGCTGGTCGTGCAGCGGGTTCTTGTCGAGCGGCTTGCCCGCACGGTCGGTGACGAACGGGCTGGAGCGGACCAGGTTGTCGAAGTTGAAGTAGATCACCCGGTGCGAGATCTTCGAGGTGACCGTGAACTTCGGGTCGTTCTTGATCCGCGTCAGGTCGGCGGTGGGCGGCTGCTCGATCGCCTCCACGTCGCCCGACAGCAGCGCGGCGACGCGCGCCGACTCGTTCTTGATGATCTTGAACGTGACCTTGTCCCAGGCCGGCTTCTCGCCCCAGTAGCTGTCGTTCTTCACGAGGTCGACGTGGTCGCCCGACACGTACTTGACGAACTTGAAGCGGCCGCTGCCAACCGTCGCCTTGCCGGTGTTGAAATCCTCGGTGGTGGCGCCGGTGGCGACCTTCTTCGACACGATGTAGATCGTCGACAGGTCGTTGGGCGACAGCGGGTAAGGCGCGGCGTACTTGAAGCGGATCGTATACGGATCGACGATCTCCTTGCCGATGATCGCCTTGGTGTACGCGACGAACGGCCCGGGGCTGTTCGGGATCTGCGCCACGCGGTCGATCGAGAAGGCGACGTCCTCGGCGGTCAGCTCGCTGCCGTCGTGGAACTTGACGCCCTTGCGGAGCTTGTACTCCCAGGTCTTGTCGTCGATCGCCTTCCACGACAGCGCGATGCCGGGGATCATCTTCGAGTCCGGGTCCATCTGGACCAGCTTGTCGAAGATGTGCTCCGCCATGTTGTTGTTCGGGAACAGGTTGAAGAAGTGCGGGTCCATCGTCGTGATGTCGGCGGCCACGGCGATCTTCAGGTCGGCGGCCGCGGCGGGCAGCGCCAGGGCGAGCGCCGACGCCAGCACGACAGACTGGATCGCGCGGCGGAGGGACGGAGTGCGCATGAAGGAAACCTCGGGAGGGAAGGACGAATCGAACGCGGAATCCTCCGGTCGGGGGCCGCGGTGCCGCGATTGCGGATCGCGGCGCGCGCCCCGCCGCCCGGGCGGCGGCTAAGTAGCGGCAATCTAGCGCGAATCCCCGGGACCGTCAAAGCCGGCGGCGGCCGCACCCGACCGGTGCACGCCGTGCCAGATGAAGGTGCGCGGCCGTCCCGTCAGACGACCTTGACGCGGATGTCGGGCAGTCCGTCGATGTGGCCCTCCATGATGTCGCCGCGCACCGGAAAGACGTCGCTGCCGCCGGCGATCGGGATCACCGTGGGCGTCACGGTGAACGGCGAGCGTGGCTGCGCGCTGGCGGTCAAGGGCGCGGCGGCGGCCGCGGCGCCGCCGACGGCCAGCGCGGCGGCGGATTGCAGCAGCGAGCGGCGTTGGTTGGATTTCATGCGTGTCTCCGGTGGTTGGCGATCGATCTCCGGGCGGCGGCGAGCGTGGGGGCCGGTCCAGACTTCCCGCCGGGCCGTCCCAAGGGAAGTCTTGCTCCCCCTCGGGGGGCAGCGAGCAGAGCGAGCGTGGGGGCCGGTCCAGACTTCCCGCCGGGCCGTCCCAAGGGAAGTCTTGCTCCCCCTCGGGGGGCAGCGAGCAGAGCGAGCGTGGGGGCAGTCACATCACACACCCAGGTACTCCTGCAGCTTGTCCATGTTGGCGCCGAGGTCGGCATTGGGAATCATGTCGACGACGCGACCGTGGTCCATCAGGTAGTGGCGATCGGCGACGGTCGCCGCGAAGCGGAAGTTCTGCTCGACGAGAAGGATCGTGAAGCCGCGCGCCTTCAACGCGCCGATCGTGCGCCCGATGTGCTGGACGACCACCGGGGCGAGGCCCTCGGTCGGCTCGTCCAGCAGCAGGAGGCGCGCGCCGGTGCGCAGGATGCGCGCGATCGCGAGCATCTGCTGCTCGCCGCCCGACAGCTTGGTGCCGGCGCTCGCGAGCCGCTCCCGCAGGTTGGGGAACAGCTCGTAGATTTCCGCCACGGCAAGGCCGCCGTCGCGCACGACGGGCGGCAGCAGCAGGTTCTCCTCCACGGTCAGGTTGGCGAAGATGCCGCGCTCCTCGGGGCAGTAACCGACGCCGAGGCGGGCGATCCGGTACGGCTCGAGCCCCGCCGTCTCGGTCCCGGCGTACGCGACGCTGCCTTCGCGCCGCGGCACGATGCCCATGATCGAGCGCAGCGTCGTCGTCTTGCCGGCGCCGTTCCGGCCCAGCAGCGAGACGACTTCGCCCGGCGCGACGTCGAAGGCGACGCCGTGCAGCACCTGCGATTCGCCGTACCACGCGTGGAGGTCGCGTACGGCGAGCAGCGAGGCGACGTGCGGAACAGCGTCCGGAGTCACCTCGTCCCCCAATCGGAGTTCGTCCGCAGCGCCCGCCCGGCCGCCCGAAGGGCGCTGCGTGCCCCCTCGGGGGGAGGCGGGCGAAGCCCGCTTCGGGGGGCCACTAGCCCTGCCACCGCGGCTTGCGCTTCTCGACGAAGGCGGCGATGCCCTCCTGCGCCTCGGCGCCCAGCATGTTGGCGGTGATGACGCCGGTGCCGGCCGCGTAGGCGTCCTGCAGCGTCCGTTCGAGCTGCTCGTAGAAGAACCTCTTGCCGAGGGCGACCACGGCCGGCGGCTTGTCCATCATGGACTGCGCGAGCGCGATCGTTTCCGCGTCGAGCGCCTCGACCGGAACCACGCGGTTGACGAGCCCCCAGGCGAGCGCGGTCGGGGCGTCGATGAACGTTCCGGTGAGCAGCATCTCGAACGCCCGCTTGGGCGCGATGTTGCGCGACAGCGGCACGGCCGGTGTCGCGCAGAACAGCCCGAAGTTGACGCCCGACGTCGCGAAGCGCGCATCGTCGGCCGCGACGGCCAGGTCGCACGCCGCGACCAGCTGGCAGCCGGCCGCCGTCGCGATCCCGTGCACCCGCGCGATCACCGGTTGCGGAAGGCGGCGGATCGCCAGCATCACGTCGCAGCAGCGTCGGAACAGGCCCGAGATGCCGGCCTCGGTCGAGTCCGCCAGCATCTCCTTCAGGTCGTGGCCCGGGCAGAACACGCGGCCGGCGCCGGCGATCACCACGACGCGGACGGCGCCATCGGCGGCGATTCCGTCGAGCGCCGCCTGCAGGGCATCCAGCATCGCGCCGTTGATCGCGTTGAACTGCGCGGGGCGGTTGAGCGTGAGCGTGGCGATGCCGCCGGCATCGTCGCGCCGGACGAGCGACGCACTGGCATCGGCAGCGGCGCTGGCGGTCGCGGGAAGGGTGGCACTCATCGTCGTCCTCCTGGCGCCGGCGCGGGCCGGCGCAGCCGTTACTCGATCGCGCCGGCCGACTTCGCCCGCGCGCGCAGCACGAACTTCTGGATCTTGCCGGTCGAAGTCTTCGGCAGCTCGCCGAAGATGATCTTCTTCGGCGCCTTGAACCGCGCCATCGCGCGCCGGCAGTGCTCGATCAGCTCCGCCTCGGTGACGACGGCGCCTGCCTTCACCTCGACGAACGCGCACGGCGTCTCGCCCCACTTCTCGTCCGGCTGCGCCACCACGGCCACGGCCAGCACCGCCGGGTGGCCGTACAGCACGTCCTCGACCTCGAGCGAACTGATGTTCTCGCCGCCGGAGATGATCACGTCCTTCGATCGGTCACGGATCTTGACGTAGCCGTCGGGCTGCATCACCGCGAGGTCGCCGGAGTGGAACCAGCCGCCGGCGAACGCCTCGGCAGTGGCCGCCGGGTTCTTCAGGTAGCCCTTCATCGTGATGTTGCCGCGGAACATGATCTCGCCCATCGTCTGGCCGTCCCAGGGCACCGGCGCCATCGTCTCCGGGTCGAGCACCGTCATGCCCTCCTCGACCGTGTAGCGGACGCCCTGCCGGCCGTTGCGCTCGGTGCGCGCGCCGATGTCGAGCTCGTTCCACGCCGTGTGCTTGGCGCAGACCGCCGCCGGGCCGTAGGTCTCGGTGAGGCCGTAGACGTGGGTGATGTCGAAGCCGATCCGCTCCATGCCCGCGATCACCGCGGCCGGCGGCGCCGCGCCCGCGACGAGGCACGACACGCGATGGCCGATCCCGGACCGCATCGCGTCGGGCGCGTTGATCAGCGCGAGGTGGACGATCGGGGCGCCGCAGTAGTGCGTGACGCGGTGGTGCGCGATGGCGTCGAAGATCAGCGCCGGGTCGACCTTGCGCAGGCACACGTTGACGCCGGCGATCGCCGCCATCGTCCACGGGAAGCACCAGCCGTTACAGTGGAAAATCGGCAGCGTCCACAGGTACACCGCGTGCCGCGGCATCCCCCAGTCGATGATGTTCGACAGCGCGTTGAGGTAGGCGCCGCGATGGTGGTAGACGACGCCCTTCGGGTTGCCGGTGGTGCCCGACGTGTAGTTGAGCGCGATCGCATCCCATTCGTCGGCCGGGTGCGCCCACGCGAACGCCGGGTCGCCGGCCGCGATGAAGGCCTCGTAGTCGATCGTTCCCAGCCGCCGCCCCCCTGGTCCCTGCGGGTCGTCGATGTCGATGACGAGCGGCTTCACCGCCAGCCGCTCCAGCGCGTCGCCCACGACCGGCGAGAACTCCGTGTCGGTGACCAGCACGCGCGCGCCGCCGTGCTCCAGCATGAACGCGATCGCCTGCGCGTCGAGGCGCGTGTTGAGCGTGTTGAGCACGCCGCCGGTCATCGGCACGCCGAAATGCACCTCGACCATCTCGGGCGTGTTGGCGGCCACCACCGCGACGGTGTCGCCGGTGCGCACGCCCGCCTTGACGAGCGCCGACGCGAGGCGGCGCGATCGCGCGTAGGTCTCGGCCCACGTGTAGCGGCGCTCCCCGTGGACGACGGCGAGCTGGTCGGGAAAGGCGTAGGCCGTGCGCGCGATCAGCGACACCGGCGTGAGCGGCGTGTAGTTCGCGGCGTTGCGGTCGAGGCCGATCGCGTACGGGTTGGTTCCGGTGTCGGTCGGGGTGGGCATGCTCGGGGGTCCGTGGTTTCGCGTCGCGGCGCGCTGCCGCAACCCCGGTTATGATACCCGCCGCGGCCCGCATGTCTTGCGGCGCGCCGCCCCGCCTCGTATCCTGCCCCGAACCCGAACGGACCTCACCCACCATGGGCCATCGACTTTCCCGCATCGTCACCCGGACCGGCGACGCCGGCACCACGGGCCTCGGCGACGGCACCCGCATCGCCAAGGATTCCGCGCGCATCGCGGCGATCGGCGACGTCGACGAACTCAACTCCCAGCTCGGCGTGCTGCTCGCGGAGACGCTGCCGGCGGTCGTCCGCGAGTGCCTCACCAGCATCCAGCACGATCTCTTCGACCTGGGCGGCGAGCTCGCGGTGCCCGGCTACACGGCGGTCGGCGAGGCGCACGTCGAGCGGCTCGAGGCCGAGGTCGATCGCTTCAACGCCGACCTGCGGCCGCTCAAGGAATTCATCCTGCCGGGCGGCATCCGCAGCGCGGCGCTCGCCCACGTCGGCCGCACCGCCTGCCGCCGTGCCGAGCGCGCCGTCGTGCACCTCGCCGCCGACGCGCCCGTCAACGACGCCGCGCGGCGCTACCTCAACCGGCTCTCCGACCTGCTGTTCGTTCTGGCAAGGTGGTTGAACCGGGACGCCGGCCAGGGCGACGTGCTGTGGGAGCAAGCGCGCGCGACGCGCGCCTGACGAGATCTCGCAGCCCGGGTTTCGCTGACGCTCAACCCAGGCTACACGGGGCGCGGACGCACCACCTGGTCGATGGCGCCGAAGACCGAGCGGCCCGCGGCATCCAGCATCTCGATCCGCACGCGGTCGCCGAAGCGCATGAACGGCGTCGCAGGCTTGCCGGTGAGGATCGTCTCGATCGTCCGCTGCTCGGCGATGCACGCATAGCCCGCGCCGCCGGCCGCCGCCGGCCGGCCGGGTTGGCCCGCCTCCTTGTTCGACACGGTGCCGGACCCGACGATGCTGCCGGCCTCGATGTCGCGGGTCTTGGCGAGGTGCGCGATCAGCTCCGGGAAGCCGAACGTCATGTCGACGCCGGCGTCGGGCCGGCCGAACAGCGCGCCGTTCAAGTGCAGCAGCAGCGGCAGGTGCACCCTGCCGTCGCGCCAGGCCGGGCCGAGCTCGTCGGGCGTCACCGCGACCGGCGAAAACGCCGTCGCCGGCTTCGACTGGACGAAGCCGAAGCCCTTGCCGAGCTCCGCCGGGATCAGGTTGCGCAGGCTGACGTCGTTGACCAGCATCAGCAGCCGGACATGCGCGAGCGCGTCGGCCGCGGCCACGCCCATCGGCACGTCGCCGGTGATCACCGCGACCTCGCCCTCGAAGTCGATGCCCCAGGCCTCGTCGCCGGCGATCACGTCGTCGCAGGGCCCGAGGAGGCTGTCCGACCCGCCCTGGTACATCAGCGGATCGGTCCAGAACTCGGGCGGCATCGTCGCGCCGCGCGCGCGGCGGACCAGCTCGACGTGGTTGACGTACGCGGAGCCGTCGGCCCACTGGTAGGCGCGCGGCAGCGGCGCCATCGCCGCCCGCGGCGCGAACGGCACCGCACCGGACAACTGGCCGGCATTGAGCGCCGCGGCGAGCGTGTCGAGCGCGGGGGCCACGGCCGGCCACTCGTCGAGCGCGTGCTGCAGCGTGCGCGCGATCTCTGGCACCTCGACGCAGCGGGCGAGGTCGCGCGAGACGACGACCAGGCGGCCGTCGCGGCTGCCGTCCTTCAGGGTGGCGAGCTTCATCGGGATCGTCCGTGTCGGGCCGGCATCAGCGCCGCTTCAGCGCGTAACCGCCCGCGCTGTCTTCCATTTCCCACCCCGCCGCCTGCAGCAGGCCGCGCAGGCGGTCGGCCTCGGCCCAGTTCTTCGCCGCGCGCGCCGCCGCGCGCTCGGCCGCCAGCGCGGCGACGTCGGCGGGAATCGTTTCCTGCTTCGGCTCCCAGGCAGCGAGCGCCAGCCCGAACACGCGGTCGAACGCGAGCAGCGTCGCCCGCTTCACGCCCGCCGGCAGGTCGCCGCGCAGCACTTCCCAGGCGAGCGCCAGCGCGCGCGGCACGTTGAGGTCGTCGTCGATCTCGGCCGTGAAGCGGCCGATCGCGCCGGCATCGGGCGCCGCCGCCGGAGCGCCGGCGAGCGCGTGGATGCCGTTGCGCATCCGGTCGAGCGCGGTGGTGGCGGCGTCGAGCGCATCCCAGGTGAAGTTCATCTGGCCGCGGTAGTGCGCGGTCAGGCAGAGGTAGCGGTACGCGAGCGGGTCGTAGCCGCGGTCGGTAAGCGCCTTGAGGCGCAGGAACTCGCCGGCCGACTTCGCCATCTTGGCGTCGTTGGACAGCAGGAAGTAGCCGTGCATCCAGAAGTTCGCGAGCCGCGTGCCGCAGCGGGCCTCGGTCTGCGCGATCTCGTTGGTATGGTGGACGGGGATGTGATCCTCGCCGCCGCAGTGAATGTCGAAATAGTCGCCGAGGTACTTCTGCGCCATCGCCGAGCACTCGATGTGCCATCCGGGGAAGCCCTTGCCCCACGGGCTGTCCCACTCCATCTGCCGCGTCTCGCCCGGCGCCGAGAATTTCCACAGCGCGAAGTCGGTGAGGCTCTTCTTCTCCCCGAGGTCGACGCGCCGGCCGCCCTCCAGGCCCTTGATGTCGAGCCGGGCGAGGTGGCCGTAGCCGGGTTGCCTGCCGGTGTCGAAGTAGACGCCGTCCGACGTCGTGTACGCGAACCCGTTCTTCTCGATCTCGGCGATGAATTCGATCTGCTCGCGTATGTGGTCGGTTGCCCGGCAGAGCACCGTCGGCGGCTCCAGGTTGAGCGCCCCCACGTCGGCCTCGAACGCGTCGGTGTACATCCGCGCGATTTCCCAGGCGGTCTTGCCGGTCCGGCGCGACCCCTTCTCCATCTTGTCCTCGCCGGTGTCGGCGTCGGAGGTGAGGTGGCCGACGTCGGTGATGTTCATCACGTGCCGGACGCGGTAGCCGTTCCATTCGAGCACCCGCTTCAGGATGTCCTCGAACAGGAAGGTGCGAAAGTTGCCGATGTGCTGGTAGTCGTAGACGGTGGGCCCGCAGGTGTAGAGGCCGACGTCGTTGCCCGGCGCGAGCGGCTCGAACGGGCGCAGCGTGCGCGTGAAGTTGTCGTAGAGTTGCAGCGGGTTCGGCATCGGGGAATCCGGAGGACTTCGAAAAAAAAGCCGCCAGCGGCGGCTCGGGGTCGGTGGCGCCCGGTCAGCGCCCGGCAGGCGGGCGCCGCGGCGCGGTCGACCCGCGGCAACGGCAATGGCGCGGCGACGGCGGGCGGGGCATTGCTGCATCGTAGCGAAACGGCCCCCTGCCGGCAAGCGGCGGTGCTCGTGGCGCACGGCGCAAAATGGCGGCGGCCGCGATGCATCGCCGGCGGCCCCGCCACGAGATGCTGCGGCGCGAACGGGGTGTGCGATGCCGGGTGACCGGAGCCGGCAGCCGGAGGGCACGCCGCGGGCGCCGCGCGGGCCCGCCGGCAGCTGCAAGGTAGAATCATGGGCCGGTGGATCGCGCCCGCGCGTTTCCGTCGACGCCCTGCCGCGAAGAAGCAGTGCCGCACCCGCCAACGAGACCCGACCTCCCTTCCCGATGCCACCGGACGCCCCGCTGCCGCGCCGCGCGCTCGTTGCCCTGATCCTCGTGTTCGCGCTGGTCTGGTTCGCGGGCATCGGCTCGCGGACGCTGATCCATCCCGACGAAGGCCGCTACGCCGAAATCCCGCGCGAGATGGTCGTGACGGGCAACTGGCTGACGCCGCGCCTGAACGGCCTCAAGTATTTCGAGAAGCCGCCGCTCCAATACTGGATGACTGCCGTCGCCTACGAGGCGTTCGGGATCGCGGAATGGACCGCCCGGCTGTGGACCGCGCTGTCCACGTTCGGCGCCGCGCTGTTCCTGGGCTACGCCGGCCGCCGCCTCGGCGGGCCGACGCTCGGCGTGTACGCGGCCGCGGTGACGGCCGGCAGCGTCGGGTACATCGTCAACGCGCATCTCCTCACGCTGGACGGCGCGCTCTCCGCGCTGCTCGCCGTCGCGTTCGGCGCGTTCGCGATCGCGCAGCAGCCCGGCGCGACGCCGGCCGGAGAGCGGCGCTGGATGTGGGTCGCATGGGCGGCGATGGCCGGCGCGACGCTGTCCAAGGGGCTGATCGGCGTGGTGATCCCAGGCGCGTCGCTGGTGCTCTACACGCTCGCCACCCGCGATTTCCGGGTCTGGCGACGGCTGCACCTGCTTTCGGGCGCCGCGCTCTACCTGCTGCTGACCGCGCCCTGGTTCGTCGCCGTTTCGCGCGCCAACGGCGAGTTCTTCCAGTTCTTCTTCATCCACGAGCACGTGCAGCGCTACCTCACGTCGACCCACAACCGGGGCGAGCCGTGGTGGTATTTCGTGCCGATCTTCATCGCCGGCATGCTGCCCTGGCTCCCGCTTCTCGCCTGGGGCGCGATCCGGAGCTGGCGCAACGCGCCACCCGCCGCGAACGGCTTCTCGTGGCAGCGGTTCGCGCTCGCCTGGTCGGCGTTCGTGTTCCTGTTCTTCAGCGCGTCGGGCTCGAAGCTAGCGTCCTACATCCTGCCGATGTTCCCGGTGCTGTGCCTCGTCGCGGCGTGGCTGCTGCACGACATCCCGGCGCGGACGCTCGCCCGGATCGTCGCGCCGATGACCTTCGTCGCCGCCGCCGCGCTGCTGGCGATCACCTTCGGCTACGAACCGCTCGTCCGCCGCTACGTGGGCGACGAGGTGTCGCGCCTGCCGGCGCTGGCGCTCGGGCCGTGGCTGGTGGCGGCGCTTGCCGTCGCCGTGGCCGGGTGCGCCGCGGCGCTGGCAGCCCTCTACCGCGGCGGCGCCCGGGCCCGCACCATGGCGGTCCTGGCGCTGTCGCTGTCGACGCTCGGCGCGACCCAGCTCGGGATCGTCGGCTACGACGAATTCCGCACGACGCGGTCGAGCCGCGATATCCTGCGCGCGGCGGAGGCCGCAAACGGGCCGTTCGACAAGGCCGCGCCGTTCTATCATCTGCACATGTATGACCAGACCGCGCCCTTCTACCTCGGCCGCACGACCACCTTCGTCCAGTACCGCGACGAGTTCGCCCTCGGCCAGGACGCCGAGCCCGACCGCGCCTTCGCCGCCGAGCCGCCGTGGCTCGACGCCTGGCGGGGCCTGCCGCAGGCCTACGCGATGATGCCGCTGGCCGACTACGAGCGCCTGCGCGGGCTCGGCGTGCCGATGCGCCTCCTCGCCGGCGACCCGCGCCGCGTCGTGGTGAGCCGCCGATGACCCTCGCCGCGTTCGCGCTGCTGCTGTCCGGCGTGCTGCTCAACGCGGTGGCGCAGCTGCTGCTCAAGGCCGGCACCAACGTGCTGGGCGTCCTCACGCTCGACCGCGACACCTGGCTCGACACGGTGTGGCGGATGGCCACGCAGGGCTACTTCATCCTGGGCGCCGGCTGCTACGTCTTCAGCCTGTTCGTCTGGATCCTCGGCCTGTCGCGCGTTCCCGTGTCGGTCGCGTACCCGCTGCTGTCGCTGGGCTACGTGGTCAACGCCATCGCCGCCCATTACCTGCTGGGCGAAACCGTCAACCTGCAGCGCTGGCTCGGCATCGGCTTCATCATCGCCGGCGTCTGGCTCGTCGCGCGAAGCTGAAGCGCCCCCTGCCATGACCACGCCCTACCTGAAATTCGCCGGCCCCGTCCTCGACGAGGCCACCTACGCCGGCGTGACCGAGGTGCTTCGCTCCGGCCAGCTGACGAGCGGCCCGTGGGTCAAGACCTTCGAGGCCGCGCTGTCGGCGCACTGCGAGGCGCGGCCGGTGCGCGTGGTGACGTCGGCCACCGCCGCCGTCGAGGTCGCGCTGCAGCTCTGCGGCATCGGCCCCGGCGACGAGGTGATCACGGCGGCGCAGAGCTTCTATACGGTCCTCAACATGATCGCCAAGGTCGGTGCGCGGCCGGTCTTCGTCGACTGCGACCTCGTCACCCGCAGCATCGACCTCGCCGCGGTCGAGGCCGCCATCACGCCGCGCACCCGGGCGGTCATCCCCACGCACTGGCCCGGCGCGCTCGTCGACATGGACGCGCTCCACGCGCTGGCCCGCCGCCGCGGCCTGCGGGTGATCGAGGATGCCGCGCTGGTGCTGGGCTCGCAGTGGCGCGGCAGGAACATCGGGGCGTTCGGCGATCTGGTCACCTTCAGCTTCCATCCCAACAAGAACATCACGTCGATCGAGGGTGGGGCGCTCGTCGTCAACGACGCCGCGGAAGCCGCGCGCGTCGACCCGCTGCGCTTCCACGGCATCACCTACCTGCCCGACCGGACGCGCGACGTCGCGTTCCCCGGCGGCAAGTTCAACCTGCCCGACGTCAACGCGCGGATCGGCGCGGCGCAGATGGCTCGGCTGCCGGAGTTCCTCGCCCGGCGGCGCCTGCTCGTCAACCGCTACTTCGAGCGCTTCGACGCCAGGCTCGGATGCGTGCTGCCGCCGCGGCCGCAGCCCGGCGACGGCCAGTCGTGGAACATGTGGAGCGTGCTGCTGCCGCTCGACCTGATGGCCTGCAGGCGCAAGGAATTCCGCGATGCGCTCGAGGCGCGCGGCATCGGCACCGGCGTGTCGTACGAGGCGCTGCACCTGTCGACGCTCGGCCGGAGCTTCGGCTACGCCGAGGGCGCGTTCCCGGTCACCGAGCGCATCGCGCGCGAAACCGTGACGCTGCCGCTGCACGCCGCGATGACGATCGACGACGTCGACCGCGTGTGCGCCGCGGCGGCCGACGTGATCGCGGCCGCGCGCCCGGGTGCGCCCCGGCGATGAGCGCCGCGCCGCTGGTCTCGGTGGTGGTCCCCGTCTTCAACGAGGAGGACGGGCTCCCCGCGCTGTTCGCGCGCCTCTACCCGGCGCTCGACGCGCTCGGCGTCGCCTACGAGGTCATCTTCGTCAACGACGGCAGCCGCGACCGCTCCGCCGCGCTGCTGCGCGAGCAGTTCCAGCGCCGGCCCGACGTGACGCGCGTCGTGCTGTTCAGCGCCAACTACGGCCAGCACATGGCGATCATCGCCGGCTTCGAGCGCTGCCGCGGCGAGCGCGTGGTGACGCTCGACGCCGACCTGCAGAACCCGCCGGAGGAGATCGGCAAGCTGCTGGCGCCGATGGATGCCGGCCACGATTACGTCGGCGGCGTGCGGGCGCAGCGCGAGGACTCGTGGTGGCGCCGCGCGGCGTCGCGCGCGATGAACCGCCTGCGCGAGCGGCTCACCCACATCCGGATGACGGACCAGGGCTGCATGATGCGCGCCTACAGCCGCGACATCGTCGCCGCGGTAGCCGCAAGCCACGAAGTGAGCACCTTCATCCCCGCGCTCGCCTACACGTTCGCGCTGCGGCCCACCGAGGTCGTCGTCGGGCACGAGGAACGCGCCGCCGGCGAGTCGAAGTACTCGCTGTACAAGCTGATCCGGCTCAACTTCGACCTCATCACCGGCTTCTCGCTGGTCCCGCTGCAGCTCTTCTCGATGTTCGGCATGCTGGTCTCGGCGGTGTCGCTCGCCACCTACCTCGGCGTCATCGGCTACCGGCTGTTCTTCGCCGAGTGGCGCGGCGCGTTCAACGTGCTGTGGGACCGCGACATCCTGACGTTCTTCCTGATCGGCGTCGTGCTGTTCGGGCTGGGGCTGATCGGCGAGTACGTCGGGCGGATCTACCTGCAGGTGCGCGCCCGGCCGCGCTTCTCGGTGGGCGCGGTGCTGGAAGCGGACGACCGCGAGCGGCCGGCGCCCCCGGCCGCCACGCCGTGACCCGCGCCGTCGTCTTCGCATACCACGAGGTCGGCGTCCGCTGCCTCAAGGTGCTGCTGGCCCACGGGGTCGACGTCGCGCTGGTGGCCACCCACCCCGACAGCGCCGACGAGACGATCTGGTTCGAATCGGTCGCCGCGACCGCCGCGGAGTACGGGATACCGGTGACGATGCCGGACGACCCGGCGGCGCCGGAACTCGCCACCCGGATCGCCCTCCTGCGGCCGGACTTCCTGTTCTCGTTCTACTACCGCCGGATGCTCCCCGCGCAACTCCTCGCGCTGCCGGCGCGCGGCGCGTACAACATGCACGGCTCGCTGCTGCCGAAGTACCGCGGCCGCGCCCCGGTCAACTGGGCCGTGCTGCACGGCGAGCGCGAGACCGGCGCCACGCTGCATGCGATGACCGTGAAGCCCGACGCCGGCGCCATCGTCGCCCGGTCGGCGGTGCCGATCCTGCCCGACGACACCGCCCGCGAGGTGTTCGCCAAGGTGACCGTCGCCGCGGAGATCGCTCTCGACGGCGTGCTGCCGGCCCTGATCGCCGGCACCGCGCCCGCCCGGCCGCAGGTGCCGGGCTCGGGCTCATACTTCGGCGGGCGCCGGCCCGAGGACGGGACGATCGACTGGCAGGCGGACGCCGCCACGATCCACAACCTGGTTCGCGCCGTGGCACCGCCCTACCCCGGCGCCTTCACCGTCGTCGGCGGCATTCCCGCACGAATCCTGCGCACGCGGGTGCAGGATGCCGCGACGCCGCCGACGCTGATGCCGGCGATCGCCGTCCGCGACGGCGTCATCACCGCCCAGTGCGGCGGCGGCGGCACGCTCTCCGTGCTGGCGCTCGAACTCGACGGCCGCGAGGCATCGGCCGCGGCACTCGTCGCGCGGCTTGGGCCCGCCCCGGCGCCGCTGGGCGCGATCGGCCGGTAAGCGGGGCCGCGGACGCCGGCCGCCGGGCGCGTCCGACCGGCGGTCGCGCCGCCCCGGCACGATTGCGCTGCGCCGCGACGCCGCTACGCTCTACAATACGGGTTCCCGGCGCCCCTTCGCCAGCCACCCCGGACGACCACGAGCACCGCGGTGGTCGCGGCCGTCGGCCAAGCGCGGGTCGAACCCCTTCCCGCTTCCCATGAAAAAAATCCTGATCCTCGGCGTCAACGGCTTCATCGGCCACCACCTGTCCAAGCGGATCATCGCCGACACCGACTGGGACATCTACGGGATGGACATGCAGGCCGACCGCATCGCGGACCTGCTGGCCGAGCCGCGGTTCCACTTCTTCGAAGGCGACATCACGATCAACCGCGAGTGGATCGAGTACCACGTCAAGAAGTGCGACGTCGTGCTGCCGCTCGTCGCCATCGCCACGCCGGCCACCTACGTGCGCGAGCCGCTGCGCGTGTTCGAGCTCGACTTCGAGGCCAACCTGCCGATCGTCCGGTCGTGCGTGCGCTACGGCAAGCGGATCGTGTTCCCGTCGACCTCCGAGGTCTACGGCATGTGCGACGACGCCGAGTTCGATTCCGAGGCCTCGAACCTGGTGCTGGGGCCGATCAACAAGCCGCGCTGGATCTACTCGTGCGCGAAGCAGCTGATGGACCGCGTGATCCACGCCTATGCGATGCAGGAAGGCCTCCAGTACACGTTGTTCCGGCCGTTCAACTGGATCGGCGCCGGGCTCGACTCGATCAACACCGCGAAGGAAGGCAGCTCGCGGGTGATCACCCAGTTCCTCGGCCACATCGTCCGCGGCGAGCCGATCAAGCTGGTCGACGGCGGGACGCAGAAGCGCGCCTTCACCTACATCGACGACGGCATCGACGCGCTGATCAAGATCATCGCCAACGAAGGCAACGTCGCCTCCGGCAAGATCTACAACATCGGCAACCCGAGGAACAACTTCTCGGTGCGCGAGCTCGCGACGATGATGCTGGAGCTGGCGCTCGTGTTTCCCGAGTACCGGGAGACGGCGGCGCGGGTGCAGATCGTCGAAACCACGTCGGCCGAGTATTACGGCGCCGGCTACCAGGACGTCCAGAACCGGGTGCCGAAGATCGACAACACGATGGCCGACCTCAGCTGGGCGCCGGTGGTGACGATGGACGACGCGCTGCGGCGGATCTTCGAGGCCTACCGCGGACAGGTCGCCGAAGCCCGGCACCTGGTCGACTGACGCGGCGTCCGACGCCCGCCCGGCCGCCCCGATGCGCCTCGCCCTCAAGATCGACGTCGACACCCTGCGCGGCACCCGCGAAGGCGTGCCCACGCTCGTCGACATCCTGCAGAAGCACGGCGCCGGCGCGACGTTCCTGTGGAGCCTCGGCCCCGACCACACCGGCCGCGCGATCAAGCGCGTCTTTCGCCCCGGGTTCGTGCAGAAGGTGCAGCGGACGTCGGTGGTGAAGCACTACGGAGTGCGCACGCTCCTCTACGGCACGGTGCTGCCCGGCCCCGACATCGGCCGCCGCGCCGCCGACGTGATGCGCCGCGTGCGCGACGAGGGCTTCGAGATCGGCATCCACACCTGGGACCACATCCGCTGGCAGGATGGCGTCGGCAACGCCGATGCCGCGTGGACGGCGACCGAGATGCGGCAGGCCTGCGAGCGCTTCGCCGACATCTTCAAGACCGACCCGAAGACGCACGGCGCCGCCGGATGGCAGATGAACGTCCACGCGATGCGCCTGACGCAGCGGCTGGGCTTCGACTACGCCTCCGACGGCCGCGGCACCCACCCGCACCTGCCGGTTTGGAACGCCGAGCTGATCCGCTGCCCGCAGTTCCCCACGACGCTGCCGACGCTGGACGAGCTGATCGGCCGCGACGGCATCACCGAGGACAACGTGGCCGCGCACCTGCTCGAGCAGACGGCTGCGCCCTCGCCGGCGGGCCATGTCTACACGCTGCACGCCGAGCTGGAAGGCCGGCGCCTCGCGCCGGTCTTCGAGCAGCTGCTGGCCGGCTGGAAGGCGCAAGGCTGGGAGCTCACGCCGACGCGCGCGTTGTACGATTCGGTGCAGCCGCTCGCACTGCCGCGCTGCGAAGCCCTGCCGGGCACGGTCCCGGGGCGCAGCGGCAAGCTGCTCGTCCAGGGT